>JAWAFI010000007.1:0-5975 GCA_038890615.1 Candidatus Anstonellales archaeon | reverse complement strand
TTTCTTCTGGCTGTGTAAGTATTTCCTCAAAATAAAATCTCTTCGAAATAGATACAGGATTAAGCATATTTAAACCTCCTGAATTTTTTCTCATAAGCAATGGATAATTCTTCTGTCAGGTTTTCCAGTCTCTTAAATATTTCATATTCTTCCTCCCTATCATATCTTCTCCATCCTGTATGTGACCTCACCATTGACCGGTTCTTGCTTTCTACATAAGGGGAGTCGTTTTTTCTATAAGGTCTTGACCTCGTGAATTCTATTCCTTTTTCCTTACAAAACCTCTGCACATATCAGCTACCACCACTGCTTTTCCTTTTCGGTAAATTACCTTACCAGCACTCTTTGAGTTGATGATGGCTAATTTGTTCTGCATGGTGTATACTCCTTTTTGTCAATTATGATGAAACAATACCTTTTCAGAGAGATTATTTTTGAGGAAAACCGGTGTATTGATTTAATTCTTCTAAGTAAGTAAAATAAAATCATGGCGTTAACAATAGATGATATAAAAATCATAAATGAACTGATTGATAAAAGGCTGGAGCAGATTCAGGTAAGGAGAGAGGATTTCTATGAAGTGAGAAAAATTATATCGGAGCTTGCGGAGGCAGTGAAGGAGCTTGCGGAGGCTCAGAGGAGGACGGAGGAGAGGGTGAATGAGTTAGCGGAGGCGCAGAGGAGGACGGAGGAGAGGGTGAATGAGTTAGCGGAGGCGCAGAGGAGGACGGAGGAGAGGGTAGGTAATCTTGAAGTGAAAATGGCGGAGCTTGCGGAGGCTCAGAGGAGGACTGAGGAGAGGGTGAATGAGTTAGCGGAGGCGCAGAGGAGGACGGAGAATGCGCTTTTCCTTCTTACGAGGGAGGTAAAAGGATTAAGTGATAGGATTGGGTTCAGTCTTGAAGATCTTGGGAGGGAACTTTTACCTTCCTATCTGGAGGTCAAATATGGTATCAAGGTAAAAAGCCTTGAGCCTGTTTGGATAGAGAGAAATGGTGAGAGGATTGAGATAAACTATTATGGCAAAGGTAAGAAGGGCAAGAGGGAGGTAGTTGTTCTTGGTGAATCACAGAGCAGAATTTTTAAAAGCGATGTTGAGGTTTTCGGAAGGCGTTTTTTGGAGTTTGAGAAAGAAAGCAAAAAGAAGTGTTTCAAGTTTCTTTTTGCATTTTCCATCCATCCTTCAGCAATTGAAGTTGCAGAGAAAAGCAACATAAATCTCATTGCCACATATATGCTACGGAGGGTTTGAAAAAGCACTTCTACTTTCCAGCTGATAGATTTTTCTATTGCGAGTGGGAGATGATGTCTAATATTTTCATTTCATGGGGGAATGAAAAAGAGAAGGAATATGCCGAGCAACTGAGGCTTTTCCTGGAAAAAAGGGGGTATAAGACTTTCATTTCTGAGAGGAAAGGTGAAAACTGGAGGGAGGAAAGGGATAGAGTGCTTAAGAATTGTAATTATGTAATCAGCATAATCATTCCTTCCACACCCGTTTCAGAAGAGAAAAAACTGGAATGTGAACTTGCACTTGAATTAGGAAAGAGGGTTATTCCATGTATTCATTCAAGAGCATCACGGAGGGTTGGGATGGGAAATACGGAGGGGAAGCCATTTGAATTCTCGGATGGGATTGAGCTGGCGAGTAAGGTTCTCATCATTCTTGATGAGATTCAGTGGATGGAGAAGAAATATCCCATCAATGAAGACCCCGTTGAAAGTGAAAGGAGGGGTGTGCTCCTTTTCATGATGGGTGAGTTTGTAAGAGCAAGGGAATTTTTCAAGAAGAGTGCCCTTATTTTTTCAGCGTTAAAAAGCAGTTACAGGGCAGCGAAGGCATGGATGAATGCCGGCATTATTTCGCTGAATCTCAAAGAATATGACCGTGCCGTAGAATTTTTTCAAAAAGCTCTTGAAGCCTCAATTGAAGGGAAAAGTAAAATGGATCAGGGGAAATGCTACTTTCATCTTGGATGCACTTATAGAAAAAAGGGTGATTATGGGAAAGCAGTTGAATTTTATATGAATGCTTTAGATATTTTTTCGGAATTAAGAGAGAGTGTCCTTGAAGGAAAATGTTATACGAAAATGGGAGATTGCTACTTAAAACTGATGAATTTTGAGAAGGCCTGGGGGCTTTACGGGGAGGCATTGAAGATTTTTAATGAAATGGGGGACGAATTCTCTAAAGGCGGATGCTATACGAATTTAGGGAATATCTATGTTGAATCAGGAGATTTCAACAGGGCAAAGGAAGCCTATGAGAGGGCTCTTGAAATTTTCAGAAAGATAAAGAATAGAGGATGGGAAGGAAAATCCTGCCTTAACCTTGGAAGCCTTTATATAAGGATGGGAAATGTGGAGAAGGGGATTGAATATTATGAGATGGCGTTGAAGGTTTTTCATGAGACTGGAGATAAGAAGTGGGAGGAGAGGTGTAAGGAGAGCATTAAAAGATTCCAGAAATTTCCTTCAAAACTTGACTTGGAGTGTGATGAGGGAATAAAATGAAAATATGAGCACTGAGCCGGTAAATATCCTTGCGCTTGTCCTTGGATTTCTGGCACTTGTGATTACCATATATCTGTCAATAAGGACTGAGAGGCTCATTCAATCGGAGGATGAGAAAGCGAAGGCGCTTATTAAAGAAACCCAGAGGATGATTGATGAGGGGAAAAAGGAGACACAGAGGCTGATAGAGGAGGGGAATGCGAGAACAGAGAGGCTGATTGATGAAGGGAGGAAGGAGACAAGGGAGCTTATTTCTTATATGGTGAAAATCCTTGAGGGGATGGAAAAAAGGGCTGAGGAGAGGCATAAGGAGCTTATTATGAGGTAAGGGAGATGGGGAACTGGGAGCAGAGGGAAAGGAAAGTAGAAGCGAAACTTCTTGAGGAGGGGATCCCGGTAGAGCTTATAAATCGTTCAATCCCTTCCTGGTTGAGCAGGGGATGGTTTCGCCGGTTCAGAAGGAGGGTAAGCATAAAGAGATTTGGGAGGGTTATTTTCACATTTGCGAGGGGTCCTCCTTATGAAATTTTTAAAAGATTTCTCCTTTCAGCTGGAATTGCTTCCCTTTTATTCCTTGGTTGCGGAGGAGAGAAGGGAAGTTCTCCTATTATATGCACAAAAGATTCTGATTGCGGGGCTGGCTATGTATGCCAGAATAATAGCTGTGTAGAAAAGCCAAATCATGCGCCTATAGCCAATGCAGGCCCTGACCAGCAAGCCTATCTCGGCGATACCGTCTATCTTGACGGCTCACAGAGCTCTGATCCTGACAATGATCCTCTGACTTATGTGTGGCGACAAACAAGTGGGCCAGCTGTAAGCTTAAATAATTCTGATAAAGATATTGCTAACTTCACAGCAAGCGCCACTGGCACGCTTGAGTTTAAGCTCAAGGTTTGTGACAGCAAAAATGCCTGTAGCGAGGATAGCGCGCTTGTCACAATATTACAAAAGCAAGTGCAAAGCAATAATGCTCCTCTCGTGCAGCTTGCAAAGAGCTTGCTTCCAGAGGGCTTTGACGAGGATTGCTATAATAATTATTTAACGGCAGCCGATAAGAATGGAATATGTGGCGGGAGCGGATATAACTTGCATAACAATATTAAGGGCGGGCACACAGTTAATATCTGTGGCAGTGCAACTGACCCTGAGGGCGATCCTGTCAGCTATTTGTGGATACAAAAGAGTGGGCCGGCGGGGTATGGGGCAACTATTGCAACGCCAAACAATCCTTGCACAGACGTTACTTTCCCAAACTATCCAAATGAGCTAAGCGGCGATTATGTTTTTACATTGCGCGCTTGTGATGATAAAAATGCCTGTGGCAGTGCTGACATGACTGTCAAAGTAAGAAAAAACCTGCCGCCTGTGGCGGATGCTGGAGGTGATACTGGTTGCACCGTAAATTATCCTTGTGGTTTACCTTATCCTCAAAATAACCATGACAAAGATGGACAAGGAGGTATCTATGGAGGTATAATAAAATGTCACTTTGATTTTGGAGATGGACAAAGCTACGAAGAAACTCCAGATAATGCACCTGATGGAAATTTTGACTGCGACGTAGAGCATACTTATACTTCCAATGGTTGGTATACAGTTACATTAACCATTACTGACAACAATAATAGCACAAATCAAGATACCTGTCAAGTTTTTATCAATAATTAGTCTTTAAAAAAGTTTGAATCCTAACGTAAATAATATAAATACAAAATTTTTATCAATTTGTATGAAAAAGAGGTTTTGGATAGCTTTATTAATAGTCATGGTTATATCCATAACAACTGCCTATGCTTCTTCAAAAACTTACGTGTACAGAGATAAAAATAAAAATCCACTCACCAATCCACATTTATACATTTATGGATGCACAAATGAAAGTTGTTCTTCTTTAAATACATCTTATTGGAATTCTCCAACAACAAATACAAGCAATATTCTCACTATAAGTGGGAATCCCTCAGAATGGAACAAAGAATTTCATTTTGCTGAGTGTTATAAAGTTTATGAATATTCAACGAATTTATCTTGGTATGATGGAAGAGAGTTGTATATTCAGCTTTCCAAAGAATCCTCCTGTTCCTCCACTCCTTCAAACCTCCAAATAAGTGGCAATCAGGCAGGGCAGCCAGTAACAATCACAGCTTTTCTTGGCCACGTCTTTAATAGCACAACAGTGCCAGCATCAAACCTGCCAGGAGAAGTGCATGATTTTTATAATGCTACCGTCAGGGTTGAGCTGTTAATAAATGATAGCCAAGTTGCAAGTCAAGAGGTTAATGTGCCTGTTGAGGGCAAGCAGGTCAGCTTTGAGTGGACGCCCTCGCAGGCAGGCAGCTATAATATAACTGTCAGGACCAATGTGACGGATTGTAAATGCAGTAGCAGTGTTGTTAAAGAGGCAAGCCAGATAGTAACAATTGAGGGCGCTGGTGGCGGCGGTGGCGCTATCAATTATACATTAACTATCTCGGTCAATCCTCCAGGGAGCGGGAGTGTGATTGTGAATGATACAGCGTGTGTAAGCAGTGTGGGGTGCCCGGCTGGCACTTATGTTTTGTTGAGCGCTGTGGCGAATGCAAATTATAGCTTTGCAAATTGGAGTGGCAATGCGAGTGGCACGAGCAATCCGCTAACAATTGTGATGGACTCTGATAAGAGCATTACGGCTAATTTCGTTGCTAGTGGCGGTGGCGGAGCAGGGCAGTGCGATTGTCCTCCTGCAACAGACTGGAGCGAGTGTAGGCTGAATGCGAGTGGTGGCTTTAGTCAGAACAGGACTGCCTATAGATGTGATGAAAGTACTGGATTTAGTTGTGTGGCTTTTACTGAAACAAGAAGCTGTGTGCCAGGCGTGCCGGGCATGCCTGGTTGTGATGCTGATGGCTTTTGTGTGCTTGGTTGTGCGGCTGGTGATCCTGATTGCAATTGCTCTGCTCAGGGAGGAAGGCTTTGTGCAGGCAATTTAACATGCCCGGTTGGCTATGGTTTAAGGGCTAGAGAGGCTGGATGTTGTGCTGCTCAATGCAGAGAGTATTGCGCAAGAGAAGGAGCGGTAGAGTATTGCTTGCCAGGAAGCGATAGATGTGCGCTTATGAGAAGATGCATTAATCATAGCTGAGGAGGGAATTTTGTGTTTCTGTGTTACCAGCAAGGGATATGAAAGGAGCGGAATAAAGATTCTGTTCAGGATGAGGTTTGTATAGAGGGTTTGCATATATTGCATATAGGGGGAGCGGAATAAGATTCTGTTGTTAGGGCTGAAGGGATAAAGTTTGAAGGAAAAGAAAAAATTTTGTCTTTTTTCTTCTTGCGTTCTCCTTTCGGAGGCTGGTTACAATTTTCTTCTGGCTGTGTAAGTATTTCCTCAAAATAAAATCTCTTCGAAATAGATACAGGATTAAGCATATTTAAACCTCCTGAATTTTTTCTCATAAGCAATGGATAATTCTTCTGTC
>JAWAFI010000006.1:0-18352 GCA_038890615.1 Candidatus Anstonellales archaeon | reverse complement strand
CCCTCCTTCTCTTTATCCTTAACCTCCATAATTTATCTTTCCTCCAATCACTTTTTAACCCTAACTGCCCAGCATTTTCTCAATAAATATCTTTGCTTTCTTCTTATTGCATTTTTTAAGCCAAGACTTCAGTTCAGTCTCACCTGCCTTAGGAACCTCTTTCAATCTCATCTTTTCTTCTGCCTAGTTCTATAATTTTTTCTTTTTCACAAGGAATCTGGTTCCTCTCCCAATATGCACCTCACCTTCCCTGACCTCGGCGCCCTCTATCAAAACTATGTCGCCAGGTCTAAGCTTTTCCACCCTATCAACTCCATCCCACACGATGCACCTGACCTTCTTCCTCCCATCAGTTAAGGCAAATTCTCCCATTTCCCTCCCATCCTGCCTTTCCCTAACACCTTGCATCTCAAACACAAGCCCCTTTATGTTAATTCTCCCTTCCTTAAGCTCTGAATAATCTTCAACAGGCACCACCTTCTGCAATACCTCCAACTGAGAATTGAAACCTGTGTTAATAATACCATATTTCTCATAGCATTTTGTAACCCTTATCCTGCTCCCAATAAGTATCCTGCGGAGTGCAACTGCAAGCTCGCCCCAGAAAGCCATTTCCACTCTTTTCTCGCCTTCCCTTATAAAAGCAATCCTGCGAGGCTTTCCATTGAACTCTTCCTCATCGCCAAGCGCTTCCAAAACCCCTTCTATATCCATACCTTTCCTTTCCCCAAATACTTCTTTATGCAATGCTTCTATAGCCAGCTGGCGAGTAATCAGCCCTGAGAATTCCTCAATCTTTGCCTTTACTCTCTTCTCAAGTTCTTCCTTACCTATTTTTGCCTCAAGCTCTTCCTCTTTTGAATCCATTACATCAGCGCCTTCAGGTCCTCTTCAACAGAGGTTTTCTGCTCAAGCTTGAGCAAAGGCTTTGGATAGCCTGCTTCTTCCCAATATGTAGGTCTTTCTTCCTTGTAGAAAATGCCTATTGGAAGCTTCTTATAGTTTGTTTCAATTTCTTCTCTTGCCTTCTCCATTGCTGCATTCCAATCCTTTGGATTATGCCCTGCTTCTTCTAGCTTGTATACCCTTTCCTGGAACCAAGCATAGGTATTCATTTTGTTGAATGTTATGCAGGGCTGCAGCACATCAACAAAAGAGAAGCCCTTGTGCCTTATTGCTTCTACAATTATATTTACCATATGCGGAAGGTCTCCTGCATAGGCTCTTGCAACAAAAGAGCCACCACAAGAAAGGGCAAGCTCCACTGGGTGTATTGGCTCCTCAACTGCCCCTTCAGGGTTTGTCCTTGTTTTCATTCCTTTCAGAGTAGTAGGTGAAGTTTGCCCAGTGGTCAGTCCATAAATCTGGTTGTCATGCACAATGTACGTTAAATCAAGGTTTCTCCTTAGCGAATGCACGAAGTGGCCCATTCCTATCCCATACCCATCCCCATCTCCCCCTTCAGCAATCACTATCAGATCGTGGTTTGTGAGCTTAACTCCTGCTGCAAGCGGCAGTGTCCTTCCATGCAGGCCTTCAAACCCATAAGTATTGATATAATGGCTTGATTTACCTGAGCACCCAACCCCAGAAACAACCACCACATCTTCAGGGTCTACCTGCATTTTTGCAAGTGCTGCTTTTATGCTGTTTATTATAGCAAAGTTTCCGCACCCCGGGCACCACTGAGGATTTTCTTTTGGGGTGAAATCCTTTACTGTTATCATTCAACCACCTTAGTAAGCGTGTATGGCTCGTAAGGTGTGTCGTGGAAAACAACAACCTTTTTCTCCCCTGCCTCCACCTTTTTCAAAGCATCTATTACATCTTCTACAAAGAAGGGCCTTGCATCATACCTAAGTATATATGCATCTGGCTCAACCAGCAACTCTGACTTTAGGAGTTTTGAGAACTGTGCTGTGCTATTGTTTTCAAGGGCAACCAGCTTTTTGCCCTTAAGAGCTTTTTTTGCCTCTATTGGAATGGGATAAACATAGCTGAAGTGCACAACCCTGTAGCCTAGCCTCTCAATTTCAGGCAGGGCATCAAGCACAGGCATCTTTGATGAACCCCAGCAAACAAGGACTTTCTCACCGTTCCCATATGTTTTTGGCAACTCGATATCCTTCCTCAATGTTTCAAGCTTTTTGGCCCTTTTATCCACCATTTCCTTCCTCGTCTTGAAGTGCTCTGTAGAAAAGCCGTTCTCCCAGTGCTCATAGGAGGTTGCAACGTGCCTTCCATTCTTCACTCCAGGAATGGGCCTTGGTGAAACCCCATCATCAGTGAACTTGTACCTCTTGAACCTCTCCCCTTCTCCTAATTGTTCCTTAATCTCATAAAGTATCTTGCCCCTTTCAATAGGAACCTTAAGGTTTTCAAGCCCCCTTTCTGATTTCCAGCTTTCGGAAAGGAACTTGTCGCTTAGGAGGATAACTTGCACCTGGTATTTCTCTGCAATGTTAAGTGCCTTCCCTGTCAACTCAAACGCCTCCTTATGATCCCCAGGCGCAATCACGACTTTCGGAAAATCCCCATGCCCTGAATAAAGCGCAAAAAGAAGGTCTGCCTGCTCTGTCCAAGTAGGCATCCCAGTGCTAGGCCCTGTCCTTTGCGCAAGTACTACTGTGATTGGTATTTCAGACAACCCTGCCAAACTCATTCCCTCTGTCATCAGGGCAAAGCCACCTCCTGAAGTGCCAACCATTGCTCTTGCTCCTGCATAGCTTGCGCCTATTGCCATGTTCATTGCAGCAATCTCGTCCTCAACCTGCTTTACAACTATGTTGTGCTTCTTTTCAATCTCCGCAAGCACATGGAGTATTGAGGAGGCCGGAGTCATTGGATAGGCTGCGTAAAAATTCAGCCCTGCGCTTATCCCCCCTAAAGCTATTGCGTGGTTTCCACTCAGCACAGGCATGGGCTCCCCTATTTTCTTTACATAACTAAGCCTTTTGCTTATTGCCCTGTAGCCCATTTCAGCTGCCTTCTTGTTTTCATTGACAACCTTTTCACCCTTTCTTCTGAACTCATCCTCTATTATTGCATAAAGGGTTTCAAGAGGTGCTCCAAACACAGCAAGGGATGCAGCCACTGCTACAATGTTTTTATAAAGCAGGCCCCCTGCTTCCAAAGCAATCTTGCTGAACTCAATTGGAATATACTCTGCTTCCCCTCCGTTTGGCTTTGCGCTTGCAGGGTCGTAAAGTATTGCTCCTCCTTTACGTACACATTCTTTATGTGAGTTGAGAGTGAATTGGTCAAGTGCTACAAGCACATCGCAATTTGCCCTAGGCGCATTGACTTCTTTCTCATCAACAATCACTTGTATTGTATTATTACCTCCTCTTATGAGCGAAGGGTATTCTGGATAAACATAAGCCCAGTAGCCATTTCTTGAGAATGCCCTTGCAAAAGCAAGGCCTGCGTTCATTATGCCGAAACCTGCTTCTCCTCCTATTTTCCAGATAAACATAAAGCGTTGTTTTCGCTAATAGTTAAAAAGTTTACCTTATTTATTCCGTTGATCAACGATGAAAAAGGCTATGGTTGCGTTTGACCTTGATGATGTATTAGCTGATTTCACCTCAAAACTAATAGAATGGCACAATGCGACCTATGGAACTTCTTTCAAAAAGAACGATTTCTTCTCTTTTAGATTTTGGGAGGTCTGGGGAGGGAATGAGAGGCAGGCGTTCAACAAAATACTTTCCTTCTATTCATCAGATTTTTTTCTCCCAGATAAAGCCCATGAAGGGAGCCATAATAAGTATAGAAAAACTCTCCAAAAATTATGACCTTATGGTAATCACATCCAGACCTGATATAATTAGGCCAGAAACTATCCTGTGGATAGAGAGCTATTTTCCCAAAAAGTTTTCTTATATTGAATTCACTGGATATTGGGCTAAAAAGGAGAGGAAGGACAAGGCTTCAGTGTGCATGAAGCATAGGGTGAAGGTGCTTATTGACGATTACCCTGAATTCCTGCTGAAATTCTCAGAAAAAGGCAAAGCAATACTTTTTGATGCCCCATGGAACCAAGATTTCAAAAGCCAAAGAATAAAGCAGCAAAATCCTGGGCTGAGCTGGTAAAGATGTTATAGTTTGTAAACTATCCTTTTTATCTCTTCAAGGGCCCTTATTGCACTTTCATCTAGCAATTCCAAGTTCTCCTCCCAAGCCCTTATCTCATCCCTTCCCATTTTTGAGTAAATGATGACGTTTTCATTTATCTCCTTTCCATAAACTGCTCCGTCCAAAGAGATTGCAACCTTCTTTCCCTTCTCAGCCCTTTCTATTTCGTTCCTATCCTCCTGGATTCCTCTCACTTCTCCTGCAAACCTTCCCTCAGAATCCATAAGGCATGCCCCTTTCTTTAAAATTCCATCAAGCACTTCAATGCCAAAAATGCATGGCTTTGAAACCCTAAAACAGTGGCTCTTCAGGGGCAGCACTTTTGCTGGGTAAGGAAGGGATTCCATAAGCATTTCTTTCTTATTCCTCTCTGTCTCAAGCTTATAAGCATCGTATTCCTCAATTACCCTGTAAATTATATTGCTGCTTATTATGCGGATTTTCCTGTTGTTTGCCTCCTCCCTTGCATCTTCATTGACCTTTACATTGAACCCAACTACGACACCAAGCGCTAAATCCTCTTTTTTGAGCGCATCTGCCTCGCATATATCGCTCCTTGTGATGTTGCCTATGTCTGCCTTTCTTATTTTGTGGCCTTTTTCTTCAAGAAGCCTTACCAATGCTTCAAGTGAGCCTAACGTGTCTGCTCTTACAATCAAACCCATGCCTTCCCTGTTGAATATTATATTCTTTATTTCACTGCTTATTATCTTGCCTTCTTTACCGTCTTTTTCTACGACAAGAGGAGATCCGGCTACTGCCTCATCAAAGTCGCTACCTATGAGCCTTATCCCTGCTGCTGCGACTGCTTGGTCTACATACTTAAGCCCTTCTTTTGAGTCAGTTACAACTATCCCTCTTACCTTGCTTTTTACCAACCCATTCTTGCCTAGGAAAGCAATAGAGTCCCCTTTCTTAAGGACTCCATCATAAAGTATTACATCTAATACAGTGCCCATGCCTTTTACTTCCTTTACTTCCATTATGCTTCCTTTTGCCTGCTCTGCCTCTAAATTTAGCTCGTTCTGCATAAATCGCTGGGTAAGCCCTGCGATTATTAGCAGCAGCTCAGCAACTCCCTCTCCTGTTTTTCCGCTTATCGGCACTATTGCAACTTCCTTTGTGAAATCAGCTACCCTGTCAAACCTTTCTGAGTTGAAGCCCTGCTCTGAAAGTTGGCCTATAATCGCATAAATCTTTTGCTCCATATCTTCAACTACTGCTTTGCTCTGCGCTTCCATTGCCTTCAGTATAGAGCTCTCCCCTGTCTTTTTCCAGCCCCTTATCATGTCTGCCTTGTTAGCAGCAACCACAAAAGGAGTTTTGAAGCTCTTGAGTATCCTCATGCTTTCAATTGTCTGCGGCTGTATTCCCTGCATCATGTCAATTACAAGAACTGCTATGTCGGCTATGCTGCCCCCTCTCTCGCGCAGGTTTGTAAAGGCCTCGTGGCCTGGCGTGTCTATGAACATCAGCCCAGGAATTCCTATTTCTGCCTTCATGCGCCCCTTAAGATCTTTAATTATCCTTTCTATCGTCTCTTTCTCAATGTAGCTAGCCCCAATCATTTGGGTTATGCCGCCAGCCTCCTTTTTTGCCACGGCAGTTCCTCTAATCTTGTCTAATAATGTGGTTTTGCCATGGTCAACGTGGCCTAACACAGCCACTATAGGAGATCTGAGCATAGAGTATTATAGTAGTATATATTTTAAAATAAACAGTTGCTATTACTATAGATATCTATGGATCAATGGAAGGAAGATTATGCTCTGACTGTGCTTAGCATTTTATTTTTGTTCATCCCTTCTTTTGCAATTGATATAAATTCATGCACCCTTATTAACTCTCCAGGAGAATATCACATTGTTGCTGACATTGTTGCTAACGCTAGCCCTTGCATAAACATAACCTCCCAAAATGTATCTTTATATGGCGATGGTTTTATTATAAATCTGAATGGTTCAAGAATAGGTGTTTTTGTTTCAAATCCGACTCCAAATGGCTATATAAACATTACTAACATAACCTTAACAAATTCCACCAACGCGAGTTATGGGTTCCTTTTTTCAAATGTTTCAAACGTTAATGCATGGAATCTTACAACTGTCAATTCCACTTATCCTTTATATATAAATGCTTCAACGAACATATCAATAGACAGGCTGAACGTTATTGGCTCAATGAACAGGAGCAATATAACTATTACGAGAAGCAGAAACACAGTCATAAATGATATGGATGTCTATCAATTAACTACTTCAGGTGATGGAATATCATATGCACTTTCTATAATTTCTTCAAATAACACTTTAATAAACTCCTCATCTCTGAATGGCACTAGGTTGATTTATTTAGATGCTTCCTACAATACAACTATAAATAATACTAGAATAACCCACTACAATTCAAATAACTGGCGGTATGCTGTATATATACAAGGGAACACAAACAACCTAATAATAGACAACCTTGACTTTTATTCATATCAGCTAACTACTACCTCTACTTCAGGATTATATGCAACTAGTTCAAGTAATATAGCTATTTTAAATTCAGCATTTTATTCTTCAAACTATACAACCATACCATTCACAACTCTAAACTTTGACAGTTATCTTTCTAACATATTCTTGAATAATGTATCCATAACATCAGGAAATGGCACTTCAATAAATGTTGTTGAGGCTAGTAATGTTTTTATAAATAACACAACGATAAATGTTAATGGGGCGGCTGATAGCTCTTCCAATGAAGATTCATTCATAAACCCATATTATCCTGTTTTATCCTTTTCCTCTCCCTTTAATGACCGTGAAAACATTTCAATAAATAATACCAACATATACATAAATGCTTTTAGGAAAGTCATTATACGTTATGGCCCCTTTTCTTCTTCTAGTGGCTTGAACCGAATAGCCAACTTTATAGTAGAAAATACTTATTTCTATAAACCACCTAATTTATATCCTGCGGAAGTTTTTCATATAAGATTTCCTGACATTTCAAACCAAAAAAGATGCCCTGTTTTCATAAATTCTTCTTCAAACAACGGCCCGATATTAAGCATTGTTAATAAAAGCAACATAAGCATAAACGACAGTGTTTTTGAACAAGTGATTCTTTGCTTTTCTTACAATATCTCGTTAAATAACCTTACTATGATAAATGGAAGCGGCATTGATATTATAAAATCAACGACAAGCATTGATAATAACCATATCATTAATCCAGCCAAAACCTTTGCTCTAAACTCTAGATCTTTTTCCTATTTCTCTCCTCTATCAGATTATCTTTATCTCACAAATAGTTATATTGAAGATTATCATGATTTTGGTATTAGAAATGTGCTTTATCAGAGGATGAGATTAGAGTTTAAACTGGAGAATGTCACAATAAATTCTACAAACATTAGAGTGCACGGAAGGGGATTCAATATAGATACGCTTGCCAATAACTCTTCATTGGTATTTAACAACGTAACTGTTTTCAATTCAAACCTAACATTAATAGAGAATGGTGTTAGTGTTAGCAGCAACTATGGATTCCTTTACATAAACATAACTAATTCCACCTTCCTGAACTCTACCGGTTCAATATTCACTGATGAGACAGGAGTAGAAAGGACTATATGGTTTATTGAGAATGTAAATGCCACTACTAATTTATCATCCCGGTTTATGGACATATACTCTGCTAAAAACATTGAAATAATAAATTCATATTTCAGAAGGCACAGGATCAACTGTGAAGGTGTTAGATCTTCATTTGTAAATATACAAAATAGCTCATTTAGAGTAGGAGATGTTTACTTTGGTTTTACTGGCCCACTTCCTTCAACTTTTAACGTTGAAAATAGCTTCTTCGAAACTAGCGATGCTTACTTTACTGGGGATTCAGCTAAATTAGTTGGTTCTGTAAAGAATAACAACTTCGTGAATAATGATGTAAGAATATATTCATATTCAAGCAACGTTTCTGAAATTGGTCTTCTTATTAACAACACGTTCAATAATTCATCTTTTAGGCTTAGTGGCATCTCACCATATTATGGCTATTTCTTGGTTTTCGGAAACTACTTTTATGGCGCACCATCTGCTAGGATAGATTCACACTCCTCAAATAATTCGTTTATCACGGTTGTGGAAAACAATACATTTGATAGTTTTGCTGGGCCTATTGATGTTGGCGGCTGGTTAACCATTCAAGAAAATGTTTTTAACAGAACATCCTTGCAGCAAGGAGGAGCATCTTATGGATTAAGTATCATAGGTAATGCTTTTGTGTCTAATTCAAGTGAGTTAGATGCTTCAATACGTATATATAGTTCTCCAAAAAACACAACAATATACAACAACACCTTTGATGGTCTTAATAAAAAATCATGCGCAATTAAATTAGAAGACCAACCAACAGATCTAAACATTTCATTAAACAATATAACTAAGTGGAAAAAAGGAGGGATTTGTATAACTTCTGCTAATGTTAAAGGAATCATCTATAATAATGCGTTCTTATATAATTCAAAGAGTGTAAACGTTTCTCTAAATATTCCAAATCTTTTCTGGAACATTACGAATACAAGCGGGACTAACATAGTAGGAGGGCCCATTATAGGCGGTAATTTCTATTCTGAAAACTTAGGTTGTGTTGATGCAAACATAGACGGCATATGTGATAATCCTTACAACCATAGTGCAGGAGCTAATTGGGATTACTTACCTCTAAGTTATTCGCTTTCAACAGTATGGTTAGTGTATGAAGCAGAGGATGTGTTAGAAACACATCCAGGAATGAGTTATATTTACAATACAACTCTCTATAACTTTGGAAATGAGACGGCCTTTAATGTAACTCCTTCCATTCAGTGTCCTATAAACTGGATATGCCAAGCTTTGAATGCAACAATAGATAATGTTACCCCCATGCAAGGAGTTAATGTTTCTTTCAATATTTCCCCCTATCTTTATGAATATGCAAGTAGCAAGGTAGTTTATCTTATAGCCAATGCCTCAAACGAAAATACAACAAAGGCAAACAACTCCCTCTTGTTCTACCTGCTTCAGCCGAATGTTTCAGTGGTTTCCCCCCCACTTGTAAATGTCAGTGAAAATGTCACTTCTACAGTGGAGATACTCCTCAACAACACAGGAAACGGCAATGCTTTCAATCTTTCGCTAACGCACAACTGCCCTGCCCAGTGGGCATGCACTTTCAATGAATCCCTTATAGCCAACCTGCCAAACAACAGCTACCGCAACATTTCGCTGAATATTACGGTGCCATACAACTGGAGCACTGTGAACACCACAGTAACAATAAAGGCAAGCGACTGGCATCTCAAAAATTCAACGAACACTACATTGGTGCACATGCTTTCTCCCTACATTTACTGGGAGATATACAGCCCAACTATTGATAGTGGTGCCAATAATTCCTTTGAGGTCAATGTCACTAACAGAGGAGATGCCCCAGCAAACGCTTCGCTCTCTATTTCATGCTATTCCAGCTGGCTCTGCTCCTTGAATGAAACGATTGCTAGCCTGAATCCAGGAGAAAAGAAAACAATCACCGTTTATGCATGGGTTCCTTTATTTGAGACGGCTTCCCAAAGGAGCGCAACCTACACTGCAGTGGATTATAGGAACCGCTGGACATGGTCAAAGACAGGCACAATATACCTTGACTTGGGTATGTCTTGGAACACTACCAACGTTTCTGCCAATCTAACAGTGCCTTCTTATTCAATACAGCAGATAAGCAACACAGGGGCAAATCCCAAAACAATAGCTGTTTCAATTGAGGATTGCCCTGCTGGGTGGACCTGTGCATTCAACGAATCATCCTTTACCCTAAATCCAGGGCAGAAAAAAGACCTCAACCTAACAATAATTGTGCCTTATAGTGAAACTAGATATGAAGCAAAGATAAAGGCAGTAGCTAACGATTCAGTAAAGATATCAAAATCAGATATAACTATTTTCATACGCCAGCCTTCGTTTGCATGGCAAACTGAGCCGCAGACATTATTTAGGGGCCAGTGGAACAGCTTTACTGAAAATCTTACCAACAACGGCTCAATTGCTTGGGAAGTAAATATCTCAGTAATATGCCCTGCTGGCTGGACATGCAACCTAAACATTTCATCGGTTTTGCTTAACCCAGGCGCAAATGAGAGCATAAATGTTAGTGCTTACATACCCTTAGACTACAACTTCCAAAGCGCAAACATAACCCTAATTGCCAACGATAGCGTGAGGGCATTCTTAAAAAACGTAAGCGCCTCTGTCAAAGGCGCCTATTTCAACTTTACAATAGAGAAGAAGAACCTTACAAGGCTTAACAGCACTGTGCTTCTTTTGAATGTAACAAACATAGGTGATGCGCCTTCAACAGCTGTAACTGTTGGAGCTGTATGCTATGATGCAACCTGTATCCTTAACCAGACATCCATACCATCATTGGCAGCAGGCGAGAAAACCACTCTAGAAATAAACATAACCCCATCCCTAAACGTTTCCTCAACTCCTTATTACTTCAATTTGACCGCAAACAGCAGCGAGAGCGCAAGGAACCAGCAGCTTTCGCTCACAGTTCAGCTTCCAACCCTAGCAATAACTGCGCCATCCTATGTTTACACACCAATCGGCTCTGGAAGCGCATTCAACATAACAATCTCAAACAAAGGCAGAGACACTGCCTACTATGTTGTTTCAAATGTTACCTGCAAGCCTACGTGGGTATGTTACATAAACGGAACGCAATACTTTAACCTTTCAGCAAACGATTCAGCAAACCTAACTCTTTATGTAATGCCTCCTCTTGATGAGACCCAGAACGGAACTGCAAACATTACTGTGCTTGAGTATTCGCCGAGAATAAATGACACAGAATCAGTCCAGATAAGGATATACGTGCCGCCTGTTCTTACAGAAGTGCCTGTTGACTACCTTCTAGAGCCCAGAATAAACTTTGCAGGAGCGCTTGACATAGCAACAGGCGATTTTGATGGGAATGGGTATGTTGATTTTGTGCTTGTGAGGAATGATACCTCTTTGATATATTCAACATCTTACTTCAGGAACTTCACAAATACAGCCAACCTTTCTACTACAGGAGCATGCTCAGGCGCTTCTGGAGATTTCAACAGGGACCTTTACCAGGACATTGCAATAGGTTATGAAAATGGAAGCGTCTTGGTTTACACAAACGATGGCTTTGGCTCCTTCTCCTATGCTTATGGAACTACGAGGCCCTTGCCTTCATGCGCATTGGCATCAGGCGACTTCAACAAAGATGGCTACATCGACTTGGTAGTTGCTAATGGGAATGACTTATACATACTTATCAACAGCGGCTCTTCACTCTCCTTTGGGGGCTTAGTGGCAACGCTTCCTTCCCCAAGGGGGCTCACTGCAGGAGACTATGACAATGATGGGAACATAGACATTGCAGCAGGCGACTACGGAGGCCAGCTCAACATAATAGCTAACAATGGCTCAATGGGCTTCAATGTAACAAGCACTTATATGAACCTGCATTCCAACGCAAAGCTTTATGGTCTTTGCACAGGTGACATGGAGCTTAACATGTCCGCATTGGACATAGTTAGCGGCGACTTCATAGGCGAAATAGAATACTTCAGGAACAGGGAGGGCGTGTTCAGCCAGCAGGTTGTCAAAAACATAGGAGAGGGTATAAATGCTCTTTCGTGTGCTGACCTGGACAGGGATGGAGATATAGACATACTCTATTCAACAGATTCCATTTCCCAGCCGATATTCTCGCAATCAAGCATAAACAAGACCAAAGGGAGCTCAACCTATCCTAATTATATTCAAGTGTCTATCAAGGTAAAATACCCATACTATAGGGAAGGCCGTTCTTTCACAATAACTGATACATGGATTGAAGGCGAAGTTATACCAAGCACTGTTGCTGATGCAAGGATAGTTGACGCCAACGGAATAGAGCGCTTAATACCTTCAGGGCGTATATCTTACAATGAAACTTCAATAGTATTCAGCGATGTGCTTAACGAAACTACTACTCCTTATATAGGGAAAAACCAATACTTTACGGTTAAGTACCGCGTACAGTACAACCTTTCTTACCAATCAATACTTGTGCCAATTGTTGAATATGATAGGGATGCTCCATTTACATACCCAGTTTCTGAATTCCTTTCTGATGATGTGAACAATTTTGCTTCCTCTCCAAATGTAATAAACCCGCTTCCTTCAGTGCCAAGGGCCAAAGATATTGGAATCGTCCAGGAGTTCCTTCCTGATATAGTGCCTCTGAACATAGCAGTATACGATGGCTCAAGGGAAACTAATATAGTTAATGATCCTTATTATACCCACCCATCCTCCCCAAGGAGCATACTCTTAGAGTATGGCGTTTCTGCTACCCCTGACCTTGCCCAAGGGGAAAATCTTACAATTCTCTTATATGTCACCAACATAGGAACAGGCGCTTCTGCTGCCAACGCAACTCTCCTGATAAATGAAACCTATTTTGCATCCTGCATGGTGGAAGTGGTTGCGAACCAGACATCAATGTGCAACATCTCAAAGGAGTACACTTGGTGGAACCCGCTAAAGGGAGATTATAATCTCACTCTGGTTGTTGACCCTGATGGGACGCTTCCTGAGGCAAACAAGTCAAACAACAACCTTTCAACAACATTCACAGTTTTAGAAGGAGCCGACCCTTCAATAATTTCCCTAGACTTATTAGACTTCTCAAACTCCTCTGCAACAGAGGTTTATGAGGACACCTTAGTAAGGTTCAATGTTGTATTGGCGAATTTCTTAAGCCACAATGCAAGCGTTTTCCTTGCGCTAAGGTGGAATGAGTCAGGAAACTCTAGCGACTTTAAGTATCTTGATGAAGGGGATGATTACTGCTACCAGCAGCCGAGGCCAAAGAGAGTTTTCCTTAATGGCAATTCTACCTCAAGCTACCTATTAGGTAACTCCAACACCCTTCCTTGCAGAGAGAACCTTGCCTATGATTTCATTGCCCCAAGGCAGTACGGATCAAGCACTGATTTGGAGGGCTCTGTAGAGATATACACTTACTACGAGTCGTATCCGATGGATTCTAAGAAGACCAACAATGATATTGCAACTGATAAAATAAAAGTTAAGCCTACCCCTCCTGATTACAGCGTTTGCAGTGTTGTTAAAACTTCGCCAACCTTCCCATACACCTTGTCGACTACAACAAACCCAGGATGCATGAAAAACATACTAAACAGCCCATCGTATAACCCAGTAACCCTTCTTCCGAACGGCACTTTCCTGCTGAACATTACAGTGTACAACATAGGTGGAATGCCTGGCACCACCACAGTGCGGTTCTGGTGGGACAATGGCACACTGCTGGGCACACCGCAGGTGATCAATGTAGACCCACACGACACTGTTCAGGTAATCCAAATGGTTGATATGGCGGGCTCAAACAGCACAAGAGTAATAAAAATGGAAGTTGTGCCTGAGCCGGGCGAGATAAGCAACTCAACCAACAATGGCACAATAACCCTTGAGATAGGCAATTTAGAAGTTGAGATGAGCCCCTTAACCAATGCATTAATTTCTCAAAGTGGGGAGAAGGAATGGGTTACTGCAAAGGTAAAGAATACTGGAGGTATGCCAACAGCGCCAACTACCATACAATTTTCTGTAAACGGAGATGTCAAGCATACCCTTTCAGTGCCTGCCCTTAATCCGGATGAAAGCATAAGGTACCAAGTTGATGTTGACGTGCCTGGGGATGTGGCAAGGAGCAACGTAAGCGTTTCAGTAGATCCATCAAACATAATTCCAGAAATCTCTGAAGGAGATAACAACGCCACTCTGCCTGTTTGCAACTTAGATGTAACCCTTGAAGTTACAATGCCTCCAAACCTTGAGGCAGGAAGGACTAACCAAATAAACGTGAAGATGAGGAATAACAACAACTACCGAGTAGAAACAGAGTTTTGCCAAGCAAGCCTTAGGGGACTTAAGGTTGACATATACGATGGTGATGTTCTTGTGCACTCCCTAATAGCACGTGAAGGAGCTGATAATTCTTCATCTGGTAATTGGCTCCAGCTGATAGCCAATGAAGAGAAGAATTTCACCTTCTTTGTATATGTACCTGATGGGCTAAACGGCACTTATACCTACAATGCAAGCGTGCTTTCTACTTATAAACCATATGGAGGGCATCTTTGGCTTGCAGGCAATGAAACAAAAGCCCAGTACATTTACATAACCCCTGATGTAAGTGCTGTTGAGATTGAGCCAAACGGTTTTGCAACTTTTGTTGATGGCGTGAATGTTTATTCAAATGATGGCAACCTTGAGCATAACAACAGGCAGAGAATGGATTCTTACTTCAGTACAGGGATAAGGAAGGTTAACTACATAACAGAAGATACAGGAACACCAGTGGTTTATGTATCAAGGAAGATAGAGACATCTGGAGTAGTCAATGTAGTTTCTCCATTATCACCACCAATAGAAGTCCAGCTGCTTACTACTTCATTGAGAGAAGGTTACTTGGAAATAGTGAATGTAAGCGTTACTAACAATGACATTTCTCCCATAACGCTCAGCTCAATAGTTCTTGAGGTCTACAACGCAACAGGAAAGGTTAGCGACCTTTACATCGAAAATGAATACAGCAGTTTAGTAATAAGCCCGTTAAGCACTAAAGTAGTTTCAATGCAGGTTTATGTTCCAGAAGGCCTTAATAATTACACCGTAAAAGCAAAGGCATACAGGCAGGTGCGCATACCAGTGGTAAGCTATTGGCACAACCACTACTTTGGTACAAGCATAAATGACTCGCAAGCAGCAAATTCATCTTATTCAGATTGGATTCCTTATAGGCTGGAGCTTTACAGCGGCCCGTATAAAGGAGCTTTCTATGGCAGGACAACTTGGGCAGGGAGCTCATGGCAGGAGGTAATAGACACTTCAATGGACTTTTCAGGCCAATGCGAGGTTTTCACAGATGGGGTTTTCAGAGGAAGGGAGCCAGGCATAATAGGAAAGAACATTACTTTCAAGTGCACTTCACAGAACGGTGATTATCCGCAACCTAGCTACTTAAGGGTATTTGAGGTGTTTAATGCAACCTCTTCAGCAACCATCACTTCGCCTAATCAATCTGCTTATTCATTGTCTGCTGAAATGCCTAGTGGAGGGCCCTACTCTGGTGCCTGGAACGATGTGCGCTTAACAGTAACTAACAACCAGAACAGTAATCTTACTTTCAATACAGTGCACATTTATTTGGTAAATTCATCAAATACTTCCCAGTTCGTTGCTGACATTTATGGTGAATCAGGTTTGGTATTTGAGCCAGGCACTTCTTCAAAGCTTCTCCACTTCTACATTCCAGACACTGTTCCAAGCGATACATTGCTTAAGCTTAGGGCGGTTACTCCAATAGTCATATACACAGGGTTCCACCAATACTCATTTGGTGCCCGAAAATATGCAAACAACAGCACGCTCTTCGATGAGAGATGGCCTGGGGATTGGTCAAGGCAAGGAGCCCTTGGCTCGTTCAAGCTTTACAGCCCAGTAGCCACTCTTGGCAAGGCTTACCTTTACCACACTCTTTCATATGAAGAAACAGGGGTGGTTTCCCTCTATGTGAATGGCGTCCTTGTAGGCAGATATGGAGGTGAGAAAGATGGCTATTATTCAACAAGCGCTTGGAGCAACTACTTCCCATTCAACATACCTGAAGGAGTCTCTCAGATTAATGCAGAGATTAGTGGCACTACCTGGGGCCCATTCCCTACCGATCTGTCAAAAGTGGTAAAGCTTGAGATTGAAAGGCCCTACGAACAGGAATTTGGAGAAGTGGTCCTAAACCAGCAGCTATCAATAGGGGCAGAGGCATCAGTTAGCGCAAGAAAGGCATACTATGCCAACATTTCGTTAAACTTAACAAACACCCTTAACACAACCATGAGCATTTACGCCATTGAGATATATGGGGCAACAAATTCCTCAAATACTTCTGTGCTCCTTTACTCAGAGATATTTGATGATATGGAGGTTGAGCCTCTCTCAACCTACTCATTCAACAGGCTGATCTACATTCCTTACACGCTTTCAGCAAATGCGCTTTACATAAGAGTCATAAACAGGTATTATTCGCCTATACTATGGCGCACTGCTCCTGCTGCCAATTTTGATATAAACACTGCCAAGTATGCAAGCTTTGATGACAGTGATTGGCCTGTTATGCCGCACACAATTTCAGCTATTATGAAGCAGAAGGTTTATCTGCCTTCAAAGCTTATAGCAATGGACCTCTATCCAAGGGGAGCAGAGGAGGTGTGGTATGACCAATTCAACTCCCCATTGCAGGTCATTTCAAAATATGTTTCATCAGCTGACAAGAATTATTGGTATACAATCAAGGGCACCTCACTTGTGAAGGCAAGCCCGCTCTACCTTTCCTATAAGAGCCTCCCCTCGTTAGCCACTGGCTATGGAGTTAGGGCTGCCTACTACTACTCAGTTGATTCCTTGGTTCCGCTTTACTTAAGCACATCTAATTATCCAGTAAGGGGATTGTATGAGGTAGAGGAGAATGTTTCAGCAGGCCAAACTTATATGCTGACAGTGAATCTTATAAACGATCTCCCATTCCCATCTGATATTCAGGTGCTTGCCTCACTTGACGACAAGCAGAACAACAGGACAGAAACCCTTTATGCAGCGAGTTATTTGGTTCCGCCATCATCCTCAACCTTGGCGATGTTTAATGCCACCATCCCAACAAGCAGGGTTTATTATAGCGGGGCAGAATCAACCTCAAGCGGCACAAAAATGGAGCTTGTTACCTGCAATGGGATAATGGACATGAATACAACTTACAATG
This sequence comes from Candidatus Anstonellales archaeon, assembly GCA_038890615.1. GTDB lineage: Archaea > Micrarchaeota > Micrarchaeia > Anstonellales > J096 > JAWAFI01. Next base: position 1,318 of record JAWAFI010000006.1, on the reverse strand, counting down.
TGCGCCTTAGCTCAACCACAGAAAGCATAACTCCTGATGGGGATTATGTAATATTCTATATGGATGGAGTTCAAAGCCTCTCCTCGTTTACTGCTGATTGGTATATAGATTCCCAGTACCTGCTTACCTCTTCAGACAGCAACAGCTCTTTCACATGGAAGAACGGCGATGTGAAGCTGATTTTCATTGCCTGCGAGAAATACAATGGCACTGTTTCAGGCAGGTACTTGCTTGAGATTCCCTCATCAATGCTTTCAGCAGGGGTGCATAAGATAAACATAACAGCAACCAACCCTGGCTGGATTGCCCTTGCTAAAGGCAGCTGCCCAACAGGGGTTGTCTGCGGCCAGAGGCTTGACACTTCTTCAAACATAGCGCTCATTCCAGTAGTTTACCGCCTCGGCTCTGATGCACAGGGAGCCCATGAAAGCATTACCAAAAGGGCTCTTGTTTCAGAAGACATTGGGAAGAATCCTGCAATACCAACAACCGACTGGGTAGTTGAAAACCCAGCAGGAGTGCTGGTTCCTGGAAGCGGGGCTCCCATCGCACCGCCTTATATATACAGGAAGGAAATATTCCCTGACTCCTTTTTGAGGGATATGTTTGCAGTAAGGACAAGCAGCTTGTGGGTAAATGGTCAGAAGGTTTCATCCGCTTCTATATTCACTGACCTTTCAATCGGCTCTTCAAACTCAATTGCTTATTCTACAGATTCTAACTCTCCAGAGTTCCTGCTTTTCCACCAGTTCAATGTGCCTATGACTAAAGCAAACCTTGCTCTTTATGATTACATTCTCTACTGCATCCCCCACCAGCTCTATTCACCTGCAGGGGGATCAGTAGTAGGAGATTGCTACTTGAACAACACAGGCAACCGCAACCTTAATGTTACAGTCAGCACAAACACCTCTTGGGCAGTGCCAAACCAGACCTTCTTTGAATCACTTGCTCCTGGTGAGTCAAGACAGTTCTTAGTGAACTATACCCCGCCCTTCATAAATGACTGGGCGAACATAACAATAATGGGAGATGAGCCCAATGCAGGGCTCAGGAATGACAGCGTAATAGTAATAGTCAATGTTTCCCTCAATTATACCTTATACTGCGACCCACATGTACTCTATGCTGAACCATACGGCTCAGTTAGCGGGCAGTGCTTCTTGACTGCCCTTGGCGAAGTGCCCCTCAACATAACAGTCAGCACAGACACCTCTTGGGCAGTGCCAAACCAGACCTACTTCCCATCCTTGGCTCCAGGAGAGACAAGGCCATTCATGGTGAACTACACGCCTCCTTTCACCAACGGCACTGCAAA
>JAWAFI010000005.1:0-34608 GCA_038890615.1 Candidatus Anstonellales archaeon | reverse complement strand
CCTGGTTATGATTATGTAAAAGGCACAAAAGAGGAATTGGACAGGCTTAGCGGAAAAAGCCCAAATATAAAGGAAGTTGCAATAAGAGAAGAAAGAAGAAACCCAGATGAATACGGAGACTGGGTGTACGATAAGATGGCTAGCCTAGATACTTATTTTGGTGGCTTGTTCCTTGTTTATCCAACAAAAGCAGATGGGAGTGAATGGGCAGCAGAGCTTGTTTCTCCATTTTATGTACAATTTGAAAGAGTAGGGATAGGTGCAGTTTTCCCTTCTACTTTAATAGGAAAAGAAGAGCATGACGGCCAGATATACTATGACACTACAACCCCCACCGTTTGGAAGGCAATTCTTGATGGGGACCCATCGCTTATCCTTGAGGATTATAGGAATGCCTTGGCAAGGAACCACTTTATGTTTAGTCAGGGGGGGATGTTCCAATTTGATAAAGATGATAAGGGAAATATAACTTTAAGTAAGATATACAGGCGTCTCTATTGGTATCCTGCTGAGCTTGAAAATGAGATGAAGGAGATGCTTAAAAAAATAGAAGAGGAAAAATAGGTGAGTGAATGGTACAAGCACTTAACAAGGAAGAAAAAAAAGCTTTGGATGAACAAAAGCCGAAAATTCCAGAACCTAAAAAAGCAGAGCAAGGAAAACCTTCTGCTCCAAAAAATCCAGATATTGGAGAAAAAAAAGAAAAAGAGCCAGATAAAGAGCCCATTGTTAAAAAAGTATTAGGAACGAAAGGTCAAGTAGGGCCCAACGAGCACACCCAAACTCAAGAAATTGATAATAAAAAGACTGAGAATAAGGAAATGAAAAAAATGGAGGAAATGAAGAAGGAGCAGGAAAAAAAACAGCAGAAACAAATAGAGGAGCTGTACGAAAGAGCTAAGAAGCAACTTGAATTGTGTAGAGAGACAATAAAAAACGAAGCAGAAAGAGAAAAAGCGAAGAATAGAAAGCCACAAGAAGAAAAAGAAGAGGAGCGGAAGAAAGGGAGGAGGGAGGAAAAGAATGATGAAAAGAAAAAGGAAGGGAAGGAGGCAGAAGAAGGTAAGACGAAGGAGCAAAAGAATGTGGTTAGTCCTGAGAACGAAAAGCAAAAACCCCAGGAGCTTCAAGAGCTTCTAAAATTAATGGATGATCATATTAAGAAATATCCTCCTAGCCAAGAGAAAATTTCGGAAATGTTAAAGGCTTTAGATTTAGAATATTTGACTAAGGAAGTGTTTAGTGATATATATAAAAATCATAATAAGAGTGCACCGAAGTACATAGAAGAACAACTAGACAAACTTGCTGATATGTTAAAAAAATTAGAACTCACCCCACTTACATTCCAGGAAAATGAGCCTCCAAATGCTAATTTAGAGATGCAAAAGCCTCCTGAAGAGGGGGCAGCGCCTTCCCAGCAGGTCAGTGCCACACCATCCATACCATCAACCGCATCAGCCAAAGTTGAGTTGCAGCTTGATGAAAAAGATATAAAAAATATACTTGAATGTTTTGGAGATGATTTGAACAATTTTGCGAATAAATGGAACGAAATTGTCAACCAGCTCAACCAGCTTAAAGACAAGGATCCTGATTTATTGAAACAAGCAGGCATAAACCCTGAAGAACTGAAAGAAATACCGCTGGATATGGTTGCAAGCATAGTTGCAGATGTTGAAAAGGTGTTGGGGAAGGAGGAGCATAAAGACGATGCTGAAAAGATAGAAAGTTTATTGAAACTATTAGAAAAATTCCAAGACTTAAAACTTGATGATAAAAGAGAGATTATAGAGAAGATAGAGAATAGCGATTTTGATGAGGTATTTAAGTTAAACAATCGTGAAAAAGAGGCGTTTGAAAGGATATCCTATATTCCTGATGCAATATCCATAGGGATAGTAAGTAATGTTGCTAATGTTGCCCAAAAGCTTGCAATGGAAGAATTCTACAAAGAGGCAGACAACAAAGTGCCAAAGCCAAGAGGCCCAGTGGTGAAGAATGGGTAGGGATTAGATGATTAATATAGTTGTTGACTTAAGGGATTTGAGCAGGGAAACGCTTTCAAAGAGGATAGAGGAGATAGAGGATATATGGGAGAAATGCACAAGGAACGTGCAGGAAGGGGTTGATTTCTCTGTTTCAGTAAAGACTGATGAAAAGGATTTTGCTAAGATAAACATAAGCTACATCCCAACAGAGAAAAGAGCATCAGGGGACGAATGGCAGGAGGAGAAGGGAAAGGAGGTTGGAAGGCTCCTCATTCTTTTGGCGCGCCTTAAAGCAATAAGGGGGGACTACAGGCAGTCCGAGCAATAATGCCACTAAATATGCTTGGTTTACATTAAGGAGCTTAGTTTTGAGAGGTCAACATTTATGCCAAGCGCCCTTGTTAGGTAATAAAGCGTGCTTATTGTTGCCAACAGAGCAAGGTTTGGTATGAAGATGCCTGCTATAAAAGAGGCAGCCCCATAAGAAATAGTCCTTGAAATGCCAGTATACTCCCCAGGGTATTCCCCAAATAGCTTCTTGAACATGTCCCTTGAATAAGAATCTCCGCTTGATGGCCCGCCTGCAAGGCCACCAAGGGATATAGCATCGTTGTTGTCGTGTGAAACGCTGACGAGGGTTTCGTAATCAACCTCTGGAGGGTTTATATTATTTTTTATTATATCCTGAAGGTGGTCTGTGTAGTCATAGAAAGTGGCCATTACGAGGGGGTAAATGAGGAGAAAAGCAACAGGAAGTGAAACCATGAAAGAGCCAACCACCCTCATGCCCGGTACTGAGCGGATGAGGAGCCCAAGCGGGAAGAAGAAAAGGAAAAGCCCTGAATAAGTAAGGCGAAGGATGAGGAGGTTTATTATAAGGGATACCTTTGCTATTACAGCTGACTGGAGAATCATGTAGAGCGCTTGGCTGAACACAGAGAACCCTGCAAAGTATGAGTAGCCGCTTCCACCCATCCCAAAGAAGCAGTTGCTTGCAAAGAAACCAAGGAAGCCGCTCTGGCCTGTGTCGCATGTCCATAAGCTCGTTGCTTCAAGAAGGTTCAGGGCGCCCAAGTGGTAGCGGCTGACATCTATGACATCGTTGTTTATTTTCATAAGCCGCAGGATTGCTTTTTCGCCAGCCGAATACATTGGCTCGCCTGACCCTGATGAAGAGTAGAGGGATGAAACATCTATAGAACAGTAGATTGGGAGGGCATAGGAGAAAATTACCACAAAGAAGGAGGTGAATATTAGCTCCATAAACTCAACTTTTGCCCAAGAGGAGGTGCTCCTGTTTGAGAAGACAAGGCCCAGAAGGTAAATGAGGATTATGAACGCAACCCCCACGAATATGGAAAGGAAGAGCACAGGCATAGCAGAATTCAAGGAAGCTGAAATAGCATCGCAGCTAATAGGGGAATATCCACCGGGCTCAGGGCCAGAGGGGATGTCGTCAGGAGGAATCATCACATCAGCCTCGCTATCCCAGAAACGTCTATCTCCGCCCCAAAGGCAGAGCCAAGAGCTCTTGTGCCAACCGTGATAGTAGAAAGGACCATCACTGTAAGAAGCGTTGCCCTGAATATGAAGAAGTATATGGCCATCTCAACAAACTGCTCATCCATAAGCTTGTAAAGCATTTCAGTAAAAGTGGCTTCTGCAACCTCAGGCTTCTCAAATGGGTTGCACTCACTGCCCGCAATGTAATCTGAAAGGCTTTGCATCCTTGCCAGCAGTTGGCCTGTATTTTCCACATGGAAATAGCTCAACCCCCAAGATGTTATTATCTGGTCAGTGAACACTATGAGAAGGGGAACTAAGAAATAAAGGGAAACAGCAAGCGCAAGCAGGAAAGCACCTGCGCCCCTTGAAACCCTGAAGCACCTTAAAAGAGCCCCAAGCATGAAAATGTATGTTATGCCGTAGTCCCTCCCAAAAGCAACAAGCATCTGGAGCCCTGCCAGCTGCACCTGCGCTACAGCGATTATCTGTGCAGACGCAGAAAGGATGTTTAGGAGCGTCCTGAACGAGCCGCAGTTGCTCATGCTGATGCTTATAGACGAACCTACTATTTGGCAGAACGCAAATTGGGTTGAAAGCTTGCCCACAACTGAAGCAATTTTCTCAACCTGGCCCATTATAGCATTTATTTCCTGCATCTGGGCAGAAGTTATTGCGTATGAAGCATTCACCATCGTTTCCCCTCCTGTGAAAACAGCTGAAAAACTGTCAGCCATTGTTATTAGGATGGAAAGAAGCCCGACAAGGATTATGGCGCTTATGGCTTCATACAGCTCCGCCTTTGCGGTTGCCTCTACTTCAGGAGAGGCGAAGATGTGCGAAGCCATATAGATCGTTATGGCCAAAGCCAATGCTAACATGAGCACCGCGCCAGCGCCTGCTTGCCAAGCTAGTAGCAACAACATTTACAGCACCTTCTGCAAACCTGGCAACTCTATATCTCCACCGAAGAACTCTGAAAGCGCTTTCACGAACAGCAGTGTAATGAACACATTGAAAAGCGGAAGAAGGAAGGCCATTATCATCAAGTTGCCAAGCGTCTTAAGTTCTGGCTTCCCGTAAGTGCCTTCCTCTCCCCTTGCAAGGAATGACTCTACCTTTGCCTCTGTCTCTTTGGAGCTACCTGAGCATAAAGAGGGGCACTCAAGCTGTATAGGGGGATAATAGATCTCCCTCTCGTCAGCAACAAGGCATCCAGAGCACGGCTCATCAGGAGGCTTGAATGACTTGCATTCAAGCGGGCATTGCTTGCAGGCATCACTATCGCACTCGTCTTCATCCAGCCAGCCCTCATTAGCCCTTATCCTGCACTGCTCCGGGCACTCATTGCAGGAAGGAATGTTGCATAGGTCAGAGCTCAATGTTTCTCCATTAGGGCTCACCCTGCACTCATCAGGGCAAGATACGCAGGACTCCTTTATTTGCTGGGTTATGCTTCCTGAAAGAGGCTTTTCCTCAAGCCCTGTTATCCTATACCATTCAGGGCAGGTGCTGCATGCCTTATTGCAGTCAGTATTGGGCATTGGGAATATGTACATGCAACTCTTGAATGGGTTGTTGAAGTTGAATGAGCACTGCGATTTGTAATCAGTATCGCAAGCAGGCACCACTGAAGTGCCGTTCTTGTAAGCGTACCTGCAGTAGCTAGGCAGCACTTTAGAGTATGAGCCTTTTTCATAGATGCATTCAGAGCAGTCGTTCTTCATAGGTGCATGCACTTTGCACGAAATAGGGCACTGGCCTGTGCTTGCGTAGGTCATGTCAAGTAAGTTCACCTTGCACTCCTCCCTAAGGCCATAGCAGGCCTCTTGGACTTCAGGCGCCATGCACGAATCGTCTTTTATTGGGTAAGGCAGGTACCTACACTGGTCTGGGCATAAAACTTTCCCTGAAAAAGAAAGGTTCTTGCAGGAATAGTAGCGTGAACTGCCTACATCAAGCCATTGCAAAACACCCCTAGTCAGGTTTGAAGAGGCAGAAGGCCCTAGTGCCTCTTCAAGCTTTGCCGAGCCAAATATTGATACGTTGTAATTGCCTGTCACCCTTACAGCAACAGGCAGGGGTGTAGAGCATGGGGCAGGGCAGGATGAGGTTGAGGCTATTGAATCAGGGCCGTAGAAAGTCATTGATAGGGTTGCCATATCAACTATATACATAAGCGGATAAATATAAAACAGCCCAAGCCCTAGGGCCATAAGAGTGCCTCCAAGGGAGCGCGTTGCAAAGAAGCTTCTCATAACAATTCCCATGAAAAGCAGGAGAGGCCCTATCTCTATGGCAAAATCAAGGAAGTATTTTTGGGCTAGCAGGGAAGTCAGGATGTTGCTGAACTCACCCACCACATAAGAATAATATTCTATATCAAGCTCCCTGTAAGCGTCCTTGGCATAAGAAGCGGAAAATTGGAAGCAAGGGATTGCATTTATTAGGTTTGTGCAGTATATAGTTTCCCTTTTGTAGGCCTTTTTTGCTGATTCAAAGTTTGATTCAAAAGCAAGCGAGGCGAACTTGTTTGTATTGTTGATCAATTTGTCAATGTAGTTATGCCCGTACTTCTGGATGCTAAGCGTGGCGTTTCCTCCTTCATCAATCTTATAGGGAGTGCCTGCAAGCAGAGAAACTACAATTGCATCAAGGGTAGTAAGTATTCCTATCATTCCTATTACTATGAAAACAGTCACAAAGAACTGCGTTATCTCAACATTGCCCCAAGAAGCAAGGGTGGGTATGCTGAAGGCTTTTCCCAGCATTATTGCAACTGCAATAAGCGCCCCGGTTAGCATAAGGATCAATATAGAAAGGACCTGCCAGGAGGTGAGTATTTCCTGAAGCCCAGAGGCCTCCTTGAAATGCCCCTTTGGATAGGAAACATAAAAGGTAGTGTAAAAATGAGCTGAATCCCCATCACTGTCAGTTACCTCAAAAAGGCAGGGGTAGGTGCCAACTGGGTTGCTGTCGCTTGCAATCCCGCTAACAAGCCCAGATGAGTCCAAGGTTATTCCGCTAGGAAGATTGCATGAGACAACATCCCAAGAATAAGAGCCCCTTCCCCCTGTAGCCATCAGCTGGTACTTATACTCCTGCCCTGGGATTATTACGCTTGGCGGAGGAGAATCAGCAAAAAGAGGAGGAACAATAACAAGCGTAAGGCTCTTCTCTGCCCTATCCACTGAAAGGTTTTCCACAAGCTTTACCTTAACCTCTCCTTCATAGCCGTATTGAGGAACTCCTGTTATAACTAGGGAATTCGGAACTGGGCCTGGCTGGTAATACACAAGCCCGTAGGGGAGCCCAGAAACGATGAAAAAGCAGGGCTTTTCACATGAGCCCTGCACTGTTGCGCTGTAAAGAGACCCAACCTTCCCTTCGGGCAGGGTTGAAGTGGTTATGGAAGGCGCTGCAAAAGCAGCAGCAAAGAGCAACAAAAGCAAAAGCGCTTTTTTCATTATCCCAGCTCCTTAAGCACTTTGTACATCCCATTTATAAACACTGCAAGTATGACCCCTGCCAGATTGGGAAGGAAAACAGCAGAGAAAGCAATAACCCCTGTATGCCAAAACCCTATGGATTCGCAGGTTTTCCCGAACACGTAATCCTTAACCCACGGTTCATAATTGTTGCAGCTTCCCTTCAAGTATATGTACATAAGTCCATTGAAGGCATAAAGCATTGGGAGCAGAGCGAATATGGCAAAGCCAACAGCATACATCGCGTTCCCCATGTCCCTTAAGGGGCGAATTATCCTGAAAAGTATACCTATAGGCAATAGGGCAAGCAGGGCCATTGGCTGGCCGTAAGAAAGCGCTATCTCCTGAAGCCTAAGAGAGACAAGTGAGGGAAGGAGCACAAGGTTGTTTAGCAAGTCATACTGTATGGCATATGCAGCTTTGTGTGTGTTGTAGCCAACTGTTACAGAGCCTTTTAGCAGAAAATAATAAGTGCGAAGCACCCTTGCGTCTCTAAGCCATTTTATGTTTTTTTCCATGAACTGCTTTATGTACTGCTCTGCTTCGTATGAGGCCTCCCTGACTGCACATATGCCAAAATCTGCTATTGAAGAAGAAGATTCCATGCAGTTGGAATCAATCCCATCGCTGAAGCCGGGGCTGTCCATGACCATTTCAAATGAGGCGCAGAAAATTGTTGAAAAGAAATAAAAAAACAATGGGGTTAAGGCGATGAGCAGGAAGCTGAACAGGAGCTGGAAAAGTTCTGCCTTGCTTAGCTCAACATATTCAGCCTTTCCAATAAGCCTTCCTACTATCTGGAGCAACGCTGCTATTGCAATAACCAAAAGAGCAGTTGCAAAAATTATCGTGCCCACTCCGCTGTCAACAAGGGATTGGGCAAAGCTTTCTGCTATATCTACTGTTTCGCAGATTGTCATAGCAACCTCTCCATGCTTGATAGGTATTTTTCACCGCCTATTGCTGCTGAAATTGCCCTAAAAAGAAGGAACAGCACTATTGCTATCGTCGCTATGTCCATAAAAGCAGAGAACCCTATCTTGTGCACATTGAGCATCATGTCATATACTACATAATACAGGTTGCCTGGCTCAAGCCCTTCAAGCGCACTATTTACGCTAGTAGCTATTGCTATGCTGAATACGATCATGTTTATGCCGGTAACTATTCCATAAACCCTTGGGATAATCTGCCAGAAGCAGGAAACAAAGCAGGCAGCGAAGCCAGGGCCTGTGGCTGCGCACACAATAGGGCACACCATAAGGCCCCAACCTACTTCATTGAGCCCCAAAACACCCCTGAGCGTGTTGCTGGTGCAAACACTCTCCATAATTTCACCGCCCGATCCAAAGTCAACCTTAACTTTTTCTATGTCATTTGAAAGAGCCGGCTGAGGCGCTATAATGGAGTTCACTTCCCTTACAAACATAAGGGAGGCAGGAAACCCTATGTAGAGCGCAAGGGAAAGGGCTATGAGGGTGCTGCCGAGCCTTTTGGTGAAAGGGATTAGCCTCAAGAAAATAGAGATTGGAAGGAGTATAGTCGGTACCATTGAAACAATCAGCGAAAGCATCATCTTCAGGGCCAAGAAGGCAAAAAGGAAAGTAGAAAGCGAGAACTGCGCCTGAGAAACAGGAGGCATTAAGGCATAAACCCCTGCAGCAGGGGTCCAGTATACTGACTTACCAAGACCAAACACCGTTCCTACATACGAATAAGCAAACGAAGTTCCTCCTATTGCAGTGAGCTTGCTGTTTATTTTAGAGACTGTATCAAGTGAAATCACTATGTTGTTTATGCTGTCATTCAGCGTGGAGTTTCCAAGCTCTATTGCATTGTCGCCAACCAATATGCTTAAGTAGGAAGGGGTTGCTGCAACAACTGCAAAAGCAACCATTGAAAGGATAGCTCCAGCAATTAAGTCCGCAAGCTCAATATTGGCCCATGCAGAAACCCCGCTGTTGTTTGTGCCTGATCCTACCATCTTGGCTAAAGCTACAATAGAAACGCCAAGAAGAGCCCCTGCAGGTATCGCAAGAGTATAATCAGGCATCTCTGCTGCAAAGCAGGATGAGATGAAAAAAAATAGCATAAATAGCGTCTTTCCAGAAAGAACCCTTATTTTACTTAAGGCTCCTTCGAATTCTACCATCTCCATCGTCAAAAATAAGGAGATCAGGTTTTTAATACTTACTAAACCCTCTCAAAAGGCCATTTTCATGCTCATTTAGATTTTTAGCCCTATCCTTGAATTTGGCCACTTCAGGAGTAAATCCTGATTGGTCCATTAGGTAAGCTTTAAGGTTGCTCAAGTTGTCTCCAAAGGATTTCAGGAGGCCCCTCAGCCCACCATCAACAAAATCAGTGTAGGTCAAGCTAAACCTGTCCTTGCCAGTGCTCTCCTCAAGCTTCTTCACCGCTTTCAATATATTTTCCCTTTTTGACCAGAAGCCCCTCTCTTTCTTCTGGGGAAGGTCTTTTACTATCTTTAGCCCAACTTCACTGAATACTGCACTAACCCCTCCATATTTTGTAATCAGGCCTCCCAATCCGTGCTCATGGAAGTCGCTTGCAGTAAGCTGGCTTACTTCCTTTCCTGTCTGCTCCTTGAGCCATATAATTGCCTTTGCGAGGTTTTCCTTCTTGTCCCAAGTGCCCTTGGGGGCATTCTTCATCTTCCACTCCTCAACCTCATAGCCGGCATCTATAAGCGCAAGGTATGGGCTTCCCCCATAATACGCTGCAAGCATATAAAACAGGCCTGCGTCCTTGAAATCCTGTATCGTTATCTCTTCTGGCTTCTTGCCCAAAGAACTTACCATCTCCTGCACTGCCTTCCTCCTTTTTGAAGCCCCCTCGTCCTCAAGCTCAAGGTCCTTCTTGAGCTTTTCCATGTTGTTTGAATAATAAGCAAGGACATTGCCCAATCCGTGCTCCCTCAAGTCAGATGCTTTCAGCGTATCTGTTGTTTTGCCCAAGAACTCAAGGAGGGCTGAAACTGCTATTTTCCTTGCCTGCCATTTGCTCTCCCAGCCATCTGGGAGGTAAATCTTCCCCTCTGCAACCTTGAAGCTTATCCTCTCACTGCTCAACTGCATTGCAAGGGGCATGTTTGAATAGCCCTCCTTGGCAAGCTTTACGGTAAGCATGTCTAAGAAAGGCCTATTGCTTCTCTCCTCTGCTGCAACAAAGTTCCTGGAAAGCTGTGAATCAAAGGCAGAAACGCTTTGGCTCCTCCCACTGAACCTCAGCTTAACCATAATAAACTATATGCTGGGGTGTTTAAAAAACTGCGCCTACCACATCTCTACGCGTTCAGTTTTTGCATATGGCTGGAGAACTCTCGGCACATTTATTCCCCTGTCCTCATAATGGTTCTCAACAAGCGATACCAATGTCCTAGCCACAGAAAGCCCGCTGCTGTTTAGGGTGTGGGGATATGCTGCAAATCCAGCCTTCCTGTAGCGCAGATCAGACCTCCTTGCCTGGAAATCAGTGCAGTTTGAGGAAGAGCCAACCTCCCTGTAGCGGCCTTGGCTGGGTATCCAAAGCTCCAAGTCGTAAGTCATTGCAGACGCAAAAGAAACTTCAGAAGAGCAAAGCTTTACTACCCTATAAGGTATGTTAAGCAGCTTAAGGACCTCCTCTGCATCGCTGACCATCTTCTCAAGAGTCTTGAAGCTGTCCTCTGGCTCAACTATTGCAACAAGCTCAACCTTGTCAAACTGGTGCTGCCTTATGAAACCCTTTATGTCTTTTCCATACTGGCCTGCCTCCCTCCTGAAGCAAGGGGTATAAGCCATATAGAAAAGCGGAAGCGGCTCCTCTATTATCTCGCTGTTGTGCATCCCTACAAGAGGCACTTCTGCTGTAGGTATGAGCCAAAGGCCGTCATCTCTCACATAATAGAGGTCTTCAGCAAACTTAGGCAGCTGCCCTGTGCCCTGCATTATCTCACTTTTAACCATCAGTGGAAGCCAGAACTCTTTGTATCCTTTGCTTGTGTGCAGGTCAAGCATGAAATTGACCAAAGCCCTTTCTAGCTTTGCCATCCATCCAGAAAGCACTGTAAATCTATGGCCGCCTAATTTTGCGCCCCTCTTGAAGTCAAAGCCAGGCATGTCGTAGTGAGGCACTGTGTCCTTCTCTGTTTTTGAGGGATTGCCCCATGTTCTTACAACCTCGTTTCCTGAATCGTCCTTGGCAACAGGCACTGAGGGATGCAGCATGTTTGGGATAAGTAGAAGCAGCTCCTTCCTCTGCCTGTCCAGCATTTCAACCTCCTTTTCAAGCTGAGGTATTTCGCTGCCCTTTGCCCTCATTTCAGCTATCTGCTCAGATGCATCCTTGCCTGCCTTCTTGAGCTCTGCAATCTCTGAATTCAGCTTGTTCCTCAATGACTTAAGCAACTCAAGCTTCTCCTTCTTTGTCTTCCATTCCTTGTCAAGCTCATATGCCTTTAAAGCAATTTGCTTGTCGTAGCCCCTGTTTTCCATATTTAAGGCAACTAGCTCAAGGTTGTGCCTAAGCAGGTCTATATCAATCATTATTGAGCAACACTGCTCCTTTTTATAAACCTTGCTGTAAATACCTTATGGAAAACGAAGCCATAAAGGAAGAAAGGGCAACAAAGCATTACCCGAGCATAGTCAATGTGCCAATAGAGCTTAGCAAAAGCCCGAACCTTGCCCTTACTATTGTGGAAAAGGGGACAACAGGCGATTTTGTGAACATCCAGCTCAACCAGCAGCTTATCATTGAGCACCTTCTCCTCAAGAGAGGAACCAGGTTTTTCCTTAGAAGCGACGGCACGCTTGAATCAGGAGAGGAGCTCAACACATGCGAAAACGTTGTTGGAGTGCTAAAGTTGGATGAGAAGGGCATGGCATTCATGCAAACAGCAGTGCCAACAAATGCAATGCTGAGGAACTCAGCGAAAGAAGAGGGCATTGCCCTTGAAGAGGGCAGCAAGGTGGTGCTGGAAGACAACAGCTACTTGGTGGTTGGGGAAATAAAGGACAAATATGTAAAGGTGATCCTCCACAAGCCAGAAGGTGAAGCCAAGGAGATTTTCATAGATAAAGGAGGGGTTGCGCTAATAGGGAATACCAACATTGCAGACATAAATGCAGGGGCTGAAAAATTTGAGGGCGCAATAGTAATGGATTCTGAAGGCAAGGTTTCTTTCGTAAAGGCAGAGAACGAGATGGTCATAAATGGGCAAGGATATGTCTTGGGAAAACAAGATATGTTTTACCTTGACGGAAAGATGCTTAAAGAGATAGAGAATGAGAAGTTCATAGTAGTAACAGACAGCTATGCGCTTGTTTTTAAGAAAGAGGAGGCAAAGGAGCAGAAAGCTGAGGAAAAAAAGGAAGAAATCAAGGAAGGGGAAACCAAGGAAGAGGTGAAAAAGGAAGTAGAGGCTAAGGAAGTGGAGAGAAAGGAGGAAGCAGAGAAGAAAGAAGCACAAGCATACTTGATTGTGATAGCAAGGCCAGAGCAGCTTAAGGAAGCAGTTGCAATAGTTGAGAGCAAGTTGCCAGTAGAGGCAAAGGCCGAGGCAATAGAGAAGCTAAATGCCCAGCTGCTCATAATAAAACAGGATTTGGTAGAAGAGGCAGTGGCAGTGCCCATAGAGCCTTTGAAAGAAGGAGTTGCAGAGCAGAAGGCAGGCAGCGAAGGCGGGGTGCAGGTCTTTGAAAGGAGGGTTGCTCCTGACACAAAAGTAGAGAACACAAGCAAGGAAATAAAGGCTGTTGTAGTAGAGGTCAGGAAGGAGGGGCTGAAGGAAAACATTGAAGGGAAGGTGGAGAAGCCAGCAATAATATGCTCTCCAAATGTTCTTTCATTCCTTAAGAAAAACGAAAACTATGCAGTGAAGGTGCTTTTAGGAGGAGGGGGAGGGGCAATCAGGCTAAGGAAGATGCTGGCCAGCATGATAAAGGATGGTTTTTTCATATTCTTGAAAAGGTGAGCGAATGAAGAAAAGGAATTTTATAATTGACACAAGCATTTTCATAAACCCTAATGCAAGGAAGGGTTTTGCAAATTCGGCGCACTCAGCAATGCTCAAATTCATAAAAATAGCAGAGAAAAGCAAGCACGAGTTCTATGCACCGCCATCGCTTTTTAAGGAATTGGGCAACTTTATACCTGAGTGCATGGACCGCTTCTCAATGGTGGTAAAGAAGAAGGCGCCGAACAAGTATGCCCTTTACCTCCCTGCCTCTGTTTTTGAGAGCTTCCTTGAGGACGTGCGATATAGGATAGGAAAGGGCCTCAAGCTTGCTGAAAAATATGCCCTTAAGCCCAGCGCCTCTGCGGCGGAGATAAAGCGGCTCAGGGAGCAGTACAGGGAAATTATGAGAAGCGGGATAGTTGACAGCCAGGAGGATTTTGAGATAGTGCTGCTTGCAAAAGAGATTGATGCCACTATAGCCACAGCAGATGAAGGCATAGCTAAGATGGCTGAGAAGCTTGGCTGTGAATTCGTAGACGGCAAAACATTTTGGAAGATAATAACTAAATGATCTTCATCTCCTTGACAAAGCTGTCCAGCTCGTCAATTGTAAGGAGGAGCACACTCTCCCCGTTTATCTCGTTCTTCAGTATTTTCATGCTGTACGATTCAGCATTCAGGCTTGCCTTGAAATCCTCCTTGTCTGCTGTGTCTGCGAAAACGATAACATTTATACCGGCTGTAATGTTGTTGAGCACATTGTTTATTATCCTTTTGAAGTCCTTGTCATAAAGATGGAGGTAAAATTCCTGCCCTATTATCGTAAGCTTGGTGTCAAAATCCTTCTCTGAATTCATGGGGGTAAAAGGAATCACATAATTGAGGCATATGTCCCTTATCTTCCTGAAAAGTGCAAGGTATAGCGCATTCCTTCCTGACTCCTTTGCCCATTTTGAAAGCACGTAAAGGTCCAATGCCTTTTGCACCTTGCCAGAGCTTATTACTTTGTCAAGAACGTACTTTAAGTTATAGTCGCTTAAAACTATTTTTTTGCCCTCATATGTCCTCCGAGTAAAGCCAAATTTTATCTCCTCCAAGCTTAGAGGCGTGTATTTCCACTTGTAGTACCTGTTCAGCTCTTCAAATAACTCAGCAAAATCATCAACCTTCATCTTTATGTTTTTCTTGGATACTGGCGGAAAATCAGGTATGTCGAGGATGTACACTATAGGCTCTGCCCTTCTGAGCAGGAAAAACATAAGTATTGAGACAATAAGCACAAGCGTGAGAGGCACATAAAGCCATTCCATCCCTGCCCAGAACGGCTTGCTTATAGGAGGAGAGTAAGCAAGCTTTTTCTCAACCTGCCCAAACTTGAATGCAAAATTGTAGTTTTCTGAAGGCAGCTTCCCTTCCTGGGCATATTCATTCAAAGCCAAGCTCACCCTGCTTACCCCAAAGTAAGAGGCCTCCTTTATCTTCTCCCCTTTTTGGTTGCGCACGGTTATCTTCACAGAATCAGCAACAACCGGCTCATACCTAGGGTTAACAAACCTTATTTCAAATGTAGCATTTTCAAAGTTTACCCTTGTTATGTAAGGGATTATGTCTTCTATTATTAGAGCCCCTCTTGCGTATTCTATGCCATCCTCATCCTGTATTGAAACTATATAATAGCCGGGGTCAAGCTTCGCCCCTATGCTGAAAAGCGGCTCTGCCCCGGAAACATCAAAAAGCTGCGTGCCTATTTGGCTCCTGTCAACCTCTAAGCTTCCGTTTTCAAGCACGGAGTAGAATATTTTTTTCTTTGCGCTGGACTGCCCGTTCAGGATGGCAGTGCCGGTTATCTGAGCCCCAGAAATCTTCTCAGTAATGTGGTAGGATGTGAAGCCCCCGAATTCAACATAGCCAGGGAAATCCTTTTCGGTGAAAGTTGAGAGCACTAGGGTTTCGTTCTTTTCATTGAAAGCAACAACCCTTAAGGACGCCCCGCTTGATGAGTAGGGGGCGCTCACCATAAACATGTCTGTGCTGTTGTAAAGCAAAAATGACTTTGAGTTCTTTTCCTCTATCCATCTAAGCTCAGTAACAATCCTCTTTATATCGCTTCCCAACTCTTTCATTGATCCCCATCCTATGTCAATAACCTGCGGCATTATCAGCACAACACCCCCTTCCTTCCCGTAGAGCACAGAAACAGAGCCGTATATGATGTTGGAGGCAGAGAACAGCACCCCCTTTTTCTGAGCAGTGTAAGTTGGGTTTTTCATGCTCAACTGGTTGGCTTGGGAAGGCACTCCATAAGCAAGCCCTATTGCCTTTTCTTGGCTTTCGCTAAGCGCTTCTGTTGTGCCCCCTTTCTTCAAGTACCTGTCCCATTTTTTCCCTATGTAAATCACATGCACCTTTTTCTTCATAAGCAGAGCCAGAAGCTCAGCATTGTTTTCTACAAATTCCTCAGGCAGCATCCCTGAAGGGAGCAGGAGCATTGACCCAGGTGGTATCTCCCTTACCTGCGCAAGAGAAACCTTTGAGACAGTAATGCCGACCGGCTCAAGCTGCTCAGCAAGCTGGTCATAGAGCTCTGGAAGCTTTTCTGACTGCGTGCTTTCGCCAATATAAACATAAAGGTGGCTGTAAAGGGGGTAAGGAAAGGTTTCCACAGTGATATTTACTGTTGAGTTGTTGCCCAAATAGACAAGACGAAACATTGTAACAAGCTTCTTCCCCTGCTCTGATGAAAAGGATGCAGTCTGAGCATCTGTTATGAAAAGCTGGTCTGCAAGGGTTTTTTGGTATATTGCAGTATCTTGCCTGTATATGGGGGGCTCTATTGACCCGGTTGAAAAGATTAAAAGGCCTGCAAAAACAGCTAAAAGCAAGGCAAAGGCTATGCCAGCCTTAATTAGCACTGGCTTAAAAGACTCAAGCTTCTCCTTGAGCCTCTTCTCCTGTGCTTCCTTTTTCTTCTCATCTTTCTCTCCTTCTTTTTTTGTGAATGAATGTACCAGCTCCTTAAGCTGGTCAAGCACCGACTTCTCAACTACGCTGAAGCCCTTCTCAAACCTATACTTCTTTTTGATGTCAAAATTGTACTCCTTCTTTTTGCCTCTTGAAGGAAGTCCTTCAATCTTTGGGGGCAAGATAACCCTCCTCAACCAGTTCCTTGAGTGCTGATTCAACCCTTGTTTCAGGCACCTTGTAAACAGAGGCGAACTCGCATATGTCGATTTTGCCGTGGTGCTCTATGAGCCAATCCTGAAGCTTTACTTTGAGCACGCTATCAGGGAGCCTCTCCAGCTCGTCAAGCTTTAGCTTAACAGCGTCATACCTTTCCTTGAGCACATAATTCTCCTTTGAAAGCCTTTCGTTGGAATCCTGCAAAGTAGCCATCCTCTTCTTAAGGTCCTCGCTCTCCCTCCTCAAGTGGTCGTACTTCACATAAAGCTTGTTCATGTCTTCAGAAACAATCTCGCTAGCCTTTTCAATTGCGCTTTCAACAACCTGCAGCATGGCATCCTGCTTTATTGAATAATAAGGTGAAAGAAGCTCTAATATGTTGAACAAGTACTTAACAACCTCTACCTCTCTTTTTATTGGCGAAACCTTAGGTGGGATGGTGTAGTGCATCTCTATTGAGTCCTTTTTCAGGGTTACTATATAGAAGAGGTATGGCTTTTTGTTAATATCTACAGTTTCTATATGCGCTGCGCTTACACTGCTGCCTTCATGCGCCACCTCAAGGTAGGAGACCCCGCTCAGCAGCTTTGCAACCTCCTTCAAATCACCTTTCAGCTCTGCACTGATTGAGACCTTCTCAACCTTTATGCTCTCTTCTTCTGCCACTCCATCACCCTTTTGCTTTCCTTCCTTTAAGCTTAACTTCCTTTATTGGCTCCTTGCTTGCTTTTGGCGTGTAGTATATCAATGACATTAGTATGATTATCACGGCAAGAAGCAGCGATCCAAAAAACCCTGTTATGTTTAAGCTTAAGGTAAAAATAAGGGGGAAGAAGGTAAGAGCCATTATTATGACCACAGCTATTATGACATTTATTGCAAGCGTCCTCTCAAACTTCTTCCTTTTCTCCTCAAATTCCTTTAAGTGGTCCTCGCATATGCAAATGGAATAGCCCTTCACAATGTTGAAATCCTTGTAGAAACCCCTTATGAATTCATTTAAGCTTATTTTTATTTTCCGCAGGTTTTTTATCACTACATCCTCCTCGACAGGATAGCACTTCTTCTTTGAAGGGTCGACAACCCCGTCGCAACCGATGCACGCCCATTCAGCAGCCATCTCAGTCCTCCTCCAATACTATCTGCATTACATCCTTGTCCACTAGGTCCATCTTCTTGTAATCTACTTTGGTAAATATATTGATTATTGTTGAATCATCTATGCCTATTTCTTTGAGGAAGCTCACTATGTTGTCCCTGTTGATATTGAACCTCTCAAGCATAATCACAAAGTATACTATATCCATGTGCCTGTTCTTCTTTTCAAAGGCGCCACTTATCTCCTCAATCTTCTCTTCATCAAGGCCGAATTGCCTAAGCCTTCTCCTGAATGTTTCCTTTTCAAATGATACTGTTCCGCCCATAAATTCACCTTCCTTAACAAGATCTTCAGGGAAATCAAGAAACAGATCCTTGCTCGGCTCTTCCCCGACTATCCTTTCCAGCAGGAATGTTGGGGGGTATGGGGTGGGTGTTGTGAAAGACATGTTTACTGCTGCCTGCCCAACCCCGAATTTTGCTATCTCGGCCCTCATTGCATTGCTGAAGTTAAGCGTGCCTTGGAGGTAATCAAGGAATTTCTCGAATTTCACCTTAAGTATGAAAGTTGTGCCGACATTGCTGAATATTGCCTCGCTTATGTCAGTAGGGTTCTGGGATGCGACTATGATTGAGAAGGCGTATTTCCTTCCCTCCCTAACAATCATAACAACATCGCTATTCTCATCTTTGGATATCTTCCATGCCTCATCCACAACAACTATGAGGCGCGGCTTCACTGATTTCTTTGTTTTCCACCCCTCAAGCCTCATCCTTTCCTTCAGGAACTGGAGGATTGTAAGGGCTCCAAGGGCCCTTGTGTTCTCATCAGGGAGGCCAGAAAGGTCTACTGAAACTATTCCTGAAGAAACAATCTCGTCAAGAGTAACAGTGCTGGGCTGGGCAAAGAAATCCTCTCCGGGCCTTGTGAACTGCTTAAGCCTATAGATGGCATTCTCAAGCTCTGCAGGGAACTCATAAGTCCCCAAGGATGCCTGGTCCTGCAGGATCCTTACTACATCCTTCAGCGTTGGAGGCTTAAGGGGCCTCCCAAGCTCGTCCTTCTGCTCCCTGCTGTCCATCCTGAATTTTGCCTCTAGGTAGGCCTTTTCTATGGCAACCTCAGTAAGCCTTTTCTGCTCTGGATAAGCTCCTATATCTGTCAGGAGCTCCATTGACCTCATCACCTGCTTTATCCTGTCATAGGGCTTCATTCCTCCCAAGTCAAGCAGGTTTATGTAAGAGCCCTTCCCAAGGGAAATGACTTTTCCTCCAGCCTGCCTAACCCAATCCTTGTACTCCCCTGCCCAGTCAATTATAACTGCGTTGGTGTTCCACACGAAAGAAGACCTTACTAAGAATGTCTTGATGAAGTAGCTCTTTCCGCTCCCGCTTATACCTACAATAGCTATATGCGGGTTCGCAACATTCTTTGGCGACCAGTAGAAAGGCACATGGAATATCTTTGTCCTGCCTACATAAATAGAGTCAAGCGGGTTTTCAAATACCAGCTCCATCGGGGGCTCTGGGGGCCTTACCAATATATTCCTCCTTGCCATTATTACATTGTTCAGCTTTTGTATGGCCAGCTGCCCCATTCTAGATCACCTGGTCCTCCAAGTCCTGAGGAGTCACAGGAAGGAACTTCTCCCATTCAAAGCATTTTAGCATGTCATCCGCCTTAAGCTGCTCCACATCGACATTCAGCGCATTGCCTATGACTGACTTAACCTCGCTTACCCTTGACCTTACTGCAGCAATTGCTGCATCCTTGCTCAGCGCAGAGGCGGTTGTCATTGCGAATGCCATAACCCCCATGGGCCTGAGGCCCTTGAGCAGGTCATTCAGCCTAGCATCCCACATCTGGAGCTCCCTTTCCATCTTGTCCAAAAGGATTGGGTCTGGCTGCTCCTTGTCCCTCTCCCTTGATATCCTAAGCTGGAGCTCTCCCCTCCTTGTTTCTATGTCCCTCCTCTTTGCAGTTATGTCTTCAACATAAGTCATCATTGAAATCTTTGTTACATACTTGAGGTTGCCCAATGCCCTCTCAAACTGCTCATTGTAATAAATGTTCTCCTGGCTGCTCTTGTCAGAAGCTGATTCAGTTATTTTTAGGACCATGAAAGCAGAGGCGTAATAAACATCACCCACTTTTTTCACTATTACATCCTGGCTCTCAGGAACCTCGTAGCCTGTTTCGCTCCAGAGTATTATCTTTGTCCTTTCTGTTATGAAAGGGATCAGTATATAGCCGTACTTAAGGAAAAGGACTGCAAAAAGGCTTCCAAGCCCTGCAAAAATGCCTCCGATTATGCCAAAGATGCCCCCTCCTCCGCTAAGCATTATCAATCCAAGCCCAACAATCCCAAGAGCTGCAGAGCCATAATAATACATCTGCTTGTTAGTTGGCATGGTTATATCAACAGGCGACCCTTTTTAAAATTAACCTTCTTTGATTTCAACCGCTTACTGAAAGCACCTGCACTGAAAGCGCCTTTATTCCATTGAGCTTGACGCTTAGAAGAGTGCTCTCATTCCCAGTAAGGTTCTGTATAGAAGTGTAGAACACCCTTTTTTCTCCATAGTAATATTTTTCATCAGCTGCCGGAAGGAATGCATAGTAGATGTGCTCAAAGGTATAGTTGAATGGCAGGTCTAACTCATAGTCCGCCTTCAGCTCTGAATCAGGGAAGACAGCATCAGGGAAATCAGCAAGCACAGCTTCTTTGTCTGTGAAGTTCGCAAGCACAAGCCGCTTATCCCCTATTGTTGAGGTTACATAGGGGGCTGCCTTTGATATGTTTGAGAGGAAATAATTCCTTTTCTGAAGTGTGCCAAACTCTGAATAATTGGAAATGTTTCCATAGCCGTTCCTGTGCTCCCAAGGGATTGCATATAGGTACCTTGACTTCTGGAGCGTCCAATTAAGCTGCATAGTTAAATTTTGGTCTTCAGGGATTACTGCAAATTGCGAAACCATTTGGCTTGAGCCATTAACTGATCCTATAAAAGTGCTCCTGTAAACGACATCAAGCAAGTATATGGGCTCTCCTGTGAATGAGAATGAAGCAGAAGGGAAGGATTCATTTGTTTCTACAAAAGTAGCGTTGTATATATAAGCCCTAAGCTCTGTTGAGCCAGAGTAGCCCTTTGCCAGCAGCTCCTTGTAAACATACATGACATTCGCGCCATCATCTACAGCAATAAGGTAAATCCCTTCTGATTCAACAGGCCTGCTGAATTTCAGGTCTACATGGCTTATAGACATTATGTCGCTCTTGTTGAAGCCTTCCAAGGAAACTTTTATGTAAGGAGCGTAAGAAAGAACCCTGAAGTTTGAAACCACTTGGCCAGAAACGCCTGAATTGTTATCAGCCTGCCCCCCTCTGCCAGAAAGGCTCATCGCAAAGATTTCCAAAACGAATATGAGAACTATGCCGAATACAAGTATCTGAGTGATCTGCTCTTTGGTAAAATCAAGTTTCATAGCAATTCAAAGCAGGCAAAATGTTTTAAATGCTATGCTGCTTTTTAAAAAAGCATGGATATTCAAAGCATACTAGCAGCCACATTCATCTTTCTCACGCTCGTAGTGATATTCAAGATAGCGATAGGGATACTGTTCAGGTTCGCTGCTGGCATCACTAAGAAGACCAAAACCAAGCTTGATGACATGCTGCTCCAAGGGCTTGCAATGCCCATAAACATGCTCGCCTTTGTAATAGCGCTCATTCTGGTATTGCTCATATTCTTCCCAGAAGGGAGCATAATGGGCTACTCTAACAACTTAATAATCAAGCTAGCCATGATCATAGTAGGGATAGTGGTTATTGAAAGGGGCTTCAAGGTTGCTGCAAATTACTATCTTGCTGAGATCGCAAAAAAGACCGAAACCACCCTTGATGATGAGTATGTGCCTCTTCTCAGGGACATAGGAGGCATAATCATATACATAGTAGGGGCAATCGTACTTTTGTCTGAGATAGGGATAGATGTAGCCCCTCTCATAGCAGGGCTTGGAATTGCAGGCTTGGCTGTTGCTCTGGCTCTTCAAGATACCCTTACGAACTTTTTTGCAGGGGTTCATATATTCATTGACAGGCCGTTCAAAACAGGTGATTTTATAGAGCTTGCAGGATTAGGCACAACAACACCAAACCTTTTGGGAAGGGTAGAGCATGTGGGCTGGAGGACAACCAAAATAAGGGATTTCCAGAATAATGTATTTATAATACCAAACAGCAAAGTAGCCCAGACAACAATAAAGAATTTCGAGATGGAATACGACAGGGGAACCATAGTGGTGCTTGAGGTTGGCGTTGCTTATGGAAATGACATTGACAAAGTAAAAGAATCCTTGATAAAAGCAGGAAAAGCAGTGCAGAGCAGGGAGGAAGGTGCAAACAAGAACAGAGAAGTAGAAGCCCGCTTTGACAGGTTTGGCGATTCAGCAATGATATTCAAGCTCTTTATGCCAGTAGTGGATTATAAGCACAACTTCACAATACTGCATAAAACAGCCAGAGAGGTTGTTAGGCAGTTCAAGAAAGACAAGATAGAGATTCCGTTCCCGCAGTTGGACTTGCATATAAAAGAGGGAAAGTTATGAGAGCGGTAATGCCATCGGCTTCGGACCTTGCCGAGCCAAATGTAATTGTGCAAAAATTCAAGGACGGAGAGATATACATAAAGGAAAACGCCCCTAAGGCAGAGGAGATTGTAATGAGGGCTTGGCCTGAGCCCAATGACTCGCTTGTGGAGCTAATGCTCCTTCTCTCGCATTACAGGGGCAGCGTTAAAAGGGTGGTAATGCCTTACCTTCCCTATGCCAGGCAGGACAGGGAAAAAATAAAAGGGGAGGTTGTTTCATTCCGTGAATTTGTGAGAATCATTTCATCTTTTGGGGTAAGGGAGCTGTTTGGGTGCAACATCCACTCCTCAAAGGAGCATAAGGAAGTATATGTAGAAGGCTTGCTTGTGGCCAGCTTTGACGCCATAAGGCCGCTTCTTGTTAAGGCAGAAGCAAAGGAGGTTGTAGGCGCTGATGAAGGGATGCTCCACATAACCCCAAAATGCATAACCAAAGAAAGGACAGGAACTGGCACAGATACGCAAATAGTCAGCCGCAATTTCCCTGCCGTGGAAAGCGACACTGTCTGGATAGTAGATGACATAATAGCAACAGGAAGTACAATGCTTGAAGCAGCGAAGCACTATTCTGAAAATGGTAAGGAAGTTATTGCGATAGCTTCGCATGCATTACTGCTAGGAAATGCAGAAGCAGAGCTGAAAAGGCATGTAAAGAAGCTCTACACAACAACAAGCATAATAAGGGAGAAAAACCCGTGGATAGAAGAAATGGAGGTTTGGAAGGTGCTCGTGTGAAGATTGCGTTCTTCACAGACACTTGGCTGCCGCAAATCGATGGAGTGGTCATCGCTCTCCTTAACCTCAGGCGTGAGCTTGAGGCAAGGGGGCACAAGGTTTATGTGTTTGCACCAGGGAAGGATGACATGAAAGAAGGGGATGTTTTTTATTTCAAATCAACCACATTCAGCCCTTACCCTGATTACAAAGTGGCGCTTTTCCCCTTCCCAAGCGCTGAGAAAATAACTAAGGAGCTTGGCATAGATGTGGTGCACTCACATGGCATAGCCATGACAGGCTTGGCAGCAATACAGTGCGCAAACAAGCTTGGAATACCTAAGATAGCCACTTACCACACAATGGTTACTCAAGCAACCCACTACCTAAGCCCAAGCAAGGGGGTACAGAAGCTCATATCAGATGTTGGATGGAAATACCTTAGGTGGTATTACAATAGCTTTGATGTTGTAACAGTGCCTAGCGAATTTGCAGAGCGGATACTAAAAAAGGAGAAAATAGAGAATACAATAGTAGTGCCGAACGGCATATACATAGAAAACTTTGAAGGCAGGAATGGAGCAGAAATTAGGAAAAGGTATGGGCTTGAAAACAAAAAGATTGTGCTTTCAGTAGGAAGGCTTGTAAAGGAGAAGAAGCTTGATGAGATAATAAGCGTGGTTGGAGAAGTCGCAAACAAGGAGCCTGATATAATGCTAGTAGTGGCAGGTGATGGCCCTGCAAGGGAACACTTTGAATCAATTGCAAAAGAAAAAATGGCAACAGACCATGTGCTTTTCCTTGGAAGGGTTGAAAATGATACTATTGCAGACCTATACGCCGCTGCGGATGTTTTCGCTACTGCCTCAACATTTGAAACACAGGGCCTTGTGGTCCTTGAGGCTTTTGCAGCAGGCAAGCCAGTTGTTGTCAAGAGGAACACCGCACCAGCAGAATATGTAAAGGAAGGGATAAATGGGTATTTGTTTGACACATGCACTGACCTTCCTGAGAAGATACTAAAGGCGCTTGCCCTTTCCCAAAATGAAAGAACAGCAGCAGAGTGCAAAAAATCAGTTGAGAAGTTCCATATGAAGGCAATGGCAGAAACAATGGAAAGGATTTATGCTGAATGGATAGAGAAGAAGAAAAAAATTTCCTGACCTCTTTAAGGTATGATTTTAAAATTAGGGCTAATCATATAAAATACTATGGAACAAAAGGCATCAAACGCAAAGGCGGCGGAAAAATCTGTAAGCGAGAAGGAAAAGGCCTTCATTCAAGAAGGGATGAAGCCAGATGAGTTTGAGCAGTTCTTAATCTCAATGGATCCTGAAAGATGGGTTAAAGTTCTTGCAAAGATAGGGGATGAAGGCGATTCCAAAAATGCAGGGCTTATACTTTTAGGGCTAAAGGAAAAGGATTCGCTTGTAAGAAATGCTGCAAAGCTAGCCCTTGCGATGATCTCTGAAAAAGGGATAGTGCTAAGCGAAGAGGAAATAAAAAAAATAAGGTGGCTTGCAAACAGTGGAATAAAGCATTACAAAGAAGCAGGCCTTTTTGCCCTTGGCTGCATAGGGGATGGCAAAGACCTTCATATAGTGGCTGAAGGGCTTGCAGACCAAGATTTTGACATAAGAAAGGCAGCGCGCGCTGCATTCGAGAGGATGGTGAAAAGGGGTGTGCTGAAAACGAAGGAAGCGCTTGAGGCAGCAAGGCAGACAGCAGCAAACCAGCTCATTTGGGGAAAAAAAGAGGTAAAGGGGGCTGTGTTGCTTATTTTCGGGGAGGCAGGTGAGAAGGAAGACATTGATGTAGTAAAGAGAGAGATGGAGAGCGAAGAAAACTATGTAAGGAGGATAGCGCAACTTGCATTCAGCAAGATGGAACAAAGGGGTGTAGTTTAATGGTGGAAACATTGAAGAAAAATGAAGCGCCTGCTTTAAGCAAAGGCAAAAAAGGGATCAATGGCAAGGTTCTGATAGAGGAGATAAAGAAAGGGTTGATAACTAAAGAGATATTTATGGGTTTGGGAGCAAGCGAGAAAGTAAGGATTTTGATGCGAATGAAAGCATCAGGAAGCTACAAGGACATTTCAGTCCTTTTATTAGGTATGTCTGATGGGCTTGAATCTGTAAGAAAGGCATCAAGGATGGCTTTTGAGAAGGTAATAGAGCAAGCAAAGGCAAATGAGTTTATTATTGAAGAGGCAAGGCAGAAGGCGCTTAGCGCTGAACCTTTGGCAAAGGCAGCAGGGGTCTATGCGCTTGGGTTGGTTGGGAAGGAAAGGGACTTTATAACGCTCGTGAAAGCTTATGGGGACAGCAGCCTGGAGGTCCAACTTGCTGCAAAAGAGGCCATCAACCTGATGCTGTCTAGGCTAGAAAAAGGGGAATTGCAGAAGGCAAAGAGCCAGCAGGTGCTGAAGCTCCTTACTGCTGACACCTCAGCATGGCAAAAAAGCAGGTGCAGGGAATGCATATACATGCTTACTGGTGAGCTAGGGGAAGGGCAGGATAGCATCCAAATTCTGAAAAAAGGCATCGTTGATGAGGATCAAAAGGCAAAACAAACAGCACTCCGGGCTATGAAGAAACTAAAAGACAAAGGGATTGCACAGCCATAATAGCAACTTATTTAAATATTCTTTCTGATAGGAAGAGCATGATGAGGGTTAAAACAGGTATAGCTGGCTTGGATGACATGCTTAATGGAGGCATTCCCAAGCAGAGGCACATTGCAGTATTCGGAGGCCCAGGAAGCGGCAAAAGCTCTTTCTGCTTTGAGTACATTTACAGGGGTGCAAAGATAGGGGAAAAGGGAATTTACATAACCCTTGAGGAAACCCCAGAGGACATGATAAGCAACATGAAGGCCACATTCTCCCTCCTGGCAGATGTGGATGAGCTCGTTGAGAAGAAAGATTTAGAGGTCATAAAGCCTGATGAGGTAGACCTACTTAAGGTGGCTGAGATAATAGAGGACAGGATAATACACAACAAGATAGAGAGGGTTGCCATTGACTCGGCAACATTCATAAAGCTTACTTTCGTCAGGGAAGAGGAGTACAGAAAAACCCTTTTTGAGTTCTTCTCTCTATTGAGGAACCTGAGCTGCACTTCTATGCTGGTGCTTGAGGCAAGCAGCGACAGGAGAGACATGATGCGCTATGATGTTGAGCACTATGTTATGGATGGCATAATAAACCTCTACAACCTTGACAGAGGGGATAAAAGGATAAGGGCCCTGGAAATTATGAAGATGAGGGGAACAGACCATTCAAGGGAGCTCGTGCCTTTCAAGGTGACTCCTTCAGGAATAAGGGTTTATGTAGGGGAAAAGGTGTTCTAATTGCAAGTAGAAAAAATTGAGACACTGTTTTTAATAGCAGCAATACTTTTATTATTCTCGTACCTTGAGTCCCCAGCTGCAGGGGCCTTTGCAGCAGTTTGTGCCTATATTTTTTGTTCGATAGAAAAGGACGAGGTTTCAGCGCTCCCGGCAATAGGCGCAATGTACATTATGGCAATAATTGCAGTGGCGCCTGCAAATGCGCTCAGCTACATTTGGGTATACCTTTACATTCCTTTGGCTATTGCGCTTCCGTTCATATATGCGCTCTCAATAGGCGCACAGAAAAGTGGTGGCAATGTACAATCACAAAGATCTTGAAAGCAAAATAAGGAAATTCTGGAAAGAGAATGAGATATACAGGAAATCAAAAGATATCAGGAAAGAAGGGGAGCCATTCTGCTTTATTGATGGGCCTCCTTATGTGACTGGGGACCTGCACCCAGGAGGCATATGGAACAAAACGCTCAAGGATGTGGTGGTTAGGTATTGGATGCTAAAAGGATACAATGTTTCTTCAAAGGCAGGCTTTGACACCCACGGGCTCCCAATAGAGGTTAAAGTGGAAAAAAAGCTTGGCATTGAGAAGAAGGAGCAGATAGAGGAAATCGGCATTGAAAAGTTTATTAAGGAGTGCAAGGAGTTCGCAGACACCTATATAAAGATAATGTCTGAAGGATTCAGCAGCTTTGGGGCTTGGATGGATTTTGAAAACCCTTATATAACCTACAAAGATGATTACATAAACTCTTCCTGGGACACTTTCAAAAAGGCATTTGAAAAGGGGCTGCTTTATGAGGGGGTGTATGTGCTACCTTACTGCTATAGGTGCGAAACCCCGCTTGCAAACTACGAATTAGAGTACGGGATGGAGTACGACCCAAGCATTTACATAAAATTCCCGGTCAAAGGGCAGGAAGGGAAATTCCTGATAGTATGGACTACAACCCCATGGACGCTTGTTAGCAACATAGCAGTTATGGCCCACCCTAACTATTCCTATGCTGAGATCTCTGTTGATGGGGAGGTTTGGATAATTGCAAGGGAGAGGATGGATGAAGTGCTAGAAAAGGCAGGAAAAAGCGGCTCTATTATAGGGGAGATGAAAGGCAAGGAGCTCTCAGGGATGGAGTATGAAAGCCCTTTGCAGCACAGGATAAAAAAACATTATGACAGAAGGGTGGTGCTAAGCGAAGAATATGTTACTTCAGAAGAGGGAAGTGGCCTAGTGCACACTGCCCCAGGCCATGGGCCAGAGGACTTTGCTGTTGGAAAAAAGTACGGGCTTGAGATATTCTGCCCAGTTGATGAGAAGGGCGCATATACTGAAGAAGCAGGCCAATACGCTGGAATGAATGTAAGGGAAGCCAATGCCAAGATAATAGATGATTTGAAGAGAGACGGGGCACTTGTGCATGCAGAGAGAGTGCAGCACAGGTATCCGCATTGCTGGAGGTGCAAGACTCCTCTTATCTTTAGGACTACTAAGCAGTGGTTCATAAAAATAAGCGAGATGAAGGAGCAAATGCTGGAAAGCATAAAGAAATATACTGTATGGTACCCTGACCATGCAAAGACAAGATTCCTTGAGTTTGTTTCAGATGCCCCAGACTGGTGCGTTTCAAGGCAAAGGTATTGGGGAATCCCATTGCCTATATGGAGATGCAGCAGCTGCAGCGAAATAAGGGTGATTGGAAGCAAGGAAGAGCTTGGCACAGATGTAAAGGAACTCCACAGGCCATGGATAGACAGGGTTAAGCTAAAATGCAAGTGCGGGGGGGAAATGAGTAGGGTTGAGGATGTGCTTGATGTCTGGTTTGACTCAGGGAATGCTGTATGGGCTGGCTTCACTGAAAAAGAAAGGAAGGAATATGGGGAAGTAGCAGACATAATAATAGAAGGGCAGGACCAGATAAGGGGGTGGTATTACTCACTGCTCGGCTCAGGCATGCTTAGGTATGGAAGGGCTGCTTACAAGAGGGTGCTCATGCATTCTTTCCTCGTTGACGAGAAAGGGGAGAAAATGAGCAAGAGCGTTGGCAATTTTGTGCCTATTGAGCAGTTCCTTGAGCAGTACGGGGCTGATGCTTACAGGGTTTGGTGCACTTCAAACACTCCTTGGGATGAGCTAAAGCTTGTGAAAGAGGAGATAAGCGCTGTTAGGTCTGAGCTGGACATAATTTACAATATAATGAACTTCCTAGCAAGGTTTATGCCTCAAAAGCTTGAGGAGCCGGAAAAGCTTGAAAAGGAGGATGAATGGGTCCTATCGCGCCTCAACACAGTGCTAAGCGAGATGGAAAGAAGCCTGGACAGCTTCCAGATTCCTCAGGCCTCGCTTAAGATGAGGGAATTCCTTGTAAATGACGTTAGCAGGTTCTACCTAAAGCTGATAAAAGACAGGGTTAAGTACGATGAAAGCCGCGCAGCTCTCAATGTGCTGTACAGCGTGCTTTTCAAGAGCAGCATTGCATTCTCAATCTACGCGCCTTTCCTGGCAGAGCACTTCTACCAGCAATTGTTCAGGAAGCACGAGGGAAAGGAAAGCATTGTGCTGCATCCATGGCCCTCAAGCAACCCTTCCCAGATAAGCAAGGAGCTTGAAGCAGACATGAATACAGTCAGGGAAATAAGCGAAAGGGTCCTTATGCTAAGGCAGGAAGCAGGCCTTAAGCTGAGATGGCCAATAAGCAAGGTTTATGTTGGGGGGGCGAGAGCAATAAAGGCAGTGTCATCACTTAAAGAAGTGCTTGCAAGGGTTTGCAACTGCAATGAAGTTGAGGTAGTGCAGGAGAAGCCAGCAGGGAATATTGTCGGAGGGGCTTATGAGGATATTGAAGTTTACATAGACGCCAAGATAGATGAAGAGAATTACAGGAGGGGGCTTTTCAACGAGATGCTTAGGCGGGTTCAGCTAATGAGGAAGGAGATGGGCCTTATGGAAAAGGACAGGATAGAGGTATACATAGAGGGGGATGAAGAGCTTGTCTCTATATTCAAGATGTTCAGAGATGAGCTTCAGAAGAGGGCCAATGTCTTAAAGATAGCTGAAAGCCAAAAGGGCATGAAGGCGAAGAAATGGGATATAGAAGGAAAGGAGATTACAATAGCAGCTAAATTGATTTGAAGGCCTTCCTCTTTGGCATAACTGTCCAGCAGTCCTTGCATATGTAAATGTGTTCCACCCTTGCCACCTTCTTTGAGCTCTTTATGCAGCTGTTGCATAGCATCTTGCTGCAGTACCTGCATTTGACTGCTTTTGCAGTAGGCGCAGCGCACCTTTCACATGATAGCACCATTTAAACACCAGTCCCGCCGGTGAGAGTTGAACTCACAACCTGCCGGTTTCAACAACAAGCTACAGCCGGCCGCTCTGCCGTTGAGCTACAGCGGGATATGAAATAAATGAGGGGTAAATTTAAAAATGTTCTCTGCAACGCTTTCGTCATAAAGCACTTCCAGGAGCGCGGATTGAATAGGGCCACAGCCGGGATTTGAACCCGGACCAAAGGCTCCACAGGCCTCTATGCTGCCGTTACACCACCGTGGCCATAACTTTATTGGTGTTGATTAGTATAAAAAGCTATTTAAACACAGAGCCTAGGTAAATACATGGAGCTGGGGGATGCCTTTGGCTTAATGCGCAAATACAGCATTGATGTTGTGCCTAGCATAATAACCGATTCTGCTGATGAAGCTATCTCTTTCTGCAAGGGAAAATACCCTGTTGCTGTAAAGATGGCAAGCGCAAGGGAGCACAAGACAGACATAGGCGGAGTGAAGCTTTACATAAACAGCGAAAAGGAACTTAGTGAGGCCTTTGCTGACATGCAGAGGAGGTTCAAAGGCAAGGTGCTTGTCCAAAAGATGGTAAGAGGCGCAGAGATTATAATAGGGGTAAAGACAGACCCTCAGTTTGGCAAGCTGATAATGCTAGGGATAGGCGGGATTTATGTTGAAATTTACAAGGATGTTTCACTGAGGGTTTGCCCTGTGGACAAGAAGGATGTTCTTGAGATGATTGAAGAGCTGAAAGGTAAAAAAGTCCTTAGTGAATACAGGGGAAAGAAGGTTAACAGAGAAGCAGTCGTGGATGCTGTAATTAAGATGGGCAAGCTGGCATTAAAGGAAGGGATTAAGGAAATAGAAGTGAATCCTGCAATAGCTACTGCGGAAAAATGCTACGTTGTGGATGTGCGTGTGAATGAATGAAATTGTCTCAAACCTCAAGTATGTCTTTGAGCCAAAAAGCGTGGCAGTGGTGGGGGCTTCGCGCAGCATAGAGAAAATAGGCAATGTCATTGTGAGGAATTTGGTGGAAGGCCCTTATAATGGGGAGATTTATCCTGTTAACCCAAGCGCAGAGAGCATATTGGGAAGGAAATGCTACCCTGACCTAAAAAGCATAAGGAAGGAGGTTGAATGCATAGTTGTAGCAACGCCTATGCCAACAGTCAAAGGCATAATGGAGCAGGCAGAGGAGATAGGTGTTAAAGGGGCAGTGGTGATAACAGGAGGGTTTGGGGAGGTTGGGAACATGCAACAGGAGAAGGAGGTGGCTGAGATTGCCAAGAGGGCAGGGATAGCGATGATAGGGCCAAATTGCATGGGAACAATAAATATTGCAACAGGGGTTGACAGCGTCTTCCTGCCTTTCTACAAGATGGGCAGGCCAAGGAAAGGGGGGGCTTCGTTCATCTCGCAGAGCGGCGCAGTTGGCGGCATGATAGTTGACATGAGCTCATACTATTCAGTAGGCATGTCAAAGTTTGTCTCTTATGGAAACGCCTCTGTAATAGATGAGTCAGACCTGCTTGAATACCTGATGCAGGATAGAAGCACAAGGGAAATAGTGATTTATGTGGAAGGCGTTAAGGACGGAAAAAGGTTCTTCAGGCTTCTTAATGAGTGCAGGAAACCTGTAATAGCCCTTAAAGGAGGTAGGCACAGCGAAGTTGAGGAGGCAGTCAAAACCCATACTTCAGCTATAGCAGGAAGCTATGAAACATATAAAGCGGTTTTCAAGCAGGCAGGGGCTGTAGAAGTGCAGGATGTTGACGAGCTTTTCTATGTTTACAAGGTTTTCAGCCAGCCAAGGATGGCAGGTGCAAGGATAGGTGTGGTAAGCAATGGAGGAGGTGTTGGAATAATAACTGCAGATGAGGTGGTTGATGGTGGGCTGGAGCTTGCGAAGCTAAGCCCTGAAAGCTTAAGAAGGCTCAGGGAGGTTATACCGCCTTACATAAAGGTGAAGAACCCTGCAGACACAGGTGGGGACTCCAATGCCACTAGGATAAGGAGCGCAGTGGAAGCAATGCTTTTGGATCCTAATGTAGATGCAATTGTTATTGCGCTCCTCTTCCAAACAATATCACTTGACAGCACTGTTGTGGACGCATTGGTTGGGCTAAGCCAAGAGGCAAAGAAGCCTATGGTGGTAGTTGCTTCAGGAGGGGAGTACACCCAACAGAACAGGAAAATCCTAGACAGCTACGGCATACCAACTTACCCAACCCCAAGGATAGCAGTGAAGGCGCTGAACGCATTGCTTAGCTATTGGAGGAAAAAAGGATGAGGCAGCTATGCGCTGTTGAATGCTCAATTATTGCAAAAGAGATTAGGGCTTTTGAAGGGAAAAGAGTGGCTAAGGTGCTTGGCAAAAAAGGCAGCTACTTCATAAAGTTTGGAAGCCAAGGCATTGCAATAAGGATCCCTTATACTGTAAGCGTGGCTGAAACCCCTGAGGAAAAGGAATGCGACAACTTTGCTCAAAGGCTTAGGAGCATCCTGAAAGGCAAAAAATTGAGCAGGGTTGAGCAGGTGAGCGAAGACAGGATAATAAGGATGGATTTCGGCGAGCTCTCGCTTTTCATAGAGCTTTTTGGGAAAGGCAACATAATATTCTGCAAAGATGGCAAGATAGAGTTCGCAACAACACAGAGAGAGTACAAGCACAGGAAAATAAAAAAGGGGGAGCCCTACATTGAACCGCCTAAAAGGAAGGAAGTGGATAAAACAGGAAGGGTAATTGCAGAGCTGATAAACACAGGCCTAACACGAGAATATGCGCTTATGTTGATGGAAAAGGAGGGGATAAAGGAAGAAGACACTGTTGAAGGTATCGGCGCAAAATGGGAAAAGCTGCTCAAAATGGCTGAGGGGCTCAAGACAGCAACCCAATTCTATGCTGCTGGGGCAGAATATGGCATTGGCACCAATGGCGAAAGGTTCAGCACGCTTAGCGAAGCAATAGAAAGAGCTTGGAAGAGCGAAGCTGGAGCAGGGAAGCAGAGCGATCCAGAAGAGGAGAGAAGGAAGAGGATAGTTGAGCAGATAAAGGCAAGGATTGCAGAGCTAGAGAAAAAGATAAGGTGGATGGAGGAAAATAAGGAAGAGATTGAAAAGGCGCTTTTGCTTTTCAAGCAGAAAAAGTTTGAGGAATTGAAAGGTATAGGATGGATAATAGATTTCGAAAAAAGGCGCATAAAAAAAGTCTTTGAGGATTAAGGCGATGCTTCTATTGCCTCTTTTTCGGCAAGCCTAAGGTAGCCAAGCCCTAGGAAAGAAAGGGAAAGCGTGGCGAGTATGTAGAAGCAGTCAGGCCTTACCTGCTGGGGGGCAGGAGGCGGTATATCCCCTCCGTAAGACCTTTCTTTTGGAAGGAGATCAAAGTATTCATCATCTGGTATATAGCCTATCTTTGTTGCATTCCCATAATAGTTGTAAGCATACCTGCCTATGAAGCGGACCTTGCCTTCTGTATCTGAGATCCCCTCAAACACAAATAGCGGGTTCTTAGTGCCACTTATGTTTGTCTCA
This sequence comes from Candidatus Anstonellales archaeon, assembly GCA_038890615.1. GTDB lineage: Archaea > Micrarchaeota > Micrarchaeia > Anstonellales > J096 > JAWAFI01. The sequence goes on along the minus strand of JAWAFI010000005.1, from coordinate 1,852 downwards.
TTCCCTATCCAGTAGACAACAACCCTTGCGCCAGGCACTTGGATAAGCTCATCAATAATAAGAAGATCCCCTATTCTCCTAGGGGTGCTTACATTCAGAGTTACTACATCGCCCTCATAGGTGCCGTTTTCATGCTTGAGGATAAGAGGAGGTGTCTTGCCAAAAACAGGTATATCATAGCCATGTGCAGGCTCTGGCTCTGTCTCATTCGTAGTATCATTCTTTTCTGGCTTTGTGTAGCAGGTGGTGTCATTGTACACGTATATTATCCCATAAGCAGAGGTGTAGCCGGATTTTTGTGCTTTTACTTTCATCTTTATTGCTTCTGTTGGGACAAAATAGAAATACCCTTTCTCATCTGTTTTTCCGCTTAGCAACAACTCACCTGTTTCCCTCTCAATGGTGATGTGGGCATTCTCAATTGGGTGGCTATCCGAGTACACATATATTGAAAATTCAGTGTTTACGCAGTGGCCCTTAAGCGCCATTTGCAGCTTGTCCTGGGGAGGGGAAATTATTATGTTCTCAAGTATTATTATCTCAGTGCTGTTTAAGATTCCATAGTCCTGGAAATCAAAAGGTATTGCACTGCAGTTCACTATGTCGCCCTCATTAAAAGCCCCTGAAAGGGTTTGGCCATTCTGTATATAATCCAAGGGGTTTGCGCCTTCTGTGTTTGATGTTCCAACCTGAACCCCATTCACAAACCAGAAGAACTCAAGCTGGCCTGCATCATTGTTTGCGTCATCGTAAGTGGCAAAACAAGTAAGGGTATCACTTCTGTATGCCTGGTCTGGCACTATTGTAACATTGTAGGCAATGGGTGGTATGTTGAGCACCTCAACCGTCTCGTTGACTATTGCTTGGGCATAAACTGCAGGCAGAGAAAGAAGTAGCAACACAATCCTTATGTTGTTGCTTCCTATAAAAAGCGCAAGCCCAAAGAGTATTAGGAAAATGTAAGTAACCGGGCTGTGCTCTGCTTTTACCTGCTTGACAAGCTTAATCTCAAAAGAGCCAACCATCTCGCTGAATACTATCTCCCCTGTCTGAGGAAATGTTGGTATTGTTATCTCTACTGGGATGGCTTTGGCTTCGTATGGGGCGAGGTGGATGCTGCGCTGCTCAATTTTGATGAAGCTGCTGGATGTTATTAATATGTATGCTGACTCTGGCTTGTTGTTTATTATAACCACTTCAGCCATTTTCTTCTCGCTAGGTATTCCGCTGGCAACAATTGGGTCTGCTGAAACCTGGAGGGCGTTGAGCGCTGAAATGACCAAGAGCAAAGCAAGGAATTGCTTCATCATGGGCAAACACCCTCCATAGTTATTGTCTGGTTATAAATGCCTTTTGGTGTTCTCGCAGGCACATAAACCTGAAGGTAGAGGTTCTGCAATCCGCCAATAGGCAGAGTTGTAAGAGGCACTAAATATGTTTGGAGCTGCGCCTTGTTGGAGAAATCTCCTGAAACTAAAGCATACCTTGTATTGCTTACAGGGAAGCCGTTCCATGGCACTCCGCTTATGCTTATTTCTATTGGCACATTGCCAGTGTTGCTTATTCCTATGTATTTCTCGATGCTTATGCTGTCTGGCTGGTAGGCGCCGTAAAACACTGTGTAGTTGGTAAGGTCAAACCCACACACCTCAAGGACTATAACGAGCACTGTGTCGTTCCTCTTCCCTGCATTGGGCTCATCCCCCATTATCGTTATGTTTGCAGTGCCGTTGGTGAAAGGAGGCGTGTAGTTCACCATGAATGGCCTTGTCTCTCCTGGAGCCAAGGATGGGAAGTAGGTCTGGTTTGGCACTGCCCAAGAGGTGTTTGTGCTGATTGTGATGTTCAGCGG
>JAWAFI010000004.1:0-51581 GCA_038890615.1 Candidatus Anstonellales archaeon | reverse complement strand
AAAGGATGGAATGAGTATGCTTATATGTGCTGCTTGTGGAGGGCTGGATGGGTTGGCAAAGGAATTGATTGAAAAAGGGGCGGATGTGAATGTGAAGGATAATGATGGAGAGACTGCGCTGATGTGGGCTGCTTGGTATGGGCATAAGGGGGTTCTTGAGATGCTGATAAAGGCTGGGGCTAAGGTGGATTTGCAGGATAATGATGGAAAGACTGCGCTGATGTATGCTGCTGAGAGTAACGAAAAAGAAGTTCTTAAGTTGCTGATTGACAATGGCGCAAATCCTTTTTTGAAAAATAATAAAGGAAAAACAGCAATGGGCTTGGCTGAAAATGAAAAAACTAAGAGTTTTTTGAAAGGCTTGGTTGATAAGATGGATAAAAGGGTTAAGAAGAGGATGAAAAGGGAGGCTCAACTGAGGTTTTCGCTTAAGGAATGCAATAAGAAGAAAGCAAAGATATTTATTGAGAAAATGCTGGGCAGTTAGGGTTAAAAAGTGATTGGAGGAAAGATAAATTATGGAGGTTAAGGATAAAGAGAAGGAGGGGTTTGATAGCAAAGGAGGGAAAAAAGAGGCTGGTGGGGAAGGGATGAAAGAGGAGAGGAGGCTAAGCGAGGAAGAGGTATTTAGGAGGGTTTTGGAGAGTGTTAGGAGTAGGAAAGAAGATGAAGAGGCTTTTGAGGAGCTTAGGAGGATTAACAGGGAAAGGAGGGAAGAGATAGGGGAGGAAAAGGCTAGGGTGTTGGGAAAAGAGTTGATTGAGAAATGTGAGGAAAAGAGCCCTAGTATTGAAAGGGTTGTAAAGCTCATTTTGGAAGGGGCGGATGTGAATTTTAAGGATGATATGGAAAGAACAGCTCTATACTGTACTTTTGGGTGTGGCTATATTAATGTTGAGTGCATTAAGATACTTGTAGAAGCAGGTGCTGATGTAAATGCAAAGATCCATGGTGGAAACTCTATTCTTTATGAGATGGTAGGCTGCTGCCAACCAAACCCACCAGAAGCACTTGAAATACTTTTGAAAGCAGGCGCTTGTGTTGATGTTGGTACTCCTTACAACTTTACTCCACTGATGCATGCTGTTGCTTTTAAAAGTAAACCCCTTGTTAATTTATTTATAAAATATAATGCTAATCTATTTGTTGTTAATGCTAGCGGGAAAACAGCATATGATTGTGCGTGTGATAATGGTGATGAAGAAATAAAGAATATACTAAAGGATTATATGTTTGCTTTAAATAAAAAAATAAAAAATTTGGTTAATGAGAAAAAAGTGTGGGAAAAATTAAATGAAAAGGATAAAGAGTTTATGGAAAATGCAATAAAATTTATGTTAACTAAATGTGACAAAATGGTCGCAGATGTTATAGATATTTTAATAAATAGTTAGAAGAAAAGATTAATTCAATCTAATCAGAGGTATGCTCGCTTTGAAAGCTAAATCTTGTTTTTATGCTTAGTCCTGCTATCTTGGACCTTCTTCTTGAAGTGAGGAAGAGGAAGGTCATGCTCCTCTTCTGGTATCTTTTTAGCTCTTAACATTTTTAAAAGGTATTCAACTGCCTCTCTTGTTGCCTGTTGCCACCCTTTTTCGCCTGTCATAAATATCTCTTCTTTAATAACCTCTCCATACCCCCCTTCTTCTATTAACGCAGCAACTTTTCCAAGCTCCTTTGCCTTTATGTAAAGCTGGGCCCCATCACCCTTGTTTTCAAAAGAGTCCAAAGGCACATGACGGAAGGAAATGACTGCATCTGCCTCTGGAAGTTTCTTTAAGGCAGAATTCAAGTTTTGGCATTTTATTGCTTCATACCCTAGAGGCAATACCGACATAATAAAATTGTCCTTTTCGTCAGAGCCCCCCAACACAAGAATTTTGCTTTTCATATATATAGCAGTGCCTTTTTAAATTTATCATATGTGGGAATAGCAGCAGGGATGGCGGAGCGGCCAAACGCGCCAGACTCAAGGGTTCGGGCAATCTGGTGCCTTAGTGGCTACGTGGGTTCGAATCCCACTCCCTGCATATCTTTTAAATATCTTTAAGCAAATATAATTAATGAAAAAGCTGAAGGAAGGAATTCAAGAGGAAAAGCCAAAAAAAGAGGGGCGCTTTTCAAGCCCACTTGCTGAAAATTGCTTTAGCGATGAAGAGCGCCTTTTTAATGCATTATCAAAAAAATGCAGCGAAGAGCTTAGATATGCTTTCCGCGCTCTTAACAGGGAAAGAAGGGAAAACTTAAGCGAAAGGGAAAGGGAGGATGTAGATAAGAAGCTTATTGAAGAGGTAACAAACAGCTCTGAGAAGGGTGTTTTCAATGCCCTGCTCCAAGGCGCTGACCCAAATGCAGTGGAAAAGGAGGTAAGCGGCTATCCTGTTATTATATTGGCAATCTTTAGAGATTCTGAAGCATTGGTAAGGCTTTTGATAAACGCAGGAGCAGACCTTCAAAAGAAGATAGAGCTTCCTAAGCATGTGATTGCATCAGTTGATCAAGGTAGGGATGCACTGATAAAGGCAGCAGCCCACAAGAAAGAAAAAATAGTTAAAATGCTTCTTGAAGAAGGCGCAAACCCAAATTCCACTGATGATGTAGGCTTAACTGCTCTATATGAAGCAGCAGTAAATGAAAGCATGGAATGCATAAAGTACCTTGAGAGCCACTACGCTAACCCATTTATTGAGACTGAAGGGAAACTGCTTTCAGACATAATAGAAGAGAAAAAATTTAGCAAAGAGATTGTGAAAGAAATCAGGAATTATGAGAAAATGTTTATTAAAAGCGCAAGGAAGGTAAGGCTGTTTCCAGCCCTGGCATCAAGAAAAGAGAAGGAGTTTGCCCTGCTTTACAGCCTTATGGTCTGCGATAAGAAAACAGCCAAAAAGGCTATTGAATATCTTTGAGCCTTTTTTCCACTTTGCCCCAGTTGGCTAGCTTCCACCAGCTGTCAACAAATTGACTCCTGTTGTTTTGGTAATCTAAGTAATATGCATGCTCCCATACATCTAAAACTAGGAGCATATTGTAGCCGTTTAGGTATAGAAGGTTGTGCTTCTCAATCTGGATTACTTGAAGGTCTTGGCCATTTGCTATGAGCGCAGCCCATCCACTCCCCTCAACGCTTTTCGCCGCTGTGCTGAAAACTTTCTTGAATGAATCAAACGAGCCAAAAACCTTTCTAATAGCTTCTTCTGTTTCGCCCTCAGGGAAATTATTATCAACAGGAGTGCGCATGCTTTCCCAAAAGAGAGAATGAAGTATGTGGCCATTAAGGTTGAAGCTTAGATCGCGCATAGCTGCTTTAACATCAATATCTTCACCCTTGTATGCCTTGGATAGCTTTTCTGCTGCTGCATTTGCGCCGTTAACATAGGCGGCATGGTGCTTTGAATAATGCAATTCAAGAGTCCTGGCAGAGATAACTGGCTCAAGGGCGTTATAAGCATACTCAAGCTTAGGCAATTCATACTTAACAGATGCATATGGGCTATAGTCCATAAGATCACTGTTTGAAGTTAGAGAATTAATATTAAAAAAGTTTATGGCAATTTTTGCTACTGCTGAAGGCGCTTCTCGCAGTTCTGCTTCTCAGAAGAGGAAACAAGATTGCATAGAGATGGGTCCTTGTTGCGGTATGCAGCGTAGCTGTAGCACTTCTCCTTCCATCCTTGCTCTACCATTGCGCTGCAATGGGAAACCTCTAGTGGCCCTTCTTGGAATATTGCATTTGAATAACAAGTATCCCTTACTGAAACATCCAAATAGATGCAAACATCTGGCCTGCTGTACTTCTTTGCAAAGTAGTAGATGCAGTTGAAACGGTTAACCTTTGCCCTTTGGTCTATCATCAAGCAGGCAAAATCACCTGATTCTATTGAGTAATTTATTATGCAGGCCCATCGCGTATCAAGGGAGAAGTGCTCGCATAATTCAGGCTTATTGTTCTTTACCGCAAAGTATTTAATGCAAGGAAGCGCGTAGGAGTCACTTTTGATCATGTAGCAGAACCCTTGGTAATCTTGGAAAATAGCAGCATAATAATAACATTCATCTTTCACAGCACCAACGAGATGCTTGCATAAGTCTTCCTTTATGAGTGACTTGCAGGCTGTCTGCTTTGAAACCTGCTCAAAGTTGCATACATCCTCACCTGTGACGCTCACGTACTCTATTATGCAAGAATCAGTGGTGCAGTAGGAGGAATTTTTGGTGGAAACTGCCATACACACATCATTAGAACAGCCATAGTATTCCATTTGGCATTCAAGGCGCATTTCCTCAGGCAAGAGCTGGCAGAGCAATATGTCATTTTTTGCAAAGAAAAGGATGCATTGGAGTTCGTGCTTTGTTAGACGGCAATCAGATGCCTCAAAATCAGAGAGGCATGGTTCAGGGCTTTCCAAAGAGAAGCAGTAGTCAGGAGTAGACTTTGTAACATTAGTATCGTTGGCAGGAAGGGTGGCATTTGAAGGAGGGGTTAAGTTGGTGTAGTTGGTATGGTTTGGGATTGTTTGGTTGTATTCAGGAGGGGGCGCAACACAGCCAAAAAACAACAATGATGAAAGCAGCAAAAGTGCAATAAGTTTTTTCATGAGATTTTATTTAGTGGTTAGTTTTTAATGCTTTTGAACCTTCATGAATAAAAAAATCTCCTCTATTCTCCGTCAGGTCTGGGAAAGCTTTAAAAAACTATTCCTGGATATAGGTTATTACCTAGTGTAATTAGGGCAGATGTCATTCGCTCCTGTTGGAGGAATGTTAACGAGGATGAAGGGTAGCTGTATGCATCTTCACACCATGCAGTGGATGGCTTGGCTGCCTATCTGCCCCGCGGCAAGCTGCGATAAGCCTGGGCTAGCTGCACGCAAGCTGAGAACCCAGGATAGGGCAAGCACCCGGCGAAGAGAAGGATCTTAGTAGCCGGAGGAAAAGAAATCAATAGAGATTTGGGTAGTAACGCGAGTGAACCCCAAAAAGGCTATCCCGAATCCCTGATTGGCAACTTTCAGGGAGATGTGAATTCCTCTTTCTGACCTGAAGTCTGCTGGAAAGCAGCGCCACAGGAGGTGAAAGCCCTGTAAGGGAAGGAAAGAGGAGAGGGTCTTGAGTAGTGCGCTCCGGGACGAGCGCATGAAGATGGGAGAATCATCTTCCAAGCCTAAATATCGTAGGCAGACCGATAGCGAACTAGTAGCGCGAGCGAAAGCTGAAAAGCTCCGGAGGTACCGGAGTCAAAAGGACCTGAAACTGCATGGTCACAGTTCGTAAGGGCATGGAAGGAATGAAGTGCGCAGAAGCGATGCTTCGAGAGGAGCAAAGCGATGCGCATGAACCGGTGTTCTTACGTACTTCTCGAAGCAAGTGCCAAGGAGTTATTGTGTGTGGTGAGCCGAAAGGCGAAGCGAAAGCGAGTGCGCGCAGGCAACGAGGCGCGTCCTCTTAACTGGGGATTAATCACACACAGCAGACCCGAATCCTGGTGATCTAAACCAGTCCATGGTTAAGCCACCCTGACAGGTGGTGGAGGCCAGCAACTAGTGCTAGTATATCTGCTTAGGTGAGACTGGTCTAGGGGTGATAGGCCACTCGAACCAGGGGATAGCGGGTTCTCTCCGAAATGTCTCTCAGGACAGCGTCGCTGGAGGACGGTGGTATGGTAGAGCACTGATAGGAAATAATGGCCTCGAAAGGGGTCACTTTCCTTTCAAACTCCGAACATACTAGCTCCGTAGAAGGCGGCAGTCGGGTTTTACGGGGTAAGCCTGTAAGCCCTTACGGAAACGACCGTACGCTGGGTTAAGGGCCCTAAATGTTGGCTAAGTGTTCGGAAGGATCTTCTTTCCTAATACAGTTGGGAGGTAGGCTTAGAAGCAGCCATCCTCTAAGCAACGCGTAATAGCGGACCAACCTAGGAAACAGGATCCCAAAATACACGGGACTAAGCCAACTCCCGATACCTAGCCCATCCGAAAGGATTGGAGTAGGGGAGTGTCCGGCTGGGGCAGAAGCAAGGGCGTGAGCTCTTGTGGACTCAGTCGGAATAAATATCTTGGTGTTAGTAGCAGCGATTCCATGGTGAGAATCCATGGCGCCGAAGGGGCAAGGGTTCCTTGGCAACGTTTGTCAGCCAAGGGTTAGGCGATCCTAAGGACTCAGGTAAATCCGAAAGTCCGAAAGGGAAACAGGTTAATATTCCTGTCCCATTAAGGTAGGTCTGGCAACAGAAAGTTCTGTGTCTGACGCTTCCGGCTAGGGCAAGCAGCTCTGCTGTTGAAGGGCCATAGGTCAGTCGAGTCTCATAATGAGGAGAAGCCGACTAAAGGCCCAATCACGCAAGTTGCCTGAGGCCAGGAGCCCTTGAAAAGGACGCAGAAAGCGAACCTTAATGCTCGTACCAAGAACCAGTACAGGTGCCCCTAGCTGAGAAGGCTAAGGCGAGTCAGGAGAACCAGACTAAGGGAATTCGGCATGTTGGCCCCGTAACTTATAGGAGAAGGGGTGCCTGCTCTTGTTGAAAGGGCAGGTCTCAGTAACAAGGGGAGAGCGACTGTTTACCAAAAACACAGGTCACCGCAAAGCCGAAAGGCTGTGTACGGTGGCTGACGCCTGCTCACTGCCAGTACCTGAAAGCCCCATCCAAGGGGAAGAAGGGCTGGTAAAGAGCGGGGGTAACTCTGACCCTCTTAAGGTAGCGTAATACCTCGCCGCTTAATTGGCGGCTTGCATGAATGGCGTAACGACTCTCCCACTGTCCCTAGTTTGGACCTGGTGAAATCACTGCCCGGTGAAGATGCCGGGGACTCCTAGCGGGAAACGAAGACCCCGTGGAGCTTCACTACAGTCTGTTGTTGTAGTACGAGCGGGGCTACCGAGAGTAAGTGGGACCCGTCGATGCAGTTCTTCCGGGAGCTGCGGAGGGGAAAGTGAAACACCACTTAGTTCTGTTTGTGCTACTCACAGAAATGGACAGCAGCAGATGGGTAGTTCGGCTGGGGCGGTACACCCTCGAAAAAGCAACAAGGGTGCCCTATGCTCTGCTCAGGCGGGTCAGAAATCCGCCGTAGAGGGCGAAGGACAAATGCAGGGCTGACTGTATCCCTAAAAGCGTGGGATGCAGGCTCGAAAGAGGGGCCTAGAGAACATTAGAGGCCTTGTGATGAGGCCCTAATCTGGCAGACAAGTTACCCCGGGGGTAACAGGCTCGTCGCGGGTGAGAGTACACATCGACCCCGCGGTTTGGTACATCGCTGTCGGCTTGGGTCATCCTGGTCGTGCAGGAGCGGCCAAGGGTTGGGTTGTTCATCCATTAAAGACCCACATGAGCTGGGTTCAGTACGTCGCGAGACAGTACGGTAGTATCTGCTAGGAGCGTTGGTGCGTGAGGGTAAGGAACCTTTAGTACGAGAGGAACGAGGTTTCGGGGCCACTGGTTTACCGGTCCTTCAAAAGGGGGCGCCGGGCAGCTACGCCCCACATGGATAAGAGCTGAAAGCATCTAAGCTCGAAGCCATTCCCAAGACGACGCACCATAGCCCGCCCATAGCAGATGGGTTAGATAGAGTGGAGGTGTAAGAAGCAAGCTTCGGCGAGCTTTTCAGCCTGCCACAACTAAAGGGCTAAGCATACAGCTACTCTTACTCCTTTTTTTACTTGCATTCTACTGAATAAACAAGGAATTCCCCAGCAGGAAAGCCTGTGCCTCCGTTCAAGTAAAGGTATGTCTTTTGGCCAGCTTTTTGTATATGAATCCATCCTATTGGGGCTAAGTAATCTCCTTGATAATTGCTGTCGTAGAGCCCAGATATTGACTTTACAGGCTTCATTGTTGTTAGATCAATTATACCTAAACTTTCTGTAACATACCTGTTTAAATCAGGGTCATAACGGCTGAAAGAACTCACATAAGCATACCTTCCATCTACCTTTAATTGGTCAAAAACATAGGAAGAAGCAGACCCATAAAAGACTTCTGGATCTTCAGGAGAAGGAGTATATTTTCCTACAAGCTCATTTGTGTTCAAATCATATACAAAAAGGCCTCCTTTGCCCAAGTCTATATCTGAAGGGCAGCGGTAAGGTGGCCTAGGTGTCTTGTTCTCATAACAAAGAGGATCAACACTTTCTTTTAAAGAAAGCACATACAGCTTTCCTCCATAGAATTCTATGTCATTGCCAACTACATCCCTCTCAAAAACCTTTATCACATTATTCGGAAAATCAGTTACATCATAAACCTCTAAAAATGACCCTTTCTCTGAGTAAATACTTCCGGTGTTTAAAGCCAAATAACTCCTTCCGTTGTGCTTAAATGACTCGAACACATATGCAGAGTGGTCAAGCCATGGCACAAAATCAGGCATGCTTTTTGAATCAGTAGAGCAGTACTCTTCAAATTCCCCTGTTTTTGCAGCGATTAAGTCTTCATCGTTTATCCTTGTATAACAAATTCCGTAGACATTTCCATTAGGGGTTTGGATTCTGCACTGAGGATGAAGGTGGTACCTGTTCCCTTGAGAACTTACTAATATTGCCCTGTAATAAACATTGCGTAGAGACTTGCTTACCCCAAAACAATGAGAGAGGGAAGGGTTGTCTATGTCCCAAACCTGATAATGCAAGCAGGTGGTAGGCACTATGAGCTTGTCGTCACCTTCAAAATATTCGCCCCCTCCTGTCCCAACAGGTCTTAGAAAATCTACATCACCGCAGGCATTTAAGGTTGCGGTTTGCTTCATGAATTGAGGGTCATCAGGATGCGATATATCAATTACGCTAATCCATCCTACATTTACCAAATAAAGCTTGTCCCTTATCTCTATTAAAGATCCTAGGAAAGGACTTGGAGCAGAAGAGCCCCTATCTGTGTGGCTGAAGGATTTTACTAGCTTCAAGGTACATGAGCTTTTAGTTATATAAACACAATTCCCGCCTATGCATATATTATTTGGAGGGCAATCTGAATCTTTTGTGCACTGCAAGCTCAGTGGCTCCTTAGGAGGCAGCACTGGATTAAAAATTAAGGAATGGAAATAAGATGAGCACTCTTGGTCATCTGAAACCAATAAGTAGCCAGCGTTAGGTTCTTTTCCCTGCCTTAGCAAGGGCAGGGTAAGCTCAGAAAATGAGGATTGGGAATAACCAAATGCTTTGAATGTATGGGTTTTGGAGCAGGGCCTTAATAAGTTAGTAATAGTGTCCATGCATGTTGCTGAGTAGGTTATTGAAGGAGGGGACAATATGTAAGATTTTGGGAATATGAGGCACTTCTCTGACTTCTTATAAAGAGGCAAAATTGCTGTATAGCAAGAAAACAAGTTGTTGTCCTTATCCCTGCCAACAACCTCCACTTTTTTGTTCACTGCACTTTCATCAGCTGTTATTGTTGCAGAAGAATAGTAAGGATCCCTAAACGTTATTGAAACTCCTGATGAATCTGGGCTCACTATCCATGAGAAAGGGCTTAGCAGGGTTTCTGAGCATTGGTTCGGCAAATGATTGTCAAAGCAAACTAGATTTACAGCTGCCGTTCCAGGAGCATTTATAGTAGGAATGATGCACTCTGTTTTATGTTTGTCCTCTATAAGAATTTCAGCTGAGCACTGAAATTTGTCTCCTTGGTTATTTGCTCCAGAGAAATATATCCTGCCCCCATCACCCCCCTCTGCAGTTGAAGAAGTGGTTATCCCAAAGCCATCAGGAGAGGAATATGTCTTTTTCAGAAAAGAAGGCAAATCAAGCATGTATGTCTTTAGTCCGCAACTTTGGCCGTTGCAAGTCACTTGAAAATCAAGCGAAGAACCAAACTCCATTGAAGCAGAAGAAGGGCTTATTTGGCATTCGTACTGTGCTGCTTCCACAAAGCTTAATAGGACAAAGCTAAAAACCAGCAAGAATAATGGAAGATGACTGCTAATGTTCATGCAAAGTTGATGCAAAATAATATATAAAAAAGTATCTTTTTTATGCTCTGGAAGAGCCTAAAGCCCCAAAAACCCCTTATGAAACAATTCCCAAAACATATAAAAATATATATAAGCTTGTAAATAACGTGGGCTAGGCTGGGGCTAGGGGGCCCTTTACCGCAAATCCCCTTCAGGCGGGCCGAATGCCCGGGGTGTTGAATGCCTTTCAATGCATCCCCTCCCGGAGCTGTGGATCTGCTCCCTTTCACGGCGCTTTCTGCAGTGAAACGGGTCAGGCCGAAAGGAGCAGCCCTAAGCTGCAGACAGCGTGCTTGGAAGACAAGAGCAGGGAGGCAATGGGAGAAGGCTCTGCATAGGGAGGCACCAGCTATCCGGGATGCCCACACTTAAATATAAAAATGAGTTGCATTATTATGGAAGTCACAGATTTTACTCCTTGGACTGAGAAATACAGGCCAAAAAAACTGGATGAAATAGTGGGGCAGGAGGAAGTAGTGAAGGTGCTGAAGGGATTTGTAAAAGCAAAGAACATGCCGCACCTTCTATTTGCAGGCCCTCCAGGCACAGGCAAAACTACGGCAGCCCTTGCGCTTGCCCATGAGCTCTATGATGACATAAGGGGAAACTTCTTGGAGCTCAACGCAAGCGATGACAGGGGCATAAACGTAGTTAGAGGAGAGATAAAGGATTTTGCAAGGAGCTTGGCGCTTTCGGATGTGAAGTTCAAAATCATATTCTTGGACGAAGCAGATGCTTTAACAGCTGATGCGCAGAACGCGCTTAGAAGGACAATGGAAATGTATTCAGAAATCACCAGGTTCATACTAAGCGCAAACTACTCTTCGCGAATAATAGAGCCAATACAAAGCAGGACTTCAGTGTTTAGATATGCTCCGCTAAAGGAAGAAGAGATTAAGCAGGTGATAAGAGATATATGCGAAAAGGAAGGGCTAAAAATAAGCAGCAAGGGTGTTGATGCGCTTTGCTATGTAAGCGAAGGAGATATGAGAAGGGCAATCAATGTGCTCCAGAGCGCTGCAATGCACGGCAAAACGATTGAGGAAGACCTTATATACAAGATAAGCGCAAAGGCAAGGCCAAAGGAGATAAAAGACATGATGGCAAAAGCCCTAGCAGGAAAATTTGAGGAAGCAAGAAAGGAGCTCAACACGCTAATGGTAAAATACGGGCTTAGCGGAGAAGACATAGTGTACCAGATTTACACTGAAATAGTTTCTTCTGAACTCGTAAATGAGAGGGAAAAAGCATTCCTTATGGATAGATTAGGGGAAATAAACTTCAGGCTCGTGGAAGGGGCTGATGAAAGGATACAGCTGGAAGCATTCTTAGCTTACTTGGCAAGCAGAAAAGGCTAGCAGAAAAATTCAACTCTCTTTGCTCCACTCCTGTTTATGTAATCTTCTATCCCTTCCTTGTCTGCATGGTTGCTCAGCAAGAAGCACCTGTGTGCAGGGAACTCAAATCTTGCTGCAAGCCCAGTGGCTATCGCTGAAATGAACTTTTTTCCATATAGTTGGGAAAGGGAGAAGGCAAACTGCTTCGTTGAGCTATGCAACCTTGTTATTGCAACAAAATCCTTGCCAACTTCTTCTATTTTTGAGGTGCGCAGGTTGATCCCTAGCTCGCGGTATTTTTCAGTGAAGCGCGAAACATATGAAGAGACAACAGGCTCTATGCCTGCTTCATTGAGCGCCATTATTATCTCCTGTGCCTTGCCTACTGCGTTGGCGCCTATTATTATGCTTGAGTTTTGGTTCTGGTTTATCCATTTCACCATCTCATCATATACTTCGAATGGATCCGGGAACTTCGCATCCAAGTTCTTGTAAGTGCCATCCAATAGCAGTGTGTCGCATTCAACTACTTCTGCTGCTTTTGTGATTATATTATCCTTCATCTGGAAATCGCCTGTATAAACAAGGCGCTCCCCGTCCAAGTCAGCAACAAGCTGCCTCGCCCCAAGAATGTGGCCGGCATTAGCCATGCGCAGCTCAGGGGAGGAAAAATAAGAGTCAGGAAGGCCTGCCAAGTGAACGGTTTCAGGGCTTGCTATTATTCTGGAAGCTTTGCGAACCAAGTGGTCGCTGTGGGCATGGCTTACAAAAACTATGTCCGCCTTCTGCTCAAGCCCTACGGAAAAGCTGCCAAAGTCAAGAATCATCCGCCTCACCAATGTAGCGGTCTTCCTCTTTTAAATAGTTTGCCCTGAAAAAGCGGAAAATTGCCTTGGCCCTTTTTGGGCCTATGCCATCAACCTTTGCAAGCTCATCCTCAGGAGCGTTCACAATGCTATGAAGCGAGCCGAAATGCAGAAGAAGGCTCCGTGCCATTTTAGGCCCTATCATAGGGGCCTGCTCAAGGGAGGCAACTGCGCTTTCTGAAACAGTGAGCGCCCTTTTTTCTGCAATGCGCGGGATATGCCTGCCCCTAAGCTCGTGCTTGGCAACAGCGATTAGGAAATCAGCAGTTGAAATCCTGTCTCTGGTGAAAATAAGTGGAATTGAAAAATCAGCCACTATGCTTGAATAAGCTCCAAGAAGGGCCTCACGCTTCAGAATTGAAGAAGAAGTTTCTCCCTCTATGATTAGGATGCACTTTTTATATGCGTTCTTCATCTCGGCAAGCTGCCTGAAAAGCCTGCCATCAATTACAGATGCCTCAAAATCCTGCCTCGTCTTTCGCTCTATCGCAACTTCCCCTATAATGAAATCTCCTATGCTTAGTTGCCTTACCTCAACATCTGCCCTGTCCCTAATGAACTCTATCAGCTCAGGATCTTCACGGCTGTCGCAGATAACCTTTGGGGTTTTGCTCATAGGAGGTCTCCGTACTCCTTGAGCTCATCAAAGCCAATGCTGCATCCATCATATTTTACACGGTAGAGGGCTGCCTCTGCTATCTCTTTCTCAGCTTCATTCCACTCCCTGAAGAAGCCGTGCTTGTAAGCAAGGTAAACCATTTCTGAGCTCCTGAAAACCTTCATCTCTTTGGTAATGTCCTTTATTTCGCGCAACGAGCTTTCTTCTATGTCTACCTTTGTGCGGAGCTCTGCCTCCAAATGCTCCTTCAGCTTATAAGGTGCCTCTATTACCATTCTCGTAGTCCTTTCATCCATTAGTATGTTTTTTATGCCAAGCCGCCTTGCCATTGCTATCATTGCTGCTTCCCCCTTGTCCACAAGGTGTATGTACTTCCCTTTTGCTTTTAGCAGGGAATTGGAATAGGAAAGAATTTCGTCAGCAAGAGGATCCTCTTTAGCATCAACCAATAAGAGAACTTTGGTTTCTATGAGCCTCCTTATCTTAAGGGCTGACATGTGGTAGGGCTTTGATTCTATGCGAAGCGGCCTCTCAACCATCTCAAACTTTACAAAAGAGGGCACTATGAAATCTATGCCGTGCTTATTTAAGAAAGGCAGCACATTGTCCAAGCAGGAGGTAGTAAGGGCTATTATAGAAGAGGAATCGCAGAGGATCTCGCTCATTCTATCAACCCCTCTGCTGCCTTTACCCTTTGGCGCAAGCCAACTTCTTCCTTGACCCTGTCAAACATCATTGTTTGGCCTGCATATGAAAGGATCTCCTGCTTGTCAACACCTGTAAGCTGGGAGGCCATTCCAAGTGACATCCCTTTTGCATAAAGCACAGCAGCCATCTTCACCTTCCCTTTGTCAATCAAGCTCCTTACAAAACGCTTGTCCTTGTGATCCATCATCTCAACAATTTTTTCAGTTTCATCAAGTGCAGCAAGAAGATTTTTTGATCTTGCTCCTCTGTCAAGCGCTTCTGAAATCTCGTAAAAGAATTTTGAGTAGGCATGCTGTATGAAACGGGGCTTGCTCAATATCTTAGAAAGAACATAGGTTAAGGTTGCCATCCTGTACATTTCAGGGCTAAAATTGACTATTGCCTCATTCAAAATATCGTCGTTAAGTGCGCGCATATCCCTGCCGTTTTTCTTTTTAAGGATTTCAGATGCTTTGGAAAAATATTCCAAAATAGTGCCCATATTTATCTCATGAAAGCATAGTTTTTTAAATGTATCATGATATTGTCATGATTATATCACACATTTGTGTGATGGAAAAAGGTGAAGTGATTGGAAGATAAGGGAACAAAGGATTATAAAGGTAACTACAAGCCCGAGCTCCAGCGTGAGATAGAGGAGGATGTCGAGGAGCATTTGGAAGCGTTCAAGAACCCTATTGTGCTTGCCGAGATATACTACAAGGTAATGAAAGAGAGGGAGGATACAAACAGGCTGCTCAAGACAATCCTAATGAAGCTGGAGGCAATAGAGAGCAAGGGAATGCAGCCAAAAGAATCAAAGGTGCTCCTTTCTGACTTAGAGGAAAGGATTGTTGATTACATTGCAAAGAACGAGGCGGTCTGCGCAGAAGATGTGCAGGCAGAGTTCGGCTACAAAGGGCAGAATGGCGCATCAATGAGACTGAACAAGCTCTACCAGATGGGCGTGCTGGAAAAGCGCCAGGTAGGGCGCAAGGTATACTTCACTCTAAAGTAGCAAAACGACCAGCATGGGCAGAGGGGCCACACCTCCCACAAACTTCATTCATTCGGTTCCTCTGCCCTCTCCCTATTCATAATTAATCTCTTGAAGCCAAAATTACATAGTGTCTGAATGCTTCTGCTTCTTTATTGAATAATCAGCTATGTTGGCGTTCCATTCGCTTCCATAACGCTCCATTATCTGCTCTTCCACAGAGCGGGCTGACTTTATTGCTTTTTCAAGGTGCTTTGGTTCTATCACTGGGGAGCCCTCCATCTTTGCAAGGTCTCCTGCAAGGCGCAGCGGCCCTCCCACAAGCCTTAGCCTCAAAGTGATGCCATTAGCGTTGTCTATGCTTTTGGCAAGGCTGATTGCATATTTTAGCAGCTCTGAAACCGCCTTTCTTGACATGTGAGGTATCTTTTTGTCCTTCTGTATCTCTTGGGCAACAAACTGGGCAAATTTAGCCCTGTTTAATTCTGTGTCAGGCATCCATGAGTTGACAAGCACTTCATAGCCGTCTCCCCTTATCCTTGAGCGCAGGGGAGGGATTATCTGGGAGATGTCATTCAGGTTTGTTGCGCCTACTAATAGAAAATCGCAAGGAACTGAATCAACCCTTACTGCAGCCCCTGTGCTTGTCGGGCCTTTGCCTACTATTGGGTAATTCTTATTCTGCATTGCAGTGAGCAGGTAGCGCTGGAGCGGCCCTAAGGTGGAAATCTCGTCTATGTATAAAAGGCCCTCGTGCGCCTCGTGGATGGCTCCTGGTATAACCCTTTTATAGGGCTCAATCCCAATGTCAGGATGGCCTCCATAGGGGTCATGGGCAACATCGCCTAAGAGCTCTGCCTCTGTTGCGCCTGTCAATTGCACAAACTGGGAGCGGTTGAGCGCAACAATTACATTGCGCTTTTCCCCAACCTTAGCTTCTGCCTCCTTCTTGGCTTCTTCCTCTGTAAGCACTCTTATGTGGGTGTTGTCATATCTCTCATAGTAAATCTTTTGGTTTTTCTGCTCCCCACCAGTGTGGTCAACCTTGTAGGCAACTATCCTGCCTTTCTTCCTTCCAAGCTTTGCATAATTGTCCTCAGAAGGTATCCAAGGAGGGGGCTTCTGGGCACCGCAATTGGTGCACACAGAAACCATAGGAGGGCTTATTGTGCCGCACCTCTCGCACCTATAGCGCAACGCCTCTGCAACAAAAAAAGGGACTTCGTGGATTTCCACTATCCTGCCAAATTCCTCCTCTTTTTTTGGCTTCTTTATCTGCCCTTTTTTCCTTACCTCCAAGATAGGCCTCATAGCATTCCTTGGGTTCTGGAGAACTGATATCTCTTCTGTAGGAGGGGGCAGCAAAGAGGCAATTGCCTCTGCAATCATGCTCTTCCCAGTTCCTGGCGGGCCGAAAAGGAGCAAGTGCCTCCTTTGCTTTGCAACGATCCCTGCTATGCGGACTGCTTCGTCCTGGCCTATAACCCTTTCAAGAGGGTTCTTGGGTATCTCTATTTCTGCTGTAGTCTCAAAATCATCCCAGGAGGTTTTTTTTGGCTTCATCTTAGACACTTTCGCTATTGAGATTTAAATTCCTATAGGTTTTCCAGCTTTTGGATCACTATGTCAGGAGGATAAGCGCCTTCTAAGTATATCGTCTCGTTTATCACTGTCTTAGGCACGCCGTAAACATGATACTTCATCCCTAGATCCTGGAACTCTGAAACCTCCACTATGTTGGCACTTATCTTTGGGTTTATTGAAGACAGGATTATGGCAAGGAAAGCAGCCCTAGGGCAGTAAGGGCAAGTAGGCGTTACGAAAACTTTTATGTCAACCGGCTTGTCAAGCTTCTTGATCCTATCTACCATATCCTCAGGAAGGTGCTGCTCAGGCGATTGTACTGCCAAGAATGACTCTATGAAGGTGCTGAATTCATAGCCACTTGGTATTCCTGTAAACCAATAGCCCTTCCCGTTGCTGTGCACCCTGATTGCAGGAAAGCCTATTACTTCTTTTGTTGGCTTTTTTTCAACTAGCTCAACCTTGCCGCCGCTTAATTCACTGAGCTTCTGAAGCAGGCCTTTCATCTCCTCAGAGTATTCTGCATCTCCGCCATAGAATTCTATAGTGACCTTTCCTTTCATGCCGCTAAGCTTCTTCCTCACTATTTCAGCAGTGTTCTTATCCATTTCCATTTTACCACCAGTGCTCCTGCCGGGATTTGAACCCGGGTCTCTGGCTCGAAAGGCCAGTATCCTTGTCCGGGCTAGACTACAGGAGCTTCTCAGCCACCTATAATTTGATCAAGTTTATAATAATTTACTCAGACAGCCCATCTATCATCATGGCAATGCTCAGCGATCACCTCTGTCATCACTGAAAATTTAGAGCAAGGAATAGTTAAAAAGGTTTGTGTAGGTTACTCCGCCTCCAGAGAAAATGCTTTGCTTTAAAGTGAAGGACGAGGGTGAAAAGGAGCCGAATGATGGCTTTTGGGAAAGAAACCCTGAAACATCTGCCCAATGGTTCAGCCTTGCCAAGGTTATGTGACCTACAAAAGGCTCTTCAGAAGTAGAGCCAAGTGACGAAACTATGCTGGAGGCAAGGATAGGAAGCTCATTGGCATTAGCACCTATCCAGAGCACCCTTGGCCTGGCTGGGTTGGGAAAAACACCTGTCCCATAAACCTCTATATGAAACTTGTAGAAGGATATGGATGAAAGCCTTTTGTTTATCTCTGAAAGCTCGCTTTCATCCCTTTCGCCAATAAAATGCAGGGTAATGTGAAAGTTTTCCTTAGGCACAACCCTGGCTTGCGAAGGCAACAGGTGATAAAGAGAGGAGTAGATTGCATCCTTCATATAAGGGGGGAGATCAATGGCGACAAAGAGGCGCATAATAAGATTGGGCATTAATTAAAAATATAAAGATTGCGTATAAAGAATTTGAAGATAAATAAAGTATTAAAAGGTTTTAGGGAAAGATAAATTATGGAGGTTAAGAGAAGGGATAAAAACGCAAGTAATTTGTCATTCAGAAAAGGTGGAAAATATGAATAAAGAAAAAAAGAAGTCAATGATACAGCGAATTTTTGAGGTTAAGCTAACAAAAAAAGTATTAGACGAGGAAAGGACGAAAGAAGCTGCGGAAGTAGCAGAAATGGCACTCAAAGCCATTGAAGAGGGAAAGGAAGGCAAGGAAGCATTTGATAAGCTGAAAGCAATCAACAAGAAAAATCGAGTAGCCAGTAGAAGGAACGCAAAAAAAATGGGCCTTGAGCTTGTAGAAAAGAGCGCAGAGGGGGATTTGAAAAAGGTGATAACGCTCATCTCTGAAGGAGCAAGGCTAACTGAGGTTATGAAAAAAGGCGAATATAAAGGCTTAGAGCCTATTGTTGCCGCTGTAGAGAATGGAAGATTACGTGTAGTTGAAGCGCTCGCAAAGGCAGGGGCAGATGTAAACTGCGAAGCAGGGGGGAAGCATAAAGGATGGACTCCTATTGCAATAGCATCTGAAAATGGTGATGACTTAATGGTTGCAAAACTTATAGAGCTAGGGGCAGATGTTAACAAGCTTATTGGAAGTGGGTATTGGTTCAGATGGAGCCCCTTGATGGTAGCTTCAAAGAGAGGGAGGGAAAAAGTAGCAAAAGCTCTTTTAGAAGCAGGGGCAAATGCCAACTTTGTCCTAAAAAGGGCAGGCATGATGGAAGGATGGACTCCTCTAATGCTTGCATCTGATGAAGGGCATGTTGAAATAGTAGATATGCTCATTAAGGCAGGGGCAGATGTTAACACAGCAAATAAGTGGGGCGAAACAGCTTTGATAAGGGCTGCTTGGAGTGGCCACGCAGATGTAGCAAAGCTATTGATTGAAGCAGGGGCTGATGTGAATGTCGCTGTAAAAGAGGGGCCATACAAAGGATGGACTGCAATGATGTTCGCCTCAAAATACGGTAAAACTGAAGTATTAAAAGTTCTTTTAGATTCTAATAATAGAGAAAAGCAACAATCCCAAAATGCTTAAGCTGGTCTCCAGCAGGGCTGTCTGAAAGGACTGCAACCTCTGCCTTTGCCTCCCTCTCAGCTCTTTCAAGAACATCGCGTATTTGGCTCTCTTCAAGTAGGGAATGATGGACTAAGATCAGCTTAACGTTCTTCTGCTCCACTGCGTTCTTTACTTCCTCAAGGCCGTAAACAACCCCTCCTTTTTGAAGCCCAAGCAGGAACTGCTGGAGCAAAGCATCCTCGCGCAAGGCAGAGGCCTCCTTTAAAAGATTTGGATTGTTTGAAATGAGCTCTCTTAAGCCTGTTATATCAGCAGAAGAAGCTTTTGCCTGTATTATAGGCGGCTTTTTCTTCTGCTCTATGTAGGAAAGGAACTGGCTTGCAGAGAAGCCCGGCCCCCCTACTATAACTATCTCCTTATCTGAGATTCGTTTGTAAAGCTCATCAAAGAATTCCTTCTGCTTCTTCTCATAATCACCAGCCCTTTTGCTCCCTTCTAAGTAAATAGGGGCATCCTCTTCAATGCCTATTTCCCTAAGCCAGCAGCAATACGCAGAGCGGTCGTCCAAAAGGACAGCATAGGCAACCTTCCGCTTTGCGCTCTCTACTGCGCGCTTTAGAAGGTCCTTCTCATAATTGCCCCACTCTTTAACGATCCCTATTGAGTCCTCCACCCTTAGGTTTATGTTCTGCTGGCGCCCTTTCTGCACATACTCTTCTGGGCTCCCTGCAATTATTTCCCCAGTGAGCGTTAGCTCATTGGAATATTTTTGGAACTTGATGGAAGAGAGGATAAGCTCAACCCAAACCTTCTTCCTATCCTTCTCCCCTGACTCAAGGGCTATTGTGCGGAAGGTTGTGCCGCTCACCTTATCTCCTTTCTTCAGGATTTTGGAAAGGTACCACAAGTCATCAGGAGTGTCAATGAGGAGAACTGTTAAATTCTTATTTTTGTCCTGCTTAAGGATTCTCATTTTGCCACCCTTCTGGCTCTTTTCTCGTTTTCTTCTATTGCCCTCTGCTCGCTGAAAGTAATAATCTTATGGTTTTCCATAACCAGCTTGCTTCCTATTACCACATCGCGCACGGTATAAGAGGAATAAACTAATGAAGTTGTAAGTGAGTGGAGGGCTGAAAGTGAGGCAGTGTGGGGCACAACCAAGAGCTCTGCATATCTGCCTTTTTCTATTGAGCCCCCATTAGTGTTGAAGAATGAGGCAGGGGTTGAGGTCACTGATGAAAGGGCTTCTTCAGGCAAAAGGGAATTTGCCTTCCAGAAGTAGTGGTTTTGGAGAAGCGAAGCAAGCTTTATCTCTTGCCTTATGTCTTGGCTGTTGTTGCTTGAAGGGCCATCTGTCCCAAGCATAAGCTTTGCACCGCTTTCAATATACTTTTTAGCAGGGCAGATGCCTCCCGTTGCAAGCTTAAGGTTGCTCGTTGGGCAGTGCGCTATGCCAGAGCCTGCAGACCCTGCCATCCTTATCTCCCGCATGCTTGCCCATGATGCATGCGCCATAAGCAAGGAGCTGTCCAAAATCCCTAAGGAATGCAGGTATTCTATTGGTCTTTTCCTTTCCTTCCTCCACAACTCATAAACTTCCCTTCGAGTTTCAGAAACATGGGTAAAAAGCTTTGCGCCGTATTGTGATGAGAGGAACTTGCACTCCAAAAAAGTTTCCTTTGAGCAGGAATATGTGGCATGCGGGGCAACAGCAGGGAAGACCTGGCTGCTGCTTCTATATTTTTTCAGAAGCATCTGTGCCTTTCCCATCTCTGTTTTCTTGTTTGCATCAACTATGTGGTGGCCAAGCGAAGCGCGAATGCCTGACTTGAGCACTGCTTTGGCTATTGAGTCGGTGTGGAAGTACATGTCAGCAAAGAAAACCGTGCCTGAATGGAGCATTTCAGCAATGCTAACCAGCGAAGCCCAGTATACATCCTCTTCAGTTAGCTTCCTCTCAGCAGGCCATATCTTGGTGGTGAGCCATTGGTGTAGGTCAAGGCCCTCTGCATAGCCGCGAAGGATGCTCATTCCAACATGAGTATGACTGTTGTAAAAGCCGGGTATTACAAAGCAGCCAGAGGCATCAAGGGAATTCTCGTGTTTAATCTCCTTCCTTATATCCTCTATCACGCCATCCTTTACAAGGATGTCAGCACGCAGGGTGCCGCTCCCTTTGAGAATCCTCCCTCCTCTTATGCACAATTCCATATAAGCAGGAGGAAGATAACTATTAAATTTATTGTAGCTAAGAATTTCCATGGCAAAAAAGCTGGTGCAGATGGAATTCCCTTTTGCAGCAGAGCTAAAAAAAGAGATTAAGCGATCAAACCAGGCCAACTCTTTATGGGAGCATAACCTTATGGAAAGCATTGAGCCAAAGGCAGTTAAGGAGCTAAAAGAAATAAATGAAAAAGCAGCAAATTGCCTCGCAAGCAGGAAAAAAAGGAGCCCTGACTTAAAGCTGATTAGGGGGATAAAGAGCGGAAACCACAGCATGGTTTTAAGGGCGCTTGCAGAGGGTGCGAATGCAAATGGAAGTGACAGATGGGGAAAGCCGGCGATATTGCACGCAATTCAAAAAGAGGATGCTTGGGCAGTTGACCTTCTTTTAAGTATGGGAGCTGACCCAAATACAAGAAGCTACTACTCATCACACAGCACCACCCCTCTCATTGAGGCAACAAGGACAGGGAACATGGACATTTTCAGGAAGATTTTGGAGGCAGCAGAAAAACGCGGCTTAGAAAGTAAAATGAGGGATAAGGCGCTAATGCATGCAATATGCTACAAACAGAACAAGATGGCTGCCGAGCTTTTGGGCAGGGGGGTTTCAGTTGACGCAACTGACGAACGGGGGATGACAGCTCTAATGTACGCCGCAATGGCAAAGAATTATGAAGGGGCAAAAATGCTAATAGAAAGAGGGGCTGATGTGAATGCAACTTCCGAAGGAAGAAACGCACTATTCTTTGCAGCAGAGGCAGGGGATATTGATATAGTGAGGCTGCTTGCAGAGAAAGGGGCAGATCCATTTGTGAAGGATTTCAACGGGCAAACACCCAAAAAAGTTGCAAAAACAGAGGAAATAAAAAAGTTCCTGAAGGATTATGAGAAGCAGGTGAAAGGAAGCCTTTTGGAAAGGGCTTTTGAGATGTTCAAAAGTAAAGAATAGGGGAGAGCATGGGCGAATCAAAGGAAATGCTTGAAGCAAGGGAAGTAGAGGGCTGGATAAAGTCAGAGCAGGAGCGGCTTGCTAGGGGCAATGAGGTAGAATTCAACGGCATAAAGGTTGCAGTTGAAGATGGCATCCTCTATTTCAAGGATAAGAAGACAGAGCAATTTTCGCTTCTGCCAAAAAAAGAAGGGCTGATGCTTGACAGCAGCTGGACGCTCGCAGCGGAAAAGAATGGAAATGGTATTAGGGCATACTTGTTCTCAAAGAAGAGTGAAAACGTTTTCATATTTGAGCTTGAGGGAAAGGAAGGGGGGATGGAGGTCAGGAAAACAGAGGTTGAGCTTCCATTCCCTGTTGGGGAAGGCCTTATCGATTTCAGGGAAGGGACTATAATTGCAGCCAATGCTGAAGAATACTGCCTATGCTCAAGAAAGGTTTTCAGGGCAAAGCACAATGCAGGGGAAGTTATTGGGATAATAAGCATTGGCAACGGCAAAGGAGCGTTCGCAGGTAAAGAGGAGCTCCATTTAGTTAAGGGAGGAAGCAGGTCTGCAATCCAGTTTGAGAAAAGGGCAGAGTCGGTTAGGTTTGGCATTGGGAAGAAGAATTACGAATGGCTTATCGTTAGGAGCAGGGAATGGAAGAGCAGATTCCTTGCAGTGGTGCTTGAAGGGGATGAAGAGTTCTGCTACGCGTTCAGCAGCTTTAGATAAGCAAGGATTTTAAACATTTGTAGAACATATAAGGGCAATGGAGCTAATTGTCGCGGAGAAGCCAAGGGTTGCGCAGAAGATAGCTTCAGCGCTTTCAAAAAAGGCAGTAAGGAAATCGTTCAACAAAGTAAGCTACTATGTTCTTGAAGACATAGATTCTGTAATAGTCCCAGCTGTGGGCCATATATTCGGGCTTGTGCAAAAGGGAAAGGAAAGGGGCTACCCTGTTTTTGATGTTGAGTGGAAGCCATCGCACGAAGTGAACAAGAAGAGCTATTATGTAAAGGCCTATATAGACACACTTAGATATTTTGGTGAGAGGGCAGAAACTTTTGTCTCTGCGTGCGACTACGATGTTGAGGGAAGCCTTATAGCTTTCAATGTAATGAGGCACCTCTTTCATGGCAGGGAGGGCTACAGGATGAAATTCTCCACAGTGACTCCTTATGACCTTAAGGAAGCATATGAGAACATGGGTGCTTTTGACTACTTAAACGCATATGCAGGCGAGGCAAGGCATATTGTTGACTGGTACTATGGGATAAATGTAAGCAGGGCCCTTATGTCTGCAGTCAGGAGCGCTGGTATGAACCTTATAATGAGCACAGGGAGGGTGCAGGGGCCAACGCTCTCATTCGTGATGGAAAGGGAGCTTCAGATAAGGAACTTTGTGCCAAGGGAATATTATACAATACATGCAGAGGCAAAGGGCTCATCATTTGACTACGCAAGAAACCCTGTGTGGGAGAAGGAAGAAGCAGACAAGCTTTTTGAGAAGGTTGGGAAAACAGGAATGATTGTGAAAGTTGAGGACAAGGAAGTCAGGTATAGGGCGCCTCCTGCCTTTGACCTTACAACGCTTCAGACAGAAGCTTATAAAGTGCACAAGATAAGCCCAACCCAGACGCTCAGCATTGCACAAGCGCTCTATGAAAATGGCTTGATTTCTTATCCGAGGACTTCTTCGCAGAAGCTCCCTCCTTCACTTAACCTGAAGTTCATATTGGGCAAGCTAGCAGAGGCAGGGGATTATAAGGAAGAAGCAAGGAAGATATTGGAGAAGGGGGAATTCAGGCCAAGGCAGGGGGCAAAGGAGGACCCTGCGCATCCTGCAATACACCCAACTGGTTTTACAGGGCAAATGAAGGCAGAGGAAAAGAAGGTGTATGATCTGATAACCAGGAGGTTTTTAAGCGCGTTCATGGATGACGAGGTTGTTGCTGAAAGGATGGTAAGCATGGAAGCAGGAATTGAGTTCATTGGAAAGGGTGCAAGAGTTATAGAAAGGGGGTGGAACAGCGTTTATCCATATTACAAGGTTGAGGAAAAAGCAATGGCTGATTTCAAGGAAGGGGAGGAAGTGGAAGTAAAGAAGTCAAGGAAGAAAGGGAAAACAAAGCCACCTGCAAGGTATAACCAGGCATCATTGGTAAAGGAGATGGAGAAAAAGCAGATAGGGACAAAGAGCACAAGGGCAGTGGTTGTTAGCACACTGTATTTGAGAAAATACATAATTGGTGCGCAAGTCAAGGTAACGCCGCTTGGCGAAGCAGTATATTCAGCAATAGAGGATTACGTGCCTGACTTGATAAGCGAAAACATGACAAGGAGGCTTGAGCAGGACATAGAGGCAATACAGGCAGGTAAGAAGACAAAGGATGAAGTGGTACAAGAGGCAAGGGAGGTTCTGGAGCCCCTGCTTTTGGAATTCAAGAAGAAAGAAAAAGAAATAGGCAAGGAGATAGTGGAGAAGATAAGGGCTCCTCAGAAAGTGTAGAAGCACCTTGTTCTCCCTTCCCTGCCCATCTTGTATTCTGCCCTTATAAGGCGCTTTTCCTCCAACACTGAGATATTTTCCCGCATTGTCCTTTCGCTTATTCCAACTGCCTTGTAGAGCTCACCGCTGGTTATCCCTTCGTTTCTCTTTATTTCCTCAAAAATCTTGAGTTGGATGTCAGTTAGCCCTGTGAGCTTTTTCTCATCAATAGATTTCTTCAGCTCCTCCTTCGCCTCATCAACAGATTCTATGTCAAGCCTTTCTTTCCCTTTGTTTTCAGCGATAACTGCAGCCCTGTAAAGCAGGCTTATGCCCATCCTTGCATCCCCTGTTTTTGCTGCATAGCCCACGCACTTATCAACAGCAGATTCATCGTAGCTCCTTAGCCCAATCATTGCCCTGTCCTTTATTATTTTGCGGAGCACATCTGGCTTGTATGGCTCAAACTCCAAAGAGAAGGAAACCATGCTGCGAAGCTTGTCAGAAAGCCTTGCAGTGAACGCCTTGTCATTTGAAATGAGGAATATGAAAGAAGATATTGGCTTTATCTCATGGAGGCGGGCGAAGTTGTATATTATCAAAGGGGCATCCTTGTTGCGCGCCCATAGGTTGTCCGCCTCATCAAAAGCGATCATGAGTTTTTTCACTCCAACATTGCTTACAAAGAACGAGAACTGCTCATCAAACGCCTTCCCCCTCCTTGCCTGCACTATCTTGTATTGGTCGGAGATAGAAGTGATCACTGCGCTAGGAGTGTATTCAAAAGAGCAATTCACTATTGAAAAGGCGCGATTGCTTGCCTCAAGCAGGGAGCGCATTACCGCTGTTTTTCCAGCGCCAGAAGGGCCCTCTATTATGCCTATGCCTCCTCTTCCCCTCTTAAAAAAATCATTCATAGCAAATGAAATTGTTGAGATCTCCTTTTCCCTGCCATGAAGTGTCTTAGGAATGTAGTTAAGCGAAAATACCTCTTCATTCTTTATTATCATGAATAAATAAGGGCAACCATTTTAAATTTGCTTTCCCTTCTTTGGCTATGGAAATAAGCAAGCTTGAGGAAATGGTGTGGAGAATAAAAAAAGAGGGAAGGATGAAAGAGGATGCGCTGATAATTGCTTCTCAAAAACTCATTGAAAAGATAAAGGCAGACAGGACCCTGTGGCAATTGTGCAATGTTGCCTCCCTTCCAGTTGCAGGCAAGCCTGCTGTAATGCCTGATGGGCATGAAGGATATGGATTCCCGATAGGAGGGGTCGCTGCATTTGACATTGATGGAGGGGTAGTGTCTCCAGGAGGAATAGGGTATGACATAAACTGCGGGGTAAGGCTCCTTCTGCTTCCAGTAAGCGCAGAAGAGATTAGGAAAAAGGCAAAGGAATTTGTGGAAGTGCTGTTTGCAGCAATACCGAGCGGGGTTGGCTCTGAGGGAAAGTTAAGGCTTGGCGCAGGAGAGATGGAGCAGGTAATGGAGATGGGCGCAGAATGGGGTGTTGAGAATGGTTTTGGGGAAAAAGAGGATTTGAATAAGATTGAAGAAGGGGGGAAGATGCAAGGGGCTGAGCCAAAGAATGTTTCAGCGCAGGCATCAAAGAGGGGCAAGAACCAGCTTGGCACCTTGGGTGCTGGAAACCACTTTATAGAAGTGCAGGAGATTGAAACGGTTATGGATGAAAAGGTGGCTGAAAGGTTTGGCCTTAAGAAAGGGATGGCAACAATAATGGTGCACACTGGCTCAAGGGGCTTTGGCCACCAAGTATGCTCTGACTATCTGGTAGAAATGATGAAAGCAGTGAGAAGAAGGGGGATAGAGCTTCCTGACAGGGAATTAGTTTATGCCCCTTTGGATGAGCCAGAGGCACAGAGGTATCTTGGCGCAATGAAGGCAGCAGTGAACTTCGCATTTGCAAACAGGCAGATAATCGCAGGGCTCGCAAGGGAGGCATTCTACAAGGTTTTCGGGGATGGAGGCGATATACCGCTTCTCTATGATGTTGCGCACAACATAGCAAAGGAAGAGGAGCATATTGTAGATGGGAAAAAGAGGAAGCTCCTTGTCCATAGGAAAGGGGCTACAAGGGCTTTCCCGAAGGGAAGGCCTGAGCTGCCAAGCATCTATAAGGAGGTTGGGCAGCCAGTCATAATCCCAGGAAGCATGGGCACTGCAAGCTATGTGCTTGTTGGGCAGGAGAGGGGGCTTGAGCTTTCATTCGGGAGTTCCTGCCACGGGAGCGGAAGGGCTATGTCAAGGAGCAAGGCAATAGAAGTGCATAGGGGCAGAAATATAGCAGGTGAGCTTGCAAGAGCAGGCATATACCTTAGGGCTGTTGACCAGCGGCTTATTGCAGAAGAGGCGCCTGGAGCTTACAAGGATGTCGACGAAGTTGTTAGGAGCGTTGTTGGTGCTGGGATAAGCAAGGCAGTTGCTAGGCTGAAGCCGATTCTGGTGGTGAAGGGCTAGGAGGGGGCTCCCTGCTGCTCCTCGCATCATCAACAAACGCAAGCCAGGAGTCAGAGATTTTCATTAGATAGTTGCCAAAGGATTTGCTAAGGGATATTTTGAACTTCCTTGGCTTTCCTTCTAGGGCTGCTTCGCGCTCTACCTTTATCAGCCCAAAGCGCTTCATCTTCGGGATTACTCTATTGTATAATGTAGCTTTTGAAATGTTGTTTTCCTTTATGAGCTTAGGTATCTCAGAGCTGCTTATATAAGGTGATGAAGCAAGCCTCCTCATAAGCGCAAGGGCAGATTCATAGTAGCGCTGCTGGTAATTTTTTGGGAATACGAAATTAAGGATTTCTTCTATATTCCACAGGTTGCGGGTTGGCCTTTCATCATCATCCTCAAACTTCCTTATCTCTTGGCTGTAATGGGCAGGAAGGTAGAGCGAGGCCTCAGACTTGAACCCTTTTTTTACTTCCATGCTATTACCCGAAAAGTGCCCCAAAGCCTTCCTCTGCCTTCTTCTGGCTCTCCTCAACTGCCTTTATTATGTCATCTGCTTTTGCCTCCTCTGCAAAGCTATTTAGCTGGGGCTTCAGCTTTTCTATGCAGGATGGCTCACAATCTACTATTATATAAAGGCCTTCTGGCTTGCCTATTGTTTTTCCATCAACAGGTATATAGCCTATCCTTGCAAGAGATCCAGGCTCATACTTGGTTTTTTCAACGAATGCCTCAAAATCTTTTTTCTGCGCTGGCTTAACGAAAAACACAGTTTTCATAAGATAGTGAAGCGCATAAAACTTTAAATATGTTATGAGTTATGAATTCATGATAGGAATCATTGGCGGGAGCGGTGTTGAGAGGCTTATGAGCGGAAGGTTCAGGCCTGTACAAACTCCCTATGGGGTTGCTGATGTTTTTGAGGGAAGGGGCTGGAAATTTGTGAGCAGGCATGGGGCAACGCACTCAATACCGCCCAACAGGATAAATTACAGGGCTAATTTGTATGCACTGAAAAACTGCGAGCTCATAGTAGGTATAAATGCAGTTGGGGCAATAACCAGGTTCAAGCCAGGGGATTTGGGGCTAGCAACTGATTTCATAGGCCTTTTTGTTGATACCCCTAGCTTTTACGACTCTGTTGATGGGGCTGAAACCCACTGCGATGCAAGCGTCTATTCAGAGAAGGTCAACAAGAGGATTATTAGGATAGCAAATAAGAGGAAAATAACAGTTAAGGAAGGTGTTGTAGTAGGAACATCAAGGGGGATGAGGTACGAAACCCCTGCAGAGATAGAGGCTTTCAGAAGGCTAGGGGCAAACGCCATAAGCATGACGCACTCTTACGAAGCCTCCCTTGTAGCAGAGCTTGGCATTGACTTTGCA
This sequence comes from Candidatus Anstonellales archaeon, assembly GCA_038890615.1. Lineage (GTDB taxonomy): Archaea > Micrarchaeota > Micrarchaeia > Anstonellales > J096 > JAWAFI01. Next base: position 23,620 of record JAWAFI010000004.1, on the reverse strand, counting down.
TCCCTTTGCGTTTTCACCAACTATGCTGCAGGGATTAAGGGAAGGAAGCTAAGCCAAAAAGAAGTTTATGACATGATGGAGAGAAAAGCAGGCGAGGTTAAAAAAATAGTAGATGGGATTCTTGAAGAATGGTAGCTTAAGTGCCTTCCTTCCAGCTTGAAAGGTATCTCTTTTGCTCTTCTGTTAGCTTGTCTATCCTTACACCCATGGATTCAAGCTGCATCTTGGCTATCTCATTGTCAATTGGCTCTGGGAGTGTCAGGACTTTTGGAGGCAACTTGCCTTTGTTCTTTACAAGGTATTCCAATGCAAGCGCCTGCCCTGCAAAGCTTGTTGCCATCACTTCGCTTGGATGCCCTTCTGCAGCAGCGAGATTTACAAGGCGCCCTTCAGCGCAGAGGTAAATCTTCTTTTCCCCTATTGAATACTCGTCTAGCTGCCATCTCACGCGCCTTTTCTTTCCAAGCTTTTGGAGGTCCTTGACATTTATCTCAACATCAAAATGGCCGCTGTTAGCAAGGACTGCGTTGTCCTTCATCAGCTTGAAATGCTGGGCAGCAATCACATCCTTGTTACCTGTAACTGTGATGAATATGTCGCCTATTTTAGCAGCCTCCTTCATGGGCATCACCTCAAAGCCATCAAGAACTGCTTGCAGAGCCCTGAAATGGTCAACCTCAGTTACTATTATTCTCGCACCAAGGCCTCTTGCCCTTAACGAAACCCCCTTTCCACAAGGGCCATAGCCGGCAACCACCACTGTTTTTCCAGCAACCAGTATATTTGTTGCCCTGAGAATGCCGTCAAGAGTCGATTGGCCTGTGCCATAATAGTTGTCAAGGAGGTGCTTGGTCTTGTTGTCATTTACTGCAATAACTGGATAGCACAATGCACTGTCCTTTTCCATTGCGCGAAGCCTTATTACGCCTGTTGTTGTTTCTTCAGTGCCGCCTATGATGGATCTTACAAGCTCAGGGCGCTCTGTGTGGATAAGCCCAACCAAATCCCCCCCATCATCAACAGTTAGCTGCGGCTTTGAATCAGCAACCTTAGCAAGATACCTGTAATAATCCTCATTGCTTTCCCCTTTGTAGGCATAAACTGAAACCCCTTCCTTAGCAAGGGCAGCGGCTACATCATCCTGAGTTGAGAGTGGGTTGCAGCTAGTTATTGATACTTTTGCCCCTCCTGCTAAAAGCGTGCGAACAAGCACTGCTGTTTCCTTGGTAACGTGAAGGGCAAGCCCTATGCCCAAACCCTTGAAGGGCTTCTCCTTGGCGAATCTTCTCTTTATTATCCCCATTATGCCCATTCTTCTCTCTGCAAGCTCTATGCTCATCTTTCCCTGCCCTGCAAGCTTAAGGTCTTTAACCTCGTAGTTTTTCCCCCTGTCCATAATAACCATCCAACATAGATATAACTCTGGCTTTAAAAAGTTTGGGCTCTGGCTTGAGGAACGGAATAAGATTAGAGGTAGATTATGCAGTCCTCAATGCTTTGGTTGAGAATGTGCACTGCTGCGTTGCAGAACAGGTCATTGTTGTCTATGTCTTTGTTTGTAGCTGTTATTGAGAACCACTCCTCATGGAGAGCCAATGGAACATAGAGGTGAGCAAACAGGTTTATCGGGCCATACGGGCTCAGCGTAACGCTCTGCTGGGAATTGTGCGTCCAATCAAATGGGTTGTCATTGTCAGGGTCAGAATCGTCTCCATTAAGCACTATGCTGCGGCACGACACAGGCGCACCATCAGGGTCCCTGCACCTTATCTCAAAGGTTACTTGAGCCCCCCTGAGCACATTCACCATGCCTGGGATTATATAGCAAGAATAGAATGAAGCATTCTCTGGTATGTTAAGCGTTGCAGCAGTGCATGTTAGGTCATGGCCGTTCCTTGCCTCAGCAGAAGCCATTATTGATGTTGAGACGCCTCTTATTCCTGGGTTTGCAGTCACGTTTGCATACTCGTTCTTGACCCCTCCTGTGCCTGTTATGTCAAAGTTAAGCGGGTCGCTGAGCGACCAGCTGAAAAGGGATGAGGGCCTGAGAACAAGGTCGCAATCGCGCAAGCGACCATCTTCGTAGCAAACAGCAACGAAAGAAGTGGTTGAGCCTGGGTTGGTGTTAACAGAGCTTGGCTGTATTGCGCAAGAATATTTATCGTCATCGCCTCCTCCCCCAGAGGTAGCATTTATTATTGCTGCAGCGCATTCAACAAGCTCGCCTTCAAAGTAAGTGTATGCCCCTAAATCAAGGGCTGTGTTGTTTGGAACGCTCGGGAACACATATGCCTCTGCATTAATATTGTATATGCCAGAGATAGTCAAGGAAAGGCTTGATGGGTCGTATGTCCAGGTAAATGGCACATCAGCCGCAGAGCAGCTTACTGCGTTCCCAGTGGCGCCATCAAAGCATTCTATGGTGAAAAGCCCTGAACTGCCAGGGGCAATGTTTCTCCTGCTTGGGTTTATCTCGCACTCGAAGTCGCTTATGTTGCCTATTGTAAGCACAGCAGCTTCGCACATTATTTGCTCGCCATTGTAAGTGGTGCTTGCTGTTATTTGGGTTGAAGTGCCAAGAGGCACTGATGGGAATATTGTTGCCTGTGCTTCTTCGTTCATTGGGCCTGAAGTGAGCAATGACATCAAGGCGCTGTTGTAATCCCAATCAAAAGGTGAATCAGCAAAGCCGCAGTCAACTGGGTTGCTCTGCACAGTGTCATAGCAGAGGATTGTGAATTCCTGCGTAGAGCCAGGGAGCATATTTATCTCAGGCGGCTGTATGGCGCACCTGAAATCGCTTATGTTTATTGCATTGACTATCGCTGCTTCGCAAACCAATGGTATTCCTTGGTAGGTGGTGCTTGCCCCTAAATTAGTTGAGGTGCCAATCGGCACTGTGGCAAGCACTGATGCAACTGCTGAGTCATTTACTAGTCCTGAAACAACCAAGGAAAGGATTGACGGGTTGTATGTCCATGAGAACGGCCTGTCAACAATTGAGCAGCTGACTATGCCGCCTGTAGTTGAGTTGAAGCATTGTATGTTGAAGTTCCCTGATTCTCCAGGGGGTATATTGGCTTCAGGGGGCAATATCCTGCAGCCAAGCCCAGAATCAAGAGGAGGCACCACTGTGCTTATTGAGGCAGTGCAAATTACTGATATGCCTTGGAAAGTGGTTGAGGCACCTATTGTTGTTGTGCCCAATGGGGCTGTTAAGGAGATTGTTGTGTTTGCAGTTGTGTTCATTGTGCCTGAGACCACGAATGAGGAGAAAACAGCCGAGGAATAGGTCCATGAGAAAGGCCTATCGGCCCCTCCGCAGCTTATTAGGCTTCCAGTGGTTGCATTGTAGCATTGTACATTGAAAATTTGGGAGCCTCCCTGAGGCAAGTCAACTGAAGGAGGCAGCACCCTGCAGGCAAAATCAGTGGTTAAAGGAGGCACGACTGTTGCCAAGGATGCAGTGCACTGCACTGGGATTGATTGGAAGGTTGTTGAGGCTCCTATTGTTGTTGCGCCTAGCGGAGCCGTTGGTGAAACAGTTGTTGCAGCATTTATGTTGTATGGGCCTGAAACCACAAAAGAGGAGAATACAGAAGGATTGTAGGACCAAGCAAAAGGAGAATCCGCACTAGTGCAGCTTATTGGGCTTCCTGTTGTGGAATTGTAGCATTCTATGCTAAAGTTCTGCGAGCTTCCCTGGGGCAGGTTTACTACCTGTGGTATTATCCTGCAGGCAAAATCGGTTGTTTGCTGCTGCACCATGAACTGCACGCTGCAGTTAAGGTTGTAGCCGAAGTTGGTTGGCGCTGATGCGCTAATGACCACAGGGCCTCCTGTGAATGTTGGGTATATGCCAAATGTGGCGTTCTGGTTAAGAGCTCCGCTTACTCCCCAATAGCTGAAGGCGCTTGTTGGGTTGCGCGTCCAGCTGAATGAGTTAGTGACAACATTCTGGCAGCTTACCTGTTGGTTTGAGGTTGAGTTGAAGCAACGCACTGTTGCGTTGTTGTTCTGGCTTCCTGAGTAGATTACTGGAGGGGAAAGAGTAATAGTGCAGTAGTAAGGGGCTGTTTGGTATGCTGCAGAGTAGGATGCAGTGCATTGGAATTGGTTGTTATTAAGATCCCTTGCCACTGCCCTAACATTTCCTGAAGTTGGGCTGGAGGCAGAGAGAAGAGCAGAGGCGTAGGGCCAGGAGCCCTGCCTTGATACAGAAGCAGAGCCGCTCTGCACGCTCCATTGGAAGTAATCCCCTTCTATAATAGAGCTGCAAGGCACTTGGGTTGAATAATTGAAGCATGTTGCAGTTAGGGTTGTAGAACCAGGGGGTATAATTATTGTGGCTGGGTTGGGCGATATTGTGCATGATGGGTTTATGTTGTAGGTTGCAGTAAGCGAGGTTGCCGAGCATTGGGTAGTAAGCCCTGCGTAAGAGCCTGAATAGATTACTGAAGTAGTCCCATCGTCATTTGCGAGAACAACCGCCTGCTGGCTGTTCTGAGAAACAATTGAGAAATCTGATGGGTTTGAAAGGCTCCAGGTGCCTGAGCAATCTACAGAAGCTCCATCATAAAGGCATGTCCTTGTGAACTGCTGCGTCTGGCCAACATATATGTTAGCTGTCTGAGGAGAAACAGAGCAGGTAAGCGTATGCGAGGCGCAGCCAGTAACCTGCAGGTTCGTTGAGCACTGTATCTGCCTGCTGTCTGTGGTTGTAGCAGTTGCTGTTGCTGAGCCTGAAAGAGGGCATGTTCGGGGATATATGCCTCTGCACCTGTTGTTTACGCAGCTTATATCAAAGGGATTGAAAGATGGGGTTACGCTCCAAGAGAAGCCGTTGCCAGATAGATAGCCGTTGCAGTTTCCATCCTGGCCAACTAAATTGCCATTTGAATCCTTGCATTGGGCCCAAATTACATACTGCTGATCCTCTGCTAATGAAGAGGGATTTGCTGAAGGGCCGGCCTGCCCATTGTTCCAGTAGTTTATGTTCAATATGCATGTTGCTACTGGGTTGGACGGCGGGGTTACAGGCACAGTGACTACAGTTGAATAAGTAGCAGGATAGCCTGTGCAAACCTCCCTTACTGTTTTTATGTCAACCTTGAACTTTACTTCTGAAGGTGGGGAAGAGCCTGTGTAAGCAATTACATAATCAACATGGAAATTTATTACATGGTTGTTGTCAGGAGACCATATTTGGTTGTTGTTTTCGACGCTAATAACCTGTATATTAGGAGTAATAACAGATACATTAACAATTACAGGAACATACGCGTCAGTTATTCTGCCCTTAATACTTACTGCGGCCTGCTTGTTTGAATCAAAAGTTATAGGAGATGGCTCTGCCCAAACTGTCACATCCCCATTTGGACCATAAACATTGCGCTGGTCTACTACACGGAAAGTCAATGTAGAAGCAGAAGAGGCTGATTTGCTGAACTGGCTGTAAGAGCCGCACTGGGTGCTGCTGTGGTAAAAATAGTTGCCATAGCTGTCTTCACCATTTATGAGAAGGCCATTAACTTGAAACTTGTGGTCTGTTAGCTGGATTGTTTCCCCATTGTTTCCATTTCCAATACCAAAAGTGGCAGTGCCTTGAGCGCACCCTCCCAATTCTGAAACAACTGTGCTGTAGGTCTGCCCATTCTTCTTGACTGAAATGACTACTTCTTTTAGAAGGGCTCCTGAAGGGCTCTTATAATTAGTGCAACTTGGGGAAGAAGAAGATACATAAACATAAAGGTCTGCTGGCATGTAGAACGAAGAACCTACGCTGCTTGAGGAGTAATACGTCATGTAGTAGGAATTGTAAGTGCTTGTGCTTATTGATGGGCATACAGAGCCTTTGCTTGACATAGAAGGAGTGCAGGTAGGCGTTGAGCCTGAAGGAGGCAATGTTGGGAGAAAGGATTCCAAATTGTATAAGCTCACAGAACCAGAGCAGGCAGCAGTAAGGGAGCCAGGGCAAACATAGTCGTTGTTGTTTATATCCTCGGCGTTGCCAGTAAGCGAAATTCCTGTAGTAGAATACTTCATCGTGCATTGGAGCTCATAGTTTCCACTTACTTTCAAGAAGTTGTAGGAGCAACTTGGGTAATAGAGGCTGAATGACCCAGAGCTAGATAGAGGCACTGCTGCATATGCTAGGGAAAAAAGGAAGAGGGCCAAAAACCATATGTTTTTTCTCATTTTTCACACCTTTCAAAGCTCACCATAAAAACCTAAACCTAATCCCCATTTTCCTTTGCCAATCAAATATCTCCAAACTTTTATAAACCAATTCTCCGCTTCCCAACCAATCACAAACCTCTCTAACTCCTTGCCTTTAATGATTTCTCCTTTTATATCAGTGAATGGTATTGGTGTTTGTGGATAGCTCAGCAGATTGTCATTCGCATCTCGTATGTTGAGATTGAAGGTTGGTAAAGTGGCTATGTCAGTAGGCCCCTTTAACCAACCAAAGGTAAGTCTGCCCACCTTTTTATTTTCCCCCTCACTAGTATTGCTGTAAAATTCAATACCCATATCTATGCCAAAATCACTTACCTTGGTGCCTTTGCCACCTTTATAGACTTTATATTTATAAGGAGTCACTGAAATGTTTACTGAATCGCTCACTGGGAAAACCAATGGAAACATGAAAGATAAGATGGTTTCATTTGTTTTTAATGAGTGAGTTACTTCCCCTCCAAGACTCCCATAAACCCCGCCTACGCCAATTTGCGCTGTCTGGAATTTGGCTGAGCAGTATTTCTTTCCGAATCTGCTTGATGGATCTGTGCCAATGCTAACTGACACAGTTCCCGAAGCTCCTTCCTTGGTAAGTTCCACGGTGGCATAGAGCTTCTCAATCCTGTCTTTTTTAGTTTTTATTGTGAGCCCCTCTTGTGGATCGTAATAGAGTTCATAGCCTAGCTTGTCAAGAAACATCAATCCCATTGTTCCGCTAAGCCTCAAAGATTTGTTTTTGTCCAAATACACAGACCCTGCGGCTAATTTTACGTCTAAAACAGGGAGATAAACTTCTAATAATTGACGACCTTCCCCAAGTTGCTGATTTAAAGAAGTCTGCCAATTATCTCTTATCGTTTTCAAAGAATTGTTTCCTTCTACAAAAGAGTCCCACTGCTTGTAGTCACCCTCATAGAGATTCGTTAGTTTATCCATTAATACATTTTCTCCAACACCGATTGTTATAGCAAAATTTTTCTTCAAAGATTCATAGGTGTTTAAGAGGGTGAGCAAATCATATGCAGCTTTTTTCCTGCCCGGGCTGTCTCCGGGAAGAACAAGGACCATAAAGAGGTCGTTAGTAAATTGCTGTATGTATTTTTTAGCCTCATCTGTAAGCTCGCCAGTACTTTGATCAATGATGCCAAGCCCCTGGTAAAGTTGAATGAGCGCATTGTTTTCCCCTAATTTTATTTGTTCGTTATTCACTAAAACCTTTTGGACTTCAATGGTCTGCCTGAATGCGTACTGGTCTACTTGCAAGGAGTTTATCGGCTTGCCCTTCTCGTCAAGAGGCAGTTTATATTGCTCGTTGGCATTTACATTAGCTGATTTAAGGTTATCAGGTATAGTATAAGTAGTCATCACTTTATTCTTTCCCAGTAGGGGCACCTTCGTCCTAATGTGTAGCATTACCTCGCCATTCCTTTCTGTAAGCCATAATTCAGCCTTTGCATCCTTAAGAAGCCAGTCAACGCCCGCAAACTCCCTTTTCCATATTGTGACTTTTACATGATGCCCCTCTAAAAGGGCTTTCTTCTGTTCTTCAGTCAAATTAATCTGGTTTATTCCCTTCTGCGCCTCGCCGCCAATCTGTATGTCTTCTCTCTTTCCGGGCTTCTGCTCTTTACTCTTCTCTGTTCCATGAAAAACTGAAATAGTTATTCCGTTTGTCATGAAAAAGTTCAAGGCTGTTTTGAGCATTTGGTCTTCTTCGGCCTTATCTGAAGCTCCTTTATCAGAAACTTTTAATGACCAAGTAACTTCATGCTCAGTAAATGCGGTGTTGGGCACCCTTGGCTTAGCACGTTCAAGGTTCAAGGATGTCATTTTTTTTGGAATTTCCTGAGTTTGAGGAGGTGCAGGAGGTGGTGCAATTTCTCCTTTTGTCTTTAAATTTGCATGCAGGATAATCTGGTCCATAATCAAATAGTAAATAGAGTGCACATACATTGGCGAAAGCTGGCCAAACCCAAATGAAGAATAAGAAGGCTTAACCCCACCAACTTCTTTAGCCGTAAATTCCATTGTTTTTCCTTCATCGAAAAGGTAAGCTTTTAAGCCACCATTCTCTTCATCCTTGAAAATGACTCCTGTTACTGTATAAGTGAAGGAGCCGTCTTTGTTTACAGTAACATCCTTAACAACTAATGCAAGAACTTCCTTTTCTTTCAGGTTTTTAGAAACTTCCTGCCTAAGTCGTTCATCCGATATCAAATAACTAAGCATCGTTGAAGTAAGTTCTTTCTTTATTTGATTGACATTTCCGCCATACACAGTGTTGAATGCCCACCCTTCATTCATCCCTTTAACTAAACCTTCGAAACAATACAGAACTCTTTTTTCAATTACTTCCTTGTCCTCCCCTTCCTTTGCTGAGAACCCTCCGTTCCTTTTTAGCAATTGGAACCATATTGCTGCCTCAACATCCTCTTCTTTCAGATTCGGGTTTTTCTCTGAAATTGCTTTTGCTGAGGCTTCAACTGCATCAAAGGCCAATTTAGTGTTGCCGGTTGCTGATTTTTTGGCTTGTTTTATTTTCTCTTTTAATGCTTCCTTATTATCCATAAAAATTTTAGAGTAAAGTTCCAGGTTCTTAGAATAAGGATCATCTTTTCCCCCAACCCATATAGTAAGGTTTTTCTCAAAGCCTTGGATGGTTCTTATTTCCTTAAGAGTTTTTAAATGCTCATCCATCACCCTCCTCAAATATTCCAAGACCGTTAGCGGGTTGTTTAGGGCTAGCGAAGGGTTTTTAGAGAAATCTGTGGAATAACCTAATGTGTAATATTGAAACGTGCCTGGTTCTTCGGGTTTAAGATCTTTAAGAGGCCCCAAGGCGTAATTCAAAAGAGGGTTATCCTCTGTCTGTGGAAGATATTTATCCAAAATCCTAAAACCGTCCTTAACTTTCTTAATAGCTCCATCTATTGTTTCTTTGTTGTTTTTATTAACAACATCTGGCTCCTCCTGCATTAAAGCCTGTGCGCACATATCATTTTCACCTAATATAATAGTGCTATAAAGTGCTTTTAAATGTTTGTTTTTGGGCACTTTTGCATGTTTAGGCAAATTTTATTGCCTATACCTTATGGGGCTCATAAGAAGCACATGGAAGAAGCTTGAGCATTGCCCATCTTCAGAAACTATGAGGAAGCCAGCGTAAGGTGGCTGAGAAGGCATGGCAAGGGAAAGCGAAATGGAAGGAGAGGGAGAGGCCTCTAAACCTATAACCCTTAATAGGTGCGGCTCCCTGCACTGCTGTAAGGAATTTGAGGAGAAGTCTATGCACCTTGCTTCATACTTCACTGATGGTATGGCAGTACCCACAGGCCCTGTTATAACCTCAACAGGCAGTATCAGGCATTTTTCAAGTAGTGTTTGGCTGAAGGTTATGTTCGAAGCGCATGCAAATGCGTTGTTGTCTAAATCCTTTCCTAAAACTAACAAGGATTTGTTTGGATCAGGCTGGACAGCGGTTATGTTTGCTGATGTTCTATAAGAGTCAAGGTAGGCTATTGTTATATAAGGCGAGGAAGTTGGCCAGATGCTCCATTCAAATGGCTGGAGAAGCAAAGAGGTGCAGTTGATAGCCTGAGAGCCGTTGAAGCACGCTACATTTACTCTTACAGTGGTATTTATTGGCAATGTGATGATAGAAGGAAGCCTGCATGAGGCATTTACAGTGTCTGCTATTGCGATTTGCGCTGAGCAGTTTATTGAGGAGCCATTCGAGAGAGTTGCAGTTGCTGTAATTATGCCTGCGTTGCCCCCCTGCGCTGTTGAGGTCGGCTTTGCAATGAATGAAGCCGAGGAGGTTTGGTTTATGGAGATGAATGAAGGGGCTGATATAGAGAAGGAGGAGGTTATGTTTGAGCAGTTTATGGTGGTGTTGTTTGAGAAGCAGTTTATTGTAAAGCTCTGCGAGCCTGTGAAAGTAATGGTTGCAGAAGATGGGGAAATAGAGCACGAGTAGTTGCTTGGAGGCTGTGCGCAAGCAGATGATTGCGGCCCGTGGCAAAAAACATATATGCTATTCTTATTGTCGCCTTCGCTTGATTCATTCACGCTGTTGTTGTAATCAGCAAAAGCTGTCAGCTGAATAGATGTAGAGTTGGCAGTGAAATTGCAAATGTAGGAATAGCTTGAGGTATGGGTTGAGCCTGGCTGAAGCGAAGGGATGTTGAATAGGGCAAGCTCAGATGTTGAGCCAGAAACTTTTTGAGTAAGCTGCGTAATGGATGAATTAGCTGTTATTTCACCTTCATTTGATGTGATTATAGCAATATTAATCGCCTTCCCATAGCATGCAGAATTGGGGTAGGAACTGATTGAAGCCTTAAGGTTGGGCTTTGGGTACCAGCAGCCATAAGCGTATTCAGCGACATTGTTATTCTCGTCAGATTCAGCAACAGTGTTATAGGTATCTACTTTCATGCCTATGTAAAAAATGCCTTCTGAATTGCAGGTAAAGGTAGCTGTTGTAGAATAACTCTGGCCAGCACCAAGGGAAGATATATCGTACTCTTTTAGGGAAATAGGAGAGCCTGTGGATGAAGTCTTATAGTATATAGAAACATGGAAAGCCCCTGCAGGCGCATCCCCGCCATTGTGAGCCGTTGCTGTGATTGTTGTGGTTGAGCTTACATTGTTGTGCCCTCCTGGCTCCGCCTGCCAACTGCCATATAAGTCTGGCTGGCCTGCATAGGCAATAGTTTGAAGAAAAACCAAAAAAACTAGAATGGATGGAATAGTCTTTGTGTTCATATAGGATGTTCATAAAGAAAGCTTAAAATAGTTTATGTATTTGAAAAAAACATAAAAGTCGTGAAAACCAACAAAAATGCAAACATTTAAATAGTTTTCGGTAGAATGAAGTAAGAACGGGATGAGCAAAGAGAAGCCAGCAGCCATTAATCCGCTAGAGCATTTCCTGACTCCTAAAATGAAAGTACTTTCCAAAGGGGAGAGGGAAGAGGCGCTTAAGAAGCTCAAGGCCAGCGAGAGCCAGCTTCCGAAAATGCTTGAAAAGGACCCGGCTGCCAAGGCACTGGGGGCTAAGGTGGGGGATATAATTGAGATCAAGAGGAAGGACCCAACTGGCTCATACGTTTACTACAGGATTGTAGTTTAAGGTGGTTTAATGGAAAACAAGGCATACGAAGCGCTCATGAAAGCTTATTTCGACGAGAATAGTTTGGTGAAGCAGCAGATTGACTCATACAACCTTTTTGTTGAGAGGAAGATAAAGGAGGTTGTTGCATCCTCTTCAGTAATAAAGACAAATGTTGAGGGGTTCGAGATACACATAAAAGATGTCAGGGTTGCAAACCCAAGGCATTATGAAGTCAAGGGTGGATACAGGGAGATACTTCCCATGGAAGCAAAGTGGAGGAACTTAAGCTATACCGCCCCTGTTTTCCTGAAGATGGCAGGGGTAATAAACGGCGTTGAGCTGACCCATGTGCCCCATGATGTTTTCATTGGGGAGATCCCAGTAATGGTCAAATCAAAGCTTTGTCTATTGTTTGGCAAGACAAGGGAGGAACTAATAAAAGCAGGCGAAGACCCTGATGACCCTGGAGGTTATTTCGTAATCAATGGCAGCGAAAGGGTGCTGGTCAGCGTCGAGGATCTGGTGCCAAACAAGGTGCTTTTAAGCAAAGAAACAGAAAAAACAGAGGCAAGGGTCCTTTCACTTAGGGAAGGCTTCAGGGCAAAGTGCGTAGTAAGGAGGAACAAGGAGGGCTTTTACACTGTTGATTTTCCATCATTGCTCAAGGAAGTCCCGCTTGTGCTCCTTGTTAAGGCGCTGAGCTACCAAAACGACGAAAAGTTCATTGAGTCCTTGCCTCAAAAAGATAAGGAATTCATAAACGACATGCTCCTGAACATGGAGCCGTTTGAGAACATGGGCAAGGATGAGGTAATAGAGAACCTTTCAAAGAGGCTTTCGCCTGGCCAGCCAGAGGAATACAGGATGAAAAGGTATGAGCTTGTAATCAACAACTACCTACTTCCACACTTAGGAATTGAGGAAAAGGACAGGAAGGCAAAAGCCCTTTACCTAATGAGGATGGCTGAAAGGGTTGGGAAGCTTGCCTATGGGAAGATGAAAGCAGACGACAGAGACCACTATGGGAACAAAAGGGTAAAGCTCGCAGGCATGCTTATGGAAGAGCTCTTCAGGTATGCATTGCAATACTTAATAAGGGACATAATTTACCAGGCAAGCAGGGCAGAGGCAAGAGGAAGGAAGCTTAGCGTGCCAACGCTAGTAAGGCAAAACACATTCTCAGACAGGATTAGGTACGCAATGGCAACAGGAAACTGGGTTGCCGGCCAAACAGGGATAAGCCAGCTGCTTGACAGGGTAAGCTACATGAGCACCCTTTCCCATCTTAGGAGGATTATTTCACCGCTTTCAAAGAAGCACCCGCATTTCAAGGCAAGGGACCTTCACGGCACCCATTGGGGGAAGATATGCCCAAGCGAAACGCCAGAAGGACCTTCTGCCTCCCTTGTAAAGAATATGGCGCTGTATGCTCAAATAACCACAGGGGAAGCAGATGCGGATGATGTTGAAGCAATAGCAGGAGAATTGGGTGTAAAGAAGGAGTGGGATGAATGAGCCTCGTATACATAAATGGAAAGCTTGTAGGAGAAGTGAAAAACGGGAAGAACTTTGCCAAGAAATTCAGGGAGCTTAGGAGGCAAGGCAGGATAAACCACGAGGTTAACATATACTATAACAAAAGCACAAATGAGGTGTTCATAAACACAAGCGCAGGCAGGGTTAGGAAGCCCTATATAGTAGTCAACAAGGGAAAGGTAGCATTAACTAACGATATAATTGAAAAGCTCAATGCAGGAACGATGAAGTGGAAGGACCTGATAAGCAATGGCATAATAGAATATCTTGATGCAGAAGAAGAGGAAAACGCCTTGGTAGCTATAAGGGAAGAGGATGTCAACGAGAAGACAACGCATCTTGAGATAGATCCTGCCTCTATATTCGGCATAACAGTAGGAAACCTCCCCTACCAAGAGCACAACTCATCCCCAAGGATTACCATGGCATCTGCAATGGCAAAGCAGAGCTTGGGGGTTTACGCAACAAATTTTGACAACAGGTTTGACACGCGCTCGTACATAATGTTTTATCCTCAAAAGCCAATTGTATCAACCTCAATATACAAGATGCTCAATTTTGAGAAAAGGGCAGCAGGCCAAAACGCAGTTGTTGCGCTCATGTCATACAGGGGCTACAACTTAGCGGATGCTATAGTAGTAAACAAAGGGGCAGCGCAAAGGGGCTTTGGCAAAGTGATGATGTTCAGGACATATGAAACAGAAGAGAAAATGTACCCAGGCGGGCAGAGGGATAAAATAGAGAAGCCCAACCCAACAATCGTTGGCTATAGGGAAGAGGAGCTTTACAGGCATTTAGGGGACGGAGGGATAATAGCCCCAGGCGCAAGGGTGAAGGGAAGGGATGTGCTCATAGGCAAAACATCCCCTCCAAGATTCCTTGAGGAGATTTCGATCTTTGGGGTTGTAGAAGAAAAGAGGAGGGAAAGCTCCGTAGCTCTAAAGCCTAATGAAGAAGGGGTTGTTGACAAGGTGCTCATTTCCATATCCCCGGAAGGGGAGAAGCTGGTTAAGGTAAGGGTAAGGTCAATGAAGGACTTGGAGATAGGGGATAAGATTGCCTCTAGGCATGGGCAGAAAGGGGTTGTTGGCATGCTCGTGCCGCATGAGGATATGCCTTTCACAAAAGAAGGGATTGTCCCTGACCTGATAATAAACCCCCACGCAATACCAAGCAGGATGACAGCAGGCCACTTGCTTGAAATGCTCGGAGGGAAGGCATCTGTGATAGGAGGCATACTGGCTGACGGCACGCCATTCAGGGGAACGCCTGAAGAAGAATATACAAGAGCGCTTAAAGAGCATGGGTTTGAGGAATATGGGGAGGAAGTGCTTTACGATGGGGTTACTGGAGAAGCTATAAAAGCAAAAATCTTCATAGGAGTGGTATACTACCAAAGGCTTCACCACCTTGTTTCAAACAAGATGCATGCGAGGAGCAGGGGGCCAGTGCAACTGCTCACCAAGCAGCCTACAGAAGGAAAGGCAAGGGAAGGTGGGTTGAGGTTTGGAGAAATGGAGAGGGATACCTTGATAGGGCATGGGGCAAGCATGCTCATAAAAGAAAGGCTGCTTGAAGAAAGCGATAAAACTACTTACCTTGTCTGCAAAAACTGCGGAGGAGGGGCTTACTTTGACAGGATTAAGAAGAGGGCTATTTGCCCAATATGCAGTGACAGCGACGTTGAGGAGGTTGAGATAAGCTATGCCTTCAAGCTGCTTCTTGATGAATTAAGGTCACTATACATATTCCCAAGAGTAAAGGTTAAGGACAGGTGGTAGGATGAAGAAAAAAATAGAAAAAATAATTTTTTCCCTTTATTCTCCTGAGACAATAAGGAAGCTATCAGCAGTAAAGGTTACCCAGCCAGACACTTATGACGATGATGGCTACCCTCTGGACAATGGGCTTATGGACTTAAGGATGGGTGTGATTGACCCAGGGCTGGCTTGCAAGACTTGTGGGGGCAAGCCAAAAGAATGCCCTGGGCATTTTGGCCACATAGAGCTTGTAAGGCCTGTGATACATCCATCCTTCGCAAGGGACATATACTACATACTTTCATCAACATGCCCAAAGTGCTACGAAATAATAAAGAAAAAGACGCAAAAGTGCCCCCACTGCGGGGCTGATATTGCGCCAATAAAATTCGTGAAGCCAACGACCTTTTACTCTGGAAACGACGTGCTTCTCCCTACTGACATAAGGGACTGGCTTTCGCACATAAGCGATGCCAATGTAGAAAAGCTTGGCTACAACCCAGAATACGCAAGGCCTGAATGGATGGTTCTCACAGTGCTCCCTGTGCCTCCGACAAACATAAGGCCCTCGATCATACTCCACACAGGAGAGAGGAGCGAGGATGATTTGACGCATAAGCTTGTGGACATTATAAGGACAAACCAGAAGCTTGAGGCGCACATAGAGGCAGGCACGCCACAGCTGATTATAGAAGACATGTGGGAGCTTGTGCAGTACCACATAACAACCTACTTCAACAATGAATCGCCAAATACCCCGCCTTCAAGGCACAGGAGCGGCAGGCCGCTTAAAACCCTTGCGCAGAGGCTTAAAGGCAAGGAGGGCAGGTTCAGGTACAACCTAAGCGGAAAGAGGGTTAACTTCTCTGCGAGGACAGTAATATCCCCTGACCCAAACATAAGCTTAAATGAGGTGGGAGTGCCTAGGGCGATCGCAGAGCAGCTTACGGTGCCAGTGAATGTAACTGACTGGAACATAGAGCTGGTGAAAAGCTACATAGAGAGGAAGGAATATCCATCAGTTTTGTATGTCATAAGGAACGATGGCAAAAGGGTGAAGGTGACTGACTCAACAAGGGAAGATATACTTAAGCAGATAGAGCCGGGCTGGATTGCTGAAAGGCAGCTTAAGGATGGTGATATAGTAATATTCAACAGGCAGCCTTCCCTGCACAGGATTTCGATGATGACGCATATAGTCAAGGTGCTTCCAGGAAAGACCTTCAGGATAAACCCTTTGGTAAACCCTCCATACAACTCTGATTTTGATGGGGATGAAATGAACCTGCATGTGGTACAGAGCGAGGAAGCTAGGGCAGAGGCATTGGAGCTTATGCTTGTGGAGAAAAACATACTTTCTCCAAGGAACGGGCATGCAATAATAAAGCCGCAGGAGGATTACATAACAGGAATATACTATTTGACCAAAAACAAGTTCAACAAAACAGAAGCAACAAGAATAGCTGCAGCAGGAGGCATTTATGAGCTCCCAAAGCCAGACAAAGAAGGAATGTATGATGGAAAGGAGATATTCAGCCTGTTGCTACCAAAAAGCTTGAGCGTAAGGACAAAAACAAGCTTCGGGGAAAATGTGGCAATAGAAAAAGGGGAGCTTTTGCACGGAAGCATAGACAGCAAGGTTATGGACAAAGACATAATAGAAAACATCTTCCTCCATAGAGGAAGCGAGGAAACAAGGAAATTCCTTGACTCTGCCGTAAGGATGGGCATAGAAGCGCTTACATTAAAAGGGATAACAGTGAGCCTAAGGAACTATGCCCTTTCCAAGGAAGCAGAGAAAAGGATTGAAGAAGTAATAGGAAGGATGAACAAGGAAATAGAGCACATAATTACAGAATATCAAAAGAAAACATTGGAGAGGCTGCCAGGAACTACATTGAAAGACACCTTTGAGTCTTTGATAATGAGCACTACCTCAAAAGCAAGGAATGAGATAGAGACAATAGTAAAAGAAGACCTCGGCACTGAAAACAGCTCTGTAGTGATGGCCCTAATTGGAGCAAGGGGATCGCTGCTGAACGCCACGCAGATGAGCGCATTGGTAGCACAGCAGGCAGTAAGGAGCAAAAGGCCGAACAGGGGCTACAAGGGAAGGAATCTTGTATTCTTCAAAAAAGGCAAGGAAGGGGCCATAGAGAAAGGTTTTGTGAGAAGCTCGTTCAGGAAAGGGCTCAGGCCAGAGGAATTCTTCCACCATGCAATGGGAGGCAGGGAATCTTTAGTCAACACGGCAATAAGGACTGGAAGGTCAGGGTATATGCAAAGGAGGCTGATAAACGCGCTCAATGACCTTGTGGTGGAACAAGACCTAAGCGTCAGGGACGCATCAGGCAACATTGTGCAGACGCTTTACGGAGGGGATGGCAAGGACCCAATGTATTCAGCAAGCAGCAGGTTTGAGGTAAGCGTCAAGATGGATGATGTGGACACAGCAGCGTAGGTGGTAGCATGGAAAAGCCAAAAAAAGTGGATGACAGGATTGCGCCTTTTGAGGCAGTGGGGATAATAACAGCGCAGAGCTTGGGGGAGCCAGGCACGCAGATGACGATGAGGACTTTCCACTACGCAGGAGTAGCTGAGCATGTTCCAACAGGCCTTCCTAGGCTGATAGAGATTGTTGATGCAAAGGCACAGCCAAAAAAGCCCTTGATAGAGATTCATCTAAAAGAAGGGTATGCTGAAGACGAAGAGAAGGCAAAAAAGGTTGCTCTGGAAATTGAGGAAGTAAATATGAACGATATAGCAAAAATAAGGGAAGAGCTTAGAAAGAGGACGATAAGCATAGAGCTCAACAAAAAAGAGATGTCAAGAAAGCTTGTAAAGGAAAGCGATGTTGATGAGGCAGTACAGAAGGCAATAGGAGACAAGGGAAGCTACAAGGAAGGCAGGATAATCTTCAAGAAGGATGTGCCGCTTAGAGAAATAAGGAGGGCATTCCTGAAGCTTAAGAAGCTTAGGATATCTGGGGTTGAAGGCTTGAGCAAGGGGGTAGTGGTAAAGGAGGGTAAGGAATACTTCATAAGGATGAAGGGCTCAAACATAGTTGATGCAATGAAGCACAAAGCAGTAGATGGAAACCGAATTTACACCAACGACATAAAGATGATAGAAAAGGTTTTCGGGATAGAGGCTGCAAGGAATGCCATTGCAAGGGAAGTAAAGCAAGTGATGGACCTACAGAAGCTAACAGTGGACGTAAGGCATGCCCTTCTTATTGCAGACGCAATGTGCTTTAGCGGAAAGGTTATGGGGGCAGGCAGGTATGGGCTGAGCGGCAACAAAGAAGGAGTGCTGGCTAGGGCAGCTTTCGAGGAAACCTTAAAGCACCTAACAAAAGCAGCATCCAAGGCAGAGGCAGATATGCTTAAAGGAATAGTGGAAAACATCATAGTAGGGCAGGTAATCCCTGTAGGCACAGGGAGGATAGAGTTGGAATACAAAGAATCAAAAAAGAGGTAATTTAGATGAAGAAGGAAAAGGAACCTGTGAGAAGGAGGAAAAAGAAGGAAGAGAATGTAATAGACAGAGAGATAAGGCTATGCATAGAAAGCGGGGAGGTAATATTGGGCAGAAACAGCAATAGGAAGGCGCTGATGAAAGGCGAAATAAAAGGAGTGATTATTGCTTCAAATGCGCCTAAATTCGAGAAAGATTCGCTGCTGCATTATGCTAAGCTTAGCAAAGTGCCAGCACTTGAGTACGAAGGCACTAGTAAGCAGTTGGGCACTGTATGCGGAAAGCCTTACTTGGTTTCAGTGATTGGCATAAAAGCAGAAGGCAACTCAAAGATACTCAGCTTCCTTAAGTGATTCTATGGAGCTTTCTGAAAAGGAAATAGGCCTGCTTAAGCTGTTCCAAGAAGTTACAAGGATGGAAGCAGAGGAGATTGATGACACCGAATATGGCATGCTTTTCTTTGTTGCAAGCAACAGCGTAGGCAAGGCGGTTGGAAAAAAAGGTAGGAATATAGAGATCCTGGAGAAAAAGGTAAAGAAAAGGGTATTCATACTCCCAGTGCCTGAATCGGTAGAGCAGTTTATAAGGGATGTTTACAGGGACATTGACATAGTGGATATACAGTATAAGAGGGGGGAGGACAAGGATGAGGCACTGCTTATAGTCAAGAACGAGCAGAGGAAGGATGCCATAGGGAAAGGCGGGGAGAGGATAAAAACAACAAAGCATGTTACAAAGAAGAAGTTCAACATGGATGTAAGGGTGGTCACAGAATCAGAGCTGGAGAGCGAGAAGGCGGCAGAGCAGGCCTGATTCATGTTGTGTGCAATTAGAAAACCTGCCTTTCATAGAAAGGAGACTGTAAATTATGACGATGTTGTTGCCTTCGTTTAACTTCATAGGAGGAAAAGAGATAATGAAACTGCTACGCAATTTTCATCCAACAAAATTTTTTTCTTATTTTTGCGGGAGGGGCTTTAAAAAGAATAAATTTAATAAAGTGTAATACCTAGCAAGAGCATATAAGGGGTTAAAATATGGACAAAAAAAACTATTCAAACTGGACAAAAGAATAGTTAATTAGAGAATTGGAAAAATTCAAGAAGCAAAAGAAATACGGCATTGTTTGGGAAGACAAACATGAAAAAGTAGCATTAATGTAAAAAAATAAATTTAAATATTATAAATCAATTTATGTAAACAAGGGATAATATGACAAATCAAAAAGAAAAACTATTCTTTGATAAGATCAAGGACATATTTATAGGAGCGAAAATAGAAGGCGAATCTGGTTTTATTAATTTAATGAGAATAAAATCTTCTTATTTCGACATTATATTCTCAGAATTGCAAAAAGAAATTCAAGAAAAGACAAAAGAATTTTCTGATTTTAAGGAAGAAATGTTTGATAAGCTTTATACTTTCTTTAAAACCTACTTCTCAGAATCAGGAAGTATTTACTTTAGTTATACACCATTAAAATCTAAAATTTATGAGAAAGTTTATACTAATAACAAAGACGTAGCTCTTTTTTGGAAAACTCAGATGTTATATTATGTAAAAACTGATAAGATATGGCATAATTTAACAGTAGATTTTGATGAAGAAGGAGTTAAGTATAAGATTAATTTTGATGTATCTAAGTTAGAGCATAAAAAAGCAAACGAAAAAAGAGATATTATTTATGAACTAAAATCAATTAAAGATAAAGAAATTACTTTCAAAGTTATTTACTCCGAAAAAGGAAAAGTCACAAAAACAGATGAGATTCTAAAAGAGTTTAAGAAAAACAAAATCTTTCTTGATGAAGAAAGATTAAACAAAATATTTAGAATTTTTGAAAAACAAAATGAAGTGGATTACTTTATAAACAAAGATGCTGAGAAATTCTTAAAAGAACAATTCGAATTATGGCTAAAAGATTATGTATTAGATGAAAAAAGCATATTCGATGAGAAAAGGCTAAAAGAATTAAAAGTTTTAAAAGAGATTGCTTTTAAAGTAATTGATTTTGTTGCACAATTCGAAGACGAATTAATAAAGATTTGGAATAAACCGAAGTTTGTTTTGAACTCTAACTATGTTATAACTTTAGATAGAATTAAAGACATAAAATTAATAGAAAAAATAATAAAACACAAAGGTTTTGAAAAACAATGCGAAGAATGGCAAGAGTTAGGGATTCTAGAAAAATTTGAAAAAGATAAGCTTTTTACACAAACGCTAAAAGGCAAGGAATTAAACAAAGAATACTCAAAACTACCCATAGACACAAAATATTTTGATGAAGAAATCAAACTTGAAATACTATCACAATTCGAAGATTTAGATAATGCCTTAGATGGTTGGTTAATTCACTCTGAAAACTATCAAGCACTAAAAACAATATTGCCAAAATTTAGAGAAAAAGTACAGACGATTTATATTGATCCGCCGTTCAATTTAGGAACGAATGCAGACTTTTTGTATAATGTTAACTACAAAGATGCTTCATGGATAACTCTACTTGAGAATAGATTACATTTAGCAAGAGATTGTTTAAACGAAAAAGGAAGCATTTTTGTTAGATGTGATTACAACGGAAACATGTATGTGAGACTTTTAATGAACAACATCTTTGGAGAAGATAATTTTAGGAATGAGATAACCATAGCAAAAACTAAAGAGTTTTTCAAAACAATGAAGCATATTAAGAAATTTTCTGAGGAATCAGAAAGTTTATTTTTCTTTTCAAAAACGGATAATTTAACATTTAATTTAATATTCAAGCAAAAAAAAGATCCTTCAAAATATGAACCTTTTTTGCCTATGAATGGCAAAACTTTTCAAGATTACAGGATTATAAAGGGGAAGAAAATTTACTCTCCAAAAGGGAGAAAATGGGGAGTAAAACAAGAGGACATTGACAAATTAATACAAGAAAATAGACTAGTGTTTGAGAATAATAAATGGTATTTAATCACTTATGTAGAACCGTTAAAAGATGTTTGGATAGATTATCAAGGATATTCAAGAAACTGGAACTTCCCTACAGAAAACTCCGAGATCCTCTTAAAGCGTGTCATAGAATCCACCTCCAATGAAGGAGATTTAGTTATGGATTTCTTTTTAGGAAGTGGAACTACAACAGCCGTAGCACACAAACTTGGTAGAAAATGGATTGGTGTTGAAATGGGAGAACATTTTTACAGCGTGGTTTTACCAAGAATGAAGAAAGTTTTAGCTTATGATAAATCAGGAATATCAAAAGAGAAAGATGTAAAAGAAAAATACAATGAAAAAACAGCTGGCGGCTTCTTTAAATACTATGAACTTGAGCAGTATGAACAAACACTTAAAAAATGTAAATATAAACCATCAGAACCATTCCTAGATTTAAAAGACAAATCTATTAATCAGCAATATGTTTTTATGAAAGATTTAAAGCTATTAGAAGCAATGGAACTTGACTATAAAAATGATAAAATAAAAATTGACTTTTCAAAAATTTACCCAAATATTGACTTAGCTGAAACACTATCAAATCTTACAGGAAAATGGATAAAGAAAATAACTAAAGAATATGTAGAATTTGAAGATAACACAAAAATAGAGTTTAATAACATTGATTTTAAATTAATTAAACCTCTAGTATGGTGGTAAAATGAGCAATAGCAATAAAATACCTTTGATTTATGAAGAAATAGCTGAAGAAATAAACTTTGAAAGCTTACCATCAGAATGGATTAAAACCAATCTGATTAAATTTTCTGATAAAATAGATTTGTATGATTATCAACAAGAAGCTCTAAAAAAAGCAATAAAACTGTTATATTATTATTTTGAATCTTTACAAAAGTACGAAAACAATGAAACCTACCAAGAGCATATTGAAAGAAAAAAGAAATTGTATAATGAAATAAGAAAATATGAAAGAGATTTAATTGATTCTTTAGGAAGAACAAACAAAAAAGATAGAGAGTTGTTTAATAAGCTAAAAGAATATTATAAAGCAACACAAGAAAATTCTCATGAAAAAATAAGTTTTCTTAATTTTTTAAATAGAATGTGTTTTTGGATGGCCACAGGCTCCGGTAAAACTCTTGTTTTAGTAAAACTAATAGAGGTTATAGATAATCTTATGGCTGCGAATTTGATACCTAAAAATGATATCTTGATTTTAACACATAGAGAAGACTTAATATCACAGATAAAAACTCATATCAATGAATTTAACAAAATAAGCAATAGAAAAATTGAGCTTTGGGATTTAACAAAATATGATGATGTAAAAAACGGAAATGTTTTAGCATCTAAAGAAAATATTAATGTTTTTATTTATAGATCTGATTTGATATCTGATCAAACAAAAGAGAAGCTTTTAAGTTTTGAAGATATAGAAAACAATGGAAGATGGTATGTTTTTCTTGATGAAGCACATAAGGGAGATAAGGAGGATTCAAAAAGACAAATTTATTATTCAATATTAACAAGAGACGGTTTTTTATTTAATTTTTCAGCAACATTTACTGATATTTGGGACGTATTAACTACGGTTTACAATTTCAATTTAGACACATTCATAAGTAGAGGATATGGAAAAAATGTTTATTTATCTCAGCAAGAATTAAATGCTTTTCAAGATAAAGAAGATTTTAATAGTATAGATAAGCAAAAAATAGTTATTAAATCCCTTATCTTGTTAACAATTACAAAGAAAGCGAAGGAGAAAATTAGTGAAAAAACAAAGGAAAAAATTTACCATAACCCTCTTTTAGTTTCATTAGTTAATTCAGTAAATGTCGAGGATTCTGATTTAGAAATTTTCTTCAAGCAGCTTGAAAAAATAGCTATCGGAGATATCCAAAAAGATATTCTAGAGAAAGCAAAAGAAGAATTGCTTAAAGAATTTAAAGAACATCGAAAATATATTTTTGGTAGTGAAGAATTAATTTTAAATGAAGATCTAATAAAAAAGGTAGATGTTAAAGAAATATTAAACTACGTATTTAATACTTCATCTTTTGGAAAAATAGAAGTAATAAAAATACCACAAAACAAAGAAGAATTAATTTTTAAACTTAAAACATCTGAAAAACCTTTTGCTTTAATTAAAATAGGAGATATTTCGACATGGTTAAAAAACAAACTAGATAATTATGAAGTGTCTGAGTCCTACGATAATAAAAGTTATTTTGAAACGATCAGCCATGATAACAATTTTGTTAATATCTTAATGGGGTCTAGAGCTTTTTATGAAGGATGGGATTCTAATAGGCCAAATGTTATGATTTTTATAAATATTGGAAAAAGAGATGCACAAAAATATGTAATTCAATCCATAGGGAGGGGAGTAAGAATAGAACCAATAAAAAATAAGAGAAAAAGATTAAACTTATTGAAAAAAGGAGGAGATATTAAAGTTAAGGATTTGTATTCTAAAATTGGAAGCGAAGAAACATCCTTAATTGAAACTCTTTTTGTTTTTGGTACGAACAAAACAAATGTTGAA
>JAWAFI010000003.1:0-84806 GCA_038890615.1 Candidatus Anstonellales archaeon | reverse complement strand
ATCGCTGCTGCAAGCACTACCATTAGGAATATGATTGCAGGTAGGGCTATATTTATCATGTTATATATTTGGCAAACTGCATTTTTTATGCTGTCTGTTGATCCTGTTGCTGGTGGCAGTCCTTGAGCCATCACTGTTCCAATTAACATTAGCGCAAACAACGTTGTTACTATTGCACTGTTCCTGTACATGCCATTTTCACCTTAATATACTTATTTTACCCATTTAAAAAGCTTTGCCTCCTTTCAAAGCATCGTTGTAGTGTTGTTGCAGGCTGTGCTTACTGTTATGCCTGTGCCTGCAAGCAAAGCATCCATTATAGGAGGCACCAATATAAGTATGAGTATTGCTATTATCGCCCCAACAATCATTGAGCTTGCCCATACAGATGCCCTGCTCCTCATCTCTGCTGAAAGCAGCTGGCCAACACCATAAACCAATGCAGCTGCTATTACCAGAAGGAAAACAATTGATGGAATTACTGCCTTCACAGTGTTCACTATTGAGCACATAGCCTTGTTTATGTTTGTCCCTGTGTTGGTGGGTGTTGCTGCTGCAAGCAAGCCTACAACGAAGATTATAGCCAGCCATTTTATGTAATTTGACATAAATAGATTGCTCCTCCACTTTTTTTAAATGTATGCTTATTGCAGAGAAAGGTTTTAAATACAAAGGCATTTCTATTCTCATGGTTTCGCCGATAGGGGGCCTTTTTGAAAACTGGGAATCAATTTGGCTTCCCATAGTAGCGTTTTCTTGCATGGTCCTTATCCTTCTATATGGCTTAATTTACTCTTTGGCAAGGGCCTTCAACATAAAAGAGATAGAGCCTGTTGCAAAAAGTGAAATGCTCCAAGCATTAGCAACATTTTTCATAGCAATCCTTATACTTGGAGTGATGGTTGCTACTGCTGAGCTGATTGCAGGGATGGGCCTTACAGGGGAGTGCAAAGGAACAACCTTTTCCTCTGCTTCAGGCAGCACAGATTACCTTGCCAATTTAGAGGGGCCTCTTGATTTTGTTTCCTGCAGATTCCAGGAAAAGGCAGAAAGCCTTGCAAAGGCTCATGCCTCAATCTACAAGTCAGCAAAGCATCCTTTCAAAGAGTTCTCTGCTTTTGTGTACTTTATGGGGATCCCTTTTTTTTGCTATGGGGGGGTATGTGCAACAGGAGGTAGTGAGAGCCTTTATAAAACTGTTGAAAGCTATAGGTTCCTCTATGGGTTTATACCTAAGATAATCATAGCCCTTAACTCTTATATAATACTTATAAATTACATTAAGGCCAACATGCTTAGTTTCTTCATGCCTGCAGGCATACTTCTTAGGGGTTTTCCGCCAACGAGGGGCATAGGAGCAGTAGTAATGTCTATTGCAATATCGCTCTACATAATCTTCCCTGTTGTTTTCATGATGACAGACCCAGGAGTATACCAAACCCCAGTGATGCCAATACCAAACCCACCCAAAACTGATTCTTACAACCTCTGCCTTCCTACATTTACAGGAAGCATCCTGTCGTTCTACTATTCTGAAACAGGGTCTGCGTCTGCTTCCGGGTATGGCTCTGCCCAGACATACATGTCATCCATAGAAGACATGATTGGGGCGCTCACAAACATATACTTTGGGGTAATATTACACCCGTTTGTGGCATTTGCAATTGCTATGCTCTTTGCAAGGTACCTTTCCCAACTATTGGGTGGCTACCCGCACGAGCTAATAAAGATTTCAGGGAGGTTCATATGAAAAGGCAGATTGCTCTTCTCGCTCTTTTCCTTCTTTTCGGCTGCCTTGAGGAGCAGTATGAGATTGGCTGCTGCTCGCAGGTGAATGATGCTAACCCTGATGATGATATTCCTGGGCAATGCGAATATGTATGGAATGGCACTCATCAGGTGCCACTAGGGAGCTACTTTTCTGATATGGTGGGAGGAACAGCAAGCATAACATCAAACGAGTGCGATCTAGTCTGCAACATTTCCATTTCCTTCCAAAAGGGTGGGGAATTGAAAGAGAAGACCTTCACTATCCCACTATGTCAAGCATATGAGGAGATTAGCTGCCTGCCTCGCTCCTGCTCTGCAATGGTATGCGGTGATTTCCGCTTCAGGGCAAAAGCAGAAGCAACTGCTTCAGAATACCTGAGCGAAGGGAACCTAACTAATATGTACCCAACCGAGCTTGGCTATAAAGGAGAAGGCGTAGATAGTCGCGACGTGATAAACCTGCTCAATGCAAGGTGCAAGTTTACTGTTATTGACAAAAGGCTGGAGAGGCAGATGATCCGCTCAGGAGGTTTCATAAACAGCTTTAGGGTAGGAGCTGGCTCTACATACGCCCAGTTTGATATAGCACGCTACTACATACCTACAAGTGATTATGCATGCTCAATTAACCCGCAAGGACTGGTAGACCGCTATATGAATTACTTGAACTACTCTGGTTATGCTGAACCTCCAGGTTCAGACCCATATGCAGAATTCACAGGCTTCTTTTACAATGTTACTACTTGTGTTTTTTCATCAAAGCAGGAGTTTGAGCAGGTTTTTAGTGGAATGCAATACCCTCCTGCTTTTGACAATGCCTCAACCTTCGAGAATGAGTCTGGCAAATACGCAATGGTGAAAAACCTTTCAGCAGTCCCTTACAACAAAAGCTCTGAAATGATAAACAAGAGCTTCTACCGCGTTTGGCTTAGGAAGACAAATAAAATAAATCCTGCAACAAGCACCTATCCTTTCGAGTGCATTTCAGGAAGAGATTGCCTTTCGGCATTCTGCACAAAAAATGACTACGACAGAGGCGCCTGCTTTGTCCCAGAAGCCCCTGAAGGAGAGAGAAGCCCAACATGCGACTGCAGGGAATATCCTTATGATGATGCTGTTGATTACTACGGCGATTACGGGGATCCTGATTATTACTATACAGTTTGCAGCGCCTATACTGAAACTTCTGATCCAATAGAAGTTGATTTCTTATATAGGGGCAGTATTATAGGAAACGTTTGTCTGCCAACCTACAATGGAACAATAGCTCCTAAGATATTCTTTACATATGTGCCTTGCAATGGCGCTCCCCCTAACCTTATTCAGTTGTGTGACATTGCAACTAAAACTCTTGGTGTAGGATATGCAACAATGAATGAAAGCGCCTTTAAGGAAACCACATTCTACAAAGCCTGTGAGCCCAATTACATTGTGCTAAGCGAATTTGTTGATGCGTATGGGAATGCTCCCTACAATTTCTCAGAGACCTGTCCGCCAACATTTGCATCATCCAGCCCTGTTGAAGACAAGTCCCACCCAAATACTGACTATGATGAAGATACTGCACTTTTCAACTTTTCAGTAAGGCTTGCTGCCTGCCTTCCTGAGCATCCTTATGTGCCAGAAGGTGATAACGGATTAGAGCAATACCCAGAATATATAAGTTATGATGCTTGCAACCCCTCAAGCCTGAATTGGCCCTTCTGCCTTCCTGTTTCAGGAATACATTGGGAGGGGACTGACCAGGAAGATGACAGGCAGCACGGCTGCTTCTATTTCTACAGGGACCTTATATTGATAAGGGACACAGGAAAATGCCTTCCAAGCGACAAGGGTATCTATGTTGATGAGTTCGGTTGGTGCGAGCCCTGCACGCTCCTCTCTACTGCCATGGAAAAATTGAAGATTAACCACACTTTTGTCGGCAGCGAATACCATTTTGCCCCAAATGCTAGCTATATGTATTCAAAGACATCCCAATACCTTGCAGAAGGCATCATGCCTATAATAGACGCTTCAGATCCAGAGCTGTGGTATAATTGGGAAGGGACCCATACCTTCAGCGGAAGCTGCAGCTATGCTGAGGACAGCCCAGAAAGCTTTGGGTTCATGTCGCTTGATGGGTGCGTAGAAAAATCAGGCAAATGCATCTGCGAAGGCCAGAACCCAAACTTCTTCAATGCAATAATAAACGAGTCAGGGCCTGTACTGCTGATAGTGGCAAACTTAACATACTTTGACATAGGCAATGAGGATGTTATGGATGAGGCAATGAGAAGGGGCCTTGTCACTCGCTACCTATGCAAGTCATGCCTGCCTGCAATCAGGGTAAAGGCAGATACTATACAGCAAAAGAATGAGGTTTTGAGCGCCTATTTCGGCCTTCCTTCAGACGAGGAGTCGTGCTTCTCTTTTGTAAGCAGGGTAATGGACTCCCAGTGCAACCAAAAGAGGCTTTCCTCAGTAGAACTCATTGTCACCGAGTTCCAGCCAGGAAAAGGGGAGCTTGCTCCTGCTGGCGCAAACCAAACTGAGACAAATAAGCTCATACTAGGCAAAATGACTAACTTTACCCATACAACGCTGATCCGCTATTCAAAAGTTACATTTGTAGATGATATCTCTGCTTGCCTTGGCTCAGGAGATTGCTGGCCAGAGAATGATTGGGCAGGCCTCCAATCATTTTACATGCACCTGCTTCAGAACCAGGAGAACCTGATATCAAGAGGGTTCATAGGCATCCACTTCCAGAACTGGAGCGGAGCTAGCAAAGGCAATTATATGGCAGTACAGGGAACAGGAGATGATGGGCTTAAATACAGCGAAATGAAAAGCAAGCTCTACTGCTCCTTTGCATCTCCAACTTATTTCCTAATCCACGGACCCCCGACAACATATTACAATAGGGTTTTTGCCTCTGAAAATGTGACCTGCGTGCCAGCAAGCATGGCTGACTACTTAAAGTATTGTGGGGGCAGCTCATCATGCAACCTCAGGCAATGCGATGATGGGCAATTGTGCACTTGCCCAGAAGGCACCTCTTGCAGCAGTAACCCAGAGGGATGGAAATGCCCTGAAGGGCAGGTGACAAATCAGTGCACTGATTGTTCTTCCATAGGCCCGCAGACATGCACCCTTGTTTACCAAAACGGCTCAATTGAGCAGAAGATCTATCCTCCAGATCAGCTTCAGTATTACCCGGAAATAATAGCAAGCCTGCAAAAGCCGAATAAGTGCTGCCTTTCCCAACCCAACATTGACCCTGAAACAGGGGAAGTGCTTTCAACCATTAAGTATACATTCTACAAAAGCGTTTACCAGAGGTTAGGTGCTGTCCCAATAGTTTTTTCCCTTAGGGGCATGATAGATGAGCAGTGCTTAATGAGTTCATTCATAGAGGAGAATGAAGATTTCTGTGGGGCAACCTTGCCAAGCGTGCCTTATAGAATAGAAAGGTGCGGGTGAAAATGCCTTTTCCAAAACAATAACTTTTAAAATACAACCACTAATAATTAAACTAATGAAGAAAGGTTTCATATTTTCGCTGGATGCATTTGCAGCGTTATCTTTGATTTCTCTTGCTCTTTATACCCTCATATTCTTTTTTGCCTACCCAAAGATTTACTTGGTTTACCTTCTTCATGCTCACACCCTTGCAAAAGAAACACTGATTTCAGCCAACCAGTGGATTGTGTGGAGTGAAGGCCACCAGAATATAACTGCGTTGGGCAAGATACTATATGAATACTACACATTCCCTCTTCAAAAGGACTATCTTTCGTACACAGACCAGTACATAGGCAGCAGGATACCATTGCAATATGGCTACAAGCTTGAGCTGTATTCAAATGATTTCGGCTGGGTAACCCTCTATGACACCTCTGATGTGCACAAAAGGGTCCCTAATGACCAGCACAATGCGCTTATCAGGAAATTCAGCGCATCTGCAACAGCGCTTCTCCCTGTAATATATTTCAGTGAAACAAAAGGGGAAAACCCATATGGCTACTTATTCCCGGTCACATGCGAAGGATGCTACTCCACCTGCTCTGGAAGCTCAACTCCCTGCGATGTTCCAGTGTCAACTTATGAAGCAGCTGATGCCACAGTAGGCCTTGTGAGGCTTACATTATTTACGTGATGCTTATGAATAAAAAAGGTTTCTTCTTCATCGTGCTTGCTTTCCTTTTTGTGGTCTATGTGCTGTTCTCAGTTGACAGCATGTCAAGGGTGCTCCAATATTCATCAGAAAGGGCAGCTGAGAGATTCAGGGCAAACCAGATTGAAATGATAGGTGATTCCCTTTCGCAGGATTCCTACAACCACCTTTCACAAATTATTACACATGGGGCAATCCAAAGGATGCTTGCCCACAGCAGCCAGGGGAACACAATCCAGCCAGCAGGGGCAGATGGCCTTGATGGCGTAAAATCAGCATTCAGGTCAGTTGTGCTTTATGGGTACGCTGAAGAGTTTGCACCTGATGATCTTGTTTACAGCTCTTCAGACAACTCTACCTACACTTTCAGCGGCTATATTGCTGCGCTTGAAAAAACCTTGAACGAAGCTGGCTATGATTTGGTCTCATATTCTTTCAATGCCTCTATTTCAGAAATGAATTATACCCACCTTAACATAACAACCGAGCTTTCATTTATAGCTGTGGAAAAGAACGGCTTCTCCTCTTTTGAAAAGCACTACAAGTCAGAAGAGCATTACTCAATAGAGGGGCTTTATGACCCCTACATTGCAAGGAGGAGCAGGAATGTGCTTGAATCAAACCCTTCAAACCCAATGGAATTAGTATATAGGCAGGTTTGGTTTGGCCCCTATGAAGCACCTGAGGATTTAAGGCCAGAGATTGTTGCAGGCCCAAATGAAATATATTCAGGCCAAGGGTGGTTCTACGGGCCGGCAATATATGCAACTGCTGTTACTACAGCAGAGCCTTTTGAAAGGAACAGAACTATATTAGTAGGAACCTACAGCCAGATTATGAATGTCCAAGGGTGGAACGAATTTGGCGCTTTCATAGTTACAAGCCTGCCTGAAACAGAGCCAGCAAGCCCGCCCTGCCAGTCATATGAGAATGAGGAGAATACCCTCAACCCAATAACTTATGAAAATTCAACTTCTTCTGGCGGCTGCCATGCAACTATTGCTGAAGGGGAGATAACGCGCAAGCCATTTGTAGTTGTCAAGGATTTTGAGATAAGCAGCGAGAGGTCAGGGGATTTCTACCCTTACTTAATAGTAAGCGACAAGAGCCCTGAAAGGGTAATAAACCACCCAGAGTACAAATTTGACACTGTTGGTGTATACGATGTTGAAAAGCTTAGGGATTTCCTTATGTGCACATACTATGTCCATTCTGAAAGGTCACCTTCATTCCTCCAGCGCTTCCTTAGCAATGGGGCCATAGAGGCAATGGAAGGAAGCCAGAATGGTATTGAAACCCTTCTAGTTGGGATGTGGGCAGGCGGCTCAATGAGCAAGGTCAGCTATGAAAACGCTACTCGCTATGACATAGATTTCTTTGTTCCGGTTGAGGGCACAAGGATAAGGGGAATGCCTGGGTGCAGGAATGTGGCTGATTGCAGTGCAACAATAACAATAGGGCACTTTGCCCTTGATGAGGAATCAATTGACCTTTACCTAGGCAACGCAAGGGACATTGCATGTGATAGGCATGCTGACTGCATAGAGGAGGAGCAGCCATGAAAGCCCAATCCTCAATGGAGATGCTCTTTTCGCTTGCAACATTCATAGCCTTATTGCTTCCAGTCCTTTTCCTTGCGCTTACAATGGCGCAGCTCAATGAGGAGAAGCTTTCAAAGGCGCAGGCCAGAGCCGCTTTAAATATATTGGAAGACACTGCAAATAGGGTTTACCTTGGAGGAAACACTGCAATGGAAGAGGTTACCCTTATGCTGCCATATTCGGTAAATGATTTCACCATAGAGGGCAAGGAGATAAAGGCAAAGCTTTCGACTGGTGACGAAATAGTCACTTACACAATGCCAAACCTCATTTATGCTTCTGAGGGCAAAGCAATTTCAGGCACAGTGACGCTCTGCCTCCGCAACAAGGACGGCGATGTAGAAGTAACCCCAGGGAGGTGCGGATGATGGCAAAGGCTCAGGTATCAACAGAATTCATGCTCTATGCAGCCATATTCATACTCATAGCAACTGTTGGGCTTGTTTCCTTGCTCTCAATACAGCAGGCAGAGAACACCCACTACAAGAATTTGCTTCTATATGAGGCAGGGGCTTCAATGGCAAATGCATTTGAGGTAGCATATGCAGGGGGTCCTGGCTTCAACTACACATACTTCTTTTCGCCAACAGATTTCCAGGGTGTAAATGTTACTTACAGCAATAAGATGCTTGGTGTCTCGCTTTTCCAAGGTGATGTTGCAGTAGCAGGCTTCATTTACCCATTAGTAAATGTAACATTTAGCCCAAACTACTGTGAGATTGACACCTCTAAAGGTGTGCTCAAGTTTTCACACTCCCAGAACGGCACGATATATATAACAGAGGGATGCAAATGAAGGGCCAATACTTCAGCTTTGATTCGATAGTTGCTGCCCTTATATTCATAATGGCAATTATGCTTATATTCACCTACTGGGGCACCGCAAGGGCGCAGTTCCTAGGGATGCAGAGCGCAGGGATGGAGATGAACAAGGTTTCTGATATCTTAATGAGTGACAGGGGGCTTCTTACCAATGGCTACATAAACCCTGACAAAGTTGCCTATTTCAGGGACAACCCAGAGGCGCTGGCTGGCCTTGCAAACACCAACTACCGCGTTTCTGTTTACATAAAGTATACTGGAGATCAGCCAACTGCAAGGTGCCCGCAGGAATCTTTCCTTGGCGAAACACCTGTTGGGGCCTCTTTCAAAACATCAACCCAGCATGTCGCAGTTAATTATTTAAATAGCCACTGCATTAGCGACATAACCATAACCCTTTGGGAGTGATTGAATATGAAAGGACAAAGCAAGGCAATAGAATTGGTAATAGTACTTTTCGTTTTGCTCATTGTTGCTTTTGTTGTGATCCAAATATTTGAAAAATTCATGACAGAGGGCACGCAGTTTCTGCAGGACATACAGGCACAGCAGCAGATAAAAGGCCAGTTTGACAAGTTCAAGCAGATGTGCGAGAGCAAGTGCCTTATATACAAGCAGGAGCAGTGCAAGAACGCGCAGCTTGTAGAATTCTGCAGCTACACATCGCAGGGCATAGACCTAAACGCTGATGGAAAGATAGGCGGCTATGTGGACAACCCAGCCATATCAGTTTCCCTTTCAGGGATGGGCACTTGCGAAGAGAAAATACCTTGCTTCTTAATAACCCAGTGCTCATGCACCTCTGAAGCGCCGAAGATTGATGCAAAGGAATGCAAGGAGGCTATATGCTCCCACTACAAATCGCTTGGGCTCAGCGGCACGCAGGTTGACGGAATCCTTAACCAGAGGATGGACCCTGGGGCGTGCTATGACAGGCTAACCCAACCTCTCCATTGGTATGAGCTTGGTTTCAAAAAAGAAGCAGGAACCTTGAGCTGCTCTTAGCATGAAGGGCTTTGTAAGCCAGTGGATATGGCTTCTTGCCGGAATCATTGTAGCTTCCTTCATAATTTTGGTCTTTTTGAGCCTTTATTCAAACTTTACAACACTCTACCTTGATGACGCAGCAAGCAGGGTTTCAGCAAAGGCGGCAACTTATATAAGGGATGCCTGCCATTCCCCATTGGGGGCTCAGATGGAGAGAGAGCTTGACATTCCTTACAATACCCAGAAAATCTATTCCAATGGGAGCTACTTCTGCCTTGAAACAAACACCTCAACTTTCTGCACTAACACAAACTGCTACTCATTTAACATGAATGAGGTAAGCTTCTCCCAAGAATTCATGAAGAAGACATCAGAGCTAACCTCCTCCTACTTCGTACCCTATACCATAAGCATCTACTCGAATTACACTTCCCTTGATGTCAGGTGGAGGTATGGCCACTGAGGAGTATGTGCTCGAGATGGGCACTATTGCAGTTATGTTTATGGTAGCAGTGCTCAGCCTTTCACTTATCTCGCTTACGGTTGAAAGGGCTGGTTTCATAAAGCTAAAGGAGAGGGCGCTCTCGCTCTCGCTTGCAATTTCCCAGAATGATTTTGTAGAACAGAACTTATCAGAACCTTATGAGGTTAGCATTGGGGACGGCTACCTGCGCCTTAAGGACAGCTCTTATTCTGTCATTGTGCCTTATTTCGGCTATGGCTCCTATTCTAACAACTCAACAACGCACATATGCATAAAGGAGGGCTATGCATGCGAGGTTCAATGAGGTATTTCACAAAAGTGGTCACGCTTGCAATAGCAATGCTTAGCCTTTCTGTGTTCTGCCTTATTGTTTCAGATTTCCTTTACCACAGGGATATAATGCTCGACTACTACTTTATGAAGGCAGAAGCTATGATGGTTTTTAAATCTCTCTATTCCTGTGGCCGCGCATATGATTCTATAACCCTTTATCATGATGCAAAAAGATGCAAGCCACTTGAGATCATTGATTTCGGGTTCCTTTCTACTGAAGGGGCGCAGTATATTCCTGCACTCATTTATGATGATTCATATATGGCCCCAAGAGGAGGTTTCATAGGCATAAGTTACAAATCCACCTCTGCAAAAAAGCTATCTTCGCTTATAATGCTTGCCTGCCAGGGGCAGGATTACAAAGGTTTCATACAAATAGATGAGCCTATTAAGATTTCAGGAGATATATGCTCCCCTTCTGAGTGCTTCTCCTTGCCCTGCACTGCCCGCACAACAACCCTAAGCCCAGGCTACCATTGGATAAGGATTTACAACTCTTATGGCATAGTTGAGGTGATAGGGTGATAGATGATTATATGTCAGTCGTTTTGTTTGCCCTTCTCCTCACGCTATCTTTCCTTACTCTTACCTACAAAAATTATGCAGATGCAACAGCGCTTGATTTCTCAATAGCCAACAGCGAGCGCAGGATGTATGCTGAATCAGCTCTTGCAGCTACAATGCTCTCTTGGGATCCGTCTCTGAATAAGGAACTTTTCCTTGAAGTAATAGAAGGGCATAGGTGGGGCACCTACCAGCAGTGGAATGTCTCTGCCAAGATCAACTCCTACTTATCCAAGTATTACTCGTACTACAACTACAAGGTGATGTATGATGAGGAAGTGATTGACTCTTCAAACTATACTATCAATTACACCCACATCTACAGTTTCAATATGCCTGAGGGCTATTCAATAATCCTTGAGGTGCAGGAATGAGGGGCAACGCCGCTTCTGTGCTTGTTTATGCTGTAATTTTGGTGGTTACGTTGTACCTTTTCATGCTTCCTACTCCCTCCCTCCAGACGCCTTCTTTTGACAAAAGCTTATTTGAGCGCAAAGCCCAATTGAGGTATGCTTATGAGGAAAACCTTATATCATTAGGTAGGCACGGAGGTTTTTTGAGCAAGGAAAAGCTTTGGTACTGCGACCGCCCAAACATTGGCACCATAGAGGAGGCATACGCAGAGCTTCTCATTCCATTCGCCAATTATTCTGCAGAGGTCTACATGGACAGCCCAGTAATAATAAAGGTTGAGGAAGGAAGCAAGACCTATCTTCTTAGGGATGGGAGCAGGTATATCCCGATATACGCCACCATAGGCAACTGGGTGACTTCTAGCCCAATTTCAGCTGCTACTATTGATTACATAGTTGAAAACAACCTGAATCCAATGATGCCTGAGGATGGGTCGATAAAGTGCAAAGTAGTCTCAAAAAAGACAGGCCCATTGGCTTATGGGGACTGTGAAGATAAGATTGGAATGAATGGAACTCTTATAAATATTGCATGCGATGACTCACATTACCTTATAGGGTCATCGCCATACAGGTTTGATTTTTATGTCTGGACATCACATTGAGATTGAGGTTGAGGATGCAAGGCCAAGCCTCAGGACCAGCAAAAAAGCAAGGCAGAGGGCAATAGAGGAGCTGCTAAAGTCAGGGGTGCAGCCATTCATGCTGAAGGGCAGCCTAAACTACTTTTATACGCAGGAAGAGGCAGAAATGCTCCTTAAGCTTGCAGAAGGGCTTGCCCCTGAGTTCTACCAAGACCCTGTTGCAAAGGCAGGCAAAAAGCTTAATGAGATTATGAAAGGGCGCCCTGAAGGCAAGGATCCGTATGAAACGCTTTTTGGGGAGAGAGTGAGCATATTCTCCTCAACTACTTTTTCTTTGGACAGGCCTGCATCAAAGCCCATTTCCAAATACACGCTTCCAGACGGCTCAGAAGTTTTGATATTCTCTGAAGGCCTGAGGAACACATATTTCTTGATCCCATCAGAGCTTTCCTACACTGCTGAAGAGATTAAGAATATAAAGAAGGAGATGGAAAGCATCAGGGATGGAGCGGCTGAGAAAGGAAGCCCTGTGGCAATGCGCCACACCTATGGCTTTGGCGTGCTTGACACCTTGCTTCAGGACAAGAATATAGAAGACATAAACTTCAACGGCCCGGGTGATTTTCTCAGAATAGTTCACAGCGAATTTGAGGAATGCAATTCAAACATATATGTTGGAAGGGATGATGCTGAAAGCTGGGCGACAAAGCTTAAGATATCCAGCAGGAGGTCGTTTGATTTCATAAACCCAACATTGGACGCAGCGCTTGATTCTGCTGCTAGGGCAAGGGTTACTTTCTTAAGGAGCCCGCTTAGCAGGGATTTCGCTTTCTCGATAAGGAGGCATAGGGACATGCCTTGGACATACCCTCTCCTTGTTGAAAAGAAGGCCTTCAGCACAATGGCTGCTGCATTCTTTGACCTCCTTCTTGAACAGTCAAAGACCATGATCATTGCAGGGAGCAGGGGGGCAGGCAAGACCAGCTTCCTTGGCGCGTCGCTCTTTGAGATTGCCAATAAGTACAGGATGATTATCATAGAGGACACTATGGAGTTGCCTCTTGAGAGCTTGAGGAAGAATGGGTACGATGTGCTTCACTTGAAAGTAAAATCACCGCTTTCAATAACAGAAGGTGAGGTTACTGCTGAAAACGGCCTTAGGAGCGCCCTTAGGCTAGGTGATTCCTGCTTGATAATAGGGGAGATAAGGAGCACAGAGGCAAGAGTTCTCTACGAGGCAATGCGTGTAGGGGCGCTTAGCAATGTGGTTGCAGGCACTGTCCATGCAGAATCCCCATACGGTGTTTTTGACAGGGTTGTGAACGAGCTCGGGGTAAAGCCAACATCCTTCAAAGCAACAGATGTCATAATAATTACAAGGCCAATAAAGACATTTGGCCTCAAGAAGAAAAGAGTAGTTTACTCGGTTGTTGAGGTAAAAAAAGATTGGAAGGACGATCCGCTTGGTGAAGATGCGTTTGTTGAGCTCTTCCGCTATGAGCCCAGCTCTGACTCTCTTGTTGCGACAAAGCATTTTGACAATGCAGACACCCCTATGCTCAAGAGCATCCGCTCTTCAGTAAAAGAGTGGAAGGATGCCGACCAATTCTCCAGCCACCTCAAAGCAAGGGCATCAATAAAAGAAGAAATAATCAAAAAAATCCCATCTTTCCCAGAGGTGGGGGAGGCAAGCTTCATAGTTGAGGCAAACAACGCATACTACCAGATAAGCAGCCAATTATACGCTGAGAATGGCTATCCTGATAGCAGGGAACTTTACAAAAGGTTCGTGCTCTGGCTGAAAGGGAGGCTAGCTAAATGATCCTTGACTTATTGAAATTCCTCTCTGCTTTCCCAAGCATAAGCATCCTTTCAGGCAGGATAAAAGAGGATTGCAGCCTTGCTGGCTACGCCGGCCTTGAAAAAGGCGTGACAAACCTTTCGCTGCTTTCATTCTTTTTCTTTTTGGCAGCCCTTAGTTTTGCGCTTCCCCAATGGTTCGCATTCATAATAGCTGCTTTGATCACGTACTATATCTATTCCTACCCTTCTTATGTAGCATTGTCGAAGGTAAGCAGCTTCAGGGCTGATTCCCTTTTGACCCTTTTTTACCTGTCTGTCAGGGTCGTTTTTACAAGGAATGTAGAGGAAGCAATAGAGCATTCAATAAAGGTGCTCGACAACCGCACAACCCCTATCCTTAAGCAAGTTAACCTATCGCTTAAGACAGGGAAATACCCTTCCTTGCAAAAGGCGCTTAAGGAGATATCCATAATAGAGCCGACTTTTTTCAATTCAGTTTCGCAGCTTGCTGACGCAGTGAATGAAAAAAGCGTTGAAGGGCTTAAGGATATTGTAAGAAGAATACTTGAGCTTTCCATAGATGAGAACAAGAGGAGCTTAAGAGAGTATGTGGAGAGTTTCATCAACCCGCTTAGGATAACATTCTCACTCCTTATCCTTCTCCCATTAATGCTTCTCATAATGCTTCCTGTTGTTTCCATATTCCTTCCAAGGGAGATACCCTACCAGCTCCTTTTCATCCTTTTCGTTGTTTTCATCCCTGCAACTACTTATATATATTCAAGAAGGCTGCTCCTGAAAAGGCCGCCTAGCCTGCTTAACTTATTCGTGCGCCCCTCTGATAAGCCAAAGCCCTATCTGCAAGCGATGGCTGTGTTTGCACTAATATCTGCAACCTTTCTAATACCCATGCACGATTACTTTGAAGATGATTTTGCGCTTTTGGTAAAAAGCGTCCTAGTAGTGATCGGCCTTGGCGCAGCTGCTTTTGTTTACTTCAAGCTTTCAAGCATACACCTTGAGCCGCTTTTGAGCAAGAAGGACACGGTGCTTAGGGAATTCAAGGAGCTTGTCCACAAGTTTTACATAAACTTCTCTGCCGGCATTCCTTATGAAACCACTGAGAAGGAGGTTTCTAAGGAAATGCTTTTTGGGGGGCAGTTCTACACAGCGATGCTTGAGCTTCTGAAAGAGAGCGGGCATCAAAGCTCAGAAGGCGCTGCGCAGGTTGCGCTCCACATAGAGGATTACACCACCTCATTGCAGAAGCTGGACGACGAGACAAAGGAGCTGTTTTCTGAGATAACCTCAACATTGAATCTCTTAGGAATATTCATAGTGCCGCTTGTGGGCGGGATCGCAATAGGGCTGGGCACAATGATGGTCAAGTTCCTTGCCCTGCTTTCTGCCAACACCTCTTCCCTTGCTCTCCCCAGCATAACGGGGCTTCCGCTTTTCTCTACTTCTTCCACAGTCATATCTGCTTACATGCTCCAGTTCCTAATAGGAATATATGTTATAGAGATGGTTGTGATAGTTTCCTATCTTGAGCATACAGTGAAGTATGGCTTGGGCATAACCAACATATCAACCAACATAGCCATTGGGCTCATAGTGTACGTTGCAGTGCTCTCAATTACCTACCCTCTTCTATCATTCCTGCCAGAGGTAGCAGCGGTATGAGGGCTTATAGCGAGGCGCCGCTCATAGAAATAGTAGTGCTACTTTTCACCACTGCAGTGCTTTTCACCCTATTTTCATACTATATGGAGCAGTCAAAGCCCATTTCTACCAATGTAAACAGCCAAGGTATGGCGAACTTGATAGAGGAGCTTTCTAAGGAATGCAATGGCCTATGCTATGTGGGCAGCGTGAGTGTCCAGGGCTCCCTCTCTTTGCAGGACCTTAAGCAGGAAAACTTCAGGGTTATGAAGTTCACTACCCAGCCCAACAACCTTAAAGTATATAAAGAGAATGGGATTGTTTATGTTTATCTTTGGAGGGAGGAGTAATGGAGATAGCGCTAAGGACAGTTGCTTATGTGATAATTGCTCTCATAAGCATTTCGCTTTTGTTTGAGTTCCTGCCAATCCTTAGGGGAACTGCAGAGAATTTCTATTGCTCTGTTTCCTCAACCCTTTTCCTGCTATCCCCATGCAAGCCTTACTATTCGGCTTCAATTGATATAGAAAGCGAGGATTCGCTTGCCTCAATGATTGCATACTGCGCTGCGCAGAAAGACGGGATGTGCTCTGTAGTTACCCTAAAGAAAGAAATAGACACTGAAAGAGTCACAAAAATTCTCGTTGATGCAGGAGTAAACGCAACGGTTGTCTTTGAGAACATAAACCAGAAAAAGACAGTGTACCTGCAGAAAGATGGCACAAGGGTGCTTGTGAGATGACCCTTTCAAAAAAAGAAAGAGCCTTTCTGTTAAAGGTTGCACGCTCCACAGTTTCTGATTACGCCCAAAATGGTTTTTATGAACCTTACCCAAAGCCCATCTCAGAAGCCCTGCTTGCCAAAGGCATGTGCTTCACTACAATCAAGTCAAAAGGAGGGGAGCTTAGGGGTTGCATGGGGGTGCTTGAGCAGAGGGAGATAATCCTCAATGTAGTAAAGAGCGCCTATCTTGCTGCATTTGAGGATCCGCGCTTTTACCCTGTGCGGCCTCCTGAGCTTCCTCATCTTAGCTTTGAAATCAGCATATTGACCCCCTTCAAGGAGGCGAGGCCAGAGGAGGTAATCCCAGGGAAGCATGGGATAATGGTTGAGGGAGGGTGGAAGGCAGGGCTTCTTCTTCCGCAGGTCGCTACCGAGAATTCAATGGGAAGGGAGGAATTCCTTGAGGCCTTAATGCATAAGGCAGGCATGTCGCCAAAAGAATTTAATAGCGCCAAGCTCTATGTTTTTGAGGCAGAGGTGTTTTCTGATGAAGCTCACTAGGATAAATGGCATCACCTACCTTTCTTTGGAAGAGTTTGAGGGCAAGGACATAGAGGTGCTAAAGGTAAGGGAGGATATAGTCCTGCTTATTGCAAAGCCCAAGGAAGGCAAGAGCGCAGAGGACGCCCTGCTGAAAAAGCTCGTGGGGATAAGGCTGGAAAACAGGAAGAAGGAGGCAATAGACAGGCAGCTCTCAAAAGAAGAAGCAGAAACATTGCGCTCCCTCATAAAAAAGGGCTCTGTAAAAACCTACCGCACAAAATCAGGCGAAACAATTTACACTGTCAACAAGGCGATTGTTGACAAAATCCTCAGAAGGGGCACAAAAGACCCAGAGCCCAACGCCTCATATTCAGAGCTGAAAAGGAAGGGCTTCATAATACTTGAGGATGAGAAGGAGGCAGAGGCGCTTTCGAAGCTCATCTCTGAAGCTGGCGAGCAGAACCTCTTCAAGGGCATAAGGGGGTTTGACTTAAAATTTTACATAATGAGCACAATGCTTTACCAAAAGGAAAAGGAACTCATACTTAAGGCCCTGAAGGAAGAAATGACCCATATTGAAATAGCAACAGCAATTAGGGAAGACCCTGAGCTGGTAAGGTGCGCTCTCCAGCTGATGCGCGAGGAAGGAGTTGTGCAGGAGCCGAGGGAAGGGATTTTCTCAGAGGTTTAGGGATGTACATAAAGGATGCGCTCCATTGGCTTATGCGATTTACTGAAGATGAGCAAAAGGTTATTGATTCTTCTTCTTTCCAAAGGCTGCGCAAGGTAAAGCAGCTGAGCTTCGTTGACCTTGTTTATCCAGGTGCCAACCACACGCGCTTTTCCCACTCGCTTGGCACCTCCCACCTTGCAGGAATGGTTGCCTCGTCCTTGGGCCTTGATGTTGGGCTTGCCCGCCTAAAGGGGCTTCTGCATGACATAGGGCATCCCCCGTTCTCCCACACAGGGGAGGAGGCAATATCAGAATTAGCTGGATCACATGAGAAATTAGGGGAAGAAATAATAAAGGATGAGATAGCCCCGCTTATCCCTAATTATTCGCTGAAAGAGCTGCTTGGCAGAGGCGTCCATGAGGAGATAATCTCGTGCGGCATAGGCGTTGACAGGCTGGATTATCTGCACAGAGATGCATATTACACAGGGGTTTCATACGGCGTTATAGAGCTCGACCGCATGATAGAAACAATGGTGCTTAGCAATGATGGAAAGCTGTGCATTGATCCAAGCGGTCTTGAATCATTGGAGGCATTTATGCTAGCGCGCTTTTTCATGTTCTCAGCGGTCTACCAGCACCGTGTTGTAAGGATCGCTTCTGAGATGGCAAAGAGGGCAATAGTGTTGGCACTTGAAGAAGGCATGGACCCGCACCAATTTGCAAGGATGGGGGATGAGCAGGCATATTCTGAGCTCCTGAAGTACTCAGGAAGGGAATACGTCCAGCGCATCCTTGGAAGAAAGCTCTACAAGGGCGTTCTTGAGATCGGAAGGGAATTCTATTCAGATGAAATTGCAGCCAAAGTGAGAGATAGTGTTGGGTGCGATGTCATTGTAAGCGTGCCCTCTATGAAGCAAGATAGGGAGGATGTTTTTGTGCTTGATTCAGGAGAACCTAAAAATGCAAAGGAATTTTCTGACTTTATAAAGGTAATGGGGGAAGCAGGCGCAAAAAGGAAGAAGGTAATAATCGCTGTCCCCCCAGAATTCGCTGAAAAAGCAAGGTCAATGAAGAGTAAGTTCTTGGCTTAGGGCCTAGGAAAGGTACTGCACTGCCTTAAGGATAAGGACTATAACCGTTGACGCAATGAGGACATGCTCTGGCTTTACCTCTATGCCGCCTGTTTTCTCTCCTGCAGACAGCCCCATTATCCCTGCTTGTGAAAAAGGCAGCATTATCTTTCCGCCTGCCATAGCCAACTATAAGCAAAGCTTTTTAAAAACCTTTGCCTGCTCTACTTGATGACTATTAAAATAAAGGAGTTGAAAACAGCCTTGCTGGAGAAACCGACATTGATAATAGGGTTCACGGGCATAGGGCTTGTCGGGAGCATATCCGCAACATACCTTGTAGATACCTTAGAGATGGAGCTTATTGGAATTGTTGAGGGAAAAAGGATACCGCCAATAGCTGCCATACACAACTACAAACCGTTGCCTCCAATAAGGATATATGCTTCAAGGAAGCTTAACCTATATGTTGCAGTTTCAGAGGCAGTGCTTACTTCAACTGCAACAGCAGAGCTTGCACATGCAATACTATCTTTCGCAAAGGAGAAAAAGGTGAGCAGGATAATATGCCTTGCAGGAATGGATAAGGCAGATTCAGAAGGCATAAGTGTTATATCCTCTGATAGGTCCTCTGTAGAGCTCCTTGAGGAAAAGAAGATAGCAACCTCTATAAAGGAAGGTGCAACAACAGGGGTTAGCGGAATGCTCCTTGCCCATGCGCCTTTTGACAACATACCTGTTGTAGCTGTGCTTGTTTCTGCAGCGCAGGAATATGGTGATCCGGAAGCAGCAATAAAAGCACTCAGAGTTCTTTCCCAACTCCTGAAGATAAAAATAGACACCAGAAAGCTTGAAGCAGAGGCAAAGGTGTTCAAGGAGCTTGTAAAGCAGCCAGTAATCCAGTCCAAGATAGCAATATCAGATGGCGACTTGGGAGGGATGTACGGGTAAATTATGATGCGCTCCATCCTTATTGCCACCTTGCTCATAGCAATCTGCTTTGCAGACATTAAGACAGGCCAGCTTAATCTTAGAACAGATGAAGATATAGGAATAATCCTTTCCACTGGCCAAACATATTCAGCTGAAGACAATGTAGGGTTCCAAGATGTTGATATACTTCTTCAGCCATGGGACAGGCCTGCGTGGTGTGCAAACTACCTAAAAATACAAGGGAATTTTGATTCAATAGCTGCAGTTCCTTCTTCTGGGGGCTATTTTGATGAACTGAACAAAGGTGCTGGCTGCGACTATGTTGAGGAAGGGGTGTATGCCATAAAGACCCGGGATGGCAAATATGCGCTGGTCGAAATTCTTGAAGCCAGCCAGCTAGGCTTTTCAAAGCAGTATATAAACTCCATAACCATTAAGTACAAGCTCCAGACAGATGGGACAACAAGCATGCTTCCTAAAAA
This sequence comes from Candidatus Anstonellales archaeon, assembly GCA_038890615.1. GTDB lineage: Archaea > Micrarchaeota > Micrarchaeia > Anstonellales > J096 > JAWAFI01. Next base: position 65,197 of record JAWAFI010000003.1, on the reverse strand, counting down.
TGCACGCAGAGAAGAGGGCTCGTTCTGTTCTGGTGCAATTATGGCTGCTATGGGTATAGTTCTCTTTGCTTCAATTAAGGAGTTCATTTAAGCGCTATGTAAACCCTCCTATTTGCCCTACCTTTGTTCTCAACCTTAGTTATTTCCATCCTGCCTATCTCTCCTGTGTTGGCAACATGCACGCCTCCATCTGCTTGTATATCTATGCCCTCTATTTCAACTATCCTAACTATCTTCAGATGCTCAAGCCCCTTTAGAAGCTTTACAACCCCCTCAATCTTCATTGCTTCATTGTAAGGCATCTCATAAACTCGCACATTCTTTCCGCGTGATGCAAGTTCGTTTGCCTCAGCTACTGCTTCTTCAAACTTCCCCCTGTCAAAATCATCAACGTTGAAATCCATCCTGAACTGGCCTGGCTCTACCTTGTTTCCGCTTATGAGCGCTCCGAACTTCCTGTATATCACTGAAGCAAGGATATGAGCTGCAGTGTGCGCCTTCATTATTCCATACCTCCTCTCCCATTCTACTTGGACCAAGGCCTTCCTATTTTCTGCTTCCTTTTCCAGCACATGCCAAAGCTTCCCCCCTTCCTTTCTGTAGCCCGTGACAGGAATGCTGTTCACGGTTCCTTTGTCCTCTACTAATCCACCACCTCCTGGATAAAGCACAGTCCTTGAAAGCAAGACCTCCCTTCCATTCATTTCCAAAATATCAGCTTCAACGCTTCTTACATATGAATCCTTCATCCAAATAAGCTCGGTTTCCATAAACGCTGTTCCTCTGCAACCTTTTTAAATATCTTGCCTTATTATTTTCATGAATAAGCTTGCTTTTCTAATCCCTTTCCTTTTGCTTTTTGCCTGCGTCTCTTTTCCAGAGGAAAACGGTAACGATACTATTGTTGCCCCTAATGCTACCATCATTAACAATACCACAGTAGAAACCCCCTCAACATACATAGCAGTTATAGGCGACACTGAGCTCTTCAACACAGTTGACTACTCCTTACCAAAAGGATACAAAGCAATTGCAGTGGAATGCACAGATGAATCCCTTTCTTATTATTCCTATTTCATAATAGATGAGCCATCCGCTGAATGCATCCACCTCATCTCAATCTCAAACCCATTTAACTTATACATCAATATAGGCTCCTATTCTTCTTCAAATGTTTTTGCGCTTACGCCTGATGAGGGCCAGTATGCAAAAGCGCTTGCCGAGCTTATAGGAAGCAAAAGGATGGCCATACTTTATGAAGAAAGCCAAACTGAGTTCAAGGAAACCCTAAAAAACCATTACAAGGGTCAGGTTCTGCTGGAGGAAAAATTTTTCTTTGTGCCTGACAACCAGCTCCTTAAGATAAGGCAGCTTTACCCTGAAGCATTGCTTGTGCTTTCAAGGGATGAGAATGTAGCTGCAGGGGCGCTTGAGAAGGCGTTTTCAATGATCGTTGCCAAGAACGTATATGGCGGCAAATATGAGATAAGCACAGCCACCTCGAACCTGATGCCCCTCTGGAATGGCTTCAAGGGAGTTTCCCAGAAAAAGACAATAACCCAAGAAGGCGAGCAGTACATTTCTTCCTTTGTCAACAAGTACGGAACCCCAAGCAATCGCGAGAAGGTGCTCTTGGGCGCTGATGCTTCAGCACTAATAGTGGATGCAATAGAAAGCGGCGTTCCGCCTGTTACTTATTTAAGCACATTAATAGCTTGGAATGGGTATACAGGCATAATAAAGTTCAACCATGTGCACCAGAGGGTTGGGGATTATGTTGCTGTTGAGGTTTCAAACGGCCAGCTTAAAGAGGTTCAGCCAGCTCAGTAAGGGCAGGAATAAAAGAATAGCCTTTTAAACCCCTTTTCAAGGACTATTAATATTCTCCTGTGGGCCCATAGCTCAGCTCGGTAGAGCAACGGACTCTTAATCCGTGTGCCGGGGGTTCAAATCCCTCTGGGCCCGCTCATACCTTCTTCTGATCATCGCAAGATACTCCTTCTCAATATCATCAAGCTTTCCAGGCACAACAGCCACTATTGGCTTTGGCACATCTGCATTCAGCGCTTCCTTTTTGCTTCCATACCAGCATACCTCTTTACCCCCTGCATCCCCTACGCAGCAGATTTCCTTTACCACTTCCTTCCCTTCCTCCTTTTCCATTTCCATTATCTCCTCAACAGCAGTCCTAAGGTCCATGAAGCCTTTTGCTGTGTCTAAAAGCACCAAGGTGTGCAGCCCTCTTTTAAGGTTTTCCTCTATCTTTCTTAGAGGAGAGGTTGGCCTGTAATTTCGCTCGAAAAGAGGAATGCTCACGCTATTTCCGAATTTGTAAACCTGCAGCCCAAGCAAAGCAGGGGCAACCGAATGTATTGATGAGTTGTGCACTACCTTCCACTCAACCCCTGCCTTTTCGCATTCCAAAATGAGCGTTAGATGGGTTGTGGCAACAAGGGGATGGCCTGCAACAAGAAGCGCTACATCTGTTTCCTTTGCCCTCTCTGCAAGCCAAGGGCTTTCAAGGTCTTCCCTTTTCAGCTCCTTAATTTCCTTCTTTACCAGCCACTCGATTTCCTTTATTTTTCCTTCTGGTATTTTTGAGGTGTAGCCCTCAAAGTATGCCTCTTTTGCAGCTCTAAGCGCCCTAATGCCTTCCATTGTAAGGTCAAAGCAAACCCCTGCGCCGACTAGGAAAAGCATCAGAACCCACCCCAAAGCCTAAGCGAATCCCTTATTCCTGGTGCGAACCCTGCTACAGCAACCACAAGGCATATGAAAGGCCCTTCTTTCTCTCCTTTTGTGAAGTGCACTATGAGCGCTGCAAGCGCTATTTTGACCAGGTAGAAAGCAAAATACCCAAGCCATTCCCCCAATGCTGCAGTAATGACATGCTGTTCTCCGTACATCCCGCTTATTTCTATTGCTACGAATGTGGCTGCCCCATCAAGCGCCTGCCCAGCAACTGCAATGCCATTGTCCTTAAACTTAGTTAAGAAGTAAGCAGAAGGAAGCAAGGCAAGCATTATGGTTATCATAATGTAAAGGTGATTTACAAAGAAGGGGGCTATCAAAAACAAGTGCAGGATTATGAAAGGCACTGCCACAATCCCGAAGTCGTCCCTTCCTATTTTCCTAAACACAAAGAGGGAAGCAAAGAAAAGCGCTGCTGTAACTATGTATATTCCTGGGGTCACAGTAAGGAGGCTGTACTTGTAGATTGAGCTGAACGGCTCCCCTATGAGCCCAGAGTCAGTTGCATCGGTAACTGCCCTTGCAGATGAGCCGGCAAGCACGAAAAGGAGCGTGTTTGCGATGAACCTCCTGTCAATGGCTATCTTCCTTTTCCTGAATTCCCTTTCAACCACCCACAGTATTGCTATGGCTATAAGCGCATACACAGTGGTATTAACTATATTGTAGCCGCTCCTTTCAACGATCGGAGATATGAAATAATCTTCCACGAATCCCATTGCTTATTCATGGCAACCTTTTTATAAATCCTTGCTTATAATTCTCTTATGCAATTCTTAGGGCATGAGGTAAGCTATAGGGACGCAAGGGCTTTGGTGATCCCAGTCCCTTATGAGGCAACCACCACTTATTTGAAAGGCACGCAAAAAGGGCCAGAAGCAATAATAAAGGCTTCGTGCAATGTTGAGGAGTTCATATTGGAGCTTGGGCAGGAGATAAGGGAGATATACACAGAAGAGCCAGTACCCTGCTCAAGTTTTGAGGAGCTCAGCGCCACAATCCCTTCATTTGTAAGCAGGGCTTTAGAAGGATCAAAGTTCCCTGTGTTCCTTGGGGGCGAGCATTCAATAACCCCTCCAATAGTTTCTGCAATGAAAAAAAGTTATCCCTCCCTTAAGCTTCTCCACATTGATGCGCATGCTGATATGCGCTTTGAGTATGAGGGTAGGAAGGATTCGCACGCTTGCGCTATGAGGCGAGTCCATGAGCTTGGGGTTGAAACAGTGTCAATAGGCATAAGGGCAATAAGCTGGGAGGAGGACGAGTACATAAAAGGGAAAGGAATACTAGTGTATGGGCCAGAATTCAACCCTGCTGAGGCGCTTTCAAAGCTTGAAGGCCCTCTTTACATATCGCTTGACTTTGACGCTCTTGACCCTTCTGTAATCCCAGATGTTGGCACGCCTGAGCCAGGAGGCATAGGATATTACCAGCTTCTTTCTTTTCTAAAAGAGGTTTTCTACAACTTCGATGTTGTTGGTATGGATGCTGTGGAGCTCCTTCCGCTTAGCTCCTATGGGCCTTTTGCGGCTGCCAGGATAATCCACAACTGCATTGGCTATTCGCTTACTGCTTCTTTCAAATAGTTATTGACATCTGACGCCATTTCCTTCCTTGAGTCATATCCATATTCTTTGTGTAGGTTTAGAAGGTAAGGAAACGGTGCGAAATGCGCAACAGTAACTATGTAACCCTCCATCCCTATATAATCAAGGAAGCTGTCTATGTTGGTGTGCCTTGCAATTACTGACCTGTAGCTCTGCGAGGCAACCAGCCTGTCTTTTGAGGTGAATTTTCCTTCAATGTTCTGATGGCTGAACATGAACGCGAGCTCCTTTTCCTCTTCCTTTCCAGTAATAAGGTTGGTCATTTTCTTTTTTCCCCTGAACTCAATAACCGACTCCTTTTCCCCGATTTTCATGCTCAGCTCGCTGAAAGGGAAAGAGCAATAAATGTAATGCGCCATGAACTCAACCCCATCTTTGACAACTGCCTGCTTTGAAAGAAGATGGACCTTTTTTTCCTTGAAGAATATGGCCCTTGTTGAGCCGTGCGAAAAAGCATTGGGCGCCTTTTCTCCGTCAATGAGCAGGTTTTGGAAGTAGTTGGTAGGCACAGGAAGCGGCATCTTGGGCTCTAGCATAGGCTTGCCTATTGAAATTTCCCCCTCAGAATAAATGGCGCTTTTGAGCTTTTCAATCCTTTCAGCCAAAACTTTAGTGCTTTCAATTCTTTTCCTGTCTTGCTCAAGCATTGTTGCGATTAGCCTTTCGTAATTTGCGTTCCTATTGCACAACCTGCACATCAAAGCCCTCCCCTACTACCTTCTCAAGGGCTTTTTTCATCTTTTCATAGTCTTTCTCTGTTTTTACTTTTACTATTATCTTCCCGCCCTCTTTCGTTGCATTGCCCTCTACTCCAGCGTCCTTCATAAGAAGCTCTGCCTTTTCAAACGGGTCTTTTATTACTTTCTCGAGCTTTATTTTATACCTTACCTTCTTGCCTGCAAGCGGGTGGTTGAAGTCAACGAGCATTCTCCCTCCGTTTATGCTCCTTACCACTCCTGTATACTTTATCCCATCAATTTCAATCTGCATGCTCATGCCAGCCTTTGGGTTGAGCCCCTTCTCCTTGACTATGTTAAGTGGGATTATCTTAAGCAGGTCTTTTTTCCTTTCCCCAAAGCTCTGCTCTGGCTCAAGCCAAACCTCTCTTTCCTCTCCTTCTTCCATATTCCTTATTTCATTTTCAAGCCCCTTTACTATCTTGTCTACACCTACTATGAACATTATTCCGTTGTTCCTTCCGTAAAGCTTCTGCCCTATTTCGCCTTCTGTGCTGTCGAAGATCCTGCCATCATCGCTGTAGCCGGTGAAGTGCAAGTACACTATGTCTTTGTTTTCTGCTTTCATAATGAGAGCACTTTGGATTATTTTAAAAACCTATTCTTTATATCGCCTATCAGGCGCCTCTGTTTCCTTGGGGCAAGCTTGGGCATAAGTTCCTTGCCATTTGAAAAGCATATTCCCATTGAGTGCCCTTTGTAGATCGCTATCAAGTGCCCCTTGGCTGCCTCTTTCTTTATTTTCTTTCCAGAAGCAAAAAGCAGCGCCTCCTCCTTGCCAAGCTCAACAAAGCCTTTTTTGGCTTCCCTGCCGACCAACTGGATGAAGCTGTGCGAAGGCACCATCCATTCATTTGAGGCTACCATCCCTCTCTCAGCCCCTTTAATGTTGAGCTTTGCCACCCTTTTGCTCATTATCTTGACAGCACCTTTCTCAAAAAGCAATGTCTCTTCCATTCTTATGCCGTATTTGTCCATCAGCATTTCCCTTAGCTTGTCCTCAGCCCTCCCCATACTTTTTCACCTTTGCAATGAAGAAGCCTTCGCTGTTGTTTTGTTGGGGGTAAATCCTCCTGCATTTTCCCATCTCCTTTCCATATTCGCTTATTCCACCATCCCCTTCTAATGGGACTTCAATAAGCGATGCACCTTCCCTCTCTTCAAGCAGCCTTGCCACTACCTTTTCGTTCTCTTCTGGGGGGTAAGTGCAGGTTGAGTAAACTAGTTCCCCTCCATCGAGCAGGCAATCGTATGCGTTAAGTAGCATCTTTTCCTGCAGCACAGAAATTCTTTTGCTGTGCTGTGGCTCCCATCTTAGGTATGCAGAGCCACCGCTTCCAAGCGCAGTGCATGGGGCATCTACCAATGCCTTCCCAAACATCCTTTTTTTGAATTTTGTTGAATCACCTACAATTATGCACGCGTTTATGACCCCTAAGCGCGAGATGTTGTCAAAAAGAGGCCCTAGCTTGTGGCCTTTCAGCTCTATCCCAACTATTGCACCTTTGTTCTCCATAAGCGCGGCCATGTGCGTAAGCTTTGAGCCAGGGGCTGCTGCCGCATCGAGCACTACCTCGCCTGCTTTTGGCGCAAGCGCCTCAGAAACCATTATGGAGCTTAGGCTTTGAGGGTGTATGTAGCCCAAAAAATAGTCAAATGTCCTTCCTATCCCTTCCCCCAAATATTCAAAGGCACCCTTGACTTTGGTAGCCTTCCTTTCAAGCATGCTTACCTTCTCAAACTCTTCCAGCCCTATTTTAATTGTATTCACTCTGAAGAATTTTTTTCTATTTTTAAATGCTTCCATGCACTTGTCTGCATCGGTGTATGAGCTTAGCCACTCGCGGAATTCCTTTTCTTCCACACCTCAGAATCTACGGAGTGCTTTAAATTCCTTGCCTTTGCTTATTCCCATTTAATCATGTACAAATCCCTCCATTCCACTTGCCCATCCCTTCCGTTCCATGTTTTCCTCTTGAACTGTACAAGCGAAATGTACTCTTCTTTTCCAATCATATAGTGCGCAATGCCCATCCTTACCTTGTATTTCTGCACCCATGAAAGCTCTATATCTAAATTTCCCTCATCAACTTCTTTCCAATCAGTTATAAGCTTTAATTTAAGCAGCTTTTTGGCAGGGCTTTCTGCTATAAGCTTCTCTAGCTCCTTGTCTTCTGCCCCATCGTGCTCATTAATCCTTTTCATATTTTCCCTAAGGATCTCTTCCCTTGCCTTGCTGAGCTCTTTGCTGAATTCAGCAGCAACATGCTCCATATTCTCCAGAACCAGCTCTATGTCTTCTAGAAGCTCCTTTTTGAATTTTGACTTCCTTAGCTCTTCAATCCTCTCTTTTAGCCACTTTTTTACTGTTATGTCTTTGCTGATTTTCTGCCTTATGAATTCTATTGAGCTTGCCCTGATTTCTTCCCTGCTTTTTTTGTCCAGGAGCTCAAGGTTTTTTGGCTCTCCTAAGATCTTTATTGCTCTTTCAAAGAGCTCGAAATTGCCTTTTTTCCTTGCGTCTTCCAATGCTCCGGATATTCTCCATATTCCTTCTTTAACTTCGGCCATTCTTCGTGCTATAACCTCCCTTTCTTTTGGTGTTGATATCTCAATTGCTTCTTCAAAACGCCCCTCTTTTATAAGGTTCGCAAACCCTTTTTGGCTTTTTTTGCTTCTGAATGTTCTTTCATATGACATTTTGTACCTATTTCTTATCTCTTTAGGTATCTCCTTCCCGTAAAGGAAAAACAGGGCTGCTTTCCTAATGTTTTCGTCTGAATGTTCTATATAAGGGTATGCCTCTTCCTCTTCCATGTTTTATGCTTGCCTTTTTTAATTTTAACTTTGAAGCAAATAAGTTGGTGAGCCCAAAACCTTTCCTTGCTGCATGATTTAAGATTTTCTGCCAATGCAACTAAACTTGCTCTTCAATTTCTTTTTTAATCTTTGCCTTTCTTATTTAACTATGTTCCTCCGCGAAAAGCGTATCAAGATATTGCTTCTTCTCCTAAATCAGGAAGTAGTTTGGTACCCTTCTCTTATTGCAAGGAAGGCAGAAGTAAGCAACCTTTATGCCAACAGGATCCTGAAGCTCATGTTTGCAAAAGGGCTTATAACAATAGAATCTGAGAAAAGGAAGAAAAAGGTTGTTAAGCTTACTGATAAAGGAGCAGAGGTTGCCAAAACACTGGAAAAGTTGAAGGAGCTGCTCCAGTAAGCAAGGCATACCTTTAAAAATATGCGCCAAACTTATAACAAAAGAGGATGGTCAGATGGGAAAATTCCCTCAAGGGGACAAATTGTTCCTTTCAGTTGTAATATGCAGGAAGTGCAAAACCAGGAACAAGAGGGGGGTGAAGAAGTGCAGGAAGTGCCATTCCCCCTTCCTTAGGATTAGGAAGAAAGACATAAGGGCAAAGAAATAACCGTCGGTCCACTTTTAGAAAGTATTTTAAATGCTGAACGCGTAAATATTTTTATGTCTGAGCATAAGGGGGCAGCATTCCTTTTACTTCTCCTTATTTCAGCTTTGCACGGGCAATCCTCCCAGCAATGTTCCCTTATTGACTTTACCTGTACAGGGTGCGTAAGGACTTCACTTTCAATAATTGAGGTCCAGAACGGCTATGCAAGGGCTATCCTTGTAGGGCAGTACACTGTCACTTATGCAGAAATAGACCCAAGCTGCATCACTAACCCTATCCCTGAGTGCCAGCAGCTTATAACCCAGTCCTGCTACGCTGATGGGCAGCCAATAAGCTTTTACTATAATGACGGCACTGATTCAGAGTTCCATCCTTTGGGGAATTGCCAGGATGTTTTAACATCATCTGGAGGGATAGCAGAATGCTCATTTAACCTCCAGCCAGGAGTTTATATAATAAAAGCAGTTTATGATGGGGATCCACATTTTTTGGGTTCTTCATCTGAAAGGACAATGAGAATAGGCGAGTCAAGCGTAGTCGGCGCAATATCTCAAAGCATTCTTAATTCGCTTTCAGCAATTATGGCTTCCAACCCAACTGTATGCGTTGCAGCTGTTTTCTTAACAGGAATACTTTTTGCCTCTATGTTTGCCTCTGGAATAGACCCTCTTAGGTACTTAGACATAGCTTCCCCAAGGATCAGGAAGAAAAAAAGGTATACTGCCTCAAGGGGCGCAAGGGGTTATGATCAAAGGAAGATGAGGATGAACTGGGGCAAAATAAGCAGCGAGATAAATGCTTACATGGTAAATGCGCTTGCCATGTTTGGCCTCAAACTTACTGAAAAAGAGCTTAAAGACCTCATGGTAGGGAGAAAGGGTGTTTTTGAAACTGCAGTTGAAAAACGCTGGAACAAGAACAGGATATTGGAGGAGATGATAAAAGAGATAGAGAAAAAATTGGGCAGAAAGCTGCTCCAAGAAGAGAAGGATGCCCTTGACCCTCTGCTTAGCATGTATTATGCAGTTATGATGGCAGACCCTGCAAGGAAGCTGGCTCAGAAGGAACAAGAACCATCAAGGAGTTGGGTGGGCCAATTCACTAAGAGGTTTAGGAATCTTCTGGAAGGAGTGTCAGGAAGAATACCACTTACAGCAAATGTTTATTTTGACGCCATAAGGTCCGGATCAAGGCTAATAAGGGAGTTCAAGAGGATGATAAAGGTAAGGCTTGCTTCTGCCCCTCAGCTTACTTTGGGCGTGATGGGGCTTCTTGGGGCAAGGGATTTTGTTAAAAGGGTGGAGCATGAAAGGGCTAAAATAGCAGAGGATTCTTATAAAAAAGAGCCACACCCAATAAAAGATTTCGTTCGCGCATTGTCTAAAAGCAAAAGAGGGGAGCGCTTGGCAAGGGCAATGGCCTACCTTAGCTATCCTGGCTCAAAGGAGTCAGTTGGAGCAAACCTATCTTTAATGATGCGCTTTATGGATGTGGTTTCGCTCCAAGAGGCAAGGTACCACCAATGGATGAGGGAGGGCTACCAAAGCGTATACTTTTATGCCTTGGCTAGGATATTCAAGGAAAGGCTGGGCATAGAGTCAAAGGATCTATCCAAAATAGTCAGCAACCTTATTACAAAAGACAAAGACGGAAACCTTGTTGTTGACATGGAAACCCTTCTTGGAGCAAAAGGATTGAGCTCTGGAACCATAGGCGCTACTTTCCTCTTAGTGAGGCACTACGATCAACTTCTGAAACTCATTAAAGCTATTGACCCAAATAAGCCTGACAGAGATCAAATTAATGCGCTTGTTGCAAAGCTTAGGGAACTTAACATATACTTAGACCCTGCCTATTTCATTGCAGCTTATGCACACCTTAAGCGCCATGGGCTCTTAGATGATATTGAAACTACCCAGCGCATATTGAGGCAGGTTGCAGAGGCTTTCAGGGAGGCATACCTTAATGCAAACCAGAAGTACAAGGATGAAAAGATTGACAGCGTTGACATGTTAACATTGGAGGAAAAGCTAAGGGCTCATCTCATGCTTAGAATAATAAGGCAAAACGGAGTCTATGTAGACAAAGAGGTGTTCACTTTCTTCACGGAATTGAACAGAATCCGTGCAGATAATAGACCTGAATCCATAAAGGCATTGGACCTCTATAATTTTATAAGCAGAAGCTCCTACTACCGAAAAGATTCAATTCCTTTTGCTTCTACAGGTTATAATGATTTCTACCACTTTATGATGGAAAAGGAGCTAACTAAATCAAATTACCAGTTTTTCTTCCTAAAAGAATATGCAGCCCAGCTTGGCCATATTTCAATGGCTAGTGAGCAAGAGTTCAAGATATACAGCAACAAAGCTGAATTTGCAGCAATTGCCACGACAACGCTTAAGGCGCTCAATGAGCTTTTCGGGCTTGGTAGCAGGCATATAAACAACTCTATCCAGTATTTTATAATTGATTTAATGAACTCTATTAGGAGGGTTGGCTCGAACCCAATCGAAAATTACGCTTTGGCGCTTCAGGCGCTTTTCCCGCAGTGGAACATAGACGAGATGATTAAGAAAGGTGCCCTTCAGCTAACAAACATATTCTCAAAGCCATTTGAGGCAACAGGTACATCCCTTGATCAAATTGGCGGAGCTGTGCACGAAAAGGTTGGGGCAAAAGCCAAGTCCATTGTTTCAGGGATAGGGAGAATTGGCATGGACAAAAACATTTCTGAGGTGCTTAAATCCAATTTCAGGGGCATACAGTATGAGGCTGCTAACAACCAGCTTTGGGCCTTTGACTTAAGAGGGCATTGGAAGATTGGCGGAGACAGGCTCAAGGTGGCTGCAATAGAGACAGTTTCAAGGGCATATGACTCTCCCCACAAGCCTGGTCCTGACACTCCTGATGCACGGCTTGCAATGACAAGGGAGCTTTTCCTTGAGAACATGCTTTCTGTTTTCGCAAGGGGCAACATAACCAGCTTCGGCGCAAACTGGCGCACTGACTTTGAAAAGGCAGATTTGAAGTTTTTCAATGCTCTTGCCAGGTATTATGCAAAGGAAAAAGGGCAGACAAATCTTGATGATGCTTCTGTAAGGGAGTATGTAGCTAAAAACATTAATGACTTCCACAACTTCCTTCTTAACACAAGGATAAACCCCTTGAAAATGGACCAATCAGTTCCTTGGATAATGACAAGAGGAAACTCTTTTGTCCCATACGAGAATGGCATGTCCGTATCTATTTTTGACGGCATTACAGGAGCCAGGCTTATGTTTAAGGACGAAAAAGGCAACTTCAAAGTTCTTGACCCAAGCTACAAGATGTTTTCAACTTCTCAGATGGAAGAGTTGGCCAAAAAGCTTGCTGCTGCAGACCCATCTATTTTTGGGAACTACAAATCAGCCTTTTTCAATGCTGCCAAGCTTATGACTATCCAAAAGGAAGAGTTCAAGGAATCAATCAGGCTGCTGCTTCAAAGCGGAAAGCTTTCTGCATACGATGTAGCCCTTCTTTCCTTCAAGCTTCAGCATAGTGGCCACCATATTGGCCTTCTTGATGTCCTAGGGCCAGATGACTACAAGATAGTAACTGTAAAGAAAATGGCTCAGGATCAGGCGGAAATGGGAGGCTGGGAAGGGATAAAGGGAAAGCTCAAGCAGATAGGTTTTGGGCTGCTTGATGAAGTGCTGGCTAGGCCTCTCTACATTTCTGCGCCCAGGGCTGAGCAAATTACTGATCTTCTAGTAGGCAGCTCCCTGCTCCTTTATGAGGGAAGGAAGGCCTCTGCTAAGATGTTTGAGGAGATGCATAGGAATGCAGATTACTTGAAGGAGAAGAAACTTGCTGGCATATACAGTGCTATCTTGGACAGATACATGAAATTTGAAGGTGGCTGGGATTATGCAATTACCAGGGACCCCAGGCTTCATGTTCCTTCAATGGAAGGCGAAGAAAGGATAACACACGGATACTTCCAGGTAGGGCCGGCGCTTCCGTATCCATCAGAAATGCACTGGAAAACCTTCCAAGATGATATTGAGTGGAGGTACAGCGGCCCAATGCTGGGGAGGATAAGCAAGTTTGCACAGTTTGTTGCAAAGCCATTCATAATGGCTTCAAGGCTAATGAGCTACATAGGAGGCGGCTATCCTTCCCCAAAGAGCCTTGGCTATTTGGTTGATGAACAGGGTAGGGTAATAGAGCCAGATACTATGCAGCCGTTCCCATACACTGGAATGCGCTATCTTGGGAGGTTTAGGACATTGATTGAAACGCTCTTCACCCCTTCAACTTGGATGACAGGCCCAAGCATGGATATCTGGAACCTCTCAAATCGCGTAGCTTATTGGTTTGCAGGCGAGGCAAAAGAACCTTCAAGCGGCTCAGGGGAAGGAGGCAGCAGGTTCAAGAAGTGGGGTTATGGCGGCGAGGAAGTCATATATGGTGCGCCAAGGCCCCATCAGTTTGTTACTCCATTTTACAACCCTGCAGTTTATAACATATGGCAGGCAATGGCAAACCCAGGCCACAGCTATTTTGACTCATTGGGGCAGTATAGATTAAACCCCCAGATGCACTTATGGGCTCTGCGGCTTTATGGCGCTTCCTCCCCGCAAGAGATGAGTAGAGAAGGGCAGAAGGTGCTTTTGCCAATGAGCAGGGAGCTTATGCACGAGGCAAATGCCCCAATCTATAGAAGGGAGATACCAACCCCTGAACTCCTAATCAAGAACAGGTATGAGCTTTCGTACTACTCAGTAACTGAAGGATACATGAACAGGATAATTACTGGAGGAGCGCTTTGGAACCTGAGCAAGGAAGAGAGGAAGAAGGAAAGCTGGAAGCATTCCATTGGCCTTGGCTTTGCGCCTATGCTATTTGCAGCCCTGCCTGCAGGGGCTTCTGTTGCAGGAATCTATGCTGGGATTAGGTCTGGAAAGGCATTTTGGGAGTCAGCCAAGGATGAGTATAGGGAATCATTGAAAGATGAAGTTCGGCACGCATTCTGCCCAAGGTGCGGAATAAGGCTAGTGCAAGGGAGGTGCCTACATGGGCATTCAACATTCCATTCATCAGCTTAGGCCTGCTTTCCTGATTGCCCTATTGATTTTCCTTTCTGGATGCGCAGAGTTGAAAAATGACATGAATGCGCTAAGCAGCGCCACTCTCAACAAGCCCTTAGTAGAAACTGACCTTGCAAAAATGGCTCAGCAGCAGGCTGCTCTTGTTGACACTACAAACGACTGCTCCTGCATGGTCTGCAAGCAGAAGACCCCTTGGCTTTCTTCAGTGCCTTCGCTTTATGAAGGCGAGTGCAGCTTTGACACAAATTGCTCTCGGGATGAAATTCATAACATTTCTATAACAACCACTTCAACCCATACATTTGTGCAGAGGGCACTAGTTGGGCAAGGCCCATCAATGGGCACTTTCAGGTATGCTAATAAGTTCTGCAACAACTCCCTTTCATTGGCAACCCAGTGGGTTACAAGGCAACAGTTTTCCTACCCTATCGTTTCAAAGAGCATTCCTAAGTGCTACTTGGAAAAAAATGTGATGCCTCTTTACTTGTTGTATTCAACAGGGACATCCCCTGATCCAAACGAAGGGGGCAAATTTGCTGCGCAGTTCAAGGATTTGGGGCCTGTTCTTATAGTTAGTGATTTCTCTGCTAAAAAAGACGCTTCTAGGGATGACACTTCAATTATAAGGGCGCAGCTTCAGGCAATGAAGCAGGAATGCCCGAACTGCCTTATCGGGTTCGGCGTTAAATATGGCGAGACTGAATTTGCCCATTCAGTCCTTTCTGACAAGGCCACAAGGGACGCAGTGGATTTCATAGGCGTTGGGTTTGACAACAAGGAGATGATGAAAAAGGAATCAACCTGTGACCCAAATGTTGCAATAACAAAGCTGTTCGTTTGGTCAAGGAACCTTACATATGCATTTGACAAGCCGGTTGTGTGGGCTTATATACTTTTGGACAAGGGCATATTTGTTATGGGCAACGGAAAGCAGTGCAGGTGGACTGAGGATTACAACACCCAATTCATAAAAATCTATTACCTCCAGCTTCAGCAGCTAACCTCATCAGGGATAATAGGGAGCTCTATGTATTCGCTGGTGAGCAATGCAGGGGGAGGCCCGATTGATTGCGCCAACTGCGGAATGTTCGATTTCTCAAAGCAGAATGCTGACCAGCTCCAGGAGTTTAGGCACTGGTTTTACTTCTGCCAAATTGCATATTCAGGCCCATATGCTCCAATAATCCATTTTCCAGTAGGACCCCTGCCTCAATGCGTCCTAGTAAGCTCTAACTACCAGATTCCTTTTGCAACAATTAGCATTGACAACCCTCTTGACCCACTGAAATCAGATCCCCTTGAGTATACCTGCACTGGTTGCCTTTACTATGAAGATCTCCCTGATCCATACGATAGGTGCATAACACCTTATTCGCCCGGCAGCGCGCCCGGGGCATCAGACCCTAGCGATAATGACTTATGCAACACCTATAAAGATGTGAGCGATGGCTACTCGGACCTTTATTCAATACCTCCTGCAATAACCCGAGCAGTAATGTGGGTAATGAGCGGCGGAGCAGGAACTATTGACAAGTGCGCTTATTATTATGCTACTTCTTCAGACCCATTCTGCAACCCTGGCCCTGCTCCTCCTCCTTACCCTCCTTACATATCAGACCCTTCCTCCGTATGCTCCATTTCGCCTCAGCCCCAATCAGGCCAGCGCTACTGCAACTTTGGCTTGACAGGGCTGCAGATAGCTCCATTCACTTATTACAACAGCGACCCTCATGGGCTTGAGCTTCCTTACAATGCAAAGAGATGCAATCCTAACTTCAACCCATTTGACCCTTATGATAATTTGTGCGCATTTGGCGGAGAACTTTCTAAAAACCTAAGCTCTGCATACAAGTTTGTAGATGAAAACGCAGACAAGCTTCTCCAATTCAGGGGCACTGACTATGAAAGCGATGAGCGAGACCTTATTGCAATGTTCATAGCCCTTCATATGTATTATGGCGATTGGGATAGCTCATGGATAAGCAGCTATGCTTCAATAACCCCCAACCCCAGTGACGCCTCCTGCACTTACACTGACTTTATAGATTATACAACCAAGAGGAACAAGCAGATGTATGGCTATGATTTCGCTTATGAAGTGATTAGGAAATACCGCTACATAATAAGCCAATGCTACTCTGATTTCAACTGTCCTGCCTGAAAGCGCTAGGAAGCAAAAGGAGAAGGTTTATAAGCATTTCCCAAAATCCTTATAATGAGCAAGTCAGAGGTAATGCTTATGAAAGAGGACAAAAGATTAGCTCACCTCATAGAATCTCTTCGTGCGAGCAAGAAAGGAGTATGGAAAAGGATTGCCCATTTCTTGGGCAGGAGCAAGAGGCAGAGGGTAGCAGTTAACCTTAGCAAGATATCGAAGGTGGCAAAGGAAGGTGAAGTGATCGTCGTGCCTGGAAAGGTGTTGGGGGATGGCAGCGCTCCTAAGGCAAAAATAGCTGCCTACTCTTTCAGCGACATGGCAAGGAAGAAGCTCATGAAGGAGGGTGCAGAGATCCTTGAGATAGAAAAGCTTTACTCTTCGAACAAGGAGGGGAAGGGAATAAGGATAGTGATATAATGAAGATATACGATTGCGAAGGGCTTATATTAGGAAGGGCGGCAACCCAGATTGCCAAAGAGATAATAAAAGGGGAGGAAGTGGCTGTGGTGAATTGCGAAAAGATGCTCATATCCAACCCAGAATTCGCTGAAAAAAGATATAAGCAAAAAAGGTCACTCCAATACAAAGCTGACCCTGAAAAATCGCCAAAATACCCAAAAATACCCCATCTCTTTGTAAAGAAGTCAATAAGCGGCATGGTGCCAAGGAAGAAGATGAAGGGAAGAAATGCCCTTAAAAAGCTTATGGTTTATGAAGGAGTTCCTGAAGAGTTCAAAGGCAAGGAAATGCTATCTATAGAAGCAGCTAAGGTTAAAAACGAGGATGTAAAGTATATAACTGTTTACGAGTTGTGCAAAAAGCTAGGGTGGAACAATGCCTAAAGCCGGAAAAAAGAAAAGCAAAAGCACTTCATTTGCTTTTGGTGGCGCAAAAAGGAAGAAAGCCAGGGCAAGGGTAATCATAAGGGAGGGCACAGGGCAGTATAGGATAAATGGAAGAGGAATAAACTCAATAAGCAACAAATACATTAGGGACATGCTAACCGAGCCGCTTGACCTTTCAGGCAAGGATGTCTCAAAGCTGGATATTTTGGTTAATGTTTCTGGAGGCGGGATAATGGGCCAAGTTGATGCAATAAGGGGGGCAGTAGCGAGAGCATTAGTTAAGTATTTCAACGACCCTTCTTTGGAAAGCCATTTCTTTGGCCTTGAAAAAAGCTACATTGTAAATGATGTAAGGCAGGTGGAGTCAAAGAAGTACAGGAGAAGGAAGGCAAGGGCAAAATACCAGAAGTCCTACAGGTGAGTAAATGGAGTTTCCGGTCAGGTGTTTTAGTTGTGGTTCTGTGATTGGCCACTTATATGATAACTATGTTAAGTTGAAGGAGGAAAAGGGAGAGAAGGCAGCTCTAGATGAACTGAAGGTCGAAAGATACTGCTGCAGGCGAATGTTTGTTTCATATGTAGATATTATGGGTGAGATAATTGAATTCCACCAAGATTGAGCTCAAAAGGGGCCGTGAGGTAACCTGGTCATCCTGCAGGCTTGGGGTGCCTGTTATCCGAGTTCAAATGTTTGGAAATCTCGGCGGCCCCAATATTCACAGGTGCTAAGATGGCAGAAAAAAAAGAACCAAAAGACAAAGTTGAGGAAGGAGAGATTGAGAGGACAATAGAAAAGGAGATGGAAAGCAAAGAAGGGCTTCTTATCCCTGCAGAAAATTACCTTAGGGCAGGAGTGCATATAGGTACGAGGATACTCCACCACCACATGAAGCCCTTTGTTTACAAAAAGAGGGAGGATGGGATATTCATACTTGACATAAACCAGACCGACAAAAGGATAAGGCAGGCAGCCTCGTTGCTGGCCCATTACAGGCCAGAAGAGGTGCTAGTAACTGCTTCAAGGACTTACTCCTCGCTAGTTTCAGTGAAGCTTGGGCAGGTTACTGGCATGAACACCATTAGGGGAAGGTTCATACCAGGCACTCTTACAAACAAGAAGCTTCCGTTCTTCAAAGAGCCGTCCATACTCCTTGTTTCAGATCCAAGGGCCGAAAGCGTGGCTGTAAAGGAAGCAGCGGTTATGAACATACCTGTTGTGGCGCTTTGCGACACTGACAACTCCCTTGATTATGTTGATTTTGCCATACCTACAAACAACAAAGGGAAAAAAGCTATAGCTATGGTTTATTTCCTGCTAGCCCGCTCTTATATGGTTAGCAAAGGGTTAGTAAAAGATTTTTCTGATTTCAAGCACACTCTCTTGTCATTTGAGGAGGCAGGGGAAGAAGGGCAAGAGTGATGGAGCTTTTTTCCAAATCAACCCCTATAGCAGTCGTAGGTGCCTCGCGAGACAAGTCAAAGTATGGCTATCGGGTATTCCACAGCTTGGTTTTATATGGTTTCAGGGTTTATCCCGTAAATCCAAATGCCGGGGAAATAGATGGTGCAAAGGCTTACCCCTCAATTTCTTCGCTTCCAGAAGCTCCGGGCTTGGTTATTGTTGTAACCCCTCCTTCAGTCGCCCGGAAAGTTGCAGAGGAAGCCTGCCTTGCAGGGGCAAAGGCAATATGGTTCCAGCCAGGCTCTGAAAATGAAAGAGCGATAGAGCTATGCAGGCAAAAGGGTGTGCAAGTTTTCCATGGGATGTGCTTTGTTGCAGACTGCCTTAAGGAAAGGTTGCTTTAGCGCTTTTTCTCCATTTTCTTTGCTGCATTCCAAATATCCATCGCTTCTTGCTTGCCAACTTTTCTGCCTTCAATAAGCCAAGGTTTCCTTCTCTTTATCTTTTCTGCGACTATTCTAAGGGCTTTCTTTTTGTTTGCCTTTCTGTTTTTATGCGCTATATAAAGGAGCATCAAGGCATCCCAAAAAACATCACCTACTTCCTCCTCAATGCCTTCATTGCTGCCTTTTTCAACCTCTTCACGAAGTTCCTTTATCTCACTTTCAAGCTCTTTGATGTAATCCTCAACACTTCTTTCTGCAACCCAAGGGCAGTTTTTGACATTCAGATATGCAATGCCGAAAAGCTCCTCTATTTCTTTCTTAACCTCTGAAAGTGCCTTTTTCTTTGCTTTGTCTAAGCTTTCCTTCATGCCTTTTCCTGCACCCCAAAGTAATCCTTGAATTTTTCAGTTACAAAGAGCTGGCTTGATCTCCCGGCCTTTTTCTCCCTAACAAACCCTTTTTCCACAAGTTCCTTGACTGCCCCATACATATGAGTTCCTAATGTTCTTATGAGCTTGGATTTTTCCACCCCATCCCTCTTAGATATGAATGCAAGGGATTTTAAAGCTGATCTGCTTAGTTCCCTTTCCTTTGCAAACTCCTTTACTTTTGCAAGGACATCTTCCCTAACCATCATGTAAACCTCATCCCCTACAACCCTAAATTCAAAAGGGCTTCCTATGCTGGCGTACTTGGCATTTATTCTTTCGATGACTCCTTTTATGTAGCCAGGGCTTGCTATCCCTATAAATTTCTGAATCTTCTCAAGCTTTATCGGCTTTCCGCTTAGGAAAAGCGCACCTTCTATTAGCTGTTCTTCCTGCATTTATCCACCATTATTGAGCCGAACAGCTCCTTTTGCTCTATTGTTATTTCGCCGCTCTGGAAAAGATGGAGGAGTGAGAGGAAAAGTATCACCTGTGCTGCCCTTTCTTTAATGCCAAGCGCATAAGCAATTTCAAAGAATTCCATAGCCCCGCCTTCAAGCACCTTAAGCACCTCTTCCTTCTCTTTTTCTACATCGTAGATATCCATCTCAATCTCAACCACTTCCATTGGGGCTGATGCTGGGGCTCTTTGCCTTTCAGTTGCGCTCATTACTTTCTCAACTTCTTCAATAAGCTCTTCAAGAGTAACCTGCCTTTTAGGGGGGAACCTAGAGCTAATGGCTATCTCTGGCATAGGGCCTATTTCTTCAGGAACCTCTTCAACAACCTGCTCTTCCCTTTGCTTGAGAATGTCGCTCTTCATCTTAAGCAATATTGCTGCTGCAAGTATCACATTTGCGCAATATTGGAGGCTCCTGCTCTTAGCTATCTCTTTCAAAAATAGCTCAGAAACCTCAACTATGTTTATATTCCAAGGGTCAAGCTTATGGGTTTCAACCATCTGGAGAAGTATTTCCTTCCAAGTGTCTTTCTCAACCAGCTTATAGAGGGGATAAAGCATAATATTCCTTACAGGTAAAGGTATTAAAATCTTGTGGTGCAACTCTGTTTATGAAAGTGAGGCCTTTTTATACGGTAAAGGGGGAAGAGCCAGTTTCAAAGGCTTTTGATCTTATTCTCGGCGGATCAACTTCAGTTGGTGTTTATGATGGGAAAAAATTCATAGGCGTAATTGATGACAGGCACGTGAGGCTTGGCATTGACCCCTCTAAAACAAAGGCTCACAGCGTTGCAGTTAAATGCCCTGTTATTGAGGAAGAAGATGGTTGGAAAGAGGTTATTTCCAAATTCCTTTCCGGGCATTTCAAGGCGCTTCCTTACAAAGAGGGCAATAATATAAAAGGCCTTATAACTAGGTCTGATGTGCTCGAGATGCTCCTTGAGGAAGGCCTCCTTGATGGGCTTGAGCTAAGCTATGTTTATGAGCCGGGCATATACTCAATACCTTCTACGCATACAGCTGAGCTGGCCCGCAAGTTTATGGCGGAGAAGAAGGTGCATAGGCTGGCAGTGGAAGAAAAGGGCAAGGTTGTTGGCATAATTTCTACAATAGATCTAATGGCTGTAAAAATGAAGGATCAGAGGCGCGAGGGGAAATCGCTTATAAAAGAAAGCAAAAGAGTAAGCGACAGCAAGGTTGTTAGCGAGATAATGAGGCCTATTTTTTACCTTCCAGTATCCATTTCGCTGAAATCTGCTGTGAAAAGCATGGTTGAAAATGAGGTCTCATCTGTATTGCTTACGGATAAAGGGAGGCCTATAGGCATACTTACTGCTACCTCAATTTTCAAATACCTCTCCAAGATGCAGCCTAAGTCGCTGGTAGTGGAAGTAAGCGGCCTTGACGAAACCAACCAATATATGAAGAAAAAAATTATAGAAGAGATTGATGCAACAATAAAGCCATTTGCCAGCTCGTTAAGGATAAGCGCAGTGCATGTTTATGTAAAGCATGGAAAATCCTTGTCTGCCATAGCGGTCAGGGTGATATCACATTCAACAAAACCGTTAATATTAAAAGTGGAACACTATAAATTAGATGCAGCGCTGAGGAATGCTTGCGCTGAGCTTGACAGCTTGCTGAGGAAGCTGAAAGGAAGGAAAACAAAGAGGTTTGAAAGATATGAGGAGTAAAGGTCAAAGCAGTGTTGAACTGCTGGTAACCATTGGCGTTGCGCTTCTAATGTTCCTGATTACTATAAGCTTGGTTTATACTATGCTAAACTCATCTACCAGGGATTCAGAGATAAGGAGGGCAAGTGTATCCGTCTCTTCATTAGTTTCTTCCATAAAGGCGGTTTACTATACTCCGGGAAGCAATATCTACCTTGAAACTTCGCTTCCTGACTCTTTGGAAACCTTTACTATCCAGAGCTTCGGCCCTAACAGCGAGTCTACTCTTGTGAAGGCAAAGCTTTCTGATGGCAATGAGATAATAGAGTATGTTGCTGCCAAGGTTTCCTACAATGGCGATATAACCAGCGGCGGCAATTACCTTTTCAACATAAGCAATTCCAATGGCACTGTTGTTGTAGATGTAATAACCCGCGGTTAGGTTAGCCCCGCTTCTCCCTTTCAAGCAATAGCTTCTCTTTCTTAAAGAATTCAGCGAACCTAGCGTTCCACATCTTTATTGCTGTTTTGTAGTCCACTTCTCCATTCTCGTTTTCAAGCTCCTTTAGTATTTTGTTGGCTAAATTGTTCGCTTTTACCACGAAATCAAGCTCCAATATAAGCTCGTTGTCGTTTTGCTCTGCAAGCTTCCTTATGTCCTCATATACCCTCCCTTTGTAGAATGCTTGCAGTATATACTGCTCAGGGGAAATTCCTGTGTCAGCTGCCCTTCTCTTGAGCGCAGGAGGCACGAATTCTATGTCTAAGTCCTTTTCCAGCCTGTTGAAGTCATAGTCCGCGTCCTTGCTATTGGCTTCTGGGTTTTTTAGGAACAGCGGCTTGGTGTAGCAGCTTTCTATGTCATGGCCCCTTACCATATCAAATACTTTTGCGAAAGCCCTTTGCTCTATGTCACTCTCGAACTCATAGCCAAGCACCCTGTATATCCTTCCTTTTCTTCCAAACTTCACTTTCTTTAGGAAGGTGTACCTGTCAGTAGCAAACATGCTTGCTGAAGGTATGCCAAACACAAGTTCAAGCCTCTCTTGAATGTCCTTCAAAGATTCTGCGTGCAGGTTATAAAGCAGGAAAACCCCGGGCTGCGTGTTCAAAAGGTTTACTACACCTTGGACTGCAACCCTTGACCTTATCTCGTTGATTATCAGGGCTGCGTCACCCATCCTAAGAAGTGCATTTGCCATTGATATCAAGTCAAGCTCCTTTGTTCCTGCGCCTGCTTCCTCTTTCTCTGAGCTCATTACCCTTGCAGCGCCTATGTGGAATCCCCTCTTCCTGAAAGCCCTTACAGGGATCTCCTCAATGTCCTGTATTGGTATTATCCTCCTCCTAGTCCCTATTGCAGTTATTTTTGCAGCAGTGAATGCGGTTTTGCCTACTCCTTTTAGGCCAAGCACTGCTTCGCTGCTTCCAAGCGTTACCATTACATCATCATAGCCCGCAAAGAAAGGAGTAAACGATTTGTAGTTTAGGTAAAGAGGATAAGTGAAAGGTGTCTCTTTCATTATCCTGAAAGCCCCTTGCAGCTCGCCGAAAGTTGCAGGCGGCCTCTGGAGGTGGCACCTCATAGAAAGCCTCTTCACCACAACATCCACCACAGGGTTATTCTCGTCAAATTTTCTTACCCCTTTTAGCGTCATGACAATGTTCTTGAAGGCCCTCTCAACCATATCCCGGTTGTACCTTGATAGGGTATGGCATATGCCAAATTTCTGGTGTTCCAAGTATATGGGGGAATTTTCGCTGTCAAGGTAAATGTCTGTTATGTACTTCCTGTCTAACGCAAGTGCTTCTATCTGAGCTCCTGCTCCAACTACCCAGCTTGCTACCTCCCTTCCCATAACAAGCGCTTGGTCTGGGGTTATGTCTATCTCCCTCCTTATGGCCTCATCGACGAACCATTGCTTGTATTCCTTTGTCTTAAGGTCCATCAGTATTTCGTAATCTGCATTCTCAAAGCTTTCTCTCATCTCCATCTCTATTTTTTCTTTCATCAAGGCTTTTAGGTGCTCAGGCAGCATCTCCAGAGTCCTGTTCCTTTCCACATATATATAAGTGTCCCTTTCAGGGACGTCGTAGATCTGCACTTCATTTCCATAAGGTAGAGTGTACCTTGCATCCCTTCCTTCCAGGGGCACTGCGCCTTCTGGCAGCTCTATCATGACTGTTTCTATTAGCTCGGTGCTCTTCAGCCCTACCAAGTAAAGGAATGCCTCCCTAAGATCCCCCTTTTCTTTGACAAGCTTGTAAAGCTTTGTCCCCTTGAATTTTTCCATCACCCTTGCCTTCAGTGCCATGAAGTTCTTGTGCCCCCCGACAAATAGCGATCTGTCTGGAAATTCTTCGTTATAGTTGCTGAGCAAGCTTTCAGCCATTATAGGGTTCATAAACAAGTATTCATAGAATTTTCTTAGGGTGTCTCTTCTTGCTTCAAAAGAAGGGTCTTGCTGTATGCCATAAACCTTCTTGTCAAGCAGTATGTTCTCTATCTCCCTTATGAACTTAGCATATTCTATAAGTATTCTTGTTTTTTCAGCATCAAGCTCGACAATCATTTCTTCTTCATACCTTATAGATGTGAGCTCTATGTCTAGTGTTGAAAGGTCCTTAAGGTGGTAATTTAGGAATTCAGCAGAGCCGAACTCATAAGGGCATTTTGCCAGGTCAACTATGCCTCTTGTACCTTCTACTATAAGGTTGCACATGTTGGAATTTGAGAGGCACTATTTAAATGCTTTTGTTATTCAGTTGGCCCAGGTTGCTAAACGCTTGCTTTGTTCTAATGCTCAGCAGCTTCTTATCAGCACAAGCGGTTCTAAGCTATCTATTATGTAAAAGCCCTTTCTCTCAAGCTGGATTATTTTCCCCTTTTCCTGATTAGCCACCTCTGCTTCTATCATTGCCTTCTTTTTGACCAGGCTTTTTTCATTGAATTTGTCCCCCTCATAAAGGAGACCTATTTCCCATAATTCTCCCTCAACTGCCTGCTCTGGAGGCAGCCATAGCTCCCCTTTTTCCCCTTCGCCAATCCTTTCAGCCCTTTTTCCGCTTATCCTGAACCTTCCAAGGTTCCTTAACACCATTTCTTCCCCTGCCTTTTCAACTAAAACCCTTCCATTAACGCAAAGCTCCCTAACACCCATATCCTCAGTAGGATGCTTTTTGAGTTGGACGGTTTTGCTTAATCCAACCTCCAATTCTTTTGGGTTTTCAATCGCAACAAACCTCGGTGATGTTTTGTCAACAACCTTCTTATTTTCTGATAGGAGCATTTCTATATCTGCCTCGTTCTCTGCCTTGCCAAGGCCAAACCTCGATGCAAAGCTTTTAAGCGCCTCCGGAGTTATACCTCTTCTTTTAAGAGCTGCCAATGTAGGCAGCCTAGGATCATCCCATCCGCTTACCTTCCCCTGCTCCACAAGTGGCTTTATTAGCCTCTTGCTTACCGGCATGCCCCTCATATTAAGCCGTGAGAAGTGGATGAGCTTGGGCTCTCTCATCTTAAGCATTCTGAGTATCGTGAAATAAAGCTCTTCTCTTAGTTCGTATTCCTTGGACCTCATAGCATGGGTTACTCCTTCGATGCTGTCAACTAATGCAGAAGCTAAATCGTATGTCGGCCATAGCTTGTATTTCCTACCATGCCTAAAATGGCTCGCCCCAACAACCCTCATAAGTGTAGGGTCTCTCATTACGGTGTTCTCGCTTTCCATATCTCCCTTTAGCCTGACAATCCCATTCTCATTTATTTTGAGCTTCTCGTATTCTTCTAAGTTCTGCGAAGCTCGCTTGTTTCTATGGTCGCATCCTTTCTTTTCTGCCCTGCCTTTCTTTACTTCTTCCGGAGCGCAGGTGCAGACATAGGCATTTCCATCTTGAATAAGTTTTCTGCAAGCTTCGTAGATTTCGTTCATATAATCAGTAGTGAATGAAAATGAGTCCCATTTAATCCCAAGCCATTTTATATTTTCGACAATGGCATCCAGGTATTCCTTGCTTTCCTTGGCAGGATTGGTGTCGT
Source organism: Candidatus Anstonellales archaeon (assembly GCA_038890615.1). Classification (GTDB taxonomy): domain Archaea; phylum Micrarchaeota; class Micrarchaeia; order Anstonellales; family J096; genus JAWAFI01. The sequence goes on along the minus strand of JAWAFI010000003.1, from coordinate 40,130 downwards.
CTATCCTAATTATCATTCTGCCTTTGTACTTGTCTGCTACTATCCTGTTTATCACGAGTGCTTTGCAATGGCCTATGTGGAGGTAGCCGTTTGGCTCTGGAGGAAACCTGGTGATTACCTTGCCCTGCTCTGCGCCTTCAACTGCGAAAGGGTCTGGTTCCTTTGCCTTAATGAACTCCTTTCCTTCTATCTCTTTCTCCATCTCCTCCTTCCCCATACCTTCTATTGCTTTTATCTCTTCTTTTATCAGCTCCATTACTTCCTGTACACGGCTCCTTGCCTCTGGCACCTCTGCCATTACCTTACCCATCACTGACTTTTCGTCTGCCCTGCCGTATTGCAAGGCGTTCCTAATCACGTACTTCCTTATTATTTCACGCATTTCCACACCTGTGTTAGTGGGGCTGCCGAGATTTGAACTCAGATCACCACCTCCCGAAGGTGGCAGCATACCAGGTTGGCCCACAGCCCCGATGGAAAGTATTTTAAATCACGCTTATTTAATACTTTTGCTATGAAGAAAGAAGAGTTTCTAATGCTTACTGTTATGGAGAACCTCAACAATGTTATGGAGGGCAAGAGGATATATGAGGTTGCACTTGAGCTTGGGAAGGAACTCAACCTTAACTATAATGTGCTCAAAAGTGCCTTCAAGTCAGAGGGAATAAAAATGACATTCAAAGAAAAGGATGGTTCGCTCGTTAAAGTGCTAAGCGTCCTGGCAGAGGCTTAATATGGCAGACTACAAACCAACAAGGATGGAGCTAATAAAGATCAAGCAAAGGATAGTGCTTGCTAAGAAGGGCCACCAGCTTCTAAAGAAGAAGAGGGATGCGCTCATAATGGAGTTCTTCAGGATAATAAAAAGGGCAAGGGATATAAGGGAAAAGCTAAATGCAAAGGTAAGGGAAGGTTATGCTGCTCTTAAGCCAGTTTACTTGCATTACAGCCCTACAGAGATAAAGAACCTTCTTTCCTCAATAAAGAGGAACCACACGCTTAAGGTGAAAACAAGGAACATAATGGGCATAAAGATCCCGGAACTCGAGGGCTCGCTGGACAAGAGGGATTACTTGCACAGGGGCTACTCTGTGATAATGACGAACGCAAGGGTTGACAAGGCTGCAGACCTGTTTGAGGAAGTCATGGATCTTGTCATTGAGGTGGCTGCAACTGAAACAGCAATAAAGAGGATACTGGCAGAGATAGAGAAGACGAAGAGGAGAGTCAACTCCCTAGAATACATAATGATACCTGATTTGGATAAGGCAAAGCGAGACATTTCCTTCAAATTAGATGAGCTTGAGAGGGACAGCTTCGTTTCCCTAAAAGTGATAAAGAGAAGGCTTGAGAAGCAGGAATCGTAATGCAATCAACTTTGCCAAATGAAACCCTTTTAAACACCCTTTCAGATATAAAATTATGGTTGTGAAAACAACCGTTGGGGGGAAGCCTGCTGAAGGAGTAAGCAAGGAGGAAGGGCTTGACCATTCATCAGAATCTGTTGTAGCTAAAAAATTATGGAGGATCAAGCAGCTCATTGATGCATACCCTAAAGATACAGAGCTTCTTAATCAAGAGCTTAACAGTTCAATGGTGCTTGTTTCTTCTCTTGATGTAATATGGCAGCAGAAGGTTGGCAAGGTCATAGAGCCGATTTTCTCAGACCCCAACTTTTTGGACGTTTCAATAGCAGCGATAAAGCTAGTGGAGCATGGCGCTGATGTGCCTACTGCTAGCCTCATAAGTTTCATGGAGCGCAGCAGCACCACAAAGGACAAGCTGGAGAGGCTTGTTCAGGCCATTGTTTCATCACCTCACAAGACAAAGGTTGAGATGCTTGAACACCATCTCGAAACTACCTCTAATTTTGACTTGTTGCTTACTATATTCTCTAGCCCCGTTATAGTGCCTGAAGTGCGTGCTCTTGCCGGGAAGGGAATACTAAGGGTGATAGATGAAAGCGTCGTTGCCATAAACACTGAGTTGAAGAAGGTTTATGAAATGGGTGTTAAGTGCCACCAATGCTTGAAAGTTTTACAATTTGGCGAGAAGATGAGTGATATTGTGTCTGCAATAAATAAAAAGCTAAAGGAAATGGCGCTTTATTATTCAATAGTTAAGGGTGATGAAACAGAAAAGAAGAATTACAAAGACCTCAAGAGCATGTTCTCAAGCTTCAAGCAGACAGAAATGGAGTCAAGCATAGCTGATGAGCTCATAAAGATAGCGCTTGACAAGAGAAACGATTTGAAGTACCGCATAGCAGCCCTTCATGTTGCTTTGACAGTTCAAGGAACAGCTACCCTGCCCCAAAGCTTTGGAAGGAAAACTTTGTTAAATCACTTCTGCCTCTGCTTAATGACACTACTGAACATTTGGCGATAAGGTTTGCAGTAAAGGAAGCAATAAGCAAGCTTTAGAAGCGCTTTTAGTAAAGCTTCGTTATGCTGTATATCTCCCTAAATGAATCGGCAAAAGATTCAGCGTCTCGCTTGCTTTCAAAAAGGCCAAGCACTATACCCCCTCCGCCTCCTCCTGATAACTTTGCGCCGCTTGCGCCTGATTCCCTAAGTTGGGAGCATATTTTTTCTATTGCAGGTATTGATACTCCTATCCCATTCAGTAGCCCCTGGTTTATGTTCATTAGGTCCCCAAGCCCTTTTACATTTGCTGACTGCAAATAAAGCTCGCCGTATTTGGTTATTAGCCTTGCGCTGTTCATCAAGCTTTCAAACACAGATGGCTCCCTCTGCTTAAGCTCGCCGACTTTTTGTACCATTGCCTTGGTGCTCCTTGGGAATCCGCTGTCAACTGCAATCATTGCAGGGCTCCAGTTCATGCTTATGAACCTTGTGCCTTCACCCTTTGTAAAAACCACTGGCTTAGCATATGTCGCCACTGTGTCATCTATCCCTGAAGGGTTTCCATGGTAAACCATTTCCATTTCATGGGCAAGCCTGTTTACCAGCATAGGGTTGTCATCAATGCCCAATTCTTTCAAAAGGCCCCTTGCAACTGCCACTGCAAAAGCTGCTGAGCTGCCCATGCCTGCGCCTATCGGTATGGTTGCTGAAATTATTTCTACCCTAAAGCTCTCAAAAGATTCACCTGTCTCTTGTTCAACGGCCTTTTTTAGCGCTTCAAATGCCATGAGGTTTATCTCGTTTGCGTAAACTTCTGGGAAAACGCCTTTTTTCCCTACTTCTACATTCACTTCGACACAATTTGCAGTTGGGAGCGCAATAGCTGGGGCGCCATGCACTACAAAGTGCTCCCCAAACAGTATATATTTCCCATACCCGGTTCCTATTGCCATGAAACCACCTTTTACTAAATCAATCTATCAGTTTAAAACCCTTCTTTCCTATTATAGGAACAAAAATTACATCCTCTATTTCCTCCCAAGCACCATTTTTCCATCTTACTAATCTCTGAACCCCGGCGCCTACTGGGGCTACAATTATCCCTTTTTCCTTAAGCTGCTCTTTTGCTGTCTCCAAGGATTCAATGGAAGGCATAGCGCCTGAAAATATTATTTTGTCATAAGGGGCCTCTGCAGGCCACCCTTCTGAGCCATCGCCTTCTTCAACCTTTGCATTGGCCCTTCCTTCCTCTTTTAGCCTCTTTCTTCCAAACTCGACAAGCTCATTTATCCGCTCAATCCCTATACAAAGCCCGGGCTCTGAAAGATAGGAAAGTATGCATAGAAGGTAGCCGCTCCCAGAGCCTACCTCAAGCACCCTATTCCCTCTTTCCACTTCAAGCATCTCAACCATCTCAGCAGCTATTGAAGGCGCTGATATCGTCTGCCCTCTTAAAGTCTGGTAAGGCATGTTTGCGTAGCAGAATTCCCCACAGTCCTGAGGTATGAATTTTTTCCTATCTGTTTTCAAGAATGCTTCCTTTACCCTTTTGCTTTTTATATACCCTGCACCTGCAAGGGCTTCCACCATCTCTTCATTTGTCTTTGGAAGCATGCATTATTTTTGCTTCTGCTGGTTCTTTAAACTTTCGGTGTGTTTTATCTGGCACCGCCCCCTCCTCCGCCAAAGCCACCGCCATGCCCTCCTACACCCCTTACACCAACATAACTGCCTTTTCCAACTCTAATGCTCCTTGCACCATGCGCCCTGCTTAAGTTTGTGCTCAATGCTTTTAGCTTGCTAACCATCATTGGCTTTTTCAGCATTTTGTAAAACGCGCTTTTCCCTGCATAACTTTCTGCCTCTAACCTAAACCTTTCTTCTACTGCCGGGTTCTCCTTCAAATAAAGCTGCATTGCTTCGGCTGTTCTATCAGCTATCCCAAAGGCAGTGGCATATGCCAGCATCCTATCCCATATAATTATGCTCATTGGAGGATGCTCTTTTATGTGAGTGTATTCAGAAAGGTATTTTTTGAAGTTGCCCCACCTTAAGTTAAGTAATCTGCCTTCCTTTGTCCATCTCCCTAATATCATTTTCAGCTTCTCATAAGCAAATAAAGAAAGGGATACGCCTGCTACGAAAGCATAGATGAATGAAAAGATAATAAGGAACGGGACCGCTGCCTTAAACAAATTGATTGCAGAGGTGTATCCAAAGTTTGACTGAAGGATAAAGAGGAGAGGCATGTTCAAGAATGCATATATTACAAGCAGAGAGAGCAAAAGCATATACTTACTTTTGAATAAATTATACCCTTTAAGATCAATCAGGTTTTCCACATTCGCGCTCTCTTTTACTAATCTCTGCCATTCTTCTAATTCTTGCGCTTTTTTGGCAAGAGCTTTGCTTATCTCATTTATTGCTCCTGATGTTGCTTGGATCGCTTCATCTATGATTCTCTTGGCCTTTTCTTCATGGGGCTTTAAAGGGCTTGAAGAGCTTGCTTCTTTTTTTACTAAATATATTTCTTCTCCCCTTTCTTCTATTCCAATGTGGTTTTTGTCTGCAAGGTCAAGGATGGTGCCTAAAAATGCATTTCCTATCTCTATGCCCCCGTTTTCAATTAGGTGGGCTTCGGCAGGAGAAGTCCTAGGGTTAGGGGGATCGTATTCTATATTAGCAGAATACCCAACCTCTTCAGGGGAATACTCCTTTCCATACTTATAATAAGCATAAGCGCATAGGATAAGCGGAGAAAATGCAATAATGGCATAGGCCAGAAGATCAGCAAAAAATATTAATTGAAGCAGCTGTTCGGCCTCTTCAACCTTCTTCTTGCTTTCTTCCTCTATTCTTATTATGTCTTCTTTCGTGTAGTTAGGGTCATAGATTATGTCCGGGCTTTTTTCATCAATCCACTCCTTTGGCATAAGCAAATTTATTTCTAAAAAAGTGTTTGGCGGTTGCATAGCCTCCAAAACTATGCTATTCCCATATTCTTTTACTGCAGTCTCAACATTATTGTGTATGAAAAATTGGGCCTTTCCTTCTCCTTCAGGCATGATTATTTTTACTTTAAGAGGCGCCTGCTTGGACCATTCTTCCCCCCATACTTTATAAAAAAATTGGGAAGTGTCAGGATATACCTTAATTGCTTTTTTCACTTCATAATTGAACACGGCAGTTACGACTGCTGGTGTTTCCTTACCATCTTTTATTCCGCAGGATCCTTTTTTGCTGTTGTCTAAGGCTAAAATAAGTTCTCTATCTCCTGATACTGACTTTTGAGGTTCGTCTACTCTGAATTTGCATGAGGCACCTTCGCAATACCCTGTTGGGTTAGAAATAATGAGTTCAGGGGGTTTTTGTATGTACAATTCCTTGAAAACCTCCCCTTCTCTGCATAGGAGATTATATGTTATTCTTTCCTCTACTTTTACAACCCCGTTTTTCTCGATTTCATAGCTAACCTCTGCCTTGCCTATGTTGAAATCCTTTGCACTTACGGAGAAGATAAGCACCAAAAACAAAAAAAGAATTTGTTTCTTCATAAAAATTAGTAATCGTTATATTTTTTAATAATTGCTAATAGAAAGTATTAAAAAGGGCAAAAAATATATAAGATAAGGTGAAAGAATGAGTGGGGATGCAAAACCAGAATGCGAGGAGACAGCCAAGGTAATAGTGGATGCAGTCATGAGTAAAGCCAGGGAATACGGCTTTTTTGACGGACTTACTTCTATAGCTGAGAAGCACCTCTGGGACTACTATTACAAGACGGTTTTGGAAAAAGCGGTTGACGAAAGCCCGAAAGACCCTTCTAGGCAAGCAGTTATGCTCCTCCCCAAAGTATTTGAAGAGCTGAAAAAGTTGAAGAGCGAGGGTGCAAACTCCGGAGGCCTTGCAGTATACTTTTATGCGAGAATGAACGGGCTTGATCAGAACAAGCTGAAGGAAATGCTTGCACCTGAGAACATACCAAAAATAAACATAAACAGCACTTCAACAAAGGATGTCCTTACAATGAACCAGGCAGAAGTTATAGAAGCCCTTTTGTCCCTTGACTTGGAAGCAAACGACCTTCAGAAGTTTTTGATGACTGTTGATATTGTAAGTGAAAGGGGGTCTTTAAAAGAAGTTGAAAGAATTGAAAGCGTAGGTGCAGTGTACAAAGAAGTTGTTTAGGGTGCTAGATAATGGCAAACAAATTTGATGACGGAGGCCCCATTAGTAAGGTGGTGCAAAATAAATATTTTGGAAAGCAGGAGCTTCTTGATAAGCAATCAGCTGAAGATATATCTAAGGCATTCAGCCACGCTCTCTTGAAAATTAATGAGCTTTATGTTACGGTATGGGGGATAAACCCACATTTTTCTATTTCTATGACTAATGAGATTATTGGTTTGATGCTTTCCAATGAAAGGAAACCCTGCATGATCTACCTTGAAGGCCCCCCAGGTTCAGGAAAAACCCATACCTTGCTTACAGCCATGCCGGAAATATTAGAAGGCTTGGCGCATATCTACGAAGTGCAAAAAGGCATAAATGCATTTAAAGCATTAGAAAATGTTCCAGAACTTAAAGAAATGCTTGATAGGTTCATGAGGTCAAAGAACCTTAGGAAAAGCTTAGAAAGGTTCTCAGATTCTCGTGTGGTTGCAAAAATGCTCGAAAGAGTAGTGTCTTATTATTCTGAAATTGAGGCAGATATGAAGGAAAGGCCTTTGCAAGCCACTGAGCTAGAGGAAGAAAAGAAGGCTCTTAAAGCAGAGGTTTTCAGATTTCTTGGAAACCTAATAAGAATGCCAGAATATTTGAAATTCCCATCTTCTGAAAAAGACAGGGTTCATATAGAGGTATGCGTTGTGCCTGCGCAAAGCGAAGTAACTGAACCATTAGGAACTAGCTCATATTTGATAAAACCAGTAAAAATTGGCGACGGCGAAATTATAAAAGAGCAGTATAAAATACCATTTTTGAAAACCCTTGAGAAGGCATTCAAAGGAGAGATAAGCATATTTGTTTTTGATGAACTGAGCGAAATACCAAGGAATGTTCAGAGCGCTGACAAAAGGCCAAAAGAGCTCCATACATTCCTTGACCTCTTCTTGAACAAAAACGTTGTTTCTTTCTCTTTTGAGCCTTCAAAGCTTAATGAAGAAACATACCTAAACCTTAAGTCAATAATGGCGAGTATAAACAATTTGCTTAAGGACAGAACCCTTATTGGAAAGGTGTTTGGGCTCGCTTCTTCAGAAGACATTAGAAATACTGAAGCTTATCTGAAAAATGCAGTTCTAGAAATCCAGAATGCTTTAGAAAAGTATGAAAAAAAAGAACCAGGGATTGTAAGGCTTTTAATCCCTGCACCATCTATGCTGATGCTTTTTGGCACTGGGAATGTCAGGTCTTCAGATGAAAGAAACCCTGTTGGTCTTCATCCATCAACAGAGGAAAGGGTACACCCAATAAAGTTCACTTATCTAACCCCAGAAAAACTTGAAGAATTCCTCCTAGGAAAGGATGGTATTTCTGGCTATGTAGAAAAGCTTATCAAGTTGCTTGAAGCCCAGCTAGTAAGCCCTAAAGAAGCAAATAAAAAGATGCTTGAAAAGCAGTCGCAAAAATTAAAGGAGTTCGCAATGGCAATAATAAAAAACTATGAAAACTTATTCAAGGAATTTGAGTCAGATCCTGAGCGTTACTCAAGCAGAATGCTTCCTAGTTTAAGAACAATAGCAGGGATGCTTAGGATATATGCATCCTACATATTCCTAAATCAGATGTTAAATTATATAAAAGAAAAGGATATTTCAGCAAAGCTTCCTGAGGTTATCAAGGTCAATATAAGGGCGCAGAGAATATTAAAAGAATCAACAATAAATGTGACGAAGGAGGAATTTCCATTCTTGGGTAACGAAAGGGCTTTCTCTACAATGTTGTTTGGCATGATGAGATTTATGACTCATTTAAATGTTGGCAGTTATACAAGGCAGAGCGAAACTCCTGATTCTGAAGAGCTCAGGAGTAAATTAAGAAAAGGTGCAGGAGAATTGAAGAGTATGTTGGGTGTTGAAGGTTTAGGGCATACTATTTTACTTAAGCAAGAGGGAGATACACTGGTTTACTCAGAACCTTATTACTACTATTTGCTGTCAACACTTGCCGGAATAATTGGCGGGCAAAGGTTTTTCCTTTATATAGGAAGTACACAAGAGGGTAAAACAACAATGGCAGAGGCTGTTCCGCATCTTCTTAAAGTGTTAAACAACGAGCTCGGCCTTAGTTATAAGGAAATCAAGTTTTCAAATCTTAACAGCGATGAAGTCACTTTGAAGTCAACAAATGTTGAAGCTGAGTCAGTAGATGGAAAAAGGGCAAAAATGCAAGAAAGCAAGCTCGTTTCTACATTGAGAGAGGCATCAAGAAATCCAGAAAAGCTTTTTATAATACTCGTAAATGAAATAGATTCGGTACAATCTAGCCAGGAGCTCAACACAGTGCTTACCCAAAATTCAGTTGATATAGACGGCGAGATCCTGGATATATCAAATGTTAGGATAATGGGTACAATGAATATTTCTTCTATTATCCTAGACAATTTCCTTAGCAGGTCTGTGATACCATTAATTTTCATAGATGATCTATCAAGGGTTGCCGCTACTACAATAAACATTGATGCAGACCAAAGGAACATGGCCTATATCTATGAGGTAGTTTTGAGCATTACTCAGGATGAAGATTTGGCTACTCTTGTGCTTAAAATGCTAATAAATAAAAATGACCCTAAAGGTCGCTTGCAAGTAATAAACAATGATTTTGATGATGTTGTGAAGGCAACTAGAAGTTCTATAAGTTCAATAACTGATATGATTGACACTGAAATAGAATTAAAGGGTCAGATCATTGACCCTGAGGAAAAGAAGGAGTTAAGGAAAAAAGCACTTAAAAAGATGAATGAAGAGGAGAAGCAACTTCTTGCTGAAATAATTTCCTCATATATCGATAAAAGCCTTCAATCAACAAAGGCAAAAAGGTGACGTTATGATAACCCACGAAAATATTGAGAACATGCTTCTTGAAATGCCTGCAGAGCTTGAGCAAATAGCTCAGAAGAGGTTTGTTTCCCTTGCCAAGGAGAATAAAAGAAAGCACGAAACTGCATACAAGGCTCTTGTAAAAAAGCTTTGCTCATTTGTCCAAAAATCCACTAAAGGTAAGGGTATAAATGAGCTGGCTGCTGAAGAGGTTTACAGGAATTTCATTATATTTGTCTTAATGGACAATATAATAGAAGAAGCAGAAAAAGACCCAGAGAAGGCTTGGTCAACTATGGAGCCAGTCTTCTCAAGCATAATAAATCCGCCCAAATACGGAATAACGGAAAGAGGTCTTTCTCCAATATTTGGGGATGATGTAAAATGAGTGTAAAAATTATAGAAAATGAACAAAATCAAAAGAGAAGATCGCTTTTCAAAGGAGAAGGGTTGATTGATGAAGAGAAGCACTCTTTATTAGCGAAATTGAAGAGTGAGCTGGACAGCTACATTACAGTTGAAGGATTTAGGCAATTGCTTTTGAAGTTTGGTGGAAATAACTCAGAAGCAAAGGATTTCCTTAGACAAAAGATTACCCAATTAGTGCAGGAGCTTGTAAAGGAATCTAAGTATACGGATAATAAGTTTGCAATGAAAATTACCCTTGAAAGGGTTATTGAAAGCCTCTTAGAAGATTCTTTTATGCTCCTTAAAGTAGGATTGACAGTATATAATGACAAAAGGTTTGAAGGGAAGAAAGACGAGGCAATACATGAGCTGGAAGTGTGTGTGCAGAAGGCCTTTGATTGTACGGTTTCGTTCTTTTCAGATTATTATATGTTGGGACAAGAAAAATTGATAAAGGATTCGGTTGCTCAATTCCTTTTGGAGATTAACCCTAAAATTCTTGAGGGCACAGTAAACGAAATAAAAAGGGGGAAGTATGATGGTTTCATAGAGAGCATATGCAAGCAAATAAAAAATCATATGAAAAAAGAGTCGTATTTGATTCTAAATTATCATAAAGGCAGCTTTTCGAGGGCAATTGCAGGAGCTATACTTGCCGCAGACATTATTAAAAGCAACAATATAAAATACCCACCAGAAGCAGTGGAAGCACAGATAGTAAAGGAATTTAACAATCCTGCGTTGGTTTTTTTCCCATCTATTACAGATACAAAGTATGGGCTAGTACCTTACCTTGAGTTTTTAGTGATGAAATTTTTTAGCATAAATGAAAAGCCGTCAGAGGTAAAAAGAAACCTTAGTGAGGCTCTGCATTCTATTATTTCTCTTGAAGAGGGCATACCAAAAAGGGACCTAGAATGGGTGGTAGAAAAGCTTGGGGGGCTTGAAGGTCTGCTTGATTCCCTTCCTATGGTGAACCGAGATATGGTTGAAAGGGTAAAGAAGGGAGAAATAGGAGCTTCAAAGGACGAATTTTTGAATTATTTATTCAATGAAATGAAGAGCAACAAAGGATTATCTGTTTTTCCAGAGGTAGTTAATTCTTTTCTGTATACTGTTCCGGACAATGACATAAGGGATTTTTTGGATGCAAAAGGGTGCAGAGTAATCGACTTGGGAATAAACACAGGAACAAGCAGGCTGCCTGCCCAAAAGCATGGTTTATCTCTTTTTCTAGGCACTGATATTTCTTATCTCTTTCCAAAGTATCAGCATATGCTAAGTTACACTATTGACTTGAAAGCCCCTGCTGCCACAAACAACAGGAACATTTTCATAAAACCATTTTTAACATTTTTCAATACAGAAGAAATGAATTCTCTGCTCTTCTTTAAATTTATGAGGCATGAGGTTGGGCACATTGAGGAAGGCAGCTTTATTTTTGACATTTCAGCAGAGCCAAGGGTTGACCTTTTTGCCACGCAGAAAATGTTCAATGACATGTTCACCCCAGAAAGAGTTGAAAGGCTAAGAAAGCTTGAAAGCTTCATAAATTTGGTTATTCGAAAAGCTACCGAAGAGGTTGATTCAAAGTTCAATCTAAGTAAAAGGAATAAAAAAGAGGTGATTATGGAAGATATAGCAAAAACTTTAATGGATGTTATGCTCAAGACAGGAAAGGAAATGTACGGAAACGACATAAAAAAATGGGATGAAGATATAAAATCATTTGTTTTTCTGTTTCCTCAAATTGGATTTGAATATCTCTTAAATGTTTTTGAGGACTACAAAATAGATGCTGCATTTACACAATCAGATGGGCCAGATGAGGTAATTCAAGCACTTGGCGAAATGCCTAATGACTCTATAGAAAATTTCAGGGCAGCTTATAGGATGGGAGTTTATACCTTGCTTTGGGCTGCACATAAGGAAAGGGCAGAGGACCTTAGGAAGCAGATAGAAGATGCAAGCAAACAGAAATTAAAAGGGGATGAGTTGGTAAAAGGCAGTAAGGAAGAAGGAGGGAAAATTATTAGCCCTGCTGAAGAGGATTCATTGACTGAATTAATGGCTCTAACCCTTCTCAAAACAAAACTAGGACCGCTTTATCCTATGTTCTTCCATTCCAATAACCCAGAAACTGCTATATTCGTAGAGGAACTTGATAGGTTGATGAGATACTTAGTTCCAGTTGACAGCAAAGGGGTTCCGATAAAAGGACCAGGAGGCATTGAAAAATCCATGAATAGGGCTTTAGAAGCCTCTATGGAATACCTTGCGCTTGCTGTTGTGTTCAGGGATGTAAAAGTAGAGATAATTGAGCTCTATTCAGAGGGGGAAGAAGAAGACGAGGGAGGAGAAGAATTTGAGGGTGGGGATGGAGTAAGGAGAAAAGGAAGAGGAGGATCTCCTGCCAACAAAAAAAGCCCTAAAGATGGAAAGGGCGAGCGCGGCAAGGAGGTCAACAAGATGGAAAAAGAAAGTGATGAGGCGCATGAGAAGGCGCCAGTGCATCCTAAAAAGACTGATAAAAGAGGTAGAAGTGATACGGAGGAAAAGGAGAGGGAAGATGCAAAGGAGCAGAATTTCAAAATCAAGGAGAAGCAGAAGATGCCTTACGACCAATTAATTGAGAAAGAGATTGTTGACAAGTATATTAATTTATTGAGCAGAATAAAAGAAGGGGAATTCACGGTTGTGCCTGAAGTTGGGAAGAAAGGAAATGTCAACATAAGGAAGTTTGTTGAGAGCGTTTATTCAGGAGACATAAAGGGATTAGAGCGAAGCTTTGAGAGGAAGCTTATACAGACAAGCGAAAAAGGCAGCGAGCTGAGAATAAGGCCGATCAACATTTACCTTGTTATTGACACAAGCGGAAGCATGAGCGATCCTGAAAGAGAAGAAGTTGCCAAGAAACATGCGCTTGCACTTATCGCTGCGCAGAAAATACTTTCCAAAGGAAAGAAAGACACACTTGTAAAGGTAAGGCTAATTTCCGTGGCTTCTGATGACACCCTTGTTGACATAGACGCAACTGAATTCACTGTGGAAAAAAGCCCCTCAGACCCCTCGATGGTGCGTGTTTTCTATGATTTTGAATCAACAGGGGGAGGGACTGACATACCAGGTATGCTCAGAAACTTCCAGAAAAGGATGGAGGAGATACAAGATGAGGTTGTTGCTCATCTCTGGAAAAAAGAGTTGGCTGTTGCACCTTCAATACTTTTCGTATTTTTCACTGACTTTGGGGATAATGCTGGGGATATAAAAGGAATAATAAAGCAGTTGAAGGAACTAAGGAAATATGCCAAGGTTTACAGGGAAAAGACAAGGAATGTAAAGGGTCCGCAGTACCAAGATGCAGGGCTTGTGGCAATGCTTGTTTCCCCAACCTATAACTTGGATTCTTCTGAGGCAAAGATAAAGGAGGGGTTAAGCCCTATCATAAAAACTTACACTTCTCCATGGAATGAAAAAGGTGCTGAAGAAATAGTGAATGGAATAAATGAGGCCCTGCCAATACTTATGGGAATCTCAAAGAGGGCAAGCAACATAAAAGAAGATGAAGAGATTGAGGAATAGCAGGCCAAAAGGAAACTAATCTATTTTCCTGCCTTCCCTAAAAAGCTGTGCTAGCTTCCTCTTTTCCTTCATTTTATAGAAATCCTCAGGGCTTACCGTAACCAACTCTTTCTCAACTATTGAGCCATCTGAGCTGATAAAATATTCTATCCTTTTTTTGAACTTTATCTTCCCACCCACCTAAGCTTCTTGCCTTATTTCAATTATTTCCTTTGCCTCTTTTATTACATGTGAAGCTCCCTGCTTCTTCTATCCTTCCTATGGTCGCCATGATGCATTTAGCCCTCCCTATTTACATTCTTTTCCAAAATGCTTAAATATTTCTTACCGCCTTATTGTACATGGAGGTTAAGGAAAAGGCCGTTGCGTATTTTAAGGCTTGGTACAACTCAAAGAAGGGCTTTAATTACCCAATTTTTGTTGAGCGCCTTAACAGTTTTGCAAAAGAGCCATCAATCCTTATTTCTTACCATAGACCTACGGACCATCCAGATTCACTCAGGGCAATAAAAGGGCCTTACTTTTCAATACTTACTTCATTCCTTATACCTAAGATTTCCTTTTTTCTTCTAGTGCCCTACTTTTCTTATCTTAAAGACAAGACGCTTCCTGATGGCATAAACGCCCACCTTTTCATAAGCAACAGCCCCTTACATACTTCGCTACGTGCTTACAACCCTGAGCTCATTGCATCTTTTTATTCTGACTGGCAAAAGGTTGAGGAGCTTAGGAAGTTTGTGATGCTTAATTTGAATAGCTCAAAAGGGCCAACTGAGCTTTGCCTGCTTGCTTTCAAGAAACCAACACTTTGATTCTAATAATCTTTTTTATTTTCTTAAACTTTTTTAGAATTTCCAACAATCTTTTTTATTTTCCTTATTTTGGCGCTCAAACCCTATACTCTTCGCATTATTTTGGTATAGTTTCGCATAATGGTATTTTTAGTGCTTTCTCTACACCATTATGGTAAACAAAAATATGCTCTCTCTCAGCTTTTTGGTTTTTTTAGCAACCAAGCATTATTGTGCTATCCAAAGTGTTCATTATCATACCATTATGATAAACTCAGCTTTTGGAAAGGCCTAAGTGCTTTTAGTTTGTTGTTTACCAATATAGTAAATTAATTATTTTCTTGTATACTTAAATGGTAAACGGATTTTTTGATTAAGCACTAAAAAAGCTTTTCTTTCTCTCGTATATTTTAAGCAATTGCTTAATTTAAGCCCATAACCTACACTGCTCAAAGGAAAAAACTTGGCTTTTATTGTAAAACTTTTTTAGAATTTCCAAAACTATTTTTCCAAAAAGCTTTTATTTGCAAAATGCATATGAAAAGCATGCTTATGCTAGTGCCTGCTTTTATTGCTGTTATATGCGCAGTTGTTTTTGCCTACCTTGTTTTTAGGTTTGGCTCAAAGATGCTCCAAACATTAATATTAAACTCTGTTGCTGGCCTTGTTGCTTTGTTTATAACCAATCTTTTTGGCATAGGGGTTCCTATCAACATAATAACTATTGCAATAGTTGCTTTTGGAGGATTTGCTGGATATGTGCTTGTATTGATTTTTTTCCTTTTAGGGATCCTCTAATACTATTTTAGAAATTGAAAAATATTTTTAGAAAAAATTTAAGTTAAGGAGGTTAAGTGTTTAGTTTTAGTCCTTGCTCATCCTATAGAGTGCCTTGAGTGCAACCACGAACGCTGCTGGTGCTGCAAATGCAACGAAGTAATTAAGGATGTTTGCAAGGATAGTCCCGAAAGCAAACACTGTGTTTAGGGTTGCAAATAGGGGACCAAGGGACCCTGCCCCTGCTATAAAAGCCAAGGAAGCCACTAAGAATAGCATTTCCTCTTCACTAGTAATGTTGGTTATTCCTACTAATAGACCTAGGACTACCATCAAAAGCGTTGCTAGCACTGGATCCAAGCTAAGCAAGCCTGCAACTATAGCCACTAAAACGGCAAGTACAAAGAACCAAGGCCCATATGTTGCAAGCAAATCCTTATTTTTTGGTGCTGCCATTCTGTTCACCGCTATAATAAATAGTATATTATTTTTAAATCTTTCTCTCTATATCCGTTGATGGTCGTTGTTGCGGGGATTGATTTGGCTGGCAGCGAAAAACGCAGCACCGGCTATTGCATTATTTCAAAAAAAGGGGAAAAATATGGAATTGCCTTTTCAGACAAAGACATTATTGAGGTTTGTAAAGGCGCAACCCATATCGGGATAGACGCCCCGCTTTCACTTCCAAAAGGAAGGAAGTGTATTGGGAAGATAGGCCCGCAGTTCAGGGAATGCGACTTGGAGCTGAGGAAGCTTGGGATAAAGTTCTTCCCTATTTTCCTTGGTCCTATGAGGAAGCTTACAGAAAGGGGAATAAGATTGAAGAAAGCCCTTGAAAAGAGCGGAGCGAAGGTTTATGAGGTATATCCAGGAGCCACATATGACCTTTTTGGAATAAGCAGGAAAGACAAGGAAGCAATAGCAAGCTGGATTGAAAATGAGGCTGGAATTAAGGTAAACCCAGAACAGCCGCAGGATGTTATGGATGCAATATGCGCTGCAATAACCATCAAGCTTTTTATTGAGGGCAAAGGCTATGAGGCAGGGTGTAAGAAAGAAGGCACGATAGTGCTTCCAGAAAGGAAGGGCAGTATTTTTTAAAATAGCTTTCTAATATAGCATATGCGCGAAATTGAGACAAAAGTGCTTGACATAGACAAGAAAGCACTCGAAAAAAGGCTTGCCGAGCTTAAGGCAAAAAGAGAGTATTGCGGCCCTGTTGAGAACATCTATTTTGACTTTCAGGGAGGGGAGCTTAAGAAGAGCGGCTCAATCTTGAGGCTCAGGAAGCAGGGCAAGAAGGTAATGCTGACATTCAAGACAAGCTTGAAGTCCGACTGCATGAAAATTATGGAGGAGAAGGAGATCGGAGTTTCGAACTTTAAGGAGGCAAAAAAGATTCTCTGCTCTGTTGGCATGCAAGAGATAAAGCGCCTCAAGAAGAAAAGGACTTCTTACATTCTTGGGAATGTCAGGATAGAAATAGATGAGCATAAAGGGATACCAGCGTTTGCTGAGATTGAGGCGCCCTCTGAAAAAGACATCAAGGAAACGCTTAAGAAGCTTGGCCTTTCAAGGCAAAAGACAGTTGGCTGGAATTTCTGGCAGATCCTTGCTTATTACAAAAAAGAATAGAGGAATAGGCATGTGCGGCATAATCGGGTATGCTGGATTCCTCCCTGCTGCAATAGAGTCAATAAATGCGCTCGAAGTGCTGGAATACAGGGGCTATGATTCTGCAGGGCTTGCGATTTCGAATGGGAAAGTTATTGAGGTTGAGAAAATAAAAGGAGAAGTTTCAACCTTGAAGAAAAGGGTTTTCAAGGACAACAGGTTTTTGAACCCTGGGTTTTTCCTCGCAGTGGCCCATACGAGGTGGGCAACCCACGGCAAGCCTAGCAAAAGGAACGCTCACCCTCACTTAAGCTGCGACGGGAAAGTTGCAGTTGTCCACAACGGGATCATAGAAAACTATCAAGAGCTCAAGCAGGGGCTTAAGGGGCATAAATTTACATCTGAAACTGACTCAGAAGTTATTGCCCACTTGATTGAGGAAGAGCTTAAGCAGAAGAAAAGCTTAGTGGAAGCAGTTAAGCATGTGCAAGGGAAGCTAAAAGGAACCTATGGGATAGCAGTTCTTTGTGCTGGGTTTGACTACTTAGTTGGCGCGAGGTTTGGAAGCCCCCTTAAAGTAGGGATAGGAAAGAATGGAACTTACATAAGCTCTGATGTTAATGCCCTTATAGGAAGGGCCGGCGAATATTTTTCGCTTAATGACGGGGATGCAGTGGTGATAAGCCAAAAGGGCTACAAAATTTATGGGGTTACTGAGAAAAAAACCCTTTCCTTTGCTCGCGCTGAAGTTTCAAAGGGTTCATACCCTACCTTCATGCTAAAGGAAATTTATGAACAGGAAAAATCAGTCAGGATGGCTCTCACAGGAAGCAGTGGAAAGGGGAGGCTGGAGTTCCTTAAAGAGTGGATAGAAAGGGGAAGGCCTGAGAACGGCCTTGGGGATCTTGGCAGCATAGACCCCAGCTATTTAAAGGAGGCAAAGAAGATCGCTTTTATTGGAGCGGGCACTTCTTATCATGCTGCACTATGTGCTGCCTACTCGTTCAGCAAAATGCCTGAGATAGAGGCAAATGCCTTCCTTTCTTCAGAAGCTCTTCATACCCTTAAAGACACTTATGATCTCTATGTTTTCATAAGCCAATCAGGGGAAACAGCAGACACGATAAATGTGCTAAGGAAGGTGAACGAGTGGGATAAGCCTACTTTTGGAATATGCAATGTGCCAGGAAGCACTATTGCAGAGGAAACTGATGGGGGCAAGTTTATCTACGCAGGGCCTGAGCTAAGCGTTGCCTCAACAAAGGCCTTTACTTCCCAGTTAGCAGTGCTTTTCCTTCTTAACCTCTACTTCAGGGCAGTGAATGGCTATAAGGTTAGCAGGGAGATTTCTGAATTGCGCAGAATCCCGGAAAAGATAGGCTATTGCCTTAAAAAGGTAGACAAGAAGGCAAAGGAAGCATCATTCAAGATTGCAGGCAACAAATACATTATTTACATAGGGAGAGGAAGGAGCTACCCAATAGCATTGGAAGGGGCACTGAAAATCAAGGAGATATCCTATATCCATTCAATTGCCTATGCAGGAGGCGAGCTTAAGCACGGCCCGCTTGCATTAGTTGAGAAAGGCACTCCTGTTATTGCTATAAACATGATAGATGAAAATTTTGATGACATGGAAGGGAATATAAAAGAAGTAGAAGCAAGGGGAGGGCTAATTTTTTGCGTTTCTGATTCAAATGGCGCATTCTTTCAGGTGCCTTCTACGCTCCCTATGTTTTCGCCAATAATAAGCGTATTGCCCCTCCAGCTGTTAGCCCACCACACTGCAATGCTGAAAGGCCTGAATATCGACAAGCCGAGGAACCTTGCAAAAAGCGTCACCGTGAAATAGCACAACTTTTTTAAACAGCCACTTTCATTTTATAG
Organism: Candidatus Anstonellales archaeon; assembly: GCA_038890615.1. Classification (GTDB taxonomy): domain Archaea; phylum Micrarchaeota; class Micrarchaeia; order Anstonellales; family J096; genus JAWAFI01. The sequence continues at coordinate 21,665 of JAWAFI010000003.1, read as the reverse complement.
GCAAAAGCAGGGGTGGCGGAGCGGCCAAACGTGCTAGCTTGAGGGGCTAGTGCCTTAGTGGCTACGTGGGTTCGAATCCCACCCCCTGCACTGGTGCTTCAGTGAAGTTTGACGCTGCTTTCTTTGACTTTGATGGCTTGCTTGCTGACAGCGAAAGGATTGCTTTCAGGGCGTGGAACCTTGTGCTTTCTGAGTATGGCCATAAAATAACCAAGAGAGATTACTCCTCCTTAAGCGGCTTGGATGCCATAACTATTGCTTTGAATTTGTCCTCTAGATTCTGCTTGGCAGAGGACCCCGCTGCCCTAAGGGACAAGAGGGATGGTTATGCAAGGCAAATCACAGCAAAAGAAGGCATTCCTCTTCTTCCCTATGCAGAGCATGCGATAAATGAGATGAAAAGAGTTAGCTCGGTTGTTGGTGTTGTTTCTGGCTCTGTTGAGCAAAGGCTCATTGAAAAGGCTGGCGCAGCAGGCCTTGATGGCAAGGTTGACCTGCTGATAGGCCTCAAGGAAGGAAAGAGCGGAAAGCCATCCCCTGACTTGTACTTGGAAGCCCTTGAAAAAACAGGGGCAAGCCCAAAAAAGTCAATAGCATTTGAGGACACATCATCAGGAGTTGAAGCCGCTAGCTCAGCAGGGATAAGGGTAATTGCAGTGCCAACTGAATTTTCAAAGGCGCAGGATTTCAGCAAAGCTCTTGCTGTTGCCAAGGACCTTAAAGAAGCAATAGAGATTGCAAAAAAGCTATAAAACCCTCTTTTTGGCAACCATCACGCAGGCAAGCTCACCTATGCCTTTCTTTCTTAACAGCTCCTTGTATTTTCTTCTGCATTCCTCGTCAAACTCAAAGCCTGCGTTCTTCAGGTTTTCAATCCTTTTGCCTGCCCTTTCATGCGCCTCAAGGAAATAAATAGGCGACTTTTCGCCCCTCTGGCTGAATATCCTTCCTATCTCAAACCAGAACCTCATTATCCCTGTGTTTGCTTTTCTCTTAGAAGAGCTTAGGCCCATAAAAGCCCATTCAAGCATTTCCAATGTAAGGCCAAAGTACTTCCTGAATTCTTTTAGCTCCTGCCTTTCAAAAGCAATTTCCATCTTTGCCCCTCTTGCAACATTATCTAATACCTTTTCAAATCTGGTTCCAAGCGGCTCTTGGAGAAGGTAAAGTAGCCAATATGCCCTTGCAGGGCTCTCTGAGATGCTGCTGTGCCAATCCCCGTTTATAAGCGGTGCGCCTTGCTTCAGCACTCTGTTCATCTCAGCCAGATGGACATTGAAGGAGTTGTGGTGTATTGCTGCATTTGATATGATCATATCAATGCTGCAATCAGAAAATTGCTTAAGAACGCTAACATCGTTCCCTGCCAATGGCACAGAATGAAAACCAAGCTTCGCTATGGCTTCTTGCGCTTCCTGAAGCCTTTTTAGTGAAGGTTCAACAAGCAAGAGGGTTACTTTCTTTGCCCTGCATCCCAAGGCATTCAGAAAAGCGATGGAGGTTGCTCCTGTACCAGCCCCTATGTCCATCACTGCCAAACCCTCCCTTCCCATTAAGGCGAATTGAGCAGCATATGCTCCGACTATTTTATTCATCTCAGTGTTGACATCGCTTAGCCCTGCATTCTGCGATGCATTCCCGACAAGAAGGTTTATCTCTTTGTCTGTGTAAGCCCACTCCACCTCATATGCCTTCTGTGCCATTGCGTAAAGCCATTCAACATTATCAGGCAATACCTGAATGCCCCAATTATGGTAGGAATGCGCAGGCGCCCTAAGCATGCTTCCGGGAAGCGCAGGGCTCCAGCTTGTCAAGTCAGCAAAAGTTTTCAGGTGCTCCTCTATGTCTTGAATTTTTGAAAGCCTTCGCATTATATAATTTGTGTGGCTTAATTAAAAAATTTATGGGTTTAGAAAATGAATTGAGGAAAACAATCGAAAGATATAGTGATTCTACGGGAGAAGGCGAAAGCTTTAAAAACTCCTTCCATCACAATACTACCTTGTAACATTGTTAGTGGAAATTCGCAGATAGCGGATTTGACAGAGGTTGAGGTGAGGTAGTGGAAATGTTGACTCCAGTTGATCCTGCTGGAGGGTACTGCTATCGGACTTCGATTAAGCCATGCAAGTCAACTGGCTCACTTGGGCCAGTGGCGAACGGCTGAGTAATGTGCAGTCAACCTACCCTAAGGACGGGGATAACCTCGGGAAACTGAGGATAATACCCGATAGGCAAAGGGTTCTGGAATGCCCCTTTGCCCAAAAATGGTGCGAAATGGAGCACTCATGCCTTAAGATGGGACTGCATAGGATTAGGTTGTTGGTGAGGTAACGGCTCACCAAGCCGATAATCCTTAGGGGCCATGTGAGTGGGAGCCCCCAGAAGGGCACTGAGACAAGGGCCCTAGCCCTACGGGGTGCAGCAGGCGCGAAAACTCTACACTGCGCGCAAGCGTGATAGGGGAAGTCCGAGTGATACCCTCTGGGTATCTTTTGCAGAGTGCAGAAAGCTCTGCGAATAAGGATGTGGGCAAGACCGGTGGCAGCCGCCGCGGTAAAACCGGCGCTTCAAGTGGTACCCACGAATACTGGGCCTAAAGCGCTCGTAGCCGGTTTGGAGAGTCTACTGTGAAATGTTGGCGCTCAACGCTAACGCGTGCAGTAGATACTTCCAGACTAGGGAGCAGGGGAGGCTAGGGGTACGTCCGGGGTAGGGGTAAAATCCGTTGAGCCTGGACGGACCACCAGTGGCGAAGGCGCCTAGCCAAAATGCGTCCGACGGTGAGGAGCGAAAGCTGGGGGAGCAAAGAGGATTAGATACCCTCGTAGTCCCAGCTGTAAATGATGCGGACTTGGTGTTGTCTAAACCTAGAGTTTAGGCAGTACCGTAGGGTAGCTGTTAAGTCCGCCGCCTGGGGAGTACGGTCGCAAGATTGAAACTTAAAGGAATTGGCGGGGGAGTGCCACAACGGGTGGATGCTACGGTTTAATTGGATACAACGCCGAACACCTCACCAGGGGAGACGGCAGGATGAAGGCCAGGCTAAAGACCTTGCTAGACAAGCCGAGAGGTATTGCATGGCCATCGTCAGCTCGTGGTGTAGACTGTCCGGTTAAGTCCGGCAACGAGCGAGACCTATGCCCCTAATTGCTATCAGCATCTCCGGATGCTGAGCACTGTAGGGGGACTGCCCGCGTTAAGTGGGAGGAAGGAGTAGGCGACGGTAGGTCCGTATGGTCCGAATCTCCTGGGCCACACGCGGCATACAATGGGCAGCACAATGGGTCGCAACTCCGAGAGGAGAAGCTAATCCCCTAAATCTGCCCCTAGTGCGGATCGAGGGTTGCAACTCACCCTCGTGAAGATGGAATCCGTAGTAATCGCAGGTCATAATCCTGCGGTGAATACGTCCCCTCTCCTTGCACACACCGCCCGTCAAGTCACCCAAATGTAGTTTGGTTGAGGCTCTTGCGATGAGCAGGAGTCGAAACTAAGCCACGTGAGGGGGGCTAAGTCGTAACAAGGTATCCGTAGGGGAACCTGCGGATAGATCACCTCCAAAATTATTTCCACTATCCCTCAAAACCTCTGTCAAACCTGTTCCGCAAACTTTTTTAAAATGGGATTCCTATAGCGTTAGCTATGGATCTTCCAAAGGGCTTCAGGGACATCCCACCTGAAGAGGCTGAAAAGCAGGAGTACATAATAACCAGCTTAAGGGAGGTCTTCAAGTCATATGGCTTTTTGCCATTAGACACGCCTGCTGTTGAAATGGCAGAAGTGCTCAGCAGGAAGGCAGGGGAAGAGATAGCAGGCCAGATGTTTAAGGTTGAGGATGAATATGCTTTGAGATATGACCTAACTGTTCCTCTTGCCCGCTACGTTTCTTCGACTTCTATCCCTTTGCCATTCAAGAGATACCAGATAGACAAGGCGTGGAGAAAGGAAGAGCCCCAAAAGAACAGGTACAGGGAGTTCATTCAGGCAGACGCAGACATAGTTGGAAGCAGCTCAATAAGGTGCGAAATAGAGCTTCTAAACATGGCTTCAAGGGCTCTGGAAAAGCTTGGGCTTGAAGGCGAAATAGCAATAAACTCAAGGAAGCTGGTAAACTCACTGCTCCTTGATTTTGGGGAAGAAGAGAAGGCAGAGGCAATGCGCATACTTGACAAAGTTGACAAGGTTGGCAAGGACGCTGTTGGAAGCATGCTTTCAGAAAAATTCGGTGAGAAAGGAGCTAAGCTTTTTTCTTCGCTTTCAGGTGATTCTTCATTGGAGAATTTTGCAAAGTTTGATGAAGAAGCAGCAAAGGAGCTGAAGGAAATACTTTCTTTCTGCCCGCCCATTGTTAAATTTGACCCGTTCTTAGTAAGGGGATTGGCATATTATACTGGCCCTGTTTTTGAGATAAGGGCACAAGGGGTCACTATTGGAGGGGGAGGGCGCTATGATGGGCTTGTTTCACTTTTTGGGCCTTCACAGCCAGCTGTTGGCATTTCATTTGGCATAAGCAGGATAACCAACCTAATCAAAGAAGTGCCAAAAAAGAAAAAGGTATATGTGGTTGTTTTTGAGGGGCTCTATAAAGAGGCTTTTGAAATTGCTGAGAGGGTAAGGGCGAAATGCAACTGCATTGTCGACATAGACTTAATGGAAAGAAAGATAGGAAAGCAGATGGAATATGCTGATGCTATGGGCTTTGACATTATACTTATAGTGGGCAAGGACGAGCTTTCAAGAGGAGTGGTGAGGGTGAAGAGCATGAAGGACGGCAAGGAAAGGGAAGTGAAGAATTCAGAAGTTGAAGATGACGTTAGAAATACCTGTGATCTCCATTAAGGAGAAGAAGGCCTACACCTTCTCGCCAATTCCTTCTTATCTTGGCAATGCAGTGGCAGCCATAAAGTCCCTTGGGAAGCATTTTGAGCTTATTCACATAGTAGACAAGGACATTGGGCAAGGAAGGGCAAAAAACTTAGATGTTTACGATGCTTCAACTTATATAACGCATATTCAGGTTGAGGTGCAGAAGAAGGAAATTGCAGAGAAGCTACAAAAGGTTGAGGCAAGGTGCGTTGTTGGCGAAGGGTTTGATTTTTACGGCCTTGACTTGGATTTGCTTGTTGCAGATATGCGCCTTTCCTTCTATGAAAGCCCATTCCGCGATGTATTGGTTAGTGAAGATATTTACTTACAAAACCAAGCAGAGCTAAAAGGGAAAAGGATTATTGGCTGGGGCTTCAGCAAAAGGGGCTTCTTTGGCTTTATAGACATTAAAAAATGGGAGGAAAGAAGCTCATTTTCCAAGTTCCTGCGATAAATTATTCATGCCTTTACTACCTTGTTTTTGCTGCTCGTGGCATACTTCTCTATAATCCCCCTTAGCACAACATCATCTTCCTTGGTCTTGCTTAGGAAAGGATAAACCTCTGTTATCGCCTTTGGGGGATTGAGTGATAAAAGCGCTTCAAGGGCCATTTTCCTTATGCTCAATGAGTAAGCAGGCACAATATCATCCCTTTAGAATTATTGAACAAAGCGCATCTTCAACTGATCTTCTGAACTTTTCGTCCCCGGTTTTCAGTGCCAATTTTATTGCCCCGCTTATTATTCTGCTGCATTCAGCAGGATCTGCCGGAAGGTTCCTTAGCAATCCAAGAAGCTCCATTTTCTCCTTTATTAGCTGGCTTATGTATTTCTGTGCTTGGGCGCTTCCTTTTTCATCCATACATATTATTCTCTTCCACTATTGTTTAAATACCTTTTGCTGCATCACGCTCAAATACCTTTCTCCCCTGTCAGGAAGCACAGTCACAACATTTCTTAATCTCTTAGCAACCTTTTTGGCTGCTAAAACATTTGCTCCAGAGCTAGTGCCAACAAAGATGCCTTCCTCTTTTGCCAATCTATCTCTCTCTATTATTGCTTCCCTGCTGCTTACCCTAATGACCTCATCTATGAGCCCAATGTTCTTGCTCACAATTTCAGGAATGAAACCTTCTCCTATGCCCTCTATTTCATGCAGGCCTGGCTTTCCCCCTGAAAGCAGTGCGCTTTCCCTTGGCTCCACTGCAATAATCCTTACGCTCGGGCGCTTTTTCTTAAGCGCCTGCGCCGCCCCTATAAGTGTCCCTCCTGTCCCAACCCCTGCTACAAATGCATCTATATTCGGCATTTGCGCAAGTATTTCCTTACCAAGCCCCAACCTAAATGATTCTGGGTTGTCAGGATTTTCAAACTGGGAAGGCAGCCATACATTCTTAAGCTTCTTTGCAATCTCCAAGCACCTTTTTACAGCCCCTGCCATATCCTCTTCTGCAGGGGTGAGGATTACATCTGCCCCAAATGCCTTCATCATCCTTGTCCTTTCCATGCTCATTGATTCAGGCATGACTGCAGTGAACTTATAGCCTCTTGCTGCGGATATCATTGCAAAAGAGATGCCTGTATTGCCGCTTGTTGCCTCTATTATATGCATTCCTTTTTTCAGCTTGCCCTGCTTTTCAGCTTTTTTTACCATGTGCCAAGCCATCCTGTCCTTTATGCTTCCGCTAGGGTTTGCTGCCTCAAGCTTTGCGTAGATTTCCCCAATTTTTATCATAGGGGTATTGCCTATTGTGTCTAATATTCCTTTTGGCACCATAATACCTCCTGCTTCTGATTTTAAGCATATCGCAATTAGCTTTTTAATCCAACCCCTTACTCTATTATGGCTTGGTACGAAGATGCTGTGGAGGAAGGCAAGGTAATTTACGAGGAAGAGCCACTGGAGCATTTTCGTGTGGAAAAGCCTATACATGGATATGAAAGGGGCACTGTAATAGCAAAGGATATTGTAATAGAGCCCTACCCTCATATAAAGAGGATAATGGCCCTTGAAAAGGGCGTAAAGCGCTATTTCAAAAAGCCCTTTTGGGTTGAGGAAAAGGTAGACGGCTACAACGTAAGAATAGTTTGGGTAAAAAACAATTTTCTTGCGCTTTCAAGAGGTGGCTTCGTAGATTGGTTTGCCTATGACAGGGTGGGTCAAAATATTTTGGAGATTGCCAAGAAGGAGGGTATGGTTTGCTGCGAAGTCACTGGAAGGACCCCGCATACAACTTCACCCAAAAAAGAGGTCCACTTCAGCATATTTGACATAGCAAAAGGGAAAGAAATGATGCCAACAGGGGAGAGGGTTAAGGTAGTTGAAAAATACGGCGCTGAAAGCGTGCCTATTTATGGCCAATTCAACCCAAATAATATTGAAGGCTTGAAGAAGCTTATGATAAAGCTTGACAGGATGGGGAAGGAAGGGATAGTGATGAAAGGGGAAGATAGGGCAAAATATGTTACTGCATCCTCCTCTATATCTCAGCTAGCAAAAAGCGCAAAGCTCTTTTTTGACATGCCCCAAAACTTTTATATACAGAAGCTTAGCAGGGCATACCTTTTTGCCAAGGAGATGGGCCTTGATGCTGATAAATACTTAAGCGAAGGGGCGAGAAGCTACTTCTCTGGAATAAAGCAGGTGCTTGAAAACCCTGGGGCGGCAAAGGAAACCTTTAGCATAGAGGTAAGCTCAGAAGAAGTGTGGAACAGGATAAGGAAGAATATAAAAGAAGTAAAGGTTGTTGAGAAAAGCAGGGAAAAAACAGCAAAAGGTTTTGCTATTACTTTTGACAAGCTTTACACAAAAACAATCAAAAAAGTGGAGCAGTTCAAGTCAGGGAAAGGGCTGATTGATTGATAAGGGAGATTGTAATTGAAAGGGTAAGGAAGCTGCTTTCAGAGGCAAGGAAAAGAAGGGATATGGAACAGCGCTATGTGTCGCTGGCGTGGGAGCTTTGCCTAAAGCACAGGGTAAGGCTGCCTCCTGAATTAAGCAAGCAGTTCTGCAAGAAGTGCCTCTCCTTAACTGACAGTGCAAAAGTGAGAATTATAAAAGGAAAGCCATTTTTGGTTTGCCACAAATGCGGGCACCGAAAGGGTTTAAAGTATTCTCAAACAAAGTAGCCTATGGCCTTTAAGGAATTTTTAGAGCATAGCGCAAAGCTGGTTGATGCTGAGATAGACAGGAGCTTGCCTAATGAAAAGAGGTACGAGCCAATAAGGGAATTCCTGTCAAGGGGCGGCAAGAGGTTCAGGCCTGCGCTTTTTTTCCTATTCACGAAGGCATATGGGGGGGATGAAGAGGAATCTATTGAGTATGCTGCTGCGCTTGAGATGTTCCACAACTTTACGCTTCTCCATGATGACATAGAGGATTCTTCAGAGATGAGGAGGGGCAAGCCGACAGTGCACAGGATTTACGGAATAGGCAGGGCAATAAATTACGGAGATCTGCTTTACACGCTAGTGGGGCAGAAGCTGGTAGGCAAGGACCCAAGGATTGCAAAAAGGCTCTTTGATGCCTTTCTCAGCGTTGCAAAAGGGCAGGATGATGAGCTTAGGTGGATCGGAGAAGACAGATGGGATGTAACTGAGCAGGAATATATGGAGATGATTGGAAACAAGACAGCTGCGCTAATAGAGGCCTCCTGCGAATGTGGATGCTTGGTGGCAAACGCGCCGCTAAAGGAGGCGGAGCTTGCAGCAAAATTCGGCAGGAACCTTGGGCTTGCATTCCAAATCCACGATGATGTGCTAAACCTTATTGGGGAATTTGAGGACTACAAGAAGGAGATAGGGGGGGATCTGCAAGAAGGGAAAAGGACGCTCATGCTGATCCATGCGATATCCAATGGGCATGCTGAGCTTGTGGAAATGATGCGAAAGAAGCAGAAAACCCAAGAAGACATAAAAAGCATCATAAGTTTGCTTAATGAAAGCGGCTCCATTGATTATGCGATCTCAGCAGAGAAGCGGATAATAGATGAGGCAATGAAATGCGTGGACCTTATGAATTGCGGCTACAAGGATTACATGAAAGAAGCTGCTGAAATGGTCATAAAGAGGAAGGGCTAAGCAAAGTACCTTCCTTCTTCCCTTTGCTTTTTGTCAATTGTGCTTCCTGGCTTGTTTACCTTTGGCCTTTTTGTCTCGAAATCCTTCCTTATAGTAACATTTATGGATTTTAGGAAATCATTTATCGCTTCTTTTGGCTCCTGAGGGGCAGTGCAGTGCCCTTCTTCCCCTGGAATTCCATAAAACCTTATTGCCCTTGATGATATGGAGTTTAGGAAAACTATGTCGTGGTCAACCACAACCACTGCCTTATTTTCCGAATTTTCAACTATCCTCCTTATTGACTTGCTGACTGTGAGCCGGTTTTCTATGTCAAGGTAAGCAGTTGGCTCGTCAAGTATGTATATGTCTGCCTTATCAGTCATTACCCTTGCGATGTCAACCAGCTGCATCTCCCCTCCGCTGAGGTTTGCAATCTCCGCCTCCCTTATCCTTTCAAGCCCAAGCAGCTTGAAGGCAGCATTAACCTCCTTCTCATCCTTTCCCTTAAATAGCTCATTCACAGTGCCTGGAAACCTGTCTGGGTACTGCTTCTTGTAAGCAACCTTCTTGTCAAGCGTTTTGGCAAGGTTGTCCACAAAAAGCGACTTTCCAAGCCCGTTTTTGCCCACAATGCCTATTATTTCGCTTCCCATAATTGCACCTCCCTTCCATGTAAGGGAGAATTCACCAGCATTTAATCTTCCATCAGGGTATTCAGCTATCTTCTGCTTGCTTGCCAATGAGCCAGAAAGGGGCGGCTCTATGTTAAGGGGCTCCCTAAACTTTATGTTCTCCTCCTTGAGAAAGCCATTCATGTACTGGTTTATGCCCTCGCCCTTGCCTTTTGCCCCTGAAACGAATGCATAAGCCTTTGGCTCTCCGTAAAATATGTAGACATAATCAGTAAGGTAGTCCAAAACTGCCAAATCGTGCTCTACTGCCACAACCATTTTTCCCTCTGCAAATTCCCTTATCTGGATTGCGCTATTTAGCCTTTCCTCCATGTCTTGGAAATTGCTTATCTCGTCAAAATAATATATGGAGCTTTCATTTAGCATTGCAGTTGCTATTGCAGCCCTTTGAAGCTCGCCTCCGCTCAGCACATTGAGCTTCCTGTCCAAAACCGCTTCAAGCTTCATCTTCCTTACAACTTCATCAATCTCTTTTGAGTATTCCTGGAGAAGCTGCCTTACAGTAAGGTCATACTCCCTCATTGCCTCAATGTTCTGGGGCTTTATGCTGCTTTTTGCCCTTTTTTCAATGAAGTATTCAACCTCCTTCTTTGGAGGGTTCTGCACCTTAAGCTGCCCTGTAAGGAGCTTTAGTGCAGTTGTCTTGCCGAGCCCATTCCTCCCTACAAATGAGCAAATTCCTTCCTTCGGCAGTGGCAATGAATAGATCCTAAATGAATTTGGGCCGTATTGGTAAACAGGCACTCCTTCCTCATTCACTAAGTTTATTATTGTTATGGCGTCCACAGGGCACTTTTTAGGGCATATTCCGCAGCCTATGCAGAGATTCTCGCTAATGGTTGGAAAGCCGCTCTCATCTTTTTCTATGCATGCCTTTCCCATCCTGTTTATAGGGCATGCTTTCATGCATTGGTAGCCACACCTTTCCCTAGTGCAAAGAGTTCTGTCAACAACTGCTATCCTTATCATGCTTCAGCACTCAAGGGTATCATCATAGTTGCCTCAGGCAATCCGGTGCTCATCATCTAGAATGGAATAGGAAGGATTAGCACTATTTCCCTGAATACAGTTACTGCTATTTTCCACCACCACTGGTTCCTTGTGTTGATGACATTAAGAAGGTCCTTGAATGCCTCCTTTTCGCCAGGCCCCATCTTGCTGTCGGTTACTTTCTTGTGCTCCTTTCCATCTATTATAGTCACTTCTTCTTGCTTGCCTATTTGCTTCTTTGCTTGTTCAAACCAGGGAGGCAATGATGACTTCTTTTTCCTTACTGCAGCCACATAGTCTGCTGCAGTTACCTTCCTCTCTTTCCCTGTTTTCAAAGCTTCCCTCCATGGTATTGAAGCTGCCTCTTCTACCACTTCTTTCAGGTCTGCAGCAGCGTATCCTAAGGTTGCAAGCCCAAGCTTGAAAAGCGGCAATGGCCCTGCCAAAGGCCTTTTCTTGCTATGGAGCTTTATTATCTCCATCCTTGACTTCAAGTCAGGCTCAGGAACATAAAGGGTTTTGCTGAACCTTCCGCTCCTCCTAAGCGCAGGGTCAACATCCCAAGGGGCGTTAGTTGCAGCGATAACAAGCACTGCCTGGTTGTTTGCTTCAATGCCGTCCATTTCATAAAGCAACTGGTTTACAGCCATTTTCATGTACTGCTGGCCTTCCTGCTGGTCCCTTCTGCCTCCTATGGCATCAACTTCGTCAAAGAATATAATGCACGGCGCGTTCTTCCTAGCAAGCTCGAAAACCTTGTGTATATTCTTCTCTGTATTTCCAACATACATGTCCAGCAAGTCAGAAAGCTTTGCGTTGATGAAATTAGCCTGGCACTCCCCTGCTGCTGCCTTGACTATATAAGTTTTTCCGCATCCAGGAGGCCCATACATGAGGATTCCACCTCCTGCCATTTTTCCGTACTTTGTGGCAAGCTCTGGCTTTAGCAAGGGGTATACTATTGCTTCTCTTATTTCCTCTTTAAGCTTTTCCATTCCTGCCACATCCTCGAACTTTAGCTTTGGCTTTTGAAGAAGCTTTATGTCAGCAGTCCCTTCTTTCCCCCCTCCTGATGTCTCTTTCTTTGATTTTACATCATCAAGGTGTATCTTTGCATCAGTGAACCCAGGGTTTAGGCTAAGCGCCTTTTCAAAATGCGCAATGGCATTGTCCAAATCGCCAGCGTACTCATAGGCTAATCCTCTTAAATGGTACGCTTCAACAAAGTCAGGCTTAAGCTCTATTACCCTTCCGAAATCCTTTACTGCATTGTCGTAATCCTCTAATGAAGCATAGGAAAGCCCCCTGTTGTAGAAAGCCTTCATGTAATTCGGGTTAAGGGAGATCGCCTTGTCATAATCCTTTATGGCAGAAGCATAGTCTCCTTTCCTGTAGTATGCATCTCCCCTGTTGTTGTATATTATTGGGTTCTTTGGGTCAAGCTCTGCGCACTTCCCGTAGTCAGCTATGCCTTTGTCATAGTTCTTTAAGTGGTAATAAGAAAGCGCCCTGTTGAAGTATGCTTCTGAGAAAAGCGGGTTAAGCAATATTGCCATGTTGTAGTTCTCTATGGCTTTCTCATAGTCACCTCTATCATAATACTCGTTGCCTATATGGTAGTATGTCTTTGAGTCTATAATATTTGGCCTCTTTGTCTCCATCAAGGGCATTTACACTGCAAATATATAAAAAAGTTTGCTTAGCCACTGTTGCCTAACCATCCTTAAATTTTCTTTTAAATTATACCAACTGAAATCCTTAATCGCCAAGACGAACCAAAAAAGTAATCCTGAAAAGGGCCTTGCCTGCCTTCCTGCCTGCCAACTTAGGGCTTGATACCAATGGGTAGCCATGCTCCTTAATAATCTCCCTTACCTTTTCTGTTTCTGAGAAATAAAGGTCAACCCCTGTTTTCTGCTCTTCTTCCTTGACAAGGTATTTCCTGGCACTATGTATAAATACCCTCTTCGCCTTCTCAACCTTGCTTGGCGGCCCCCTCAGCTGGACTATTGATGTGAAATAGCCAGACGATTTCCTTGTGCAGAATACGCACTGCCCTTTTGAGATGCTTATGCTTGCTGGTATTTTTTTCCTTGCCTTCCCTCTATCTGTTTCAACCTCTACCTCTGCCTCCCCTGCCTCAATGTCCAATGAAACAACCTCGCCTTCAGCCTTTATGGCTTTCTTGAGCAGTTCAGCAATTTCCTCTTTTGAAAGCCCCACCCATCCATCCTTTGTCCTCACCCTCCCGCAGGTGCTGCAGGCAGTCATCTGTGCTTCCGCCTTTTTTACCCTTGGCTTGTAGCAGTCTATGCATATAGGGCCAACAAACGGCTTTTCACTGCTTTCAGAGCCGCAGATGCAGCAGCGCATGCTTTTAATAAGAAGAGGTGATTAAAAAGCATGAAGATTGACTTCCATGTGCATACTTATGCTTCCAGAGATGGGATTATAACATATGAGAAGATAGCAAAGATATCCAAGGAGAAAGGGATAGTGCCTGCAATAACAGACCACAATACTATCAAAGCTCACAAGCCGTTGAGGAAGCTGGGCCTTGAATTCATACCTGGGGAAGAGATAACTACAGATAGGGGCGACTTGATAGGGCTCTTCATAAACGAGGAGATACCAAGGAAGACAGAGTTCTTTGAAGCCATTGACCTAATAAAGGAGCAAGGAGGAATATCACTAGCGCCTCATATGTATGATTTCACAAGGAGCGCAATAGGAGAAATAGCACAGCATGCTGACCTAATAGAAGCGCTTAACGCAAGGTGCCTGCAGGAGCACAATGAAAAGGCAAAGGAATTCGCAAAGGAAAAAAAGAAGATAGGGGTTGCTGGCTCAGATACCCACTATGAGTTTGAGTTTGGAAAGGTTTGGAATGAAGTTGACTTGGATGAGCTTGAGCCTAAGAAGCTTATGAGAGCCCTAAAGAAAGTAAGACTATACGGAACCCCCCATAATCCAATTCTCGTAAGGGGAAGTGCAAACTTCATTAAGCTTTTTAAGTGCTTTGGGCTATGGGCGCCCAAGGATTTTTAGGGCAAAAAGGAATCTCTGAAAAGCCCCTATAAAAGTCGTCAGGGCCAATGCATAAAGCATAAGAGAGATTGTTTGATAGCCCCATAGCTGGGGGTAGAAGGCAGCAGTCAAAGTGCCTGCCATAACTAGCAAAAGCCTCTCTGCCCTTTCCCCTATGCTTGGCCAATCAGGATTGCCCAATGGCTTAACCATCTCTGCCCTTGCCTTTGCATAAGATATAAGGAAGCTTCCAGAGATGGCAAGAAAGGCTTCAAAAGAATAGCCAATGTAGGCAAATCCTGCAAGTATTATTAGCTCCTGCATCCTGTCAGTAAAAGCATCAAAGAAAGAGCCAACCGCGCTCTGCCTTTTTGTAAGTTTTGCAACTGCACCGTCCAAATTGTCAATAAATGAGCTTAGGAGTATGAAAACAAAAGCAAGCAGGAAATCATTTGCAATTATGAAATAGAGGGCTATAAATACAATAGGATAGGTGAGAGCTGTTACTTGGTTAGGGGTAAGAAAGGTGAAAAACCTTGCTACTGGGAAGAAAAGGGCCTCTGTAACCTTCTGCCTTAGCATCTTGCCAATCATGTGAAGACCTCTGAAATTATTGCAGCAACCTCTGCTTCGCTAGCGCTTATTTCTTCCCGCATATCATCAAATCTCCTCCTTGCATCACTCCCGTGGATGAGCTTAAGCATCTTTGCTACCTTTTTCATAAGCACTATTTTTTTCCTTATGAGCGCACCCTTTAGGAGCTGCCTTGCCTTTTCAGGGCTTGAATTGAAAAGCCTTTGTATCACCTCTGCTTCCTTGAATTCTTGCGACAGCCAGTATTCCCCGCCTTTAAGGGATGCAAAGCCCACTGCCTTAAGCTTTGCAAACGCTTCCCCAATATCCCCACGCTCAACCATTTCTTCAGCGTCTGATAGCGCTTTTATCCTTGCCTTTTCAATGCGTATTATCTCGCTTTCCTTGCTCTCTTCCTTAAGCGACCTGAACTTCTGGATGAGGGATCTTGTGTATGGCGGAAGCTTATCCAGATCAAGGCTATCGCCAGAGCATGCATCCCTCACCAATTCCCATGCCTTGGTATTGTCTCCCTTGACAAAAAGGACTATTATGCCTTCAAGCTTCTGGTTGTCTTCCATTATCCCATAAGAATCCCCAATATCAGAGAACATCTTGTTGTAGAGCTCATTCAGCTTGTGGGCAACAAGCTCCTCTTCCTTGGTTGTGTTGTACTTTGCCTTGAGCGAATCATATTCTGCCCTTTCAAACGGTACTCTAAGCACTATGTTGTATATGTCATAAAGGTCAGGGTCCCCTATGAGCACGAAATACCCGCTGTCATGCTTGACCTCCATCTGCTTAAGCTCCTCTATGTAGTGTATCGTGTCAACCCCTAGCAGGCATATGCTGGAATCATCATTTTCGTAAGCGCCCTCAATTATGCTTTTTGCGGCTGATAACTTGCCGAGCTCAAAATAAGATAGGGCAAGCAGGTAGTCAAATTTCTTGACCTTCTCCTTGGACAGTGCCCTTGCGGTTTCTATGGCATCAACCACTTTCCTTAAATATGCATCCTTGCCTTCTACCAATCTCTTGGAAAGAAGGTAATAAGAAATAGCCATATTGAAATAGTAATCGGGCCTACTTTCATTGTAGGCTGCAATGCTGAACGCCTGCGAAGCGCCTTCATAATCTTCGTGGGCAAGCAGAACATTGCCTGCATCATTCCATATATCGGACATTGTTACCTATTGGTATTTTGATGCAGGGTTTAAAAAACATAAGGGAGCATAAGATATTTAAGAATTCCCTTTAATATCTATTATGCTCTCTTTGAGGAAGCTAGCTCTGCTTTTTCTTATATTCATTGGTATATCCCACATCCTTATAGGGAGCGAAACAGACTCTATTTTATATTTCCTTTTTAGGAGCTTTGTAAGAATATCATTGGCTTATTTTTTCTGTGTAATAGTGGCGCTTCCTGTTGCACTCTTAATAACCCATAGCAAAAGGGCAAAAAAGTTCCTTTTCCCTATTATTGACATAGGCCAATCCCTCCCTATACTGACATTTATGCCATTTGCCTTCCTAATTGTTATAAACTATTTCCCCTTTGGAGAGATTAATGTAGAGATAGTTTCAATCTTTCTCTTGATGACCTCTATGCTATGGGCGATAATCTATGCTTTTGTTGAAGGCATAAACAAGATAGGGAAGGATATTATTGATGTAGCATCGCTTTATTCCCTGAAAGGGTTTTCTTACATAAAGCACATAGTGCTCCCATCATCAGCCCAAGCGCTTGTCTCTGCAAGCATAACATCTGTAGGGGGTGGCTGGTATTTTGTAATAGCTGCAGAATACCTTTCATTTGGCACCCAGACATTTGTGCTTCCTGGCATTGGATCATATATGCTTCAGGCGATATCAGAGATGAAGTACCTTGAGATGGGAATTGCGCTCTTCTTTTTCATAGCTCTTGTAACGATTATCCAAACGCAAGTATGGAACAGGCTGCTAAATGGCTTGAACAAGAGGACAGATGATATTTTTGAATTGATTGTTGATATGAGCTCTTACTTCTTGGCTATTTGCGAAAGAATAATAATGCTAAGCGGGGCATCAAATTTTCTTGACAAGCATTTAAAGCCTGCCCATGTAAAGGCAATTGAGAGGATAACTCCAGCGTATTTGCCCATTTCGCTCTTTATATTGCTTGGCATATTCCTTTACTTAGGTTTTTATGATGCCCATACTCTCTTAACTGCCTCTTTCTTAACCTCCCTTAGAATATTCGCCGCTTACCTAATATCTATTTTCTGGACAACAGCAGCAGCCCTTTACTTGATTGAGAAGAGGCACTTGATAGACAAGCTGACGCCGATATTCAATGTTTTGCAGTCAGTGCCTGCTGTTTCAATCTTCCCATTGGTTGCGCTCATAACCATAAACATATTTGGCGATATAGGCCTTGAGCTTGCTGCAATAATCCTGCTTATGACAGGAATGCAGTGGTACCTTATATTCAACATGCTTAGGGCAGTCAGCAGCATACCGCAAGAATACGACGATGTAGGGAGGCTTTTCGCACAGAAGACGCTTGACAGGATAAACCATGTATACCTGCCATATCTTGCAGGCCCTGCCCTGTTTGCAAGCATAGAGGCGATTGGAGGGGGGTGGAATGCCACAATAGTAAGCGAATATATATTCTATGATGGCCAGCCCCACTATGTGCTTGGGCTTGGAAGCCTTCTTAACCTCCTTGCCCTTAAAGGGGATGTTTATGGCATAATAGCAGTAACATTGGCAATGGTGCTGCTTGTTACATTCAGCAACGTTTTTA
Source organism: Candidatus Anstonellales archaeon (assembly GCA_038890615.1). GTDB lineage: Archaea > Micrarchaeota > Micrarchaeia > Anstonellales > J096 > JAWAFI01. The sequence goes on along the minus strand of JAWAFI010000003.1, from coordinate 4,664 downwards.
TATGGCAGACATTAATAAACAAGCTAAGGAGAGCAAAGGAGGAGAATAAATGACGCAGCTAATAGTTGACAATGTATCCCAAAAAGTTACGGTGAAAAGCCATACTGTAGAAATATTGAAAGATGTGTCTTTCACTGTTGGAAGCAACGAATTTGTTGCAGTAGTCGGCCCAAGCGGCAGCGGGAAGACAACCCTTGGCAGGATAATCGCTGGGCTTGAGAAGCCAGCTTCTGGAAAAGTAATACTAGACGGCCTTGAGGTGAATCAGCCGACAGAAAAGATATCAGTCGTTTTCCAGTCATTCGGCCTCCTCCCCTGGAAGACAGCGCTTGAGAATATTGAGCTTGCCCTTATGGGAAAGCCAGAAATACAGAAAAAGAAGATAGCCCTGCATTTCCTAAACATGGTCGGGCTTGATGGCTTTGAAGACCACTACCCTGATGAATTGAGCGGAAGCATGAGGCAGAGGGTTGGATTGGCGAGGGCATTGGCTTCAGACCCGCGCATACTAATAATGGACGAGCCGTTCAGCAGCTTGGACAGGCTGACACGCATTTACCTTGAAGAGCAGATGAAGGAGATAATGCAGAACCCTACTGCGCCGCCTGATTCTATAATAATGCTTACCCATGATGTTGAAGAAGCAGTAATGCTTGCAACAAGGGTAATAGTGCTTTCAAACAGGCCAGGCATGATAAAGACAGACACTAAGATAGAGATGCCGCTGACCAAGAGGGACAGAAAGAAAAGAGATTTCAGGCAGCTTGTGGACTTCTTTACCTCAATAATGACTTCTTAGCATATCTTGAAGCTGTCTGTTTCTATGTCATAGGTTAGCATATCGCAGTAAATCATCCAGTTGAAAAGGAATTTAAGCAGGGTCCTCTGGTCGCTTGCAGCATACTTCTGCTTTAGGAAATCAAGGAGCTCTGCCTTGCTTATGTCAGGGTTTTTCTTTATATAGTTGTAAACAGACCTGAATGGCTCAAGGGCTGAAATGCGCTTCTTTATCAATGCCTTCCTTTCCTTGTCATCGCTTTCTACTATCCTCTTCCCAGTGCCTGTAAGCGTAACAACCCCTTTCTCCACCTTCACAAACTTAAGGATTTCGCTCATGTCTATTACTTCGTTAAGCTCGTCTATCTCCATGCCAAGCTCGCTTGCAAGCTCTATAAGTCTTATGCTGCCGCCCCATCCGCTGAGCTGCTCCAACAATGCCTCTACTTCGCTCACTGTTACGTATGGCAAGGGCAAAAGAGGATGCCATCCCATGTTCTTATAACAAGCGAAAGAATAATAAAGGTTGACAATGGTAGTTTTTATATGAAAAGGGGGCTTGGGTTGGCTTTCGTCGCATTTATAATAGCTCTTTTGCTGATTCCTTCATTCGCCCCAGTGATAGACGATGACTTTGAGCCAATGATGCTGCCAGTAGGGGGGATAAAGGTAATAAAAGTAGACATAAACGACTGTGATATTTGCTCTGTGAATTACACCGGCAACTACACCTCAACGATTGCTTCATCATGGGTGGACTCATCACAAATGAAGGTTTTTGCAGAGCTTTACTGGGAGGACCAGGAAGGAAGGCACCCCATATCAAACGGCCCCATAGTTTTTTACGCCACATATTCAGATGGTTTCTCTGAACTGCTTTCAGCAACTCCTTCGCTTACAGATGCAGAAGGAAGAGTAGAGGTTGATGTAAGCAGCAGTGTTGGGCAATCGCTTGAAGAAGGGGAATGCGCTAATGTCAAAGCTGTATATTGCCCAACTCATTTGAGCTCCTGCGATTTTGAGCTCTGCCTCCAGGCAGCAGGCATAGACAAAAGCGATGCCAAAAGCGTTGTAAAAACCGATCCTACAAGCCAAAGCCCCCTTCCCTCAACAACCCTGCCTTCTTCCTCAAGCACCATTGTATGCAAGCCTAGGAACACCGGGCTCCCTGCAAACCTCCAGAGCACGCTCTGCCTGCCCCTTTTCATAATAGGAGCGCTCCTTGGAGGTGCGCTTTTTGCTGCTGGCAGGAATCCATTCATGGGCTTTGACATTGGCACAGTGAAGCTGAAGAAGCATTTTACTTACACCCCTAAGCGCATTGTAATCCCTACTTTCAATATAGCCGGCCAGATAGAAGGGTTTGCTAAAGGGGCGATTAAAGGAATTGGCAAAGTAGTAGATGAAAAAGGAAAGGGCGGAAAGAAGCTCACAGGCCAATATGTGAAGGATATATTTAAGAGCAAGGATACTTGGAAAGCAGCATTGCAAGGTGGGCTCAGTGGAACGTATGCAGCACCATTCGTTGGAGGCAAAAAATCCCAAGTTGCAACTGGCATTAGAAATTTTGGCACTGCAATAAAAAACCTTGCAAAAGGTGATTTCAAGGCAGTCGGAAAGCAGATTTTAGGCATAGGCTCAAAAGGTGAGGGTAAAGAGGACCAAACCACACAAATACCCAACCAACCTCTTATGGGTGAGAAAGGGATATTAGGTATTTTAGGAGGAGGAGGTGGGGGGGCCCTTAGCGGCTTAGGGGCTATTTTCCTAGGGTTGTTTGGGATTGTAAGGGCTATCGTAGTTGCAATGGACCCGAATGTAAAGAAAGGGGAAAAAACAAAAACATTTTTCAAAGCGCTGGGAAGCACTATTGCAGAAGGCCTTGGGCTTGATTTAGATAAAATTAAAAGCGATGCCAAGGTTGTGAGAAACTGGGCAGGGGCAACATTTGGAAAGGTAAAGTCAGCAGACACAGAAGGATTGGATAAAATAGATCCACAAACCTTAGCGAATGTAATAAAATTAATAGAGCTTAAGCAAAAGATAGAGGATTTGAAGAAAAAGGGGGATGAAAAATCACTGAAAGAAGCAGAGAAATTAGTTGGGGTGCTTTCAGAACAAACAGCTAAAGCATTTGAAGGCCTTGATGAAAAAAGCAAGAATCTAATTAAAGATTTTATTGAACATTCAAAAAACATAACCGACCTCAAGAAAGAAGCAGCCATAGGGGACTTTATGAAAACTGAGGAAGGAAGGAAGTTGCTTAATGATGTTTTTGGAGATTGGGTAAATAATGCAGATGCCGAAACAATTTACAAAGAATTTATTAATAAACTTAATCATGAAGATCAGATACAAAACAAGGAGGCTTTCAGCAAATTAAACGAAAAAATAAATAGTGAAGTAATTGCTGACTCCAATAATTCACTTTTGGGCAACTACATAGAGGAAATTGCAGAAACAAAAGGAGCAGAGGCTGCTGCAAACAAGTTGGCCTATATTGGGTTATTAGATGTTGAAAAAGACAAAGAAGCAGCTATGAACGCATTGAAGGGACAACCAGACGTATCAGAATTTGTGCAGAACATGATTCATTATGAAGAAGAGAAATTGAAGAAAACGCTTGAAAGAAGTAGTATTGGAAAATTAATTGATGAAGACAAGTTTATAGATGCTCTTAAAAACCCTTCCAGCACTTTGGTTTCTGGCGAGGTTTATGGCTTTATCAATGGAACCACCAAAGATAATGTAGCTCTTACTTCACTTTTGGTTAGCTTTGGGATTATTGGAGATGACCAGGTTCAGAATTTACTAGAAAAAGAAGGAGAAAACAAAAAAGAATTAGCTCCACTAGTTGAAAGTATGATGGAAATAAATGCTTCTAAGATAAGTTTAAATTTAAGTAAAGAATTTAAAGAAGTACTTTTTGGAAAAGGAGAAGGAAACAACTTAGATAGATTATTAGAAGAAGTAGGAGCAGTGGCAGATGCGCTTTATCAACAAATAGATTTTAGAGGAATTTATGATAATTTAAAACATGCAAGACCAGAAAAGGCCAACGAATTAATGAATGAGCTAAATAAACAAACTTATGAATATGCAAAAGAAAAATTGGGGGAACAAAAGGCCAACGAATTTATGAAAATAAGTAATGAGGAAAAAGGAAAAACTGAGAATTATCTATTAGAAAAATTGGGGCCAGAACAGACCGTCAAATTTATGAATGAGGTAAATGAACGTAAAAATGATGTTCTCGTTAAGTCGTTTTATGAATCTACAAAAGATACTAATGAAGGCCAGGCAGCTATTATTTCATTGGAAAACAGCAATGAAGAATTCAAGAAATTTGAAAAGGCACTTAAACGAAACCAACCTTTAGATGAGGATGAAAGAAGGCTAAATGAGCTTAGATATCTACAGAAGTTCATAAGTATTACCAATCCCCCTAAATCCCCATGAAGCAGATAATGAGCCAGTCAAAAGAGAAAGCAGGGAGAACCAGCTCAAGAGCAAACTAAAACGAGCCCACCACAAAATCAATAGCATATAAAGCACTTAAACCTGAATAAGTTGCTTGCTGGTTAAGGAAAGCTTTTTATATGTTCACAACCTCTTAAGTATATACTAGCCAGCAGGTGATGCTCAATGGGCAAGCAAAAATGCGAAGAAGGGAGGAAGCCAGCTTCTTCAATCGTTCTTGAGGAGGGAAGCAGCAAGTTCAAGGCAAAGAGCCCCCTTTTTGAAGGGCAATATGAGGCTTCAAGGCAAGATGATAGGAAAACAGGGCAAAAATGGTGGGGCAGGTTTATTAATTGGCTTAGGAAGGCAGAGAGGAAGGTATGGCCTTTCTTGCTTTCAGGGAGCATACTGCTGAGCCCTTGTGCTTC
>JAWAFI010000002.1:0-91814 GCA_038890615.1 Candidatus Anstonellales archaeon | reverse complement strand
TGCCATCTTCAGAGCAACTTTCATTAATTTTTCCTCCTTTTTATTCAGCCCTTCCTCTTTCTCCATTTTCCTTAATACTCTTTTTATACGTTTCATATAATTATCTAACATTTTCTTTATCTTTTTATTTCCTGCCAAATCATAAGCACTCTCTCTATTATTATTTACAATAAAAGGATCAGCCCCTGCCTTCAGAAGCATCTCAACAATCCCCTCATGCTCCTTCTCAGCAGCCAACATCAGCGCCGTATTTCCACTCACTTTTGTATTGACATCAACTAAATCAATAAGCTCCTTAACAAGCTCTGTATTACCTTTCAGAGCAGCCCATATAAAAACAGTCTCAAGACCTTTAGGCCTTTCTTCCTCTTTCATTCCCTCTTCTTTCCACTTTCTTATGCTTTCTCTTATTTCCTTAACCTTTCTTTTCTCCTCATCTTTTATTATTCTCTTTATCTCTTCATTTCTTGCCAAATCATAAGCAGTATTTCCTTTATTATTTACAATAAAAGGATCAGCCCCTTCCTTCCTAAGCATCTCAACAATCCCCTCATGCTCCTTCTCAGCAGCCAACATCAGCGCAGTCTCTCCATCTTTATTCTGCAAATCCAATTTCGCCCCTGCCTTAATAAGCATCTCAACAATCCCCTCATGCTCCTTCTCAGCAGCCAACATCAGCGCAGTCCATCCATTATTATTATCCTGCACATTCACATCCGCCCCTTCCAAAACCAGCTTTACAACCCTTTCTAAAGAAATCTCCTCCTTTTCCTGTATGCATTCATCAATCAATTTCTTCCCAAGCCTTTCAGCCCTCCTCTTATCTTCCCCTTTCCTTTCCCTGTTAATCCTCCTAAGCTCCTCAAAAGCCTCTTCATCTTCTTTCCTACTCCTAACACTCTCCAAAACCCTCCTAAATACCTCTTCCTCGCTTAGCCTCCTCTCCTCTTTCATCCCTTCCCCCCCAGCCTCTTTTTTCCCTCCTTTGCTATCAAACTTTTTCTTCTCTTTATCCTTAACCTCCATAATTTATCTTTCCTCCAATCACTTTTTAACCCTAACTGCCCAGCAATTCCAAAATCAATCCCTTTGCTTTCTCCTTATTGCATTCCTTAAGCCCAAACCTCAGTTCAGCCTCCTTTTCCATCCTCTTCTTAACCCCTTCATCCATATTATCTATATGCTTCTCTAACACATTTATTATATTATTTATAGCAGTAGTATTGTGTCTCCATTGCTCCTCATAAGCCACATAAAGTGCTGTTTCTCCATTTTTATTTTTCAAAAAAGGATTTGCGCCATTTTGAAGTAAAAACTTCACAATCTCTTCACGCTGCCAATAAACAACCCACATCAATGCAGTCATTCCATCATCATCCTGCAAATCCACATCCGCGCCTGCATTAACAAGCATCTCAACAGTCTTCTTATCTTCTGACTTTACAGCCCACCACAGAGCATTATTTCCAACATTATCCTGCAAATCCACATTAGCGCCTGCCTTAATAAGCACCTCTGGAATGTTCTTGCGCTCATATTCAATAGCTCTAATAAGCGCTGTCCTTCCCAAATCACCTTTTACATCTAAATCAGCCCCTTCCAATATCAACCTTACAACATCTTTCAAGGAATTTTCTTTCTTAATACTTTCGACCAGCTCTTCCCCCAGCCTTTCAGCCCTCCTCTTATCTTCCCCTTTCCTTTCCCTGTTAATCCTCCTAAGCTCCTCAAATGCCTCGTTGTCCTCTCTGCCTTCAATAACAGCCTTAATCACCCTCTCCATAACCTCTTCTTTTCCAAGCCTCCTCCCCTCCATAAACCCCCCAACCACTCTTCCTTTTTGCCCGTGCCCCTTCATCTTCTTCTCTTCTTCATCCTTAAGGTCCATAATAAGTATTATACCTTTAAATATAAATAATTGCTTTCTTCCTATATTTTACAGAACGCCCTTGTCGGGATTTGAACCCGAATTCCAAGCTCCGCAGGCTTGCGTCCTGTCCAGGTTAGACTACAAGGGCATAGGCATAAACTTAAAAAGGGCGCTATGGATTTAAAACCATTCGCAGTTAGGTGAAACCATGAAAAGATGCATATCATGCGGAAAGACAACAATCAACTTTGTCTCATTCCCATGCCCTGAGTGTGGGAAGGACATAATTAGATGCAAGGATTGCAGGCTTAACAAGGTAATCTACAACCACTCTTGCGGGTTTGTGGGACCATGAGCAAGGTAGGAATACTTTTGAGGGTTATCCCAAACAAAGGAATAAGCCCTGAAAAGTTGCTAAGTGATATGGCACATCTAAAGCCAGCAAACCACGAAGTGATTGATATTGGCTTTGGGATAAAGGCGCTTAAGGTTTTATTTATAGTTGACTCAGCATCAGGATCAAACATTGATGAAGAAGTTGGGAAGCTATCCTCCGTAAGCTCTGTGGAGATTATTGAAACTTCTTTAATATAATTTAATTCCAAGGTTTCTTTGTCATTTTCGTTATGCTCAGCCGCTCCCAGAAGCCCAATCAAGCTCAAAAACCTCCCTGAACTCTTCAACCTCTCTGCCGCTCAAGACAACAGAGGCCTCCCTGTTCTTCACAAGTGCAGCTTCTGTGAAGTTGTGCGAGCCAACTAGAACATCCTTTCCATCCCTTATTATGAATTTTGAATGCATTACCCCTGAGGTTTCAGCCCACCTTACCTCAACCCCTCTTTCCTCAAGCTTAGAAAACATCTGCTCGTTTGAATCACCAGCTACATCCCTTTCCAGCAAAACCCTTACCCTCACCCCTCTTTCTTCAGCCCTGCCAAGCGCCTCAAGTACATCCTTTGAAGTAAAGACATAAACCTCTATGTCAAGGGTTTCATTAGCACCTTCTATGAAGTATATTATCTGCTCCCCTTCCCCTGGGGAAAATATTGCACCATTCGCAATGCTGCTGGGCCCATACATCCACATAATGAGAAGGACAAGCCCTATCCCTGCGCCAAACCCACCTAGAAAATATTTAAAGCTCTTCATTGCGCTCAAAGACCTTCCTCCTCCTTTACATACTTTACCAGCTCATCGCTACTCTCTGTTGCTTTTTCAAATGCCTTTCGAGAATCATAAGCAAAACCAGCTTTCTCAGCATTCCTGCTTACCACCCCCTCAATCCCTTCTGCAATTCCACCGCCTTCCCTTCCTTTCCTTATGAGCTGGATTTTCTCCTTTATGTCAGGGAATGTAAGCCTTGAATCTATTTCGTACACGAAAGGCCACTGCCTTGCAATCCTTGCTACTATCTTTGCCCCATCCTCCCCTTTCCTAAGGGTGCCTTCTAATTTTATTCTAACGAGCGCCCCCTCATCTATTAAAGCCATCTTTTCTGCAACCTTCTCAAACACATCATTCTCAGTCGCTTCCTCAAATTCCAACTCCACAAGCTGGAACTTCCTAAGCCCAGGGTCAATGAATTCCCACTGCTTTTTTTCCGTATCGTATAGCACAAATCCCTTGGGCCCTTCATCCTCTTTCTTGAGCTGCGTTGCAATGGTGCTACCAGTAACTACAAGCTTCCCTCCCAAAGCTTTCCTGTGCTGGTGGATATGGCCGCTTACGATTAAGTCAAAGCAAAGCCCTTCCAAGTCAGCGAGCTCTATTGCCCCTTCTGTGTCAGACATCACAAACTCTTTTATATCTTGATGCAAAAGAAGGATATTCAGATCACCATCGCATTTAGCGCCCCTAAGCACTTCTTCAAGGGCTGCTTTTGCCAAATCCTCTGGCACATTATTAAGCGCATAGACCACTATTTTCATACCGCTGTGCTCAATCACATTCCTTCCGCTCTTGAGAAACTCAACTACTCCTAATTCTGCAAGAAGCTGCAATTCTGTCAAGCTGTCCCTTGGCACCCTCTCATGGTTGCCGTATATGGCGTAAACCTTTTTCCCAATCCTCTTAAGCTCCCTAGCTATCTCTGCCACAACTTCTGGCTTTGGGTACCTTGTATCAAAAAAGTCCCCGCAGTGGAATATTATGTTTGCAACCTTGGCAGCTTCAATAACCTTGGTAGCATTGTCAAGCGCCTCTTTCCTGAATCTCCTCTCCCCTATATGGGTGTCAGAGAGGAACGCAACCTTCATAAGAAGGTTTAAATAATGTTTCTTATAAATATTGCTATGTTTGAGGAACTAGTAGTGTACCTTGCTTCGGTTTCAATAGTCATACTTTTAACATACATAATGGTTAAGGTGAGCTCATGAAAAAAGCGCAAGCTTCAATAGAATACTTGATGACATACGGATGGGCTATACTTGCTATAGTGCTAATACTTGGGTACATAATGGTAAGCGGGATTTTCAGCCCTGCCTCATTCTTGCCTGAGCAATGCTCTATAAATGAGGATATTTCCTGCACTGGCCATGCTTTAATAGTAAAAGGAGAGAATTCTGAAGTAAGGATGAGCATAAGGAACAGGTTTTCAAGCCCTGTCAAAATTGCATCAGTTTCAATAAAGGCTGCAGGGGACTCTGATTGGAAGGAGCTCTCTCCTAACTCAGTGTTTCTTTCACCTGGGCAAGAAGGCCTTTTCACCGGAGTGCTGCAAAGGAAGCTAAGCACAGGGCAGGTTTCCCGCCTTAACATCCTTGTAAAGTATGCTGTATGTCCTATTGAGCTAGGGAATGAATGCTCCAGCGAAATAACTGCCACAGGAGAAATGATAACTAGGCCTATACAAGGATAATTACCTAATCTCTACCCCCTTTTCCCCTTCTTCAAACTCTACTGCCTTTGCCCTGACTATGCTCACAAGCTCCCTTTTGTAATAGTCAGTTAGCTTAAAGCCTTTCACAATTAGCTTCTCTACCTCTGCACCAAGCGGTATACCTTTTGAAGATTTCTCCTTCCTGCAGAGCGAAACCAGCTTGTTGAACTCTCCCACTTCCTTTATCCTTTCCTTGTTTATGGGCCCTGCCCTTGGCCATTTTGCCAAATGCACGCTTGGCCCCTCGTTTCCAAATAGCTCAAGGTATACTTTCTCAGCCATGAAAGGTGCAAAAGGCGCAATGAGCTTCAATACAGTGTAAAGCACTTGCTTAAAGGCTGAAAGCGCTGAATTCTTCCTTTTTTCATCATTCCCATAAACCCTGTGCTTTATGTGCTCCAAGTAGAAATCAGCCACCTCCCCCCAGAAGAATGTGTGTATCAGCCTTATTGCCTCCTGGAATTCCATCCTTTCCATAGCATCAGTGACTTGCTCCACAACCTCATTCATCCTGCTTTCTATCCATTCATCTATGGGCTCCCTTTCGCTTGTTTCAGCATGCCCCTTGAAACTTTCGTAAAACCTTGCAGTATTCCATAGTTTTGTCATAAAATTCCTTGCATAATTTATGTCCTCATAGCTGAAGGGCCTGTCCTTTGCCATTGCCCCGCTCATTGCTGCCCATTGCCTTATTGCATCTGCAGGGTACTTCTGCTGGAGCTCATCAGGAAGTATACCATTGCCCAAGCTCTTGCTCATCTTTCTGCCATCAAGGCCAAGCACATTCCCATTAAGCAATATTGCTTCAAAAGGCTTTTTCCCTGTTAGCACTCCGCACCTGTAAATGGTATAAAAAGCCCATGTCCTTACTATCTCAACCCCTTGCGGCCTAAGCGATGCAGGATAGAGCTTCTCGCTTTTACCCAGCTCCTTTATAATCAAGGGAGTTATGCTTGAGTCAACCCAACAGTCAAACACGCTTTTTTCAGGCTCCATTTTTGTACCGCAATGGCATACTTTTGCAGGCACATTAGGAGGCTCAAAAGGTAGCTCAGATGCAGGCTCAACCCTGTTGCATGCAGGGCACACGTAAAAAGGTATCGGGGTGCCAAACCATCTCTGCCTAGAAATTACCCAATCCCAATCTATGTTGTAGAGCCAATCAAGGAGATAATGTATGCCGAATTCAGGGATCCACTTTATCTCCTTTGCAAACCTTTCTATAAGCTCTTCGTTTCCCTTAATTTTTGCAAACCACTGATAAGTTCTTATTATCTCTACTTCAGTTTTGCACCTGTCATGTATCTTTACTGTCTGAGGAACTTCTTCCTCTTTTACTAACCTCCCACTGCCCCTAAGGAACTCAATGCTTTTTTCCCTTGCCTCTTTTACTTTTAGGCCTGCATGCATACCTTCCTTCATCCTTCCATCAGCGCCAACCAGCTCTATTTCATCCAGCCCAAACTTGTAAGCCCATGCAACATCCTGCATATCGCCATAAGTACACACCATTACTACTCCTGTCCCAAACCCCTCATCTACTTTATCATCAGCAAATACCTTAACCTCCTTGCCATAAGGTGTTTTCACTGTTTTTCCAATAAGCCCCTTATTCCTGCCGCTTGGGTGGACAACAAGCGCAACACACGCCTCTATTAGCTCAGGCCTTGTTGTTGCTATCTCTGCCCCATCAAATTTTACATAATAAAGCTTGCCATTCCTCTCAACGTTTTCTATATCACTGTTTGCAAGCCCTGAATAGCACTTCGTGCAGTAATAAACAGGGTGCTTTTTCCTGTAAATAAGCCCTTTTTTGTACATCTCCAAAATGCTTTCCTGCACAATCTTATGGTACCAAGGGGTATAAGTTTTATACTCATAATTCCAATCTGGGGAGAACCCTAGCATCTTCATTGAATTCTTCATAATCTCAATATGCTTCTCTGTCCACTCTACGCAGTGCTTAATGAATTCCTCCCTGTTCTTTCTTCCGTGTATTTTTTCCACCTTTACTTCGGTTGGGAACCCTTGTGTGTCCCATCCCTGCGGGTAATATACGCTGAAGCCGTTCATCCTCTTGTATCGAGCAACGAAATCAAAGTAAGCATAGCTAAGTGCGTGCCCCATATGAAGCTCTCCGCTCGTAAATGGAGGGGGGGTATCAATTACATAAATAGGTCCTGCTGCTGTGCCTCTGAACTGGTAAACCTTCTGCTCTTCCCAATACTTAATAAGCTCTGCTTCATACTCTTTCTTGAATCTCTTTTCAAGCATGCATTATAGATTGCATTTTGCTTTTAAAACTTCTGCCCCGGCTTTTTACCCTGTCTTGGTTTGAGCAATGGATTCTGTCGCTATTATAAATTCAGCAATCTCCACTTTGGTATCATTTCCCTTTGCAACCTCAAAAGCCATTTTTGCTATATCGCGCATTTTCTTTAGGGTTTTCTCATAGCTTTCTTGATTTCCCTGCTCATCATCAATCTTCTGTTTCATCTTCTCCAAAAGCAATTTTACAGTGTCTTTGTAGCCCTTCTCAGCAGCGTAGCTCAACGCTGTGTTTCCATAATTGTCCGCCATAGCAACGTCTGCGCCCGCAAGAAGCATCAGCCTGGTGCCTTTTCTCCTCCCATGCCTTGCCATATTCATAAGCGCTGTTTCGCCCCTATGGCTCCTTGCATTTGGGTCTGCCCCGTCCACAAGCAGTTGTATACAAGCCTTTATATCCCCGCTCCAAGAGCAGGCAACAAGCCTGCAGTCCAAGTGCTCCTTTATGCCATCGCTCCTCTTCTCCCTGTTTTCTCTGTTCCTAACCTTAAGCAGAGCCCATGCGCTGTTATTTTCATTACTATCCCTTAGTGCCTTGCTCACCATTTTTACTAATTTAGCATCCTTAGTCGGCAGGCCTAAGCGATGCTCTATAAACATCCTTGCCTTGGTAAAAGCATTTTTTATATCCTCTTCTAGCGCAATTCCGGACTTCCTTGAAAAGAGATTTATTAACCTCATGCTTTTATTTGGTAGGATATGCTTATATATAAGCTTATACCTCCAGCCTAAGCATGTCTGTTGCGCAGATGGTCCTTACCCCGCTTTCCTTTTGTATCTCTTCCCACTCATTCCCCAGCATCTTGGTTCCCATGTGGGTAAGCACCATAAGCTTTGGCTTTGCCCCTTCTGCAAGCTTTGCTGCGCTTTCTGCAGTAAGGTGCCCTATGTAGCCATCTGGCTTTGGCTTGAACACGTTGGCAATCAGAACATCGACACCTTTGAAGTAGCCATCAAGCTCCTCAAAATATTCTGTGTCGCTTGTGTATCCTATCTTCTTTCCATCCATCTCAAGGACAAACCCAAACCCATCGCTTTCATGGTTGACAGGTGTAAACTCTGCCTTAAAGCTCTTTCCATCTATAGTGTAATCTTTCTTCTCACCTGCTTCTGCTTTTTCAACCCTCAAAAGCCCTTTGTGGAAATCTGATATGTTATTATAAACTGAATTGCTGCAGATAACTAACCCTCTCTTTTTCATAGTTCCTTCAGTAATCGCCTCTATCATAGGTATTGTATCAGTCCAGTGGTCAGTGTGCGCATGCGTGACAATAAGCGCATCAGTTTTCCTTGGGTCAACACCAACCTGCCATGCCCTTACAAGAGCCCCTGGCCCTGGGTCAACGTGTATTGTTGCTGAGCCATTTATCCTGAACCCTCCAGTCCATCTTAATTGCTTTACAAGGTTTAGCCTGCCTCCTCCTGTGCCTAAGAATAGGATTTCCATCTTTAGATCTGCTTTGCGTTTATTACCCCATGCTGGCCAGGCCTGCTCGTGACTATAGCCTTCCCAATCTCTGTGTTTATTATAGCGCCTTTCGTAATTATGTTCTCCCTGGTGAATTCGCTTGTGTTGCCTTCCACAACCCCCTTTATCCTTACTTTCTGCATCTTCCCTTCCTTTGTAAGCACATTCGCGAAATCAGCTACCTTTATCTTTCTCTTGAAATTACCGCCCTTTACCCTTATTGTCTTCGCTTTCTTCTTATCCCCAACCTTTGCATTAGCTGGCTCGCCACCTATAGCACTAAGCTTCTTATCGCTTGGCTTGCTTGTTTTTGAATGCTTTTTATGATACTGCCTCATCAATTCACCGCAATTATTTGCCCAGATGATTTTAAAACATTATCCTTAACTCACTTTATGCAGGGAATAATTGTGAAAGAGCCTATAAAAAGAGCCCCATGCACAACATTAACAGAGGTAAGCGAAGAGGAGGTTCTCCTTGCAAAAGCTCTGGCTGAAAAAGCATTCAAGGAAAAAACCAACATGGCAAGGGACAAGATAATAGAGTTTCTTCTTTTCCTTGAAGGCAAAAGGCAAATTTCAGACTTAAAAAAAGCAAACACTTACCTTGCTCTGCCGGTGTTTTGCTCTCTTAAAGGCATAAAAGGTAAGAGGATTGTGCTGAAGAAAAAAGCGTTGTGGGATGCTATTGAGCGCATATCATTGAGCAGGATTTAAATTATCTAAAGGCTAGGCAGGAAAGGAGAAGACAAATAATTATAAGGTTAGATACATCCCCAATTATATGCACAAGATTAACGGTGGCAAGGGGAAAAGAAAGGGAGAAGAGGTTGAATTAAGGAAGGAAGCGGTTATTGAAGAAAAGGATATAGAAGAGGATTTGGTTATTAAGAGGGTTTTGAAGGCTGTTAGGAGCGGGAAGGAAGATAAGGAGGCTTTTGAGGAGCTTAGGAGGATTAACAAGGAGAAGAGGGAAGAGATTGGAGAGGAAAGGAGCAATATGATTGGAAAAGAGCTGATAGAAGAGTTTGGAAAAAAGGAAGTAGTTTCGGTTGAGGAGGTTTTAAAGCTGGTTTTAGAAGGGGCAAATTTGGATTTGCAGGATAATGATGGAAGGACGGCGTTGATATGGGCTACTATGAATAATAATAAGGGGGTTGTGGAGTTGTTGGTTAAGTTAGGTGCAAATTTGGATTTGCAAAATAAGTATGGAAGAACGGCGTTGATGGTGGCTGCTTTAATTCATGATGAAGGGATTGTGGAGGTGCTTTTGAAGGCAGGGCTGATCCTTTTATTGTAGATAAAGATGGAAAAACTGCTTATGATTTTGCAAGGCTCTACGAAATAGGCAATATTATAAATTTATATAAAGTGGTTAAGAGAATAGAAAAAGGAGAAGAAGTAAGCAATGAGGAAAGGAAAGAGGTTTTAGAGTACGCTTTAGAAGGTTGTGATAAGAGAGCTGCTGGGGTAATTGCTAAGAAGATGCTAGGCTGAGTGAGCAAGGGTTAAAAAGAAAAGGGTAGAAAAGATATTGTGGCAATTGAAAAAGAGGATGAAAATAAGAAGAAAGGACGAAAAGGCTCTTATCCAAGCATATTGTCTTATCTGCTGGGGTCTTTTGGAGGTATAAAGAAAGGAAGCCTAGAGGAGGGAAGGATGGGGGAGGATGTTGTTATTAAGAGGGTTTTGGAGAGTGGTAGGAGTAGGAAAGAAGATGAAGAGGCATTTGAGGAGCTTAGGAGGATTAACAGGGAAAGGAAAGGGGAAGATAAGAGGAGGGCTGAAAGGCTTGGGAAGAAATTGATTGATGAATGCAGAAAGGAAAAAGAGAAGATTTCTTTAGAAAGGGTTGTAAAGATGGTTTTAGAAGGGGCGGATCTGAATGTGCTGAATGGGGAGGATAATTTTTTTAAACAGACTGCGCTGATGTGGGCTGCTGAGAGAGGGCATGAGGGGGTTGTTGAGATGCTGATAAAGGCAGGGGCTAAGGTGGATTTGCAGGATAATAATGGAAAGACTGCGCTGATGCGGGCTGCTAATGGTAACCAAAAAAGAGTTCTTAAGCTGCTGATAGAGGCAGGGGCTAATTTGGATTTGCAGGATAATGATGGAAGGACGGCGCTGATGTGGGCTACTTTGTATGATGGGGGGCATAAGGGGGTTGTTGAGATGCTGATAGAGGCAGGGGCTAATTTGGATTTGCAGAATAATAATGGAGAGACTGCGCTGATGTATGCTGCTGTGAATGGGGCTGAGGAGATTCTTGAGCTGCTGATAAAGGCAGGGGCTAAGGTGGATTTGCAGGATAATGATGGAAGGACTGCGCTGATGTGGGCTGCTTGGTATGAGCATAAGAGGGTTGTTGAGATGCTTAGGAAGGCTGGGGCGAATGTTGACCCCAAGTATGTTTCAAAGGATGGAAAGAGTCTACTTATGTATGCTGCTAATGGAGGGCTGGATGGGTTGGCAAAGGAATTGATTGATAAAGGGGCTAAGGTGGATTTGCAGGATAATGATGGAAGCACGGCGCTGATGTGGGCTGCTGAGAAGGGGCATGAGAGGATTGTTGAGATGCTTCTGAAGGCAGAGGCTGATCCTTTTATTGTAAATAATGATGGAAAGACAGCTTATGATTTGGCAGGAAATGAATACATAAGGGGGATCATAAGATCATATGGAACGGTTAAGAAAATGGAAAAAGGTAAAAAGGTAAGAGAGGACGAAATGAGGGATGCTTTAGAGTTTATGTTGAGAGAATGTAGTAAGAAAGTTGGCATAATTGTCAGTAGGATGTTAAGCTGAGCAAGGATTAAAAATAATAGGGTAGAAAAGATATTGTGGCAATTGAAAAAGAGGATAAGAAAGGGAAGGAAAAGAAGGGCTCTTCTAAAGGAATTGAGAGGAGTGGTTTAAAGGAGGAAAGGATGGGGGAGGATTTTGTTATTAAGAGGGTTTTGGAGAGTGTTAGGAGCGGGAAGGAGGATAAGGAGGCTTTTGAGGAGCTTAGGAGGATTAATAAGGAAAAGAGGAAGGAAATAGGGGAAGATGCTGCCAATAAGCTTGGCAAGGAATTATTGGAAGAATGCAAGAAGGAGGTAGGCGTCTCGATTGAGAAAATTATAGACTTAATATTAAAAGGGGCAAATTTAAATTTCAAAGACGAAAATGGAGATACTGCATTGCGGTGGGCTTTTTCGCATAAAAATGAAAAGATTAAAATTACGCTTTTGAACAGCGGTGCTACGGTAATATGGGTCAGAGATCAGAAAATAAGAAGCCATAAAAGTTGAGGCAAAACTGCTCGGGACTTTATTTTTAGCTAAAAAAGGAAGATTTAAGCAGACAGAAGGGATTTAAAATAGGTAGGCAATAAAAAAGCATGAAGGCAATTTTGCTCTGCATTTTGGCTGTTTCGCTCCTATCAGGTATCGTGAACCCCTTTACCCTTAGCGCAAGCGCTAGAGATGGAATAATTACTTACACTATTGGAGGCCAGGGAACTGAATCCTTCACTGTGGTAGTCAAGAGAGGCACAACGCAGTTAGCAGTAGAGCATCTTGATTCTGTAGCGCTTCCATACAAAAAAGATTTTATAGCAGTTGAGGAAGGGCTTTATGAGATTTCAGTTTTAGGGGAAAAGGATATGAAAAAGGTCACGCTTTACTCAAGCGCTTTCAAGGAGCCTGACCTGAGCGGAAAGCAGGAGCAAGGCACTGGTGTTTCAAGCGAGATGCTTTTCATTGCAGTTTTGATACTTATTACGATTATTGGGGTTTTAATCCTTTCAATCGCTGAAAAGAAGAAGAGGTAATCTCAATTACTTTTCTTGATGAGGCATGGCCTTTCACTATCCTTATTGATGAAGAAGGCACTGAAAAGTGCTCTGCAAGCAGCTTGACCACTGCTACGTTTGCCTTGTTGTTTTCAGCCTTTTCCTTTACATATATGGTAAGGGGATCATTGTCTTCAACAGCATCCTTGCTTGCACCTGCCCTAACCTTCACAGAAAGAATCATAAGACCACTTAAGGTTAAGAGGGGATGGTACACCCCAAGGGGCTCCATCACACCTCCCACAAAAGAAATAGATAACCAAATATCTTTTAAATCTACTCTTTGCAATTCATTTTATCCCGTAGGAGAATGGCTATGGCAGAACTAAAAGCAGCAAAGCTCAGGAAAGCGCCCTATTTCCTTATACCACTGCTAGACAGCACAATTTTCAGGAATTA
The DNA here is from genome assembly GCA_038890615.1 of Candidatus Anstonellales archaeon. Lineage (GTDB taxonomy): Archaea > Micrarchaeota > Micrarchaeia > Anstonellales > J096 > JAWAFI01. The sequence continues at coordinate 79,037 of JAWAFI010000002.1, read as the reverse complement.
CACCGCAAGCATGAATATAGTTGCTGAACATATTAATAAAGAAAGTTATGCTGAGCTCCTTTGGTTAGACAATTGCGCAGGAAGGCATGATTATAACTTGAGGAAAGAGCCGAATGGGAATAAGCAAGTGCTTGTTTCTGTTAATTACAGCGGATGCGCTGAAAGGGCAGTGGAAGAGGCAATCGCTGAAAGATCCCTTCTCCCTGTTTACCTTTACCTCATGAACCCGCTTTTTAGGGCAAGGGCAAAGGACAGCGCTTTGCAGAGCTATATAGCAGAATGCGAGTTCATAGTTGATGGAAAGGAAATGGCAGAGGTTGAATGGCTAAAGCAGGTTGCAAAGCTGAAGGTAAGAAAAAGGAAGCTTGGAAAGGCGCAGGAAAATGAGCTGGGCAGGATCGTAGAAGAGATAAGGGAAAGGAAGGGAATGGCATTGGAAGAAGCAGACAAGCCCTATGGCCTATTGAGGAAAATTAGGGAGGAACACGCAGAAGAGCTTGGGATGTCAAGCGAAGAGAACAAGCAAATGCAAACCGATGATGATATGTTCAGAAAGGCAATAGTTGAGAGATTGAAAAGAATTTCCCTGCTGAACATATACCTGCTTTTAAAGCTCGTGAAGATCGCGCTCAAAAAATTCTGAAGGGAGAAATTCCTTTCTCTCCAAGAAATTTAAGAATACCGTAGCATAGGCCCCTTTGGGAAGGGAGAATTCAATAGGCATCTTGAAATCAAGTACAGGCACAAAAAGAGCCCTGAAAGAGCCTTTTGCAGAAAGCTCAGGCATCTGCCTTACCTTGAAATCCTCTTTCTTAAGCCCAAAAGAGGAGAGAAGCTCTTCCTGCCTTTTGCTGAGCACTGACTCATATCCTATAAGCTTTCCAACAAACCATTGGTCGCCTTTTGAACCTATGTCAGGGAAGCCGTAGGAATTTGAAGCACAAAAGTATTCGCCCTGCTCCTGCTCAAGAGGCCCCTCCTCAATCCTTTCCTTTAGCTCAAGGTTGAATAAGTATGATTGGAATGCATGGACAAAGAGAGTGCGCACATGGATAGGCAGCCTCCTGAACGCGTTTATGAAGTCGCGCTCATGCTCTGCAAGGGAGGATAGGATAAGGCGCTCTAACTTTAGGTGCCTTGGGAAATACTCAAGCGCAGACGAGAAGTTAAGCTCTTCGCTTAGCCTTTTGCGTGCTTCAATTGCTTCCTTGTGCTTCTCCCCTTTAATGGATGTTAGGATCTCCATCACTGCATCGCGGAAAAGGCCTTTCAGGATGAGGTAACCCACCTTTGCAGTGTTCCTTCGCACGTTGCCAAACCTCTGCTCCCCAAAAAAGTTTGGAATTTCGGCTACAAGCGATGCCCTTCCAACAACTATTTCGTCAGGAATGGGCAAAGTTGCCTTAAACCGGTTGCCAAGAAGGGCTCCAATCCTTACAGGGGATTCAGATAGATGGAAATCGCTTAATGAAATATCTTTTATACTTAATGCAGAAAGCGAAGAAGCAGGGATTTTGTAGGCGCTTACAAGCTGGAAGGTTGTTGCGTTCCTGTCCTTGTTGCCCGCATAGCCAAACCTGCTTGCCCCCACCCTCAGGGCTTTTGAAATGACCCTTATTGCATCAGGCGTTGCCCATAAGCTTTTTTTAAGCACGAAGCGAGTATACGGCCCTGCGCCCCCAGAGAAATTGTCAATGCCTGCAATCCTGCCCGTTTCAGAGATCTCATGGACAAAAAAAGTGGAGGGGCTTGGCATTATGGGTGCAGCCTCATCCTATCGCGTGGGAAAAGCATTGCATCCCTTATGTTTGGAAGATTCATTAGCTTCATCACAAGCCTCTCAAGCCCTATGCTCCAGCCCGAGTGGGGTGGGGCCCCATAATAGAATGCATCTATGAAAAACGAGAAGTCTTGCGGGTTAAGCCCCCTTTTTGAAAGCTGGGCTTCCAAGAGCTCAGGCACATGGATTCTTTGGGCTCCGCTGCTTATTTCAAGGCCTTTGTAGATCAGGTCGAACGCATTGCAAACTCTGTCGTCCTTGGGCATTGAGTAGAACGCCCTTACCTCTGTTGGCCATTCATATATGAAAAATGCATCGCGCCCAACAATCTCTGCGATCTTCTTTTCCTCCTCCTTCGTAAAGTCCCTTCCCCACTCGATAGAGGCGCCTTCTGAGTTTAGCCTGTCAACTATCTCTGAATAGGTTAAGCGCATAACTTTCTTTGGAGCAGCAAGGCTGTACTCCTCTCCAACAGGAGATGAAACTGCTTCTTTGCAGATATGCAGGAAGAACTTCTCAAGCCAATCCATTGCGCCTATGCAGTCAACCAGTGCCATCTCTACATCCATCTGTATTATTTCATTCAAGTGGGTAACGGTGTTGTGCTTTTCAGCCCTGAATACAGGCACTTGCATGAAAACTTTCTCCAACCCCCCAAGGACGGCCATCTCTTTGTAGAGCTGCGGAGATTGGGCAAGGTATGCCTTCCGCTCAAAATATTCCACCTCAAACAGGTCTGCTCCTCCCTCCGTTGCAGCTCCAACCAAGGAAGGAGTATGAATCTCAACAAAGCCATTCTGCACTGCAAAGCTCCTGAAAGCGTTGGAAACTATTGACTTTATGCGGAAAACATCAGAAACCTCCTTCCTCCGCAGGTCAATGTAGCGGTAGTTGAGGCGTGTGTCAAAGTCGCTTTCAACAACCCCTGCAGGGTCAACAGGGAGCTTTTTCCCTACCTTTCCCAAAATCTCAATTGAATGAGGGATTACCTCAACCCCGTCTTGGGCAAACTTGCTGTCAACAACCTGGCCTTTTACATAAAGGAAGTCCTCCTTGTTAATGTGGAGGCTGAGCAGCTCATCAGGCACTATGCCCTGCTTAAGCATAACCTGCACTTTTCCGGTGCTGTCCCTTAGTATTATGAACTTAAGCTTGCCTATGCTTCTAACCTCATGCGCCCATCCTGCAATCTCAACGGGGCCCCGCAACGATTTAGCTTCTTTTACAGGAATCCTCTTTTCCCACATACTCCTTTATTTCCCTGATGGTTTTAAAAAATATTACTCCCTCGGAAATAACATAGACCTCTGCTTCTTCAGGGTCAAGGGCCTTCAAATCCGGGGAGAGGAAGGCGCCTTTTTGAATAGCAAGCACATTAGTGCCATATGCCCATGGGTTGAAGGTTGGGAGCACAAGAACTTTCCTTTTGCGGAATAAAAGGAAGGCTGGGTAGGAATATAGCGCCCCAACCTCGTCCCTGAGTTTAAGGGCAGGGTGCTCGTTTCCAAGCACGCGCAGCCTGGAAGAAGGCGCATCTACAGACAGATGGCCATGGTAGTAAATGTTTTTGCCATCATCAAAAAAATCAACAAGCTCAGCATACGAAGAGGCAAATTGCTTAATCCCGCTGTCGTGGTTGCCCATAGTTATTATTACTTCTGCAATGGATGACAAGGAGGATAGGAAAAGCTTCAGCTCGCTCCTTTCTTGCTCTGACTTCATTGAGAAGCCGTGCTTTATGTCCCCTAAAAGGACAAGGCGCCTGAGCGAATGCCTGAGAATAAGGGATTTTGCTTTCTTAAGCATGTCATAAGTTTGGGAGCGCAGCATAAGGGCCCCTGCGCCGTGCTCATAACCTATATGAAGGTCTGCTATTGCGCCTGTAGAGGTGCGGCTGTCTACGAAAGCGCCTTCAGGGGTTAGCTCCCTTCCTTTTCCCAGCATTGGATGCACCTTCCATAAACCTTGCATAGAGCTTTTTTATGTATTCGTGCCTGCTTTCCATCAGCACAATGTCGCTTGTGCCTGAAACAATAAGGTTGAAGGAGAATGGGCTTGGGGAGGAGGTGCTTATAAGCACCAATTCCTTTTCAGCCATCCTTCCCATATAATCAAGAGCCTCATCTATATGCATATAATCATAGAGCACTTCCCTGTATGCCTCATCAAGCACAGGGAAATCCTTATAGTTCCTTTCAAGGAATTTCAAAAGGTTCTCTGCATTTATCTGCTGTTTGTCAATGCCTATATCAATCCCTTTGTAGGAGCGCAGCACAAGGAAAGAGCGAAGTGCAACATGCCTGAACCTCCTTTTCAGGACCTCGGAATTTTTTATTGAGGACCTTACATCGCTCTCAAAGAAATCAGGGTAAAGTGATGAAGAGATATCCTCTTTCGAAAGGATTATGCCTTTAGGCAAGGTAAGCACGAAACCATGGTCCAATACACTTAGCGCTATGTTGCATTTCTTTTTCCTCCCAATGCGGTAGGCAATTGCGCGTGCTAGAGCATCATTGGCCTTCCTTCCTGCACAAGCATGGAAGATATACATGTTCTCAGTGGAATAGTGCTCTATGAAGAACTTGGATCTGGAAGGGCACCATGCAAGCTTCTGCTCTTCAATGTATTTTGAAAGGGCTTTTGAAGCTCGTTTTGATAGGCGGTACTTGTTTTGTAGAATTGAATAGGGGTCTTTTGAAGAGCTCAGCTCTTCGCGCAACTCTTCTATGAAAAGCGCAGTTTCGTAGCTTAGCGGCAGCATTTCAGAATACCAAGCAGGTACCGTAGGGTTGCCAGATGATTCCCGCACTAGCACCCTTGAGCCAGATGAGCTTATGAACTCATATACCTTGCCTCCGAGTACAAACCGGTCGCCCTCTGCAAGGCGCTCCAGGAATGCCTCCTCAATCTTGCCTATGTATCTTGAGGATTCACTGAAGACCTTTATGCCCGTTTCATCAGGGATTGTGCCGCTGTTGGAATAGTAGATGAGGCGGGCTAGCCTCCCTCTCCTGCCAAATTCCCCATTTTCAAACCAAACCTTTGCGAAAACCTTCTTGTTCTCAAGTTCTGAGAAAAATCCGCTTAAGTAAAGGAGTGCCTTCTCAAGCTCCTCCATAGTGAGTGAGCGGTAAGGGTAGGCCCTTTTGAACACTTGTAAGGCCTCCTCTGCCTTCCATTTGCGCTCAATAGACATGCCGAAAAGGTGCTGGATAAGCACATCATAGGGCTTCTCTATTATGCGCACCTTGTCTATGTCCTTCTGGTCTGCCTTTATCTTTATTGCGGCGCATTCCATAAGGTCATCATTGTCAAGCGCGATCATTATTCCCTTTGCAACCCTGCTCATTGAATGGCCACTCCTCCCTACTCTCTGCAACGCCCTAGAAGTTGATTTCGGTGAAGTAATAAGCACAACAGAATCAACTGCCCCTATGTCAATGCCCAACTCCAAGCTAGTTGAGCTTACCACAACCTTTGTTTCCCCTTTCTTGAGCATTGACTCTACTTCAAGCCTATGCTCCCTTGAAAGCGAGCTATGGTGCGCCTGGACCTCATCCATTGACAGCTTCTGCTTTAGGAAGTAGGCAACCCTCTCTGTTGCGCTCCTGGTGTTAGTGAAAACAAGCGTGGTCCTTCCTTCCTTGATAACCCTTTCCATCAAGGAATACATTGATTCTGTAATCTCCTTAGAGGAGGAAGCAATGAAATCATCAACAGGGGTTTCCACGCTTATCTCAACTTTCTTCAAAGATGAAGTATCAACTATCTTGCAGCTGCGCCCTGAGCCTACTAAGAAGCGCGCGACCTCTTCCAGAGGACTTACTGTTGCGCTCAGGCCTATGCGCACAAAATCAGCAATAAGCGCAAGCCTCTCCAAGCTTACTGCTAAGTGGGTGCCTCTCTTATTGCCAGCCAAGGCGTGTATCTCATCAATTATCACATACTTAGTGCCTCTAAGGCGCTGGGAGAACACAGGAGAATTCAGGATAATTCCCAAGCTCTCAGGGGTCGTGATGAGGATGTGCGGGGCTTTCTTAGACATCTTGCTGCGCTCGTATTGCGTTGTGTCGCTTGTGCGCACCCCTATCCTTATCTCCTCTGCTTCTTTTTTCCCCATAAGAAGGGCTTGGGCCTTTATGTCTTCAAAAACATCCAACAGGTTTTTCTTTATGTCATTGCTCAAAGCGCGTAGAGGGGAAACATAGATGCAGTAAACTTGGTTCTCAAGCCTTTTTTCCTGAGAAAGAGCGAAGAGCTCGTTAATTATGGCAAGGAATGCGCTGAGCGTCTTGCCGCTGCCAGTTGGTGCGGAGATCAGCACATTCTCCTTTTTGTGTATTTCAGCAATGGCATACCTCTGCGGCTCTGTGAAAGACCCGAAAGCCTTCTTGAACCAAGTCGCAACTGACTCTTCCAGAAGGGAGTATATATAATGATCGCTATATGCCTTGCCCAATCGTGATATCATAAGTATAAAATGGAGGTTAGGTTAAGAGGTTACTTTGAGAGAACGATCTCTATTGCAGATACTTTCGACTTAGAGCCGTCCTCTGAGGTCAGCTCCTCTGTGGAGATTTTCACCTCGCTTATCTTCACATTGGGCATGAACCTGTTCCTTACTATCTCTGCTACATCAACTGCCCTGGAAATGAGCTTGCCCCTTGCCTTCACAGTTACGGTTGAGGCAGTGCCGCTGAATTGGGTCACAACTGCGAGCACATAGCCCATTATCCCCTTCTTCCCAACGTAGACAGAGTTGTCCTCCTTTTGCTGCCTCGGCGCTGGTGCCTGCGCTGGCTTCTGTGTTGCTGTTGGTTGTGTTGTTGTCATTTCCTCACCTCTAATTGCTTTGCGTTAGTATAATTACCTAATGGTTTAAAAATATATTGAATGGGAGATGGAAGAAAGCATTCATTAGGAGTAAATATCGCGGTCAAGAAGCAGATGAGCTTGAATAAAGAGAATCAAAGCAATAAAGCCTTCAAGTACAAGAATCACTTGGAAGATGGCATGACCCAACTAGAAAGGAACTTAACTGCTGATATTGTTAGGATCCAATGTTAATGACAAAGGCAGACGTATGATTACTATTTTCAGTGAAATGAGGAATACAATTAAAAGCATTTGGAGTGAAATTCTTTCATGAAACAGGACGGGATGAAAAAAGGCCTCATCAAGAGTTTGCTGGAGAAACTTTTAAAGGGAAAGGACAGGATGGGGGAGAGCATTGTTGAAAAAAGAATGGCAGGTGAAGATGAAGTTATAAAAGAAGTTGTTAAGAGTATTAAAAGAGGCAAGGAGGATAAGGAGGCTTTTGATAGGCTTAAAGAAATCAACGAGCAAAGGAAGAGGGAAGTGGGTGAGGAAAAGGCAGAGTATCTTGGGGCAGAGCTAATGAGGGAATGCAAAAAAGCAAGCTTCAGCGACTTAGCAAAGGTTGTAAAGCTTATTGCCCAAGGTGCAGACATTGAAATAAAGGATGAGTACGATGAGACTCCTTTGGGCTGGGCTGCACAGAATGGCCATCTTAAATTGTTAAAGGCGCTGATAGGCGCAGGGGCAAATGTTAATGCTAAGGACATGTTTGGGGACAGTGTGCTGCTTATTTCTGCAGAGGAGGGGCACTGGAAGGTTGTGAAAGAACTTATAAAGGCAGGTGCAAATATTGATTCAAAGGGAGATGAAGGATACACTGCACTTATGAGGGCTGCTGAAAATGGGCATTTGAAGATTGTAAAGGAGCTGCTTGACGCAGGTGCCAACCCCTTGATAAAAAATTATTTTGGAGAGACCACTGCTGATGTAGCGAAAACAGAAGAGATTAGAGAGGTTATAAAGAAGCATATAGAAAACGTAAGGAAAAGCTCGTTTGAAACATTTGAGAAATGGGAGAAGGAGGCATAGCGCAAGAGCGAAACTCTTTTATATGCTAGAGCATAGTTATTAGCATGAAAATGAAAACAAGGGAGGTTGAGGGATCCTCTAAAAAGCCTTTACTTAAGAGCCCTCTTGAAGAAAGAAGGCTTGGTAAGATTTTAACAAAAACAAAAGAGCTCGCTGTGCTGGGGCTTGTCTCATTAGGGATGGCACTTGGACCATCTGCTTCGTTCGCATTAAACAGAACGCTGTATGGGGCTGAGCAGAAGGTTGAGGCGCAAAATTCAGAAAAGCTTCATAATGAGAAGGTTGTTGAGAGGGTTGTTGGGGCTATTAGGGAAGGGAAGGAGGATAAGGAGGCGTTTGAGGAACTTAAAAGAGAAAATATAAAAAACAGGAAAATCATAGGAGAGGAAAAAGCAGCAGAGCTTGGGGTGCAAATAATAAGGAACTGCTCTGAAAGGAAAAACTGCAACCTTGAGGAAGTGGTTAGGCTGATTGCCAACGGAGCAAATGTGAATGCAGACTTCACTTGGATAAAGAAGGTGGCAATGGAAGTTGCTGACAGGGGGAACAAAGAAGTTGTGGAGATGCTTATTAGGGCTGGCGCTGATGTAAACGCTGCTGACAAAAGGGGCAGGACGCTGCTTATGTGGGCAGCTGGAAACGGGCATTTGAGCACTGTAGAGATTCTTATAAAAGCAGGGGCTAATGTAAATGCTGTTGAAGCAAGCGGCTGGACAGCGCTTATGGGGGCAGCTGCTAATGGGCACACTGCTGTTATTGAGATGCTTATTAGGGCAGGGGCTGATGTCAATACCAACAAAGGAAAGAGCGCCCTTATTATGGCAGCAATGAATGGGCAGAAGGAAAGCGCAGAAGCCCTAATAAAGGCAGGGGCAAAGCTAGACGCGCAGGATGAAAACGGCAAGACAGCGCTTATGTGGGCGGTTATCAACGGATATAAAGAAGTAGTGGAACTGCTTCTTCAAAATGGCGCTAATCCATCAGTTAAGGACTTTGAAGGGAATAGCGCCATGGATATGGCTTTTGACAGCAGCATAAAGAAGATGCTTAAGGAGGCAAAAAGATAAAAGGAAATGATTTAAAGGACCCCATAAAGAAATTGTCATGGCCAAAGAGGCTAGGTGGTGGAAGAAAGGCGAAGATAAGTTTGCTATATGCAACCTATGCAGAAGGCGATGTATGATTGCTCCTGGAAGAAGAGGGTACTGCGGAATAAGGGAGAACAGGGATGGGAAGCTTTATGCCATTGCCTATGGAAAGGCAGTTTCGTACATGATAGACCCAATAGAGAAGAAGCCGTTCTTCCACTTCATGCCAGGAACGCAGGTTTTCTCATTTGCTACTGTTGGTTGCAACTTTAGATGCCTGCACTGCCAGAACTGGGATATAAGCCAGCAAAAATTAGACATAATTGGGGATGACCTTTCTCCAGAAGAGATAGTTAGGTTGAGCAAGGGTAGGGCGGATGGGATAGCTTACACTTACACTGAGCCTACTGTTTTCATGGAGTACGCTCTTGACACCGCAAAACTTGCGAAAAAAGAAGGGCTCTACAACGTGTTTGTCACTAATGGGTATATGACGCCAGAAGCCATAAAAAGCATGGGTGATATTGATGCAGCGAGGGTTGACCTTAAGGCATTTGACCAAAAGTTCTACGATAGGGTATGCGGAGGGGTTGACATGGAAGGGGTATTGGACAGCATAAAGAAGCTTCATAAGAAAATGCATATTGAGATAATAAACTTATTGATTCCTGGGGAGAATGATATGCCAGAGCAGATAATGCAGCTTGCAGAATGGGTGGCAAAATTGGATAAAAGCGTACCTTTGCACTTCACTTCATTCTACCCGGCATACAGGATGATGGACAAGCAAAGGACGCCAATAAGCACATTGTTGAGGGCAAGGGAAATAGCCATGGAGGCAGGTATGAAATACGTTTACACAGGCAACATTAGAAATAAAGAAACAGAGAGCACATACTGTTATAAATGCAGGGCAATGCTAATAGAGAGGAGTGGATTTGATGTTGAAAGGATTATGCTTGAAGGGGACAGGTGCCCGCACTGCGGAGCCAAGCAGAACATAGTGGTGAAAGTCGGATGAAGGCAGCCAATGAGGCGCTTAAGGTAACAAAGGGGTTCATAGACCTTCCAAGGTCTGAGTATTTTGCAGGGGGCATTTTCCTTGTTTCAATGATATTTGCTGCATTCCACTTCTTTATTTCAGATGGGCCTTTTACTCCAGAAAGGGTGGTTGCATCTGTTTTCATATCCCTGATGCTTTTTGCTTTTCCCTCATTGCTTAGCTCAGTAGTATTAAAGCTCTTTCTTAGGGAAGTCCCTTTCAGAAGAATAATAGCAACATCCTTTGTAGGTGAAATAATACTCCTGCTAGCATATGGGCTTTATCTTGCTTTGAACACAGCAGGCATACCATTTGAATTTGTGATTTTCATAGGCGGGGGCGTTGTGTATGCGCTTTGGCTCCTAGTAGGAAAGATGGTTTTTGGGATGAAGACAAGGGCTTTCCTTTTCGCCACAGTGCACATATTATTCCACTTCCTTTTCCTGATGGAAGTGAACATACTTGGAATGGACCCGGCAGCCATAGCGCTCAAGTTCCTCCTTGCATGCGCTGTGTTTACAGGGGCCATATACCTCTTCTTCAACATAATAAATGCGCCTGGAAAGCGTTCCTTTGGGCTAAAGACAGTGGATGCAGTGCAGATGTTCCTAGCTCAGTGGTTCAGGGAGGATTTTTCAATTGAAGAAAGCATGGAAAGGATAGCTAAGACCGTTATAATCCCTATGCAGATCATATGCCTTGAGGGGCAAGGCTTGGCAGTAAAGCTTGTCAATCCTATGATACATTATGGACCATTCAAGATGCTAGGGAGCAGCGCTTTCCCCTACTTGCTTTACTCAAAAGACAAAGAGGCAGTTGCTTTGCACTCAACAGTGACCCATGACATGAACATGGTTTCCCATGAAGAGGCTGAAAGGTATGCTAAGTACATAATTGAAAGGAGCAAAGGAGAAGGGATTTACTCAAGCGCATGCACCTACAAGAAGGGCAATTTCGGCAATGCATCAGCTGAAATAATTGATTTTGGAAAATTCGCAATGGTTATGATTACTAGAGCCCCTTATGTGACTGAGGATCTCACGATAGGCGCAGGGCTAGCATTAAAGAAGGAGGCAGAGAAGTTTGTAGGCAAAGCTTTTCTTGTTGACCAGCACAATTCAGACACCGAAGAGATTACGATGTTTGATGCAGCTACTCCGGAATTCCATGAGTACGAAATGGCAATAAGGGACGGCTTAATGGAAAAAGGCAAGGAAAGGAACCTTAAGGTTGGCTTCATTAGGAAATCGGTTGATTGGAAGGGGGTGGGAGGTGGAGGCGTCTCTGTAATTGTCCTCTCAACAGAGCCAAGGACTGCGCTCGTAGTAATTGATTCAAATGGCGTGGACTACAATCTAACAAGAGAGATAAAGAGGCTGGCAGGCAGGATGAATGTAATTGTAATGAGCACTGACACGCATGAGATGAATGCAGTTAAGGGAGTGTTCAACCCACTTAAAGGCAGCAAAGGGCATGCAGGGTTCATAGTTGGAATGATAAAGGAAGCAGAAAAGAGGATGGTGCCTGCAAAGGCAAAGTACATAGAAGAAAGGGTTGAGCAAAAGGTTTTCGGCTTCTCCAGTGCCATAGAGATAATAAGCACTGCAAACGCAATAATGGCAGTTGCGAAAATACTGCTCCCTCTTATCATAGCCCTTGCTCTTGTTGCGATAATATTTTTAATATCAATAGTGTAGAACCCCCATGGACATAGAAGAGAGGATTGCTCTTGTGATGAGAAAGCCAACAGAGGAAGTGATAACGCCAGAAGATTTAAGGAAGCTGTTTGAAGAAAAGAGCAGGCCCAAGCACTACATAGGTTTTGAGGTTTCAGGCATAGGGCACATAGGCAACCTGCTTATAGCAGAGAAGATGAAGCATTTTAAGAAAGCAGGAATAGAGCTTAATGTTTTCCTTGCGGATTACCACGCATGGATAAACAACAAGCTTGGAGGGGATTTGGAGCTTATACAAAAGGCTGGAAGGGAATACTTTACTGAGCTGTACAGGGCAATGGGCATAGATGATGCCAACTATGTGCTTGCAAGCGAAATATACAAAGAAGACTACTGGAAGCTTGTGCTTGAGCTCAGCAAGAGGGCTACAATAAAGAGGGCGCTCAGGTGCTCAACCATAATGGGCAGGAAGGAAGGGGAGAGCATACACACAGCAAACATAATTTATCCGCTCATGCAGGCAGCGGACATATTTTATATGGGCATAGACATAGCGCACGCAGGGATGGACCAGAGGAAGGTCCATGTTTTTGCAAGGGAGATAAATCCCTCTTTTGTAGCAGTGCACAACCACATACTCCCCAGCCTCCAGAGCTCAAAGAAGATGGACCCTTACAAGGATGAGGAGCTTCTTGATGCCAAGATGAGCAAGAGCAGGCCAGAAACAGCAATCTATTTGCACGAGAGCAAGGAAGAAGTTGAGAGAAAGGTCAAAAAGGCATTCTGCCCTGAAAGGCAGGTAGAAGGCAACCCTGTGTATGAGATAGCTAGCTATGTAATAGGGGCATCAAAGGAAACGCTCCTTATTGAAAGGAAGAAGGAGTTTGGGGGCGACATAGAAGTTGAGATAGATGGCGAACTGGCATCGCTTTATTCACAAGGCAAGATACACCCGCTTGACCTAAAGGCAGCAGTTGCAAGAGAGCTCAATGAAATGATTGAGCCTGTGAGGCAAAGGTTCAAGGGAAAGGAAAGCATAATTGAAATGGTCAAAGGCAAGGTAAGCAGGTAGCTACTTCCTATAAAAGAAGCTTTTAGAGAGGCCTGCTGACCTGAGGGATTTGCTCTTGTTGAGGGATAAAGAAACGCGCTTTAGGATTCTTTTCCTGAAAGACGGCTTGGTGCGTATTGTGATGCCCACTTTGCGCAGGGCACGCAACACAGGCAAGGAAGCCCTTTTCAAGTTTGTCTGGGAAACCACTACTTCCTTTATTTGCTCGTTTCTTGCAATCTCTAAGGCAACTTCCTTAGTCAATTGTGAATTAAGAAGCGCAGTGCTCTTGCCTACAAGCTTAAAGCTCCTTGAGGAACCTTTCACCCCTGCCACCTTTTATGAAGGAATGCCATGGCTGCACTTTTTCAACATATTCCACATTCACAGAGCAAAAGTCAGCAATCCATGTGCTTGGAAGAGATGTGTGCACTTTAAGCAGGGAAACAGCTAATCTCTGCTGGTCCTTCACTGCCTTTTCAAGCATAAGCTTCTCAGAAAGCGCCTTTTCAATGCCTTTCAGGCGCGCCTCTTCTTCTGCAAGCGCAGAAAATATTGAAAGCTGGTTTGATGAGGGCTCAGTCTCGATTGAAGGGATCAAAGGGTTTGATTCCCTCTGCCTCCTTGATTTGAGAAGGTAGAACTTAAGCAGTGGCGTCAAGAAAAGCAGGGTTGCAACTTGCTTGAGCTTTTCCATCCTGCGCCTCCGCACTTCCCGCAGCTCTGCCTCAATCTTAGGGGAGAGTATGAAATCATCCTTCTGCTCAAGCATAAACCCTTTTTTGGCTAATGCCTCCTTCACATGCTCAAAGCCTTCCACCTTGTCCATGAATACAAATGGCACTATCCCGTGCTCCTTAAGCACTTGGTTGTAGGAGCGCAAAGAATCAGAAATCCCTGATTCTTCTGGAACAGAGCTTGAAGTGTAAGTGGCTATCGCAGTCAGGTAGGAGATTGATATTGGGGTGGAGGAGATGAGCTTCTTTGAGCGCACAAATCTCTTGCTTGACACAACCTCCTTTAGCCCTTTGAGCCTCTGGACCTTCCTTGCCTCAATGCCTTTTTTTGTTTTGAGATTTACGATATAGTAATATTCTTCATCTGCATGCTTTGAAAGCAGGCTGCTAAGATGCTTGTAAACTAAAAGGGAATCAATCCCATAGCGAATGAACATGTCAACATGGTTGCCTTTCAAAGGGATATAAGGAAGGATATCCGGAGCGCCATAGCTCTCAAGTGCTTTGTAAACCTTGTGCGCGGCGATTGAAAGCTGCACCTGCCTTAGCAATGACTTCTTGAGAAAAGCGCGGTAGCGGAAATAGGAGAGGTGCTTCTTTACATCATGCGCCTCTGCTTCGCTCATCTCTTCATCATCAAATGAAGGCAGCGAGAGCATCGGCTTGAAAGGTGAATCAAAGCCCATTTGGAGCATTTGCTCCTTGAGCACCCTAAGTTTTTCAATGTTGGAAGGATCATAGCTGGTTATTGAGGAAAGGAATTCTATTGCATCATATATTAGCTTGTTTTCCATGTTTAGGATAAAAACTCCTTCTTTTTTATCTTTTGCTCAACATAGTCACCAACAAATGTCAGCCGAGGTCCCTGAAGTGCGTCCTGCTCAAGCTTCTTCTTCTCCTTAAGCACAAGGTTGAGCTCCTTCTGCCAGTCCTTGTAGCGCCCTATCCACTCATAACTAAGGAGCTCCTGCGCCCTCCTCAGATCTATATCCTTTGCCTTTATTGTGAGCTTTTGGAGGAAATCAAACTCTTTTATGTCGCTCATAGTTACTCCCAAGAACTTTGCTTCAGGCACTGCAAAGTCCCTTCCTAGGTAGGCGAGGTTCATGCTTCCTGTTTTTGCAGTCCAGTAAATATACCAGCCCCATGCATCGCAGTCAGTGAAAAAGTATATTGGGAGCCCTGCATCGGCAAGCTTCCTTATGAGCCTCCTAACGCCCCTTGAGGCCTGTCCTTTAGGGGTTATCAGTATGCAGTTGTTCTTGTCCCAAAACTTGTCTTCATTGAGCCTTTGCCATAAGGCATCCTTTTCGACAACCAGCACATAATCAGCCTCTATCTTTTTTATTTCAATTCCATTGTCCACATCGCTTGGGACAGCCCAGCCGCTCCTTCCCTGCCTTGTGCCGTCAATCTCTATCGTCTCGCCCGCAAACTTGTCAATGAGCATTATAGGGCCTGCCATAACCCCTTTCCTGTCTGTGGTCAGGTTGAAATCCTCTCTTTTTAAGGTTAGGGCTGACTCAAGGTCCTCTATTAGCACATTGGATTCCTCCTGCTCAGTGAAAAGGTCTTCGTCTATATCTTCCCCAAGCGTAAACTTGAGCTGGTAGTAAAGGCCCCTTATGCTTGTATGCAGCCCTTCTTTTACAAATTTCTTGACCTTGGCTGCAACAGACAGGGTTTGCATGAATTTTTTTGCCTGCGAAAGGCTCAGGTACTTGCGAACCTCTTTGTTTTGCCCAAGGCGCAGGTAGCCCACAGATGGGTCAAAAACAACATTGCTGCGCGAGCGAACAGGAAGCTCAAAAGAGGGCTCTTCGCCACGTATTATGCGCTCTGCAAGATTCTTACCAAAATCATTCAGCTTCTCCAGCGGCTTCACCATTTTCATCACCTTTTTCCTTTTCCTTGCTAGGCAATGGTTCGGCTTCATCTTCATTCTCCATCTCCTCTATTTCACCCATCCTCTTTTCAATGACTTTTTCCATTGCCTTCATGAGCACCTCTTGCCTTACATCTGAGAGGTATGCAAGGTCTGCTGCAATCTGGGGGACATACTTAAGGAATATCTTCTTCCTTTTGCCTTTTTCCCTTTCACGCACCTCGCTGCTTATGAACCCAGAAACTCCCCTTGCTGCTTCCATCAACGCATTCCTGATCTCTGCAACTATCTCTTCTTCAGGAGATATTGCCTGCTTACCTGCAGTTAGATAAGGCACGAAAACGCTTGAAAGGTTTACCATTATCACTGCGTTGTTCTCTATGTCAATGTTGTAGCGCTTCCAATCAATCGACTTTACTGTTTCGGTTATTGCACAAGCCCCTGCATCAAACATAAGGGGCACCCTGTTGGCATATCGCAGAACTTGGGTTTTGCCAAAGTTAGGGGCATAGGCAATAGCTGCTTCAACCTTGAACGGCACACCACCCCGGTAAACCTTTGGAGGCCTTTCGACAACCTTCAAGAACTGGGGATTTAGGATGCTAGAGAGCGCCTTCTCCATTTGCTGAGCCCCTATGCCGCTAAGGCAATCAGTAGGAGGCGCCATCCATTTAATGCTTTGAATTGCCTTTACAATCTTCTCTGCCTCTTCCCAAGTGATTTCGCTTGTCTTTTTGGAAAGGTCAACGCTTGGGCATGCAGTGCGAAGCTCATCCAGCTTCGCTGAAGAGAAGCGCGAGAATTCTGATGTGAGAAATGCGGAAATGCGCATCGGCTTGGATGCTTTCATCATCTCAAAAAGCATATGCCTGTCAACTCCAAGGGGATGGGGCTTTATCTCAACTGGGCGTGGAGGGAGCTCGTTTACCACTCTTGGATAGAGGAAACGCTGGCCTGATGGCTCTATGAACTCTATTTGGGCATGAGGGTTGGAAAGGGCAGAAAGCTTTATGTATTCAGAAGGGCTGTAGCTGCTCTTATCATACTTGACATCTGAGAAGTAAGCTTTAACATAAAGGCCATGCTCTTGGGATTCGAGCTTTTTCTCTTCCATAACATTCATTACCGGCTCATTCCTTTGGATGTCAAGCCCTATTGTGGCCCTTACTTCATTTCCTTTGTAGCGTGAGACCACCTCTATTGGCTTGCCGGTAGTAAGGTAAGAAAACATGGTGCACCCTGCTGCGCCTATTCCTTGCTGCCCCCTCTGCTGCACATAGCGGTGGAACTTTGTGCCTGTGAGCATCTTCCCAAGGGCCTTTCCAAGGATGGATTTTGGGATGCCAGGCCCATTGTCCCATACCTCAACCGTGTAGCGCTCCTCATCTTCCTGCGTTATTGCCACCTTTATGTCAGGCAGTATTCCTGCCTCCTCGCAAGCATCCATGCTGTTTGTAAAGTACTCATGCACTATCACTGTGAGGCTTTTTACCTTTCCGCTGAAGCCAATCATCTGCCTGTTCTTCTTGAAAAACTCAGCCACTGAGTATTCCTTGAAATCCTCAAACATTCTTTTCACCTTTTAGCTGGGTGTAAATGAGGTCCTTCCTTGCCTTGGAAAGGTAATTCCCAAGGGTTGAATGCTTTGACCCTCTTATAATCATTCCTACTGCCTCTTCTGCATATGGAAGGGAGTAGTAAGGGGCTATTATTGAGATATGGTTCCCCCATACGCTTATCCTTGAGAAGGTGGAGCTTTCTATGCTCTTCTTTATGCTCCCGCCCCTTCCTATGACTCTTCCTTTTATGCGCTTGAAGTGGCCAGGGGAGCTGAAATAATCCTTAAGGTTTATTGCCCTTAATTCATACTCATCATCAAGGAGCAGAAGTGCATCCTCCTTATCAAACCCCCTTCCGATCGCTTTCATTACAAGGCAGACCCTCTGCTCCTCAAGAGCATCCCCTTCAATCTCAACAGTTCCGTCCTCGCTCACGCTAAGCTTTGCCTTAACTAGCCCTTTTATGGCTGAACATGCCTCCTTTGCCTGTTCCACCATGGTTTGTGGGATCCTTATTATGCTGGTCATGGCAATCAAATGTACATCTTGTTTAATAAATAGTTTCGCTTTTCATCGCTTAGCTCATCTGCAAGTTCACTTAATTCCTTTTTATCCATCATCATGAAGGCTACATGAAGAAGGTCCTTTGATGCTTCTAACTTATTCTTCTTGATTTCCTTTATGATGTGATCCTTTAGCCTAGAGAAGTTGTTCATTATTATGTGCTTTAGCAATGCCCTTAGGCGCCTGTCCTTTTCAGAGATAAGGGCATTCACAAATTCACTGCCTATCTCATGGCTTTGCGAATTCATAAAGTACAGCAGGACAAGACGGCGTACCTCTTCATCCCAATCATCTATATAGCCAAGAAGGAACCTTTCAGTGGCAGAATCCTTTATTAAAGAAATGGCCTTTATTGCCGTGTACTGGTCATCCCCAAAGTTTTCCTCTATGTAATCCTTTATGAACTTCCTGAACGGCTTGACAAACTCCTGCTCTTCAGAATCAACCAAGAACTGAAGAAGCTCCCTTGGATGCTCCTCTAAAGAGGAGCTGAATTCGCTTATGAATTCTTTGTCCTGCATGAAAGGGAGGATGGTAGTTACTAGCTCAATGGGATAGTGCTTCTTGTCCCTGAATGAAAAAAGGATTGTGGCAACAATTGCATCATACCGCTTCACTGATTTAAGCATTGCAAAGAAAATTGAAAAGAAGCGGAGCTTTGAAAACTCATCAGCAAGCTCGCTTTTTGGGGAGTACAGCATTGAAGCTGCGATAGATGGCGCTTCCTCAATTATAGAGCTAAGGAGTTTTAGTGACTCATCCTTGCTCCCTTGGGAATAAAGCTTTATTGCCTTTATTAAGTCAAGGCGCGCGTTTGAGTCAGCCACCTCTTTGAACTTGCGGCTGATCTTGCTATAATCAGCTTTCTCCTCTTCATCCATAAAGCACTAAATTAGGCAATCATTAAATATGTTTTGGGAAAAATGGGAAAGGTTAGGACAGGTTATAAAGGGCTTAGAACTCGTCTCTTCCTCTTCCTGGGCCCCTTCCAAAGCCGCCTCTTCCACCTGGAGAAGGCGGCCTGGCTTCTGTAACCTTAATCTGTCTGCCTTCTACATCTTTCCCGTTCATTTCTGCCATAGCTTTGTCAGCTGCGGCATCTTCATCAAAGGTTACAAAACCAAATCCTTTAGACCTGCCAGACATTCTGTCTGATATAACAATAGCCTCTGACACAGAGCCGTAAGAAGAGAACATCTCCTTAAGCTGGTCCTGCGTCACGCTAAAGGGCAGGTTTCCTACATACAGTTTCTTGCTCATTTTTTCAACCTCTTGCCAATAGAAAAAGAATGCCTAAGCATCCCCTCTATTCTTTTCACATGGTAATTGTGGTGGGTCTATTTAAAAAGCTTTCTATTTGCAGGGCAATCATTATAAAGGTGCAGAATGTACATTTTTCATGGAAAAGGTGTGCAAAAAAGAAGGAGGCAGAGAATGCAGGAAAGAAAGGATTGAGCCCATAGCAGATGAGAGGATAGGGATGCTCAGCACAATAGGAACATCAGAAAAAATAAAGCTTATGGAAGGCCTTCTAGGAAAGGAAGGGGCAGCAGAAGTTTTTGCTGAAGGGCTGAAAGACAAGGATGAGAGAGTAAGGGAAGCAGCTGCAGAATGCCTTGGGAAAACAGCAGCAAAGGGGCTTGGCATAGAATCATGCATCGGGTTGCTTGCTGATGCGCTTGGCGACAAGAGCACAGAGGTAAGGAAGAAGGCAGCATGGGCGCTTTCTTTAGTGGGAGAGAAAATACTAAGCAGCAAAGAATTGGAGGCGCTTAAGCAAGCCATCGATGACCCTGAGCCAGAGGTTAGGTATTGGGCTGCTATGGCTCTGTTGAAAAGCAGAAGAGCTGGAGAAGCCATCCACAAAGCCAAAAGGGTGCTTGAAGGGGAGGAATAGGGATGGTTGAAAAGGTTGAAAATAAGGAGAATGGAAAAGAGGAAAAGGCAGCTAAGAAGGGTTTTGAAAAAAAGGATGGGCTTGTTGAAGGGAAAAGGGATGAGGAGGCAAAGCACAGGGAATTGGTGGAGCAGATGAAGAAGATGAAAGAGACGAAGGAAGGGAGGGAAAGGCTGGCTGAAATTTTCATAGATTCAGCACGCAAAAACGATGTAGAAGTTATGAAAATTATGTTAGAGGCAGAAATAGACCCGAACTGGAGGGACAAGGAAAGGAACACTGCACTCATAAGGGCTTCTGAAACAGGGGCCTTTTATGCAGTGGAATTATTGCTGAAATTAGGTGCAAAGGTAAATGCAAGGAACCAAAAAGGGGAAACAGCACTCATGAAGGCTTCTTATTCTGGAGACTATGATATTCTAAACCTGCTGTTGGACTATGGGGCAGATGCTGGAATAAAAAGCAAGGAGGGAAACACAGCATTGCACTATGCAGTGCTTGGGGAAAAGAACCATTATGTAATAAAAACCCTTCTTTTCAGAGCAGGAGTAAACCCCTTCCTTAGGAACATGGATGGGAAAACAGCGCTCGACCTGCTTGACAGGGTCAACTATGGGCTTAGCTGGGCAATGATAAGGGAATACGGAAGAAAACTAAGCAAGGAGTGCAATCGCTTCAGAAACCTTACAGTAGGGATTCAGATTTATACAGGGCTAATCAACTGCAACAAAAAGCTTGCTTCGCTTTTAAAAAGGGAGCTTTAACCTTATCTTTTAATAAGTTTATCATTGAAGAAAGGCTATGGAAGAAAGGATAGTAGTTACTGCTGCATTGCCTTATGCAAACGGGGAGCTTCATTTAGGCCACATAAGGAGCACCTACCTGCCAGCAGATATATATACCAGGTTCATGAAGGCACTTGGAAAGGATGCAATATATGTATGCGCAACAGACGAGCATGGCACCCCTATAGTGGCTGGGGCTGAAAAGGAAGGAGTGAGCGCAGAGGAGTTTGTAAAGAAATACCACGAGAAGGACAAGGAGACATTCAGGAAGCTGCTTATAGATTTTGACGTATTCCACAGGACCTCAAGCAAGGAAAACAAGGAGATGACCTTGCTTTTTTTCCAAAGGGCAAAGGAGCGCGGTTATATTTACACCAAGGAGGTAGAGCTTTACTACTGCGAAACCTGCAATAGATTCCTTCCTGACAGGTTTGTCATTGGCATTTGCCCCCACTGCGGGGCAGAGGACCAATACAGCGATGGCTGTGAAGCTTGTGGACGGACAATAGGGCCAGGTGAAATAAAGGAGCCAAAGTGCTCTGTCTGCAGGAAAAAGCCATCAAAAAAGAGGTCAGAGCACTCATTCTTCAACCTGAAGGCGTTTGGGCCTAAGCTGGAGGAATGGATAAAGGGAAACAAAGAGATGCAGGACGAGGTTAAAAACTATGTTCTCAATTGGATAAAGGAGGGGCTCGTTGACTGGGACATAGTCAGGGATTTGGACTGGGGCGTGCCTGCTGAGAAAGGAAAGGTGTTTTATGTTTGGTTTGACGCCCCAATCGGTTATATAAGCAGCACTGTTGCTCTTACCCCTAAATGGAAGGAGTACTGGAATGGCAGGATAGTGCATTTTATAGGCAAGGACATAGTTTACCACCACTACCTATTCTGGCCTGCAATGATAATGGCAGCGGACATTGGCATAAAGTTGCCGAGCGCAATACCTGTAAGGGGCCATCTTACTCTTGAGGGCAGGAAATTCTCAAAGAGCAGGAAGCACTACATAACAGTAGATGAGTTCCTGCAGGTTTTCCCTGCAGAGTATCTAAGGTATTATGAGACGCAAATAACCCCTTTCAGCCTTGCTGACTCGGATTTTAACTTGGATGATTTTGCCAATAGGATAAACAACGACTTGGTTGGCAACATAGGCAACTTCGCCAAAAGGGTCTCAGTGCTTGCAGAAAAACTTGGGTTTAAATATGAAGAGAGTGAGGAGGAAAGGAGGATGAGGGAGGATGTAGCCAAGCTCAAGGAGGAGGTGGTTGCAGAGGTGGAAAGGTTTAGGATAAAGGAGGCGCTTGACAGGATTGTGAACGAAAACAGCAGGTACAACGCCCTTCTTAATGAAAGGGAGCCATGGAAGAATGCCGAAGTTAAGAATAGGACACTGACAGCTTGCGCAAACTGGCTGAAGGCGCTTGGCCCACTGCTGAGCCCTTACCTGCCTGAGAGCAGCAGGAAAATCTCAGAGATGGTTGGGGGCAAGTGCGAATGGGAGGAAATAGGGCAAAAGGCAATCAAGATTGGAAGAATAGGCAACCTGTTCAGAAAGATAGATAGGGGAGAAATAGAAAAGATCAGGGGAATGCTCCAAAAAAGAGCGCAATGAGCGCAAAGAACATGGAAGCAAGGCTCACCATGCGTGCCTTTTTGTAATCATTAGCAATTGCGGAGTATACTGAGTAAAAGAGAAGGATGGCCATGAAAGCAAAGAAAAGCAGGGAAACTGGGTTAGGAATGAAGAACAGGAAAAAAGCAACGGCAAAAAGAGCAAAAGACACAGAAAGGAAGGCAATTGCAACCTTTACTGCCCCCTTTGCGCCTATTAAGATAGGGAGAGTGCTAGCCCCTCTTGCCTTTTTGTCACCAGCCATATCTTCTACCTTCTTTATAATCTCCCTGCCAATGCCGAAGAAGAAAACAGTTATCGTTATTACTATTATAGGCACTGTTACCTGCGCAAAAGAAGCCCCATATATGAATGGTATTGCCATGGAAGAGGCAATGTAAAATTCACCCACGAGAGGGTAATCCTTAAGGCGCAAGTTGTATAACAGCGAAAGCGCGTTGAATAAAAGCACTATTGAGAGGGCTATGAGAGGCAGGAAAAGCGCAGCCACTAGAGAAAGGGCTAATGCGCCTACCCCTGCATAAAGGGCCTGCTCCTTTGTTACTAGGCCTGAAACTATTGGCCTGTCTTTCCTCTTGTTTAGCTTATCCGCCTCTGCATCAAGGTAATCGTTTAGGGCAAACGCAGAGAATTGCGCAAGTATGGGGGCTATGTAGTGAATAATGTTTGGGGCAGCACCGGTGATATACTGCGAAAACGCTATTGCAATGCATATGAGAAGCGCATGCTCAGCTCTGAAAAGCGCAACCCATGCCTTCAGCGTGCTCATCATCAAAAGGGAAAGCAATTTGGTATTTAAAATCTTCCTTTTTTAGAGTATTATGAAGTTTGTAGTTGTAATAGGAACTATAATGTCTGGTCTTGGAAAAGGGGCAGTTGCTGCTTCCATAGGTCGGTTTCTCAAGGAAGGTGGGGCTAAGGTTGCCATGGTTAAGTTTGATGGATATTTGAATGTAGATTGTGGCACTATGAATCCTTACAGGCATGGTGAGGTTTTTGTGCTCAGGGATGGAAGGGAGGTTGATATGGATTTTGGCACTTACGAGAGGTTCCTTAATGAGGATATGACAAAAGACAGCAGCATAACAGGAGGCCTTCTTTTCAGTGAAATAATAGAAAAGGAAAGAAAGGGCAAATTCTTAGGAGAAGATGTACAGTTTGTGCCCCACTTGATAAACCATATAAAAAGCAAGGTAAAAGAAGTAGGGAAAAAGAAAGGTGCTGATATTGTGGTAATTGAAGTTGGGGGCACTGCAGGGGACTTGGAAAACGGGTATTTCATAGAGGCAATGAGGCAGCTTGCAAATGAAGAGAAAGTTATTTTCGTGCAGCTTACCTATGCGCCTCAGAATGTCACAGGGGAGCTCAAGACAAAGCCAACCCAGCATGCAAATAGGATGCTTTTAAGCATGGGCATAAGGCCGAGCATAATAATAGTGCGCTCCAAAGTGCCCCTTGGCAAGGCAGAAAGGGCAAAGATAGCGATGTTTTGCAATGTGAAAGAAACCAATGTTTTTGACGATACTGATGTGGGAACAGTATACGAGCTCCTTCCCTTGCTCCAAAAGCAAAATCTCTACTCAGCTATTTGCGAAGAGCTGGGCTGCGAAATAAAGGAAGTGAAGCTGAAAGATTGGAATGCAAGGGTTGAAAGGATAAAGAAGCCAAAGAAGCAAGTTAAGGTTGCAATCGTAGGTAAGTACACTGCTGTCAAGGACGCTTATGTAAGCGTAAAGGAGGCGCTAATACACGCAGGAGCAGAAAACAACGCAGAAGTTGAGGTAAAATGGGTAGAAGCAGAAGAGCTGGAGCAGGACCTTAGCCAGCTCAATGATGTTGATGGGATAATCGTCCCAGGAGGGTTTGGCACAAGGGGGATTGAGGGAAAAATAAGCGCAATAAGGTACGCAAGGGAAAGGAAGGTGCCTTACCTCGGGCTTTGCCTTGGGCTTCAACTTATGGCTATCGAATGGGCCAGGAATGTGAATGGAATGGAAAAGGCGAACAGCACTGAATTTGACCCAGAGACAAAGTACCCAGTGGTAAAGCTGCTTGAAGAGCAGAAATACATTGAGAAGCTTGGGGGGACAATGAGATTGGGCGACTATGAATGCAGGATAAAAGAAGGAACATTGGCACATAAGGCATATGGGGCTACAAAGGTTTTTGAAAGGCACAGGCACAGGTACGAAGTAAACCCTGAGCTTGTTAAAGAGCTTGAAAGCACCGGGCTTATAATAAGCGGAAGGTACAAGGATGACATTGTTGAGATAATCGAATGGCCCCACTCATTTGGGATTGCCACGCAGGCCCATATAGAATTGAACAGCAGGCTAGAGAGGCCAGCTCCTATCTTCGTCAAGTTTGTTGAAGCAGCTATTTCTCGTAAAGAAGCGTAGCCCTTTTTATTATATTATTAAAGTCGCCTATGTCTTTTGGGAGCTTAGGCATGCTTTCCTCTGACTCATACATATAGAGATCGCGCACGCTTGAGAACAGCCGCTCGTAAACCAGGTCCTTCTTTTTTGGCATAGGGATATTTAGTAAATGCTATTAAAATAGCTTTCGCTCAGGCGCAAATATTACGCCTTGCGTCAAAAGTGGCTCAGTAAAATTTTATGTCTGCCTCAGGCTCTATTGGCCTCCAAGAGCCGAGCAAAAAATGCCACAGCTTTTTAGTAACTGAATCATAGACGAGTGAGCTCTTGGAAGCAGCTTCAAAAGGCCTGTCTATTTCTATGAAGGTGTAGCGGTATGCCCATGGATATTTGTCTTTGAATGTATTGCGCTCTATTATTGGCACTATTCCTTTCTCCTTCTTCTTCTGCTCGCACCACGATATAATCTCATCTATTTCTTTTTTTGTCGGCATGCTTGACAATCCTCACAACATCCCCATCAGCAAGCATATGGTCAAGCCCAACCATCTGGTTTGGAAATGAGGCGCTTTTTCCATTCACTATTGCTCCACGGGATTCAGCTTCCATGCAGCGGTATATTTTGGCGCACAGATCAGCAACAGTTGCCCCCTTTGGCAATATTATTGGCTCTTGGTCTGGCTTTCCTCCTTTTGGGTTTGTGTAAACCCTTATGAATCCTAGGTTGTCAACTATGAAATCCTTTAGCTTCTCTATGTTGTAGCCAGTAGCACAGGATATAGGCAACGCAAAAGACAGGCTTGGCTTTGCTATGTCAACCTTGTTCTCCACTACTATGGCTTTTTTGTAAACCGTTCGCGGCAGTATTGCTTCTATAAAAGCATCAGAGTCAACATCCCTACCAACCACAACATTGGCGTTGAATATTGAAAACGCAGAAAGGATGCCAGTTATCTCATTGTAGCTCATCTTGCCAGTTGAGCCCAGCACTTTCACACCACCTGTTGCAGTCCTTTCTATGCGGACATATGGGCGCTCCTTGTTAAGCACTACGCCTGCTTTTTCCATCTCTTCAACTATAAGCTGGTACTGCTCTGGCCTGTCTGCAGGAACTACTATCAAAATGAGGTCAGCAGAACGGGCTATGCTTAGAACCTCCTTGCCCCTTCCCTTCCCCTTGCTTGCTCCTGTTATTATGCCTGGAATGTCAAGTATCTGGATGCGGAAGCCTTTGTGAACCATCATGCCAGGTATTACTCTCAATGTTGTAAACTCGTAGTTTGCTATCTCTGACTTTGCGTTGGTGAGCTTTGAAAGTATTGAGGATTTGCCTGCATTTGGGAACCCTAAGAGGACGACAGTTGCATCCCCTTCTTTCTTCAACCCATAACCGTAAGAGCTCTTCCCAATTGATTTCTTATGCTCTGCTTCTGCCTTAAGCTGTGCTATTTTTGCCTTGAGCCTGCCCAGATGGTGCTCTGTTGCCTTGTTCTTTTGGGTCCTAGCCATCTCCTCTTCTATCTTCCTTATCTTTTCTTCTATTCCGCTCATATCAGCCCTGGATAAGAAAGGGAATCCAAAGGTTTTAATAATATTATCCCTAAGTAAAGGCATGATTACCAGCATAGAAAAAGAGGATGATGTACTCATAATAAAAACAGAAAACAGAGCCCTTGCTATGGCACTTGCCCAGCACATGAACGAAATGGATGGCATAACAGTTTTTTACAGGCAAGAACATCCGCTAAAGAACGAAGTTGAACTTAGGATAAAAGGCAAGAACGCCAAGGGGGCGCTTGCAAAAGCCCTGAAAGAGATAGAGGAAATGGCAGAAAGGATGGAAAAGGAAATAGGAAAGGAGTAAGATGGATTTCAAGATAGGAAAGGAAAACGCAGACAGGATTGCAATTGGGCTTTCCATATTTTTCCTTATACTTTATGTGCTATTCAGGGAGCCAATATTAGGGGTTCTTTGTGCTATTTTCCTTGTGATAGCAGTAGTGCTTGAGGTGGCGCAGGGGGTTAGGGAAAGAGGCTGGAAGGAAGAGCTTAAGGACACTGTGATAACAATAGGGGCTATAGTAGTAGTATGGCTTGCACTTTCATTTGCGCTAAGGACTAGCTCTCCTCTAAATGCAGTGGTGTCATGTAGCATGCTCCCCAACCTTGAAAGAGGGGATCTGGTTGTTATATATGGGGAAGGTATAAGGGCCCCTGAAATAGAGGCGAGCGAGCAGGATGTTGCACGGCTTTCCAATGCCAATGCAGTAGTTGAGTGGGAGGGGAAAAGCGAAGAAGTTAAGGGATCTGCGCTTTCTGCTTGTGCTACGGAAAGCCATGAGTTTTGCGCTTATCTTTTCAACTATCCGAGCAAGGTAGTGGAGAAAAGGGGCAACTTTGAGTTCCATTATGGAACCTGCTATAGGAAAGGGGTAAAGAAAGGTGCAAAGGAAGGTTTTGTTCCTTGCCTGCAAAGGATTGAATACAAAGATTACATTGTAATTGACAACAGGGGAGGGGATGTAGTTGTATACGCTCCAAAGCCAAGCGATGCATTCAGCAGGGTGGGGGATATAATCCACAGGGCTATGCTTAAGATAAAGACAGAGAGCAATGAGTATTATATAATAAAAGGGGACAACAATGAAATAGCTGACATACAAATATACAGCGGCTTTGGGGGCAATTCTATAGTTGAGAGGAGCCAGATAAAAGGCAAAGTGATAGCAAGGGTGCCAATACTTGGCTACCTAAGGCTCTTCCTTTCAGGGTATGTTGAGGAAGACCCTGGATGCAGTTATAACTTAAACATAGTAGCGTACTAATTAGAATAAGATAAGCAAGCAAAGCTTAAAAAGCATATTTTAGAGAATAATAAATGAAAAAAGAAAAGGATGTTAAGCTAGAGGGGAAGAAAAAAGGAATAAAAAAAGAGGTTAAATTAGAGGAGAGGAAGCTTACAGAAAAAGAAATAGTAATGAGGGCGGTACATGCATTAAACAGAGGAGAAGAGGGAAATGAGATTTACAATAAGCTTAAAGAGATAAATGAGAAAAACAAGGCAAAGATCGGCGAATGGGATGCGAGGGCATTAGGATGGAAAATTGTTAATATAACAACAAACAACAAGAACAACGCATTAGAAAATGTTGTATGGCTTATAATAAAGGGAGCAGACTATGAGGCAAAGGACAAGCATGATAGGAATGCACTTATGATGGCTGCCTGGAATGATAATATTGATATTGCAAGGCTTCTCCTTGAATTAGGATGTTGGATAGA
This sequence comes from Candidatus Anstonellales archaeon, assembly GCA_038890615.1. GTDB lineage: Archaea > Micrarchaeota > Micrarchaeia > Anstonellales > J096 > JAWAFI01. The sequence continues at coordinate 51,773 of JAWAFI010000002.1, read as the reverse complement.
TAAAAGCGATAAGTACGGTTGCACCCCTCTTATGTGGGCTGCAAGAAGCGGGAGAAGAAAAGCTGTTGAATTCTTAGTTGAGCGCGGGGCAAACCTTTTCTCCACGAATAAAGAATGGAAATATGCAGAAGACCTGGCAGAAGATGAAGGGATAAGAAATTTTATAATTAACAAAAAGATTGAAAAAATTGAAGAAAATGCAAAGAAAACAGGCAACCCAAGGCTTATAGAAGCAATCAAATCCGGGGATGAAAAATTGGTGAAAATGTTTTTGGAGAAGGGGGATGATGTCGATGCAAAGGATAAGGATGGAACCCCTGCTTTGGCAGTTGCTGCAAAAATGTTCCATATGAATTTAGTGCAGATTTTATTAGATGCAGGGGCAAATGTAAACGCAGTTGATAAGGAAGGAAGATACGCTGATGAGGTTGCTGTGGACCCATGGGCAAAAAAAGCAATATTCAAAAGAAGGCTTAAGGACCTCCTCAGTTAGGGCAAAAACATTAAAAACAAATCTGGTTTATAGAAAATAACGCTAGGGTGGCGGATCGGCAACGCGGCCGGCTGCAGTACTCTTCGCAGCCGAAACCGGCATAGGGGGGTTCAATTCCCTCCCCTAGCTCTCTCTTTTTCCTAGATGGTTATAGAGGTCAATGGATGTTTTAGTATATTTAGAGCCCTGTAGAATAATCCATACCTGCGTTTGCCCTTGCTTTTCTGTGGATTACTGCATACTCCTTAAGGTAGATATCAAGTAGGGCTGGCTCAAGCACGCTCTTGACAAAGGAGTTGTCACTCTCAAAAGCTTCAAGAGAGTATTCAAATGATGAAGTCATCCTGCGCAAGCCATGCTTCTTTACATCCTCTAGGGAAGAAGCATACTCATTCGGCTCTCTCTTCTTTTTCATGCCATCAATACCAGCAGCAATTACGGCTGAAATTGCAAGATAGGGGTTGGCTGTTCCATCAGTTCCTCTGAATAAAACTACGCTAGAGTCAGGCCTGTTCCCTGGAGCTGCGAAATCAACAGAGCAACCGTTCCCAAAACCTGCGTACATTGAAGAGAATGCCTTGTAGGAGTTGGGGCTTGGGGAAGCAAACAGCGAAAGCACCTCTGCATGCTCTATTAGCCCTCCTGCAAAATAAAGCGCCTTGTCACTAAGTTCACCGCTAGATTCAAAGAATGCGTTTTCTGATCCTTTCCATATGCTTATTCCAAGAATGAAGTTTGAGAGCTTGTCAGATGGAACTGGCTGTGCAAGGAATGAAGCGGTGAGACCTGCAGCAGTTGCAATGTTCCTAATTATAAACTTGCAGCTCTGGATGGCGTCACCTGCGTCAAGGAGAGTCATTGGTGCAAGGTTAAGCCTCTGTGCCCCTGTGTTGCCTGCGCCATGATGGTGTGACATCACTCGAAAACGCATATCTGCCTCAAGCACATCAGAGGTTTCCTCCCTTATTGTGGCAAATGAATCGTATGGCTGGGAGCACATGTACGCATTCTCAGGAGTTGCTAAGGGAGAAGGGCTCCATGCTGCTTCCCTTGAATCAAAAAGAACCCCGCCTGGCTTTTCTGGCTTTGTTCTGTCTATGGAAGCGGTATCTAGTAAATTGAAGCAAATGGAGGGTGAGATATCAATGCGGCCGAAGCCAGCAAGCTCTGAAAGCTTAATCGCTTTTTCAATTGAATAACGAGGGTCGTATTCCCTTGCCCTCTGCTTATCATCAACAAGTGAAGCAATGAACCTCCCAGTGCTCCTAAGCCACCTTATTTTTGCATAAGTGTTTGGATCAGGAAGGAGGTAAGAGTTCTCCCCAAACAAGGGCGAGAGGTCAGTGTAAACTCCTTTCTTCAGCTCTGTTGTGCCTATTGAATCAGCAACTAGCGAAACATTTCGGAAATGCCCGAGAACGTCAGTGAACTGAAGGTCAATCCACCTTATCCCTTGCTCTCTTACCATAGAAACAACTTCTTCTTCTGAAGCCATATTGTCCACCTGCTTTTAAGATAAATGGAAGGTTTAAATATATTAGCTTAATGGATAAATCAAAGCCACAGTAGCTCAGCGGGAGAGCATCCGGCTGAAGACCGGAGGGTCGGCGGTTCAAATCCGCCCTGTGGCATTCACTACTTTTCTTCATGGAAGGAAAATTCTTCTGCAAGGCGTAGAATGTTTGTTTTACCGTACCTGTCAATAAGGAGGATACCACGCTCGGAAAGCTTTCTTACTAGGCGATGGGCCTTGAGGCGCGAGCCAAGAATCTTTGATATCTCACTTTGGGTGCTCATACCTTTTTTGCCCCTAAGGTGCATTACTATGGAGCGCTCGTCATCAGGAAGAACCTTAATAAGAAGGTCTATGCTTTTCTGGGTAATGATCTCCTGCTTCTTAAGAGAGGAAGCCATTATGCTATAAATTACTACTCCAGAAAAAACCCCAACTAGACCCATAAGAACCATGAACTCGTTGTGGTAAACAATAAAAGGTTTGAGCAGAAAAGGGACTTCATCTCCTCCTGAATAGATTGAATAAACAATGACCAGAACAGTGAGAAGGAAAACAAACAGTGAGATTATAAGAATCAAAAGAGCCATTTTCTTGTTGATCTCCATAGTAAAACCGTTCGTTTTATTTTTAATATATCGTTTCAAAGGTTGGAAACTTTGTTTCATTAATTAATATATATTGTTTCAACATACGAAACATTATAAAGCTTATGGGTGAGGTATGTGGAAAAAATAAGAATACAAAAAACCACTTGGGTGCTCTTTTGGGCCCTCCTGCTCGCCGGTGCAGTGACAGGAGGAGTGATATTAGGGTTGCCTGGAGCTTTAAAAAAGAGTACAGACTCTGCGCAAGCAAATGGGAACGTAGTAGAAAATAGAGTCCTGTACCCTTCCAAAGCAAGTATTAGCAGCTGGAGTTTAGGAGGATGTGGATGCAATGAAAACTCATGGTCTAAACTCGAACAAAATGAGACAAACCTGTCTGCTGCAAAAGGAGAAATGCAAGAGATATACATAAAGGCGCTTGGAACAGGAAGATATGAGCCAGAAGAAGTACGAGTTAAGAAAGGAGTACCAGTAAGGCTTTACTTTAGCGCAGAACCCTCTTCTGGATGCGGCAGATACATGATTCTTGATGAGTTTGGTGTTCGGCTCTACTCCAAGAATGGAGAAACACAGGTTGTAGAGTTCACACCAAATAAAGTTGGTTCCTACAGATACCATTGTAGTATGAACATGTTTGTAGGAAAGATGGTGGTTGAATGATGGGAGGTACATATAAAATAATGAAGGAAAATGCGGAAAAAGGTACAGCGGAACTGCAGATGATTTGTTGCATGAGATGTGAGAACCTTCTTGATGAAATAGAAAAGCATATTGGAAATATGAACAACCATGTTAAAAGGAAACACAAAGAGGTTGTAGCAATAATTGATTGTGGTCAGAAATGGATCGAAGATATCGTCACGATGATGGAACAGGAGGGATACATCGTAATTCACTAAGAGGTGATTTAATGAAAGCAGAAATAAAGATAAGTAGAATGTGTTGCAAATCACGAAGTGCATTGATTAGGGGGGTAATAGCTGACATACCAGGATTAAAGAGTGTCAACGTAAGTATAGGGAAAGTTATAATAGAATATGAGGGTAATGAAACGATAAGCAGAGTAAAGAAGGCCATACTATAAGGTGCTGGAATGAGTCAACTTGAATTGAACCTCCAGAACGCTTCCTGCGAATCCTGTATAGAGATACTTAAAAAAGTGGCGCAGGAGAATGGAGCGCAGGTTGTTGAAATAGATATTAAAACAGGAAAGGTCTTGTTTAGCGTTGAGGAGGATAAGATAGCGGGCTTGAGAAGAGCACTTGCAGAGAATGGATATCTTGAGAAAGGCTCAGAAGAGAGAAGAGGTGATCCACACAGGGTTTTTGAATATATTAAGAGAACGCTTTCAGGCAAGCTCGTAGTAGAGGCAAAATTGATTAACTATGCGCTTTTCTCAGCAATCGTTCTTTTAGTGCTTGTGCTCGTGGTATATTATACTTTAGGAACAACCATAAAAGTATATTTTCCACTCATTCTACTCTCAATAGCAACAGGAGTTGTCACTACATATTCAATGAGTCTCGTAGAATGCTATAAAAGAAATCTTAGTTGCATGAACGGAATGATGATTGGAATGACGATAGGAATGGTAGTAGGTTTTATGAGCGGAGCTACAATAGGGGCGACCAATGGAATGTTTGTAGGTTCTTTAGTTGGTGCCTCTTTAGGGATTGGGTTTGGCATAATGGCTGGGCGTTACTGTGGCATAATGGGCGTAATGGAGGGGATAATGGCAGGGTTAATGGCAGGAACCATGGGCGCAATGCTTTCAGCAATGCTTATAAACGACAACCTCTTGGTATCTCTATATCTACTAGCTGCCGTGTGCATGGTGGTGATAGGGGGGTTGAGTTATGTAATGTACCGCGAACAAGGAGAAGTTAAGATAGGTGACTTTAATACCACCCTCTTAGGCTTTTTTATAAATAGCCTTTTGCTATCAAGTTTCTTGACTGGATTAATAATTTATGGTCCTAGAGCAGGGCTCGTTTACGGGGTGTTAGTATGAGAAGGGTTACACTGCAGATAGATGGTATGGATTGCTCCTCATGTGCAGTAAACATAGAAAAAAAGCTAAGAAATATAAAAGGTATTGAAAGTGCAAATGTGAACTATGCCACAGGAAAGGCCACAGTAGAATATCATGAAGGAATTATTGGAATTGGGGAAATAAAGAGATTGATTAAGGGGCTAGGGTATGAAGTTGAGGAGCTTGAAGAGAAGAAAGAAGGGATGGAAGTAAAGATAGTTGGCCTTGAATCTAAAGAACGCGCTGAACATGTAAAGAAGTTGATAGAAGAAGTGTGGGGGATTAAAGAGGCAGAGGTAAGCTTTGCTACTGGGAGGGCAAATATATTGTATGATAAGGAAAGGGCTGATTTTGAAAAGGTAAAAAAAGCAATAGAAAGCGCTGGATATAGGATTGAGGCCTATGAAGAGCATGGTTCAGCAGAGGAAAAGAGCAATGCAGAGCTTAGGGCGCTAAGGAACAGGGTGATTTTTTCAGTTCTTCTTACAATACCTGTGCTTCTTCTTGCGCTTCCTGAGATGCTCGGAACTGAAAGCTTAAGCAACATGCTTAGCAAAGAGGTATCTGCAATTCTCCAATTTTTTATGGCAAGTGGTGTCATTTATCTAAACAAGGAGATATTTGAAAAGGGATTAAAGGGCCTTCTTAGGATGACGCCAGGAATGGACAGCCTTGTGTTTGTAGGAGTAGGAACTGCGTATGTCTACAGCACGCTAATAGGGTTCGCAGTAATCCACGGAATTATGTATTATGAAACTGCAACGCTGCTTTTGACATTCATTGTGCTTGGAAAGTACCTTGAAGCAATAGCTAAGGGAAAAACCTCAGAAGCAATAAAGAAGCTCTTGGCACTCCAGCCAAAAACAGCAATAGTAATTTTGAATGGAGAGGAAAGGGAGGTTCCTGTTGAAAGCGTAGTAGTTGATTCAATAGTAGTGGTAAAGCCAGGCGCAAGGATACCTGTTGATGGGATTGTTGTTGAGGGCGAAAGCAGCGTAGACCAGAGCATGGTCACAGGGGAAAGCATGCCTGTTAGGAAAAGAAGAGGGGATCAGGTGATAGGAGGCACTATAAATGGGGTTGGGACTTTTAAATTTAGAGCAACCAAGGTTGGCAGTGAAACAATGCTTGCGCAGATAATCAAGCTTGTTGAGGAGGCGCAGAGCAGCAAAGCACCTATCCAAAGGATAGCTGATGTAGTAGCTGGCTATTTTGTGCAAGTTGTCATGTTACTTGCAGTTTGTGCTTTTATTTATTGGTACTTTCTTGCTGGGCAAACCTTTGTGTTTGCAATGACTATGTTTATTTCCACCCTGATTATTGCATGCCCATGTGCAATGGGTCTGGCAACCCCAACCGCAGTTATGATAGCAAGCGGCAAGGGAGCGGAGAATGGAATACTAATAAAGAATGCAGAAAGCCTTGAGACACTACATCAGGTTAAGTGGTTTCTCTTTGACAAGACAGGGACGATAACAAAAGGGGAGCTTGAAGTAACTTACGTGCATCCGTTTGGAATCAGTAAGAAAGAACTATTGGAGTTAGCAGGAGCAGTTGAAAAAAATTCAGAGCACCATCTCGCGAAGGCAATTGTGAAAACGGCAAAGAGCAGCCTAAAGGCGGATAGGTTTAGAGAGAGAGTAGGCTATGGGGTAGAAGGTATTGTTAAGAGGATGCATGTTGTAATAGGCAATTCAGCTATGATGAGAAAGAAAGAGGTTTCAATCCCAAAGGATGCTCGTAAGATAATTGAAAAAGTTGAAGAAAATGGAAATACTGTAATTTTTGTTGGAGTAAACGGCAAACTTGCAGGTATAATAGGGATTGCAGATGTTATAAAAGATGACTCAAAGGAAGCAGTAGAAAAGCTTAAAGGAATGGGGTATAAGGTGGCAATGGTTACTGGGGACAACAAAAGAACTGCAAAAGCAATAGCAAAGCAGGCTGGCATAGAAGATGTTGCTGCTGAGCTAGCGCCACAAGAAAAGACAGAAAAGGTGAAGAAGCTGCAGGAGAGTGGAAAGGTTGCGTTTGTTGGAGACGGAATAAACGATGCGCATGCGCTTGCACAGGCAGATGTAGGCATTGCAATAGGCGCAGGCACTGATGTGGCAATAGAAAGCGGAGACATGGTGCTGGTCAAAAGCAGCCTAAAAGATGTAGTAAAGGCAGTGCAATTGAGCAAGTATTCAGTAAGCAAAATAAAACAGAACCTGTTCTGGGCATCCTTCTACAACGCGGTTGGGATACCCATTGCTATGGGGGTTTTATACCCATTTACAGGGCTTGTACTGGACCCTGCATTAGCAGGGGCGGCAATGGCGCTAAGCTCTATAAGCGTTGTTGCAAACAGCTTATTAATGAGGGGATTCAAGCCGAAGTAATAAATAAAAAAGGTTAGAGGGTATAGAGAGTCTCCGGGCTGTAGTTTTGGACCACGGAATTGGCACTAGAGCTTGTTGCCTTGCCATTTAGGAAGCATGGGGATGAAAGGCCTGCCACTATAGTAGTTACACGAACTCCTTCGATATCAGGGAGTATGCGGGCCCCTATTTTCACATTAGCATCAGGGTCAAAGCGATCTGTTATCATGTTGCCCAGCTTTATTGCCTCTCCAAGAGTTAGTGAGGAATTGCCTTCTATGTGCACAAGTGCTGCCTTTGCCCCTTCGTAAGTTGTATCAAGCAAGGGATGCTCAAGCGCGCTTTTGGCAGCATCCTCTATCTTTGTATAGCCATATCCTTCGCCTAAAGAAATCATTGCAATGCCCCTGTTTGCCATTACGCTCTTAACATCTGCATAGTCAATGTTCATCAATGAAGGGAGTATTATGGTGTCGCTTATTCCCACCACTGCCCTTTGAGTCACTGAATCAACCATCTCAAGGGCCTGGTTCAGTGGAAGGTTAGGAGCATAAGATAGGAGCCTGTTGTTGTCTATTACTACTAGAGTGTCGCACTCCTTAACCATTCTGTTTATGGCCATCTCTGCTTTCCTGAGCCTTGTGCGTTCCAAAGCAAATGGGTAGGTAACTACCCCTATTGTTATGGCGCCCATCTCTTTTGCTATCCTAGCCACTACCGGCGCTGCCCCGCTTCCTGTTCCTCCTCCCATCCCAGCTGTAACAAAAACCAGGTTGGAGTTTCCTATTGCCTCTTTTATTAGGGCAGCATCCATCTCAGCGCACTTCTCTCCTATTTTTTCATCCCCTCCTGCTCCCATCCCTCTTGTTATCTTCTTCCCAATAAGGACTTTCTTGTGGGCCTGCGTGATTAATAGGTGCCTTGAATCTGTGTTTATGGCCACTGTTCTTGCGCTCTTTATCCCGGAGGACATCATGCGGGAGACGCAGTTGCTCCCCCCTCCTCCAACGCCAACGACACTGATTTGAACTCCCTCAAAGTCATCAGTCATAGTTCAGCCTAGCATATCTAAATCTCCAGTAGAGCCAAGGAAAGCTGCTTCTTGCTGGTCAGACAACGATTTGCCGCCAACGCTTGCGCCCTTTACGCCTGTAACGATAGCCACAACCTCCATCTTGCCTTCATAGTTGCTGACAAGCCTTGCGCCCCACTTTACATTTGCGTCAGGGTCCATCCTCTCAGTTATAAGCTCACCTGCCTTGACTGCATCTCCTAGAGTTAGGTCTGGGCCGCCTGAAATGTGGATAAGCGCTCCTTTTGCACCCTCGAAATCGACATCCAACAGCCTGTTCTTTAGCACGCTGTCTGCAGCATTCTTGACCTTGTCGTTGCCTTTGCCTTCGCCTACTGCTATGAACCCAACCCCGCCATCTTTCATGATGCTCCTGACATCTGCAAAGTCGATGTTTACGAGCGATGGCTGGGTTATTGTCCATACAAGACCTGAAATGGCCCTTGCAAGTATTTCATCTGCAACAACAAAAGCGTCCTGCATAGGCAGGTTTGGAACAAGCTCAACAAGCTTGTTGTTGTCGAGTATTATTACTGAGTCAGCAATCTTCTGCAGCTTTGCTATAGTTTCATCTGCTTTTTTTCTCCTTACTCTTTCCAAGGCAAACGGATAAGTGACCATCGCTACGGTAATCGCGCCTTGCTCTTTTGCGATCTGCGCAACTACCGGCGCTGCCCCGCTTCCTGTTCCTCCTCCAGCGCCTGCGCAAATGAAAACTAAGTGTGCCCCTTCAACTGCTTTCTCTAAGGATGCCCTGTCAACTTCAGCAGCTTTTGCTCCTATGTCAGGGTCTCCTCCTGCCCCAAGCCCCCTTGTTATGCTCTTCCCTATGAGTATCTTCTTAACACTCTCGTGCATAAGCTTTAAGTGCTGGGCATCCGTGTTAACAGCGCAAAGCTCAGAGCCTTTGACCCCTAGCTTCACTAGCCTGTTGATAGTGTTGTTCCCTCCACCACCAACCCCTACTGTTACTATTTTTATAGTATCAGAACTGTCAATGTTTCCGCTGTCTTCTGCTTTAGCCCCTTCAAATCCAGATTTAGTTACTGATCTTATCAAATCTTCCATACCTATCACCTGGTCGCAGTGGTTATTATTAAGCGCATATTTATATAGGTTTCCTTTTCTCTCGTAAAAATAACTTAAAAAATAACAACTTTAAAGGGTGGGAAAGGTTAAAAACAGCTTTTGATTGGTATTTTTATGAGTAAGGAAAAAAAGATATTGGAGGAAATTGTGGAAATAATGGAGATGGAGGGGAAGGCAAGGAAGGCGCCTGTTTACAATGTTGGAAAGATCGTCAGAAAAAGCATCTTTAGAGCGATTGTTTTTGTCCTTCTCAGCTCGCGCACAAAAGATAATATAAGCATTGCTGCAGCAAAGAGGTTGTTTAGAAAAGCAGGTAGCTTTGAGAAGCTTGCAAAAATCCCGGAAGAAGAGGTTGCAGCACTTATTTACCCTGTTGGATTTTATAGGCAGAAAGCAAAATGGCTGATAACAAACTCAAAAAGGGTGGTAAATGAGGGAATGCCTGAAGACTTTTTAGAATTAGATGGGATTGGGAGGAAAAGCAGGAATGTAATTCTTGGAATGTTGGGAAAGGAAGAGATAGGAGTGGATACGCACGTTCACAGAATTTCAAACAGGCTAGGGCTTGTGAAAACAAAAAAACCTGCAGAAACAGAAAAAGGGCTGAAGAAGATATTCCCAAGGAGATTTTGGAGAAGGCTGAACAGGGCATTTGTTGGATATGGGCAAACAGTTTGCAAGCCCAAGCCACTCTGCAATCAGTGCAAGATAAAATGGTGCCCTGCAAGAAAAACATATATTAAAAGAAAGAGTGAATGAAGCATGGAGATAATGCTAGCATCAACATCCCCACGCAGGAGGATGCTTTTGAGGAAGTTTTGGAAAATCAGGTGTGTAAGAAGCAGGTTTCCAGAGAAAATGCTCAGGACTCCGGAAGAAACAGTGGCTGCTAATGCGCTCGGCAAAGCTGAAGAAGTTGCCACGAGGTACAAAGGCAAAATAGTGGTTGGGGCTGATACAGTTGTTTATTCAGGAAAGATTTTAGGAAAGCCGAAAAATAAGAAGGAGGCTGAAAAAATTCTCAAGAAAATATCTGGCAAGTGGATTAAGGTGTACGGGGGAATCGCAGTAGTAAAAGATCAGTTAAAAGAAGTAAAAGTAGTAGTTACTAAAGTAAAGATGAAAAGGATGGGCAAAAAAGATATTAAAAATTATATCGCAACAGGAGAGCCGCTAGACAAGGCAGGTGCATTTGGGGCACAAGGAATTGGGGCTCTGCTTATAGAAAGAATAGAAGGGGATTACTTTAATGTTGTTGGCATTTCGCTTTTCACATTAAATGAGATGCTGAATAAATTCAAAAAAAAAGAACGATAAATGACTTAGAAACGGTTGAAAAAGGTTTAGAAGAATTGGTTGGGGAATTGCTCGGTAATTAAGGTTAAAAAGGGCTTAGAGACTTATTATTTAGTTAAGAAATGGGAGAAGGAAACTAAGATTATACAGATGGTTATTTTAGGATTTTTCCAGTAGAAAGATACCACAGATACAAATCAAGCTCTCCTAAAGTTAAGCCAACTTCCTTTGCAATTTCCTTCAGCTTGTTTTCAATTTTTAAGTACTTTTTTGGGGTAATGGATCTTGGCTTTCGAATTAGCCCTTCTGAAACTAATAGGTCAACTATGTGGAAATCTATTATTGCAAAATCATTGAATCCTATGTTGCGGAGGAAGTGGCTCGCCTCTTTATATCCCAAACCATATATGTTCTTAATAAGCCAATAGCGCAATTCCTTTGGTTCCATTGATAGGGCTTTCTTAAGCTCTGGCATCTTTTCTCTGGCTTTTGCTATGTACAAGGCCCTTGTATTAGGAAAGCGGTAGCCATTTGAGCGTAGGGCCTTTGCAAGCTCCTTTTCGCCCATTGTCAGGAAGCCGTCGCCTATTGCTTTTTGTATGCGAATGCCTCCTTCTGCGCTGAAATTTGCAGTAAGGATGCAGAAGCAAAGTTCCTTGAAGATGGCATTTATGCCTTTTTTTCTTATAGATTGGAACTCTTTCATTCTCTTTTTGGCTAAGCGAGAAGTACTGCTTTTTTTCAGGCGTATTATTTTTTGGATAAGGCTTCCTTGCATCAGGGGGATTATGGGAAATGAATTTAAATATTGAACTGGAAAAAGGCATGTGAAAAAACTAGCAAGCATAGTGATACCGACATACAATGAAGAAAAAAACCTTCCTATGACCTTAAAGAGCATATTTGGGCAGGAATCTGATTATGACATTGAAGTAATAGTCGTTGATAAGAAGAGCACGGATAAGACAGCAGAGATAGCGCAAAGGATGGGTTGCAAAGTAATTGAAGTTGAAACAGAGGGCATACCATACGCAAGGAAGATAGGGATGATAAACTCTCGGGGTGAGATACTAATAAGCGCAAGCGCAGATACAATCTACCCTCAAGGGTGGCTTCAGAGGGTAGGCGATGCAATAGTAAAAGAGGGCTATGCAGGCGTAATTGGCTCGATCTATGCGCTTGATGGCAATTTCATTGAGAATCTTGGGGCAGAGGTGCTCAACCTTCTTGCAACCATTCTTAATCTGCTAGGGCTGGACTATGCAGCTGCTGACAACCTAGTCTTCAGCAGGAGGGCATACAAAAAGGCAGGGGGCTTCAATAGGGACATAATGACAGCAGAAGAGGTTGATATAATAAAGAGGCTGAGGAAGGTTGGGGGGGTTAAGTATGACCCAAAGGCAAAGTGCTTTGTTTCGCTGAGGAGACTGAGAAAATGGGGTTATGTAAAGTACTTAGCATTCCATATAGGGAACTTCTTATCAAGCCATTTCTCAGGGAAGAGCAAGGAGGCATATGAGGCAATCAGGGAGTAAAATCAAAAAGGTGCCCCTTGAAAGAGTGCATTGGCACAAAGTAATTTTCTCCGTCCTTCTTTATGAAAAGAAAAACCCCCTTTGCTCCAAGCACTTCTCCTGAAGGCTTCCATGAAAGCGAGGCTTTTTCTGGGAGGTTGTAATCAATCCTTTTTATTGAAACCGAGGGCATGACAAAAGAGGAAAAGGGCTCCCTTTCGCGTATCTGCGCTATTGCATCCCGGAGCTTTGTTTCATCTGCTGAAAGCGATATGCATTCAATCTTTTCATTGAGCATAACACGCTCAGTGATCCCGAATTCTGAGGATATTAGCAGTTCCATTCTACGTGCCTCCTCCCTTGTTGGGAAGCGCATCAACTCTGCGTACATATCTGCTCCCTGCTCAGCAAGGCGCGCTTCAACCCTGCTTGTGGCAGTTATGCCGCACTTTACAACATCCCCAAAAAGTGCCAAGTACAATGAGGTTGGGACATTGTTTATTCTTTCCTTAAGATGCTCTAACCCTGCAAAATCAGCAGATGCATATGCCCTTAGTATGTCTCGCGACCTGCAGGTGGGGCACTGCTTTGTATTAACTGCGCTATTCGGGCATCTGTGCTCACCATGCTCGTCATTCCATCCAACGCAGTGAACTGAATCGTAGAATTTAATGGAAATGAAAGATCGGGGCTTAAGCTCTATAGATAGAGGGCTTTGGGAATCCCCCCAGTACCTTAAGGTGGGGGTGCGGCAGGGAATGTAAGATATTAAGAGATTTTGCATGGGAATGAATGCTAGGTTAGCTTTTAAAGCAGAGCGGAGCCAAGGCGCCTGTGCAAAGCATTATTTTAAATGCAATGCCTAATTTTATGCCGCAGGGGTGGCGGAGCGGTCAAACGCGCAGGACTTAGGATCCTGTGCCTTAGTGGCTGCGTGGGTTCGAACCCCACCCCCTGCATCTCTGGCTTATGCTAGCTTATAGTGCCAATTTCATCCTTTATTGCATCATTTATATTCTCGCCGCCCTTCTTGAGCAATTCAGAAATTACTCCTCTAGCGAAGTAGTCTGCATTGTCCTCACTGCTCTTGCAGGCCTCTGCCAGGATTTTTATAGAAGCCTTAGAGGTCTTTTGATTTATGGCAGCATAGTAGAGAGCAAGCGAACATGCCTGCCTTATGCTTATGTAATTGCTGTGCAAGCCCTGCCTTAGCACCTCAAATGCAGCGCTTATATCATCACCTGCTTTTGCAGAGCTTGCAATTGCCAAAATGGCCAACTGCCTGGTTTCTTCGTCGTTTTCAGACCTATCAGATGCTATTGATATTAATGTAGGAAGCGCTTCAGCTATGCTGTTTTCTTCAGCAGCTATTTTCTCTAGGCATCTTGATGCAACCCTTCTTACATTAGTTTCGCTTGAGCTGAGCGCCTTAATAAATTCTTCTTTCCCTACAAGCAGATTGATCTCAGTGTTCGCAGCATAAAAAAAGAGATTTGATGCCTTGTTCCTTCTTTCCTTTATTTTTGAGTTGAGCATGCTTGCAAATTTCTTTATCGCTTCTGCTGATTTTTTCATGTCGTTGAGATAGTTGTAATGAATGCCATCCTCTTGTTCATAGAGCTTTTTGACATTGAACACTTCCTTCGCCTTTTTAAGCGAGTTTCTTAGTATGTTGCCTAACGACTTCGTGCTCTCTTTTTTCCTATCCATAATTGTTGCCCTCTTTCTGCAACTCAATTGCCCTAAGCGCCATTGCGCAAGAAAGTTGCACATCCTTGTCAGGATCGTATTGGGCATATGCCTTAAGTGTTTCCAAGAGCCACTTCTTCGCCTTATAGCCCTTGATTGCCATTTCCCTTATTATTGATGCTGCTATTGACCTAACCCTAGGTTCTTTGTCTTCAAGCGCTTCAACTACATCTGGCATTGCCTTTTCTATGTTTATTCCTATTTGGCACCCTATTAGAAGGGCCATCCCTGCGTTAATCTTAACAGGAGAAAAGGAATCTTTAAGCAGAGAAGAGATAATAGCCACATTCTCAAGGTTTTTTTCCATTCTGGCTAAGAGAGGCTCTATTATTCTATAAGTATCGTAAGTCATGCACCTTGCTGTTATTAATCTCCTAATCTCTTCCCTTTCCATCTCAGGTGTAATGATCTCCATATCTTTCCACTTTTTTTCCTTTTCACAGAGCTTTCGTTCAATCGCATCCTTAATTCTTTTCATAATTGTTGTTCATTCCCATCGTTTTTAAAATGTGCAGTGGGAGCAAGAGGCACTTTGCCCTGACAGGGTTGTGGCTCATGTCAATTCCCACTATTCTGTACATATCATCTTCTTTAAGCTTTTTTGCCTCTTCAACCTTTTTTCCCTTAAGGTATTCAGCAAGAAGAGATGCAGAAACGCTGCTCAGCATGCAACCGCTTCCTTCAATGCCAACATCCTTGATTACTCCTTTTTTAACCTTGATGCTTAAGGCAAAAGAGTCCCCGCATAGGGGGTTTGCCCCTTCCAGCCTTAACCCATCCACCTTTCTGAAATTCTTCCTTTGCCTGTAGATCCTGAACATCTCTTCTTTGTCCATCAGAGCATCCCCATTGTTTCCTGGAGCCGTTCTCCAAAAACCTTGACCTCTTCCTCTGTATTGTAGAAGTAAAGGCTCGCCCTGGTGCTCCCATTTTTCTTTCCATACCTCTCATGGAGGGGCTGGGCGCAGTGGAAGCCGCTCCTTACTGCTATGTTGTATTCTGAAAGAAGGGCAGCCAAGTCGTGGGGGTGTATCTTTTCAGATGTAAAGCTCGCAAGGCATTCCTTGTCTTTGCCCCCTATAATGTCAAGGCCAGCCCCTTCTATTGCCCCTACTAGCTTTGAAGCAAGCTTTTTCTCGTGCTCTTCTATGTTCTCCATGCCGATCGCCTTTAGGTATTTTACTGCTTCTCCAATTGATATTGCCCCTGAAATGTGTGGCGTTCCTGCCTCAAACTTGTAAGGCAGCTCATTCCAAGTAACCCTGCTTAAGCTTGCCTCTTTTATCATATCCCCTCCATACATGAATGGCCCCATTTTTTCAAGCCACTCCTTTTTTACCCATAGTACTCCTATTCCTGTTTCTGCAAGCATCTTGTGGCCTGTGAATGCTATTGCATCTGCTTCTGTTTTCCTTACATCAAGCTTGTGGTGGGGTACATACTGCGCCCCATCAAGAACCACAAATGCCCCGCTTTCCTTTCCTGCCTTTACAAAATCATGGAAGTTGCTCTTCTTCCCTATTACATTTGACTGCATGGTAAGCGCCAATATTTTTGTCTTCCTGCTAATCTTTTCAATATCTCTTTTATTGAAATTTCCTTCCTCATCAACATCTATGTACTTCAATGTTGCTCCTTTTTTCTCAGCAAGGGTCCTCCACGGGAGCATGTTGCTGTGGTGCTCTGCGATGCTTATGACAATATCATCGCCTTCCTTTACATTCTCCATCCCCCAAGAGTACATAAGGAGGTTGAAGCCCTCGGTGGCGTTCCTCGTGTATATGATTTCATTCTTTTCTGCCCTTATAAAAGATGCCACCTCCTCCTTTGACTTTTCGTAAAGGAGGGTAGCTTTTTCAGAAAGCCTGTGAAGCCCTCTGTGGACATTAGCATTAGTTTCTTTGTAAAAATTGCTAACCGCGTTTATTACGCTAATTGGCTTCTGGCTTGTTGCCCCGTTGTCAAAATAGATGACTTCTTTTAATATAGGGAAGTCCTCCCTTATTTTCTTAACATCCATTTTCATCCCTCAAATATCCTTTTTCCTTTATCCCTTTCACAATCTCCATACCACCGCTCTTTTTTATCCTTCCGCTTTCCATAAGGTAAACCCTGTCTGGCTGAAGCCTCTCAAGGATGAAAGGGTAGTGGGATACTATCAATATACCCTTCTCCTCTTTTTTCATATTCTCTATTATTTCAGAGGCAACCCTCAGCCCATCTATGTCAAGCCCAGAATCCAGCTCGTCAATAATAACCAGCTTTGATGGCAGGGAGACCATGAGCAGCATCTCCATCCTTTTTCTTTCCCCTCCTGAAAGCTTGGCAATATCCTTTTCAAATTCCTCCTTGCCAAATCCTACCTTGGCAGCGTTTTTCTCTGCTTTCTCTATTATTCCTTCACCGTGCACCTCAGAAAGCCAGCTTAGCAGCGTCCTCAGCTTTATGCCTTCAAGCATAGGCATGCTTTGGTGCACAAGCAAAATGCCCATCCTTGCCCTTTTATCTGCCCCATCTTTCAATATATCCCTTCCTTCAAAATATATGCTGCCAATTACATCATAAGGTTTGCCTGCAATTGCGTTGCATAGCGTGCTCTTTCCGCTCCCATTTGGGCCTATTAGCGCAACTATTTCACCCTTCCTAACCTCTATCGAGACATCGCTTATTATCTCATTCCCCCCTGAGCTTACTGAAAGGCCCCTTACCTCAAGCAGGCTCATGCAAGCGCCTCCTCTATTATTAGCATATTGGCTTTCTTTATTCCAGCAATCCCTTTTATTCTGGCTATTGCATCCTGAACCTCCTTAGAGCTTTGCCCTTCAATTACTGCTAGTATGTTTCCATCTCCGTGTGCAGGTGTTGCCTTCCTGACATGGCGGTAGTTCTTTAGTGCCATCATCACATCTAAATAACTTCCTTCCTTTGTGCTTATGCAAACTATCGCAGTCCTTATCCCCAAGAGGCGCTTGTTCACAACTGCCTTGTAGCCCTCTATGATGCCACTCTTCTCCAGCCTTGCAACCCTCCTCCTTACCGCAGTGATGCTTATGCCTAATTCTTTTGAAAGCTTATTGAGCGTAGTTTTTGCATCTGCTTCAAGGGAGTTTAAAATATGCCTGTCTTTTTGGTCAAGCATGCTAATGGTTAAATAAGAGTATTTAAATATTTAACTATTTTGTGCAAAATTTAATCTGCTCTTTTTTAAACCTTTAAGTAGAAGAGCGGTTGTGCCTACCAAATTTGCTTCTGGAATTGACAGGGAAAAAGTTGCAGAGCTGTCCTCTCTAAAGGGGGAGCCAGCATGGATGAGGGAAAAAAGGCTCCACGCCTATGAAATTTTCTGTTCAGCCCAGCTTCCAAAGTGGGGCCCTTCCCTTGAAGGCATAGATTTCAGCAAGCTTACTTATTTTTCTTCTTTATTTGATGGGAAAGGTAGGGAGTGGAGCGAGGTGCCTGATGAGATTAAGGAATCGTTTGAAAAGCTTGGAATACCTGAAGCAGAGCGGAAATTTCTTGCAGGGGTTGAAGCGCAGTATGATTCAACTGTTATCTACGACAGCATAAAGAAGGAGTGGGAAAAGCAAGGAGTAATACTTACAGACATGGACACTGCGCTGAAAGAACATCCTGATATTGTGAGAAAGTATTTTGGCACCCTGATACCTCCTTCAAGCAACAAGTTTGCAGCACTTAATACAGCGATGTGGAGCGGCGGCGCCTTTGTCTATGTGCCAAAAGGGGTGGAAGTCAATATGCCTCTTCAGGCGTACTTCTGCATAAGCACTATGGGCCTAGGCCAGTTTGAGCGCACACTGATAGTCGCAGAAAGCGGCTCTTCACTAACTTACATAGAAGGATGCACTGCACCAGCCTATCCAACTTATTCCTTGCATTCAGGGGTCGTTGAGATAATAGCAAAGCAGGATGCAAAGGTGAAGTATATTACAGTGCAGAACTGGGCCAAGAATGTTTACAACCTTGTTACTAAGAAAGCCATTGCTTACGACGGTGCGCAGATAGATTGGATAGATGGCAACATAGGCAGCAAGGTAACTATGAAATACCCTTCAATAGTGCTTCAGGGGAAAAGGTCTTCTGGTAGGCTTCTTTCAATTGCATACGCTGGCGAAGGGCAGTGCATTGACACGGGGGCGAAAATATCCCATATAGGAGAAGATACTTCTTCTGAAGTTGTCTCTAAAAGCATTTCGCAGGGGAATGGGTGCGCAAACTACAGAGCCCTGATAACCTCTTCAGAAAGCGCAGCAAGGAGCAAATGCATTGTAAACTGCTCGTCCCTTTTGGTTTGCCCTGAATCATCAGCTGCCACCTACCCAAAGATAGCAGTAGGCGGGAACATTGAACTTAGGCACGAAGCAACAATAGGAGCTATTGAGGAAGAAAAGATTCACTACCTTATGAGCAGGGGGCTTGGCAGGGGAGCAGCCCAGAAGCTGCTGGTACTGGGCTTTGCAGACGATTTCATAGCTGAGCTTCCTTTTGAGTATGCAATAGAGTTCAACAGGCTTTTGCAAACAGATATAGGGGGGGAACCATGACTGCGCTTTCAGGGAACCAAACCATTTATGCAACAGAAAGCATTTCTATTGAAGGGGAGGTAAAGGGTGAATATGGCTTGGAAGTAATTTTCCTTGGCTTGAAAGGGATAAAAATAAGCGTTGACCTTTCGCTACTTGAAAACTCATCTGCATCTGTTTCCATGCGTGGGGTTTCATTTGCTAATGCAGACCTCTTGGCTATAGGAAGGATTGGGAAGGGCTCCAAAGGATCTTCACTTTCAATAGAGCAGGCAGCATTCCTTGCAGGAGGCATGGTTTCCTTTTCGCCTTCTATTGAAATCAAAGGCGGTCAGGCAAGTGCAAGCCACAAGGCCTATATTTACAATATTGACCAGCAGGCGCTAAACTACCTTATGAGCAGGGGGCTTGGGAAGGAGAAGGCAGAGCTCTTACTGCTGCTTTCATTCCTGAAGGTTAACGAAAACCACCCCTTCCGCTCCTCCATTGAGAATGCCTTTGCCAATTTTCGCAAAAAAGTTGAATAAAACTTCATATTTTTATTTGCCTTTTCTTATCTAATTTGAAAATTCTTTCATACTTTTTCTCTCTCATAGGTTATCCTTAAAAAGAAGCTTTTTAAAACCCCTCGTATTTTATAATAAAAGGTGTTCTTATGGCTTTAAGACCTGCTAGCTGCGTAAGGGATATGGACAAAGTAGCTTGGACTAGGTTTTCAAAAAGCAAGCCAAGGAAGTCTTACATAAAGTCGCTTCCCCATAGGCACCTCAACCAGTTTGTTATGGGGACAAAGAAGGAAGATTATGATTTGACACTTGAGCTGGTTGCTCAAAAGGATGTTATAGTAAGGGACAACTCTTTGGAAAGCGCAAGGCAAGCAGTTAACCGATATCTTGAAAAGGCCGCTCCTGGGAACTATTACTTCATTGTGATGCAGTACCCACATCATGTTATAAGGGAAAACAGGATGGTTGCTACCGCAGGAGCAGACAGGATTCAGCAGGGGATGAGGAGATCGTTCGGGAAGCCTACTAGCAGGGCTGCAAGGATATACAAGGGAAGGCCTGTTTTTGTCGTTTCAACATACAAGCAGTACGAAAGCAAGGTAAGGGAGTCATTGCTTAAGGCACCAAAGAAGATGTCGGGCGCTTATAAAATAAAGGTTTCAAGTAGGGTGGCAGCATGATAACCACAGATGTAGACAGGCTCATAGAATTAATATCCAAAAAGAAGAAGCTGGAGCTTTCTGAAATAGCAAATGAGCTGAACAGGGGATTTGATGAAGTGAAGTATTGGATAAAGGTTCTTGAGGCAGAAGGTTATGTGCGCATCTACTACACCCTTACAAAGACATATGTTGAGTGGCTTGGCCATGAAAGGAAAGCTGTTGAGGCAAAGAAGCCGCCGGTTGAGGCCGCGAAACCGCAGAAGGAGAAGCCAAAGAAAGCCGAGAAGCCAAAGAAAGCCGAAAAGAAGAAGCCAAAGAAAGCCGAAAAGAAGAAGCCAGAAGAAGTGAAAGTCATAAAGCTAGGCACAACCAAGCCTCCTGCTGAGAAGAAGCAGATGGTTGTGAGGAAGGCAGAGGCCCAGCCAGAGGAGCCAGAATGGGCTGAGCAGCCGAAAGAGGAAGATGTTCAAAAACAGAAGGATGAAATCAAGGACAAAAAGAAAAAGGCTCTTACTTCCCTCAGGGAATATTTGGATGAGATAAACAGGGTAAAAGGGGAGCTTTCTAAACTAAAGGAGAAGAAGGAAAAGCTTTATACTGATGAGTTTGCAGAGCTTCAAGCGCTTACCCAAGCAAAGGCAGACAAGATAGCAGAGAAGGTGATGGAAAAAGAGCAGCTGATCCTTTCTTTGCAGGACAGAGTGGCGTCCCTTCCTGAGAAATACGAGAAGGTTGCTAAGTACGCAAGCCTTGTGGAGAAAATAGAGAAAAAAGCCCAGCATGAGATGGGGCTTATAAAGGAGCTTCTTGATTCTGTTAAAAAAGAAGTTGCTGAACTTATGAAGGAAGTGAATGACCAGAAAAAGAGCATAAATGACGCAATGAGGGACGAGGAGAAGCTTATTGAAACAGTAGAAAAAGAGTACAAGAACCTTATGGAAAAGGAGAAAGAGCTTAGGGCAAAGGTAGATTCAATACGCTCGACTGTTTCAGAAGTGCAGGCAAGGGCTGAAGAGGCAGACAGGGCGGTATCCTCAATGGCAAAAGTCAGGCTGGAGCTAAGCGATAGGATAGACATGCTTAGGGAGAGTACAAGGAGAAGGAAGGAAAACCTTGATGACATCCTAAAGCAGATCGAGAATACAAAGCAGCTTGAAAAGGAAGTGCTAAACTATTACAATGATTATGAGAACCTTATCGCTGAGATTGAGAAGGATGTTGCCGAAACGCAGGAAGTAGTAGAGAATGTGGTTTCTGGAAAGGAAAAGAGCACGGTCTACCTTTATGAGCAGAACCTAAATGCCTTAATGAAGGAATATGTAGAGAAGGGCGAAGAGATGGTGCAGAAAGAAAAGCTTATTGAGAGCCAAGTAGAAGAGTTGCAGGCTTACTTGAAAGAACTTCTCACAAAGGCAAAGGACTTAGCTTCTGGAAAGCCTGCGGACCTTAGCAAGGAGATTGAAAAATCTAAAGTCACTATTTTCAGGAAATCACAAAAACTCAAGAGCATGAAGAAATGAAAAGGGAAAAAATAAGGATAGAGCACATTGCTTTGCTTCTTCTGATTATGGCTTTAACGATATTGCTGATAAAGCCATTCCTTCCTGATTATGTAGTGGAGGAGGACATAAGGAACTATGTTATAGAAGACGCTGCAGTGAAATACCCTCAGGCTGAGGTAATAGAAGTCGTTTCTATGGACAAGAAATACAGTTCAAAAGGGGATTATTATGAGGTTAAGGTCAGGGTTAGCTGGGGTTTGCAGACAAAATGCCCTTCAAGGATTCACCTATACTACAATTACCCTGAGCAGAACTTTGTGCCCCAGCCCCCAGAAGTGATAACTGAAAGGTGCCAGCTTTGCATAGCAGAGCATTGCAGCATACTTTTCCCAGAGGAGGCAATAATAGCATCCCACAAGCTTTACCCAACTGCTGAGATCTCATCTTACATAGATTCTTACCAAGCAATGCCAGAGGTTATATTTAGGGATGGAAAGTGGTATGTAACATGGACATCTAGGAAGGGCGACTCTTCCATCTGCGTGATAGTTGAAAAGAACGGGAGCTCCTACAAGTCAACCTCATCAAACTGCTGAGGTATCTCAACTTCGTATTCCTTTAACTCTTCTGCAAATTTCTCCATTTTGCCCCTTTCCCCATGCACAAGCACTATCTTTTTCAGCCCCTTTATTCCTTTCACAAAGGATATTAGGCCATTCCTGTCTGCATGCCCCGAGAAGTCTGCCTGCCAGACCTGCGCCCTTACCTCAATATTCTCCCCCCCTATTTCCACCTTTTTCATTCCATCAAGCAGTTGCCTTCCAGGAGTGCCTTCTGCCTGGTAACCAGTGAGCACCACTGCGTTGTTTTCATCACCTCCAAATCTTTTGAGGTATTGTACAATTGGCCCTCCTGTAAGCATTCCAGAGGTTGTGACTATGACACCACCTTCAACATCGCTCTTGTCCATGGTTTTGGGTATAATGAAATAGGGGCTCTTGAAAGGGTCATCATCGCTAAGGAGTATCCTTGAAATCAGCGATTTCCTGGCATAAAGTATGTTTTGCCTGTAAACATTGTAAGCTTTCTTGACCATACCATCAACATATATTTTAGCTTTCAGAGTGCCTCTTTTCGCCATATCATGAAGTGTCAAAAGTATTTCCTCCCCCCTTCCAACTGCAAAAACAGGTATCAGTATTGTGCCCCCTCTTCCAATGACTTCCCTTATTTTCCTCTCAAATTCGCCTGAAACTGCCTTAATTGGCTTCCTGTCTTCTAAACAATACGTTCCTTCTATTATCAGCGTGTCTGCCTTTCTTATCCTTTCACAGCCTGCTATTGTCTTGCCTCCTCTGTTGTTCATGTCCCCGGTGTAAATTATTGTTTTTCCACCATTGTTTATCTCAACCATCGCAGCACCAAGTATGTGGCCTGCCCTGTGCAGCCTTATCCTGCCATCATTCCTTATTATCTTGTGGAAATTTATTGTTTTAGTAGCTCTCATTACAGCCTCAACTGCGCCTGGGCCTATGTCTTCTGCTAATGAGGCGTAATCTGACAGCAATAGCCCCATAAGATCTTTTGTTGGAGGGGTGGTTATTATATCCTTTTCCGCAATCTCATTGCTTAGGTGTGCCAAGTAGCCGCAGTGGTCTAAATGAGCATGGGTCACTATTATTTTGCTTATTCCATCCAATGTCCCTATTGCTGGGAATTCGTTTGCCTTTCCAAGCTTTATCCCTGCATCTAGCAGCATATCACCTGCCTGTATGCAGCTTCTTCCTATCTCTCCCGCGCCGCCGTAAAAAGTTGCCCTCATTCAACCATCTTGAGCGCCTTCTTCTTGGCCCTCTTCTTCCTACTGAGTATATCCTTTATTTCAGGGTGCTCTTTGTATAGGTATTTGAAATAAAAATCCTCAAGGGCATAAGCGCTGTAGCCTGCCTCCCTAACGGCTTTGTAAGTTTCGTATGCCCCTGCAAGCCCTTCTTTGCCTTTTGCCTCTTCTATTGCCTTTGCAAGAGCTTTCTTATCTTTCCTCCCTACTTCTGCCTCTTTAAAACCAGACGCCTCCCAAAGCTTCCTGACTATGCTTTCAACTATGCCAGCAGCAAGGAATGCCCTTTCCCAGTCTTCTGCCTCTGTTCCAACTTTTTTGACGCTTATCCACCCTTTATACTTCACGATTAGCCCTATCTCATCCTTTGCCTCCACCTTCTCGTGCTGAACGAATCCATAATCTTCTGGCTTTGGAAGATGGCGTATGCCCATTGCTTCCAAGGTATTCCATATGTAAGCAGTTTCCTGCACTTCCTTAAGCAATGGGTTGGATGGCTTTGACTTAAGGAGTTCTAAAAGGCCCTCAGCACTCTTTGCCCCTTTATTCTCAATTCCTGAAAAATCAAATGCCATGCTTCCAAACACAGGTATTGCATAGGCCATAGCATAGCAGAACTCCTGCTCTGCTTTGCCTTCAAGGTTGAACCTTACCCCTAATCCCCTATTCCCATCCCTAATTATAAGCTCGTCGTCCATATGGGGAAGCCGAGATTTGAACTCGAATCACCAGCTCCCAAAGCTGGCAGCATACCAGGTTGGCCCACTTCCCCGATATCTAATACCTTGGAAAATCTTTTTAAATACCTTTCCCTTGCATCTATATGTTTTTTGAAGTGCTGAAAAAGAATTTTAAGAAGCTCCTAGCACTCTCCCTGCTTTTTGCAGCTTTCAACCTTCTTTCAATTTTGGTTTTTCTGCTTTTTGCGCAGGATGTTTTTTCTATTTTTTCCCAAGTGCTAACCATTATTTTTCTAATATGCCATATTTTCGTGCGCACTTCAGTGGCAAAAAGCATTCATATGATATACACTGGCACAACCACAACATTTAACGAGCTGCTGCTTTACACTGCAAAGGTTATAGGCGCATATGCCCTTTTCTTTCTCTCTGCAGCGATTCTCTTTGCTTTATACATGTTCTTTCCGCTATTCATCCCGCTATTTGCGCTTCTCCTTGCACTCTCTTTCTTGACTATGGTAATTGGATATTACCGCATAATAGCCGGAGAGCCATTTTTCAAATCATTCATTCCAAAAGGCTTTGACTTATTCACGCTAGTATATTTCTTCTTTTCTGAACTAATATACAACGGAATAGGATTGTTTATTCTAGTTGGCATAGGTGGTGCAGCTAATTCCTTAGGTACAGTTGTTATGTCATTCCTGACAACATTCAAAATAGTGTCTGATTACTACATCCTGCTTGGGAGGTAGCAGCTTCTTTTGCTAAATAATAGGATAAGCTCGCAAACATATTTAAAATTCCTTATCCTGAATCTCTCATGCTTCTGCAGAGCTTGAGACTTTCAAACTGGCGCTCCCACCACAAGAGCTCAATTTCCTTCTCAAAGGGGAGCAACCTAATCATAGGGGGCATGGGAACTGGGAAGAGCTCAATAGTAGACGCAATATGCTTTTCCCTATTTGGAAACTTTCCAATGCTTGAGAGAAAAAAGGTAAAGCTTGCAGATGTGGTGAGAAAGGGGCAGGAGAAAGCAGAGCTTGAGCTTACCTTCACCCACAAGGGCTCATCCTTCAGGGTGATCCGCTCTGTTTCAGGTGACGGAAAGCATTTTGCTTCGTTGTTCGTGAATGGAAGATTGATAGAGAAAGGCGTAGAGCGAGTTTCAGCATACATTTCAGAAGCACTCTCAACAGATTATTTCAATTTTACCAGAGCTGTTTATTCCGAGCAGAACAACCTCCCCCTTCTTCTTGATGCAGTGCCATCAAAGCGCAAAGAGCAGATAGATTCCCTGCTTGGCTTTGAAAGGTTTGAAGAGGCAAGGGCAAATATCTCTGATGCCCTTAAGCAGCTTAACTCAGAGCTTTCAGGCCTCCGCGATTCTTTCAGACCAGAAGAGGTCAAAAAGAAGGAGGAAGAGCTATCCTTTCTATCAAAGAAAGAGGAAGAGATAAATGCCATGATTTGCCAGATTGAAGGAGAGGCTAAGGAACTCCGTAATCTTGTTTCTTCAGCCCGCAATTCAGACGTCTCAGTATCTACTGCATTAGCTTCCTTAAGGGCTTCTATAAAGAGGGCATATCAGCTTCGAGCACGGCTTGAAGTGGTAGAAAAGGATATATCAGATTCATCTTTTGATGAAGAGGATATG
This sequence comes from Candidatus Anstonellales archaeon, assembly GCA_038890615.1. Lineage (GTDB taxonomy): Archaea > Micrarchaeota > Micrarchaeia > Anstonellales > J096 > JAWAFI01. Next base: position 26,656 of record JAWAFI010000002.1, on the reverse strand, counting down.
AAGTTGCTTCTTTCTCTCCAAGAGCAGAAGAGGGAGCTTGAAAGGGAAGAGGCAGAATACAGCAGAAAGAAGGATAATCTTAGCAAATCAATTGCGGAGATAGAGCAGCTTGAGCGCAGAAAAGAAGCACTTGCCAAGGAAATAGGTGGGAAGAAAAGGTTAGAAGAGGAATGCTCTAAAAAGAAGGATATTATTGCAATGCTCAAGGATGTTGAGGAGGCAGAGGCGCTTTTTGCCCAGCTGAAGCAGAAGCTTTCTGACACTGAAAATACGCTAGGGATACTTTCCTCTGCTTCATCTGATTGCCCTGTTTGCAGGCGCCCCCTTACGAAAGAGCACGCTGCTGAGCTGATAAAGGAGCACTCATATATAAAAGAAAGATTGGCTTCCCAACTTGATTCATTGGAAGCTAAGATAAGGCAAAAGGGAGAGCTTAAGGCGAGGCTTTCCTTTATTGAAAGAGCTGAAGTTACGCTTCTTCATATAAAGGAGAAGGAAAAGGAGATAGAAGAAATATCAAAGCGCTCTAGTGAGAAGAAAGCCCTTTTTGATGCCCTTTCCTCCCTCTCCTTTGACAGCCGCAGGAAGGAAGAGGTGCTTGTCTCACTGCGGAGGTTGGAAGAAAAGAAGAGCAAAAGCGACAAAGTGCCTGTGTTGCAGAAGGAAAAGGAAAGAATAGAGAAGGAGCTTGAGGAGTTGGAAGGTGCAGAAGCCAAGCTTCAGCAGAAGGAGAAAGAGCTTGCTGATATAAGGGCGCAGATAGAGCAGTATATAAAAGCCCTCTCTGAAAAAGAGGTGCTCTTGAGTGAAAGGAAGAGAGAGTATTATGAGATTAAGGATAGAGCTTTACAGCTAAGCTCTGAGCTCAAAAGGGCAAAAGAGTTAGAATTCAGGATTAGCAAGCTTGCCCATGCCATAAGCCAGCTTGAAATACTTAAGGCAGTTGTGGAAGAAAGCCAGGCAGAAATGCGCATGGCTGTGATAGACGCCCTGAACACTGCCATATCCCATATATGGCGTGTAATCTACCCATATAGCAACTATGAGGCGGTGCGCATAGGGATAAGCGATAGGGGGTATGAATTTGAGGTGCTTTATGAAAGTGAATGGCATGACATAGATAGGTTGATGAGCGGCGGGGAAAGGACTGCACTTGCGCTTGCTTTTAGGATTGCGCTAGCTTCCGTCATTCTTCCAGACATAAACATCCTAATATTGGATGAGCCGACCCACAACCTAGATAGGGACTCTGTGCTCGCCCTTTCAGAATTGATTCAGCACAGGCTCCCTGAATTAGTTGAACAATCTTTCATAATAACACACGATGAAAATCTCATCTCCGCAGACACAGGAAAGTACCTTAAGTTAAGCAGGGACAAGGACAAGGATGCGCCTACTGAAATAGAGGAACTTTAATGTTTAGTGAAACATTATTATGCTGTCATACATCTCCCTTACAATCTCGCTTTCCTTCTTGGGCCTTATTTTATACTTCCTTATGTACCATGCCCTGCATGCTTCCTTCATCCTTAGGAAATATGCGCTTATATATTCCTGTGCGTTTCCCTTACCTACAATATCTGACATGATCAAGGCCTTCATTGCATATAAGAACTCATTTACGAGCCCTATGCTATCCATTGCTCTCGCAAGTTTGGATGGGTCAAGAAAAACAACATCCCTTCCATAAAGCAAGTTTGCAAGCGAGAAATTCCTAAGCATTATTGATTTCGAGTGCATTCTTGCAAGATTGTACACTACCCCTTCTGCAATCCTTTGCCTGTGGCTCTCTTTTAGCTTCTCAAGCTCAGCTGTTTTGACCAATTCGTTGGGAATGAAAACAATTCCATCTCTTATTATTCCTAAAAACCAGTTCTTCTCACCTTTAAAGAAGCCCTTTGCAGGCACAAAGCAATCCTTTACCTCCTCAAAGAGCGCCTGCTCCTTCTCCCCTATTTCGCAGGCCCATAGCACCTCTTTGTTGCCTTCAATAAAGCCGTTTTTGAGCAGCAAAAGCTTCCTACCAACTTTCAGCTTATCCAAAGAAATCACCCAAGTTTTTCTGCTTGTGCTGGCTAATCAGCTCTTCTTCACTATATCCGAATTCCTTAAGGAGCTTCATTATAGCAGGCAGCACTTGGTGCTCTATGTAGTAGTTGCTGTCGTAATCTTCTGCATTTTCTGCCATTACTGCCTTGTCTGAGATACTTTTCCCTTTTGATCCAACTATATAGCCTATTACAGAACCCTTCCCTATCCTCATGCCTGCTTCTATGCCTTTTTTGGCTGCACTAACTTCCGGGCTTATTACATCGTATTCAGCAGGATCCTTCTTTAACTGGGTGTAAATAACTAGATCTTCCTTTGGCACCTCTTTCTTCCTAAGCTTGTCAATTACTTCCCTTACTATTTCTGCTGCTTTTTCCTTGCTTCCGTCTATCAGGAGTGCATTGAGCACCCTTTCCTGCGTTTTTTTGGCAATGCCAGACCAGTCCCTCCTTACCAACTCAAAGCCCCTTATCTTTATCCTTCCGTCCTCTCCAAGCAGTGCATACTTTTTCTTTGCTCCCTTCTCCTCGCTCTTCTTGCTAACGAATATGCCTCTCTTGTAAAACCCCTCAAGCTCAAGCTCCATCTCCCCTGGCAATTTATTGTTTATGTCTTTAACTAGGGAGAGGACCTTGTCCTTTTCTCCCTCTGTCAGTATGAAAAGGCTGTCTGTGTCTATGTAAAGAACCTTGAAGCCATTGCGCTCGCTTATTTCTGCGGCGTCTTTTATGTGCTTCCTTCCCCATGCTGTTATGCTTTCTGCGCACTCAAATGAATACCATCTGCTTCTTGCATAGCCCAAGTAGCCGTAGAACGAATTTGATAGTATTTTGAGCGCAAAGCTCCTGTTTGATGCCCTCTCATATTCCTTGCTTTCTCTCCCCAAAGTTTTAAGCTCATCCTTTATTTTGCTCCTTTTCTTTATGAGCTCAAGCAAAACTGCAGGGATGAGCCCTATTGGCTCTTTTAGGAACCTGGTTCCTGTTGGGGATAAGTGCTCCCCTTCATTGCTTATTGTATTTGGGTCTACATTGTATGAAACTATTATTGATGGGTACAGCCCCCTGAAGTCAAACACAGCTATGTCATCATATATCCCTGCCTCAGGAAGCTTCACATAGCCCCCTACAACGCTCTTCATTAGCCTTTCCTTGACTTCCCTCTCTGTTGGCTTTGAAGGGATTATAATATTTCTTTTCCTTGATTCGTGGATAAGAAGGCTTTCGACCATCTGGCCGCTTGTTGAAAAACTGAGCTCAAACAAAGGTATTCCAGATATGGTTGACATCTCTTTCTGGAGATCTATAAACCTTTCCCCTATCTTGTAGGTGCATATTGCATCAGAAAGGGAGTAATCAGCGAGCTTTCCTAGCTCTTTGTCGTTTTTCCATGCATCCCCAATGTGTATCCTGTCAAAAGTTTGCTTCTTTTCTTGGAACATATATTCAAAAACGCCTTTTAAGGTGTAATCAGAAGGTTTTATTAGCCCTATAGCAGCGTAAAGCCTTGATGAGTAGTAAAGGTCTACATGGACTTTTTTTGAAATGCTTAGCCCTGTGAAAAGCCCTTTCCTTACCTTTCTCACCTTTATAGGGAAGTTAGCCCCTATCTTATCTGCCCTTTCAATCAAGTAGGGGATGTCAAAGTTGGAGGAGTTGTAGCCATATATGAGCTCATGCTTGTCTATAATCTCAAATGCCCTTTCTATCAGCTCTTTCTCGCTTTTTACTACTTTGACAAAATCCCTATCTATGTTCTTTGTAGTGATTACACCTTGCTCTGTTGCTGACTTGTAGCTGAACATTATTACTGGATCCCTGCTTGGGTCTGGTATTATGTCTGGGTTTGATACCTCAATGTCAATTGCAACCTTGCTTAAAACAAGCTCACCTTCTTCCTGCCCTTTAATCTCTGCTATCTCATTTTTGCCCTTCTTTGTGTATATCAGCCTTCTATTAGGGGCAAGCCCAAAGTCGGCCAGGAACCTTTTTGCAAATATTATATCTGCCTCGTAGCACCTTCCCTTGAGCCGATCCCTTAAAGCCCTCACATCCCCTGGCCTGCTGCATATTACCTTGAGCAGTTCTCTTTCCTCAAAGCCCTTTATCATCTTAACCCTTTCAACACCTTTCACTTCTGCCATTGCCTTTACCAATCGCTCGGCAGATGGTTCTGCATAAAAATAAGGATCGTATTGGAAGTACCTGTAAAAAAGCCCCTTTCTGTTTTTCAAAAGCAGTTTTACATAGGTCTTATCCTTCTTAATGGCGTATGAAGCATCAAGAAGGAAAGCCTTCATTTACCTACTCCTTTTTTGAATCTCCTGTGTTATCATTTCATTAAGAACTGATTTGTGGATGTACCTTTTTCCTCCTATTTTTATGAAAGGTATCCTCCCCCTGTCTAATCTCCTCTCAAAGGCATTGGAAGAGATCTTGAGCCCAGCATCATTTATTTTCTCGAGCGCAGTTGGAACGTCATAATAATACTTTGCAACCTTAGTCAGGCCATCAACAACTACATTTGGTATGAATTTCCTCGTCCCTATCTTAACGTTTGGCACAGAGCCTTTTTCTGCCCTTCCTATGAAAGCTCTTAGGTTTGGGATGAATCCTTCACCCTCAAGCTTCTTGTATGCTTCTGTGAGGGATTGGTACTTGCTGTAAACGCCAACATAGTAATCCATTACTTCGCTTGGGATATACCTGAACCTTCCTACCTTAACCACTGGTATAACTCCCCTTTCAACTCTCCCCATGAAAGCCCTTCTCTTTATTCCTGTGATTTTGTTGAAAGCCAAGTATGCCTTGTCAATGCTATAAAGCCCATATCTTTTTGCAATGCTCTCCCTAACTTCCTTGGTGAACCTTTCTACTTTGACTTTCTTTATTTCTGAATTAAGCCTTGCAGTATACTCTTTCAGCTTTTCAAACTCCTTCTTGTCAGAATCCATCATCTTTTTTGAAAGGTTATAAGCATTGAGCCAACTTTGGTCAATTACTATGTTTATGTTGAACAGCTTCTTTCTTCCCATATATTGTCACCTTCATAAATATATTACAACCATATTTATAAAGCTTATTCCTCGTTTCACCCCTTTATCTTTCTTCTAATATATCATCATCCTGCAAATCCAATTTCGCCCCTGCTAAAATAAGTTTTGCAACCCTCTCAACTGAAACTCTTTTCTTTTTTTTATATTCTTCTAGCAGCTCTTTTCCAATCTCATTTCTCCTTTCCTATCCAATCTTCTTCCTTTCCTTATTAATCCTCTTAAGCTCCTCAAAAGCCTCTTTCCTTAATTCCTGCTGCTAATAGCTGTGAGACCACTCTCTCAATAATTCCATCATTGCCAAGCCCCTTACGTTCTATAAATCTTCCAACAACCCTTCTTTCCCCCTTTGCCCATTATTATACCTGCTTTTTTCTTAAGGCCCATGCTAATGTCCCAAAAAGAATATTGCCAGATTGCTACTGCCCCTTCTGCTCCTTCTCCCACTCCATCTTTGACTTGAAGTAAAAGAAGGCAACAATAGCTATAAGCACCACTATTATACCTGCTCCTATTAAAAGAATGTTTACCTCTCCTCCTTCTTGCCCTGTTTGGGTTGAAGCTCCTTTGCTCCCTCCCTCTTCTTTAACCTCAGTGATAGTTATTGTTCCGCTCCTCTGTGCGGTGTTTCCATCAGCATCAGTGGCAACTATTGTTATGCTTACGATCCTGTAATTTTCAGGGACTGGAAGCGTGAATTCGTAAGTGTCCCCTCTTTTTACACCGCTTGCCTGCGAGGTTTTGCCCCCTACTGTATAAAGCACCTTAGCGCTTGAAACCCCTATGGTATCAGTTATGTGGGATTTTATAATCATCTTGGTATTGTCATCATTTCCTTCTATGGTTGTTTGCCCTATCAACGGGCTGTGTATGTCAAAGATGAAAGCAACAACATCTGTGGATGCAAAATCGACAGCCCTTTCTTTCGTTATTCCAAGCCCCTCTGCCCTTACTGTTTCTGTTTGGTGGTAAGCTACAACAGGCGCCTCACCTTCTACTTGATAGGAATGGTCCCCTACCTTAACTATACCGCTCACAAGCTTCCCTGTGTCATCTTTCAGTAGCAAGCTTGCCTGGTAAACATCAAGGACATAGTATTTGTATGTGCTATTTGTTATATCTTCTTCAAATTCCTTTGTGGAATCCCCAAACGATGCAGTGAAAACCGTTCCTTTCCCCCCATAGCATTTCCAACTGTAGTCCTCCCTTTTGATGCACGGAACTCCGTTGCTTGAAACGCTGCCTTGCTCGATCGTCTTTTTGTACCTGTCAAGCAGCTTTATTATAACAGGATATACATTTATAGTAATCCCAAATGGCTGTGGCATCTTGTAATAAGTGTCCAGCCTTGAGCTAACCCCTCCATAGCTTGCCCTTATTGTGTAATCGCACTTTACCCTGCTCTCAAGCGTTTCAATGTTCACTACAAGAAATGAAGCCATTCCGTTTGAGTCAGTATATACATTGGGGCTTGTTACATATCCTTTTCCTGTAGTGGCATCCTTTTGGTAGGTTATATTCACAAGCGCGCCTTCAATTGGGGAATTTTCCCCATCATAAACCTTTACAACTACTTTCTCAGAAAAGCCAGCTTTGCATTCTGCCCCGCTTTCAACAGTTATGGCGTTAGCAATGGAGAGCAGGAGCATTGCTGCGAGTAGTAGACTTCTGTTCATATTGCCACTGATGTTTTTATAAGTGGTGCTTAAAAAGCCTTTGCCCTGCAACCCAGACAATTGCTGCAAGCAGGGCAAAAATAGGGGGGAGCAGCAAAGGAAGCCGGGCTCCAATTAAAAAGTAGTTCCAAAGGAACCCTGTTGCCACTGTTCCAAGGAATTGCGCCATCCCTATAGCTGAATAAATAAGCCCTACCTCCATTGTGTAAGCACGCCCCATTCCCTTAAGCATAGCTCTGGGTATTACCTCTATGCTTCCCTTACCTATTGCATAAAAAAGCACTATAAACACAGCTGCTATTATGTTGTTGAAAAGCGCTGCAATCCCAAGCAGCAGCATTGAAACAAAGGGCAAAAGCAGAACGGAGTATCGGTCTTTGTCAAACCCCTTGCCTATATGGTACGATACTATAAGGTAAAGTATGTTGAAAACAAGGAAAAATTCAAAAGGCTTTCCATAGTCAGCCCCAAGCAGCACAATGAAAGAATGGCTGAAAAGCGAAATTGCAAATATGCTGCAAACTACAAGGAAAAGGAAGAATTTGCCCCCCATTCTCTTAATTGTAACTTTTTTAGGGACTGTTTTTACATCCACTATATTTGCGGTCATGCTTGCCCCAAGCAAGGAAGGTAGTGCTGCTATAGCAAAAATAGCCCAATAATTACCAGCAAACATATAGCCAAGTATAAGCGCAAGCAGTGAGCCTATTACTGCTCCTAGATTGTCCATCATCTTCCTGTAGCCAAAGGCCTCCCCTAATTTAGTTGTCTCTGTTTTTGCTATTATGGCGTCCCTTGCCCCTTCCCTTATGCCCTTTCCTGCCCTTTGCAGGGTGTGGATTATCAAAGCGCTTCCGCTGCTGTTTATGAGCGGATAAAAGAGCTTGAAAATGGCAGAGAGCCAGTAGCCGATCTGCACGAATATTTTCCTCCCCCTATACCCTTCCTGCACATATGAAGCTATTGACCTTATCATCTCTGTAATGACAATTGCCACTCCTTCTACGATCCCAACAACATGCGCCCCAAGGCCAAGCCCCTGCGTCAAGTATATTGGAAGTATAGCACTTATTATTTCGCTGCTTGCATCAGTAAAAAAGCTTATTTTGGAAAGCAGCCGAGTATTTTTATTCATCTTATCAAAGCACTGCCAAGCTGCTTACTCTGTCGCCCTCTTCTACTCTCATAACCCTAACTCCTCTTGCCTGCCTTCCCATAACCCTAACATCGCTTGCCTCAAACATTATGCTCTTGCCCTTTTCAGTAAGGATTATCACTGCTGAATCATCGCTTATCGCCTTTGCCCCTGCTATGTTCCCTGTCTTTTCAACAAGCTTTATAGCCCTTATCCCCTTTCCTCCCCTGTGCTGCTTCCTGAACCTATCTGATTCAACCCTCTTCCCATAACCCCTTTCAGTTACTATGAATATTGCGTCCCTTCCATACGAAGCGCTTACAACATAGTCATCTTCTTTTAGGCGCATGCCCCTCACTCCTGCAGAAACCCTGCCCATGTTCCTTACATCATTTGCATCAAACCTTATTGACATGCCCTTGCTGCTTAGCAGAATTATTTCATCATCTTCGCTTACAATCTTTACATCCACAAGCACATCGCCTTCTTTGAGCACAATAGCCCTTACCCCTACCCTTCCAAGCCTCTTGAAGGCATCCACAGGCGTCCTCTTCACAACCCCTTTTTTAGTCACAAAGAAGAATGATTTTCCAGAATAATCTGCATCTTCATCTATGCTCAGCATCTTTATTACTTCCACGCCTTCCTCTGTCAGGAGCGAGCTTGTATGCACCCCCTTTCCGTACCTGTCCTCCCTTGCTATCTTGTACGCAGGTATTGCGTATACCCTTCCTTGCTTTCCAAAAAGTAGCACAGTGTCCTTTGTCTTGCACGCAAGCACCTCAACTATGCTCTCATCCTCCCCTACCCTTGCTGAAATAACCCCCTTTCCTCCGCGCTTCTGCTCCTTGTAAAGCTCTGCAGGTACCCTCTTCATATACCCTTTTGATGTTCGTATTATGAACTCCTCCTTGTTCTCAAGTATTATTTCCTCTTCCTCCTCATCTGCAGGTGCTAGCTGCGTCCTCCTTTCATCCCCAAACTTTGCCATCTCTTCTTTTATTTCAGCCTTTACAACCTCAAGCAGCCTTTCCCTATGCTCAAGTATGCCTTTCAGGTAGTCTATTTTTTTCTTTAATTCTGCAACCTCTGCCTCTATCTCTTCCCTTTCCATCTTTATTATCCTGCTGAGTTTCATCTCAAGTATTGCTTTTGCCTGAATTTCATCTATGCCGAGCAATTTTATAAGCGCTCCAACCGCTGCCTCTGTGCTTTCTGCTTTCTTAACCCTATCAACTACTGAATCTATTTTTGCTATTGCCTTCAGCAGGCCGTCAAGTATGTGCTTCCTCTCATCTGCCTTCTTAAGCTCAAACATGCTCCTCTTCCTGATTATCTCCTCCCTGAACTTAAGGAATTCCTCAAGTATTTCCAAAAGCGTGTAAATCTTTGGTGTTTTGCCATCTACGGCAAGGAATATTATGCCAAATGAGCTCTGCATGCCTGTGTTCTTATATATCTGCTTCTCAACCACTTCTGGAGATGCGCCTTTCTTGAGCATTATCGCAACATCAATGCCCTCTTTGTCGCTCCTGTCCTCAACCTTTGAAACCCCTTCTATAAGTCCTTCATTTGATGCTTGCACTATTTCTTCAACTATTGTTGCTTTGTTTGCTTGGTAAGGCACTTCCCTTATATGGAGCGAATGCTCTTTTTGGTTGTATTCAATCTTGCCCCTGAGCTTTATTATGCCCCTTCCTGTGCTGTATGCGCTCCTTATGCCTGCCTGCCCTACAATCACGCCCCCAGTAGGGAAATCAGGACCCTTTACTATGTTCATCACTTCTTCCTTTTTTCCTTCCAAGACCGCTATAAGCGCTTCGCCTATTTCGTTCATATTATGGGGCGGTATGTTTGTTGCCATTCCCACTGCTATTCCTGAGCTTCCATTCAGAAGAAGCTGGGGTATTGCTGTGGGGAAAACAACTGGTTCGGAAAGGGTATTGTCAAAGTTCGGTGTGAAAGCTACTGTCTCTTTCTCTATGTCTTTGAGCATCTCTTCGGCAATCTTGCTCATCCTTACCTCCGTGTACCTCATTGCTGCCGGGCTGTCCCCATCAATGCTTCCAAAGTTTCCTTGCCCGTCCACAAGCGGATACCTCATAGAGAATGGCTGAGCCATCCTGACCAATGCTTCGTATATCGCTGAGTCGCCGTGCGGATGGTATTTTCCCAGCACTTCTCCAACTATCCTAGCGCTCTTCTTGTAAGGCTTGTTGTGCGTGTTTCCAAGCTCATACATTGAATATATTATTCTTCTCTGCACTGGCTTGAGCCCGTCCCTTATGTCTGGCAGCGCCCTGCCTATTATGACGCTAAGCGAATAATCAAGGTACGAGTTGCTCAATTCATTTTCAATCCTTACATCTATCATGCAATCACACATCCAGGTTTTTCACTTCAGCCGCATGGCTCATTATATATTCCTTTCTCCTCTCAACATCTTCACCCATAAGTATGCTGAAAAGCTCATCTGCCTTCTTTGCATCCTCAATCATAACTCGCTTGAGCATAGCCTTTTCAGGATTCATGGTTGTTTCCCAGAGCTGCTCAGCATTCATCTCGCCAAGCCCTTTGTACCTCTGCACCTCTGTTTCCCCTACCTCGCTGATTATTGAGCTAAGCTCTTCCTCACTGTAAGCATACCTTACTTCCTTCCCGATCTTTATCTTGAAAAGGGGCGGCTGGGCTATGTATATGTGCCCCCTTTCAATGAGTTCCCTGAAATACCTGTAAAAGAGAGTGAGCAGCAGCGTCCTTATGTGGCTTCCGTCAACATCTGCATCTGTCATTATTATTATCTTGTTGTACCTGAGCTTGCGGGCGTCAAAATTTTCCTTTATCCCTGTGCCGAGCGCAACTATGATGTTCTTTATCTCTTTGTTGTTGAGCATCTTCTCCAGCCCAGCTTTTTCAACATTCAGCACTTTACCCCTAAGCGGGAGCACTGCCTGCGTCATCCTGTCGCGTGCTTGCTTTGCGCTTCCCCCTGCTGAATCCCCCTCTACGATATAAAGCTCCCTTTTCTCAAATTCCTTTGATATGCAGTCAGCCAGCTTGCCTGGGAGCAGCCCCAAGCTGTCCTGCTTCCTTACTAGCTCCCTTGCCTTCTGCGCAGCTATTCTTGCCTTCATTGCCTGTAGTATCTTGCCAACTAGCTTCTGGCCTTCGTTGTAATGCTCCTCAAAGTAGCTCTTCAGCCCCTCGTAGAAAAAGCTTTCAAAAGGCCCCCTAAGCTCATCATTGCCAAGCTTTGTCTTTGTCTGCCCCTCAAAAAGAGGGTCAACAACCCTCACATTGACAACGCAGTTCATTCCTTCTGCTATGTCTTCTCCTTTAAGCCTTTCATCCTTTATTAGGTCATGGTTTCTTGCAAACTCGTTTATTGCCCTAGTGAGGCCTGCCTTAAGTGCAACCACATGCACACCGCCTTCAATGGTATTTATGTTGTTGACAAAGCTTGCAACCTTGTCCACATAGCTTGTTGTGTATACCAATGCAACCTCTGCCTCCCAATCCTCCTCTTTCTTTGAGAGGTATATAACATCAGTTATTCTCTCTTTGTCTCCTGCCATCTCCTCAACCATTTGCTTTAGCCCTCCTGTGTATTGGAACTCTATCTTGCTTCCATCCCTTTCATCAAATAGGCTGATTCTAAGCCCTTTGTTTAAGTAAGCCAGCTCTTTTAGCCTTTGCTCAATTATTTCCTTCTTGTAAGTTATATTTTTGAATATCTCCTTGTCGGGCTTGAATGTTACATAAGTGCCCCTTTTGGTTGTTGTCCCAATGAATTCTACAGGGGTTACTGCAGAGCCCCTGCTGTACTGCTGCCTGTGAATTTTGCCGTCCCTGTGCACTTCTATTAGCATGAACTCAGAAAGGGCGTTCACTACACTCATGCCAACCCCATGGAGCCCTCCTGTGGCTTTGTAAACCTTTCTGTCAAATTTTCCGCCTGCATGCAAGGTTGTTGTTACCATTTCAAGCCCAGAGATGCCAGTTTCTGGGTGCTTCTCAACTGGAATTCCCCTTCCATCATCCTTTACAGTTATAGTTCCGTTTGCACCTATGATTACCTCTATATTCTTGCAGTAGCCCATGAGCGCTTCGTCCACGCTGTTGTCTACAATCTCAAACACAAGGTGGTGGAGCCCCCTTTCGCCTACATCCCCTATATACATCGCAGGCCTTTTCCTGACTGCCTCCATCCCTTTCAAAACCTTTATTGAATCTATGGTGTAATCTTCTGCCATCACATCAGCCTGTTTAGCTTCTTTTCGATGTCATCAGTAATGTCCTCTGCCTTTCTCTTGTTTATTATGAGCAGGATTGATCCTTCATCTGTGCTCCATATGCCGATCTTGTATTTTTCGCCTTCCCCACTTGCCCTCCTCATTTTATCCTTCATCTTGCTCATAAGCGTTGAGCAGTAGTCGCAGAGCCTCATGGACAAAGCCGTGTTTACCGAGAGCTTGCCTTTCTTGAACTTGTTTGACTCAACCTTGCCCCTTACCACAGCAAAGCCACCAACTATGCTATCTGTAGAGAGCGCAACTGTTATGTAGTTGTCAATCCTGCTGCCTGCAGTCGTTTTCCTTAGCGTGTTCTCATCTATTGAAATATTTTCCTCAGGCCTTTCCATTACATACTTGTTGACTGCCCACATCCTCCACTGCTGTGGTATCTGGGTTAGCGAGGATATCAAGAGCACATTCTTATTAACGAGCGCAGTGCTTATGTACCTCTCCCATTCTGGCCATTCCCTTTCTGCAATGTTTATCTTGCTCTGGATGCTTGTCATTGCCCCATCCACTTTGTTCTTTCCATCTATTATAAGCCTGTATGCCTCCTTCTGTTCCTTCTTCCCGGGCCTCCTTACAAGATCTCCTATCTTGTCTATGTTTATTGAAAGTATGTTCTCAAACTCATGGGTTACATCTATGTTCTTTTTTTCTGCTTCTTCCATTCTCTTCTTAAGCCGCTCAAGGTTCTTCCTGAGCTCCTCGTACATCCTTGTGTTCTCCGTCCTGTTAACCCCTGTTATGTAGTATTTCTCCCCTATAACAAGGCCCTTTGCAAAATCTTCTGCGAACAGGTAAACGAACACAACCCCGAATGCAGCCAGAAGCCCAACTATCCCCCCAACTGCATCGCTTCCCAAGCTTATAAGCATGTGGTCTATCCCAAATGCGTTGTCCACTGGGGGTTTCGTATAGGTGAAACCCAATATCAGCCCTCCTAAAATGAATCCAACGCCTATAAGAAAGTTCTGCTGTGCATTCAAATCAGAGGTGCCGAATTCATCCAAGAGCGCTTCCCTTATTGGCCTCTTGTCGATATAAGCTTTTATTGTGCCCCACATCATCTTGGCAACCAGGTAAACAAACAGTACAAGCACTATAACTATGCCCATTACAACCCCTACTGCAACATAGTAGTTTGTTTCTCCAACAGTGTTGAATACATGTTCAAGCAGCAGGAAAAGGGGAGCAAAGATAGGGTTGTTGAAAATAACTATGGCCCTCTCATAAATTACCGGTGTCTTTGCATCCGAAAGCATCACGCTGTGCTTTCCTTCGTAGCTTAATAAGTATCCTCTGTTCCAGCTTATCTTATAATCCTTGCTTATGATATCCTTTCCTTCAACCTTTGCTTCGGTTGTCAGTATCCTGGTAGGTGTGGTTCCCTCTGGCATTGTTTCCCTTACACTGATCTCTATGTATTCCCCTGAAAAGCTCCTCTTCACAGTCATTACTTGGTTCATCATAAAGTCCCTTTCAATATAATCATGGTCTGCGAGGTTGTATGCAACTGTTGAAAGGCCCTCAAGGTTGTAATAAATTGGGTCGCAAAGGCCAATGCCTTTGAAGAATATCGGGTTGGCCCTTATGCTTGACACAAGAAGCTTTATTTCGCTTATCTTTTCTATGGCTTTCTTTTTGTCCTCCTTGTCGTCGCTTCTTGAAAGCACCCTTATCTGCACAAGGTTTTCGTCAATAGCCTTGCTCTTGTTCACAAAGTCGTAGATATAGTAAGAAACAGGTTCCCTCATGTAATTATCTATGCCCCTGCACGATGCGCTGAAGCAGCTGTTAAGGCAGGTTTTTGGGTCTGTGCACACATTTCCCTGCACATTAAGCCCGAAGTTTACTTTGCAGGAGCTTTCAGCAAGCTGCTTGTCTTCTTTGAAGTTGTCAATAAGCAGTGCCATTTGCGCCTTTCTTTCATCACTCAGGTTTTTGTACTCCTTTATCACTAATTCGTAGTCCGTAGGGTAGGTGCTTGCAAACCTTGCAATCTCATACCCTTTTGCATTCACAGTCTGGTAAAAGTAGAGCCGGGTTTCGTTGAAGCCATTGCCATCATTGTCCAGCATTGCGGTTGAACTTATCACTTGGTTTTTGCTTTCAATCGTGCTCTGCTCTACACACCCATATAGCATTAAAACTGCTAGCAACAAAAGGGCGGATTTTTTCATGTTAAGGTTTAAAAGGGCAAGTATTTAAACTTTCTTATGCGCCTTGAAAAGAGCTTGGAAAAGGTCCGAGAGGAGCTTAGGTTTGCCCTAGCCAGAAAACCTGCTCCAAGTGCTGATTCAATATTACAAAGGATTCGCTCCTCCACAAAAAGGAAGGCAGTGCTTGCCGGCTCCTTGGCAAAGGGCACTTACCTGCCAGATGACATAGATGCTGACATTTTTGTCTACTTTGATGAGAAAGAGCCGCAAGAAAAGATGCTCCCTGAGATAGAAGCCATAGCAAAAAAAGCTTTTCCTGAAGCAAAGAGGGAGAAGAAGTTTGCAAAGCACCCTTACCTCTCGCTTGTTTTAAAAGGGATGAAGGTTGAGCTAGTGCCTGTATATGATGTCCCAATAGGGAAGGTAAAAAGTGCAGTGGACCGCTCACCATTCCATACTGAATACATCAATTCCCATCTAAACGATTCGCAAAAAGATGATGTGCGCATCCTGAAAAAGCTACTTAAAGCCCACTTGCTTTACGGCGCTGAAATCAAGTATGGGGGCTTTTCCGGCTACCTCGCTGAACTTCTCATACTTCATTACAAGTCGCTTTCAAACCTTATCAGACAAGCCGCCTTTTGGAAGCGTGTTTTCATAGATATGGAAAACTACCATAAGGGCTCAAACCCTTTTGATAGCCCTTTCGTTGTCATAGACCCTGTTGACAGGAGCAGGAATGTTGCTGCTGCTGTTTCAGAGCATAACTTCTATAGGTTTTCCCTTCTTGCACGCGCTTTTCTGAAGAATCCAGACCTTTCCTTCTTCTCTGCTCAGAAAGCAGACCTATCCCTGCTAAAGGCCTTCTACCCAGTATTCATCACTTTTAAGACAGATGCTGTTGAGGACATATACATTTCACAGCTCAACTCCCTTGGAAAAAGGATTGCCAAGGCAACAGGGGCTTTTGACTACTTTGCTTGGGATGAGCCAGAGCCGGCAATCTTGCTATTCTATACATCAAGCAAGTTAGGGGGCCTTTCAATAAGGGTAGGTCCTGAAATTTCAAGCCCTGAGCACTCAGAGGCATTCTCTAAAGGAAAGAAGGTTTTCCAATTGAGAAGCAGGCTCTATGCATTAAGCTTTTCCAAGCTTGAAAGGCCTGAGGCAGTTGTAAAGCGCTTCATAAAACCCCTCCCCAACCACTTGTTCAGGCCAAAGATAAATGCTGGGTGGGGCAAGCGGTTTTCAAAGGCATTACAGGCTTATGCAATATGCCGCTCGCTCCATTTAGGGAATAAGCTGGTGAAGTGATGAAGAAAGCGCTGCTTCTTGTTTTGCTCCTCCTGCTTTCAGGATGCACGCAGCCAAAAAAGCCAAAGATTATCAAGGATGGCAAGGAGCTCCCCATAGCCCTTGAAGTTGCAGACACGCCTGAAGAAAGGGTCCGAGGCCTCATGGGGCGCACTGAACTTCCTGAAGGGAAAGGCATGCTTTTTGTATTTGATAGCGAAGCGGTGCAAAGCTTTTGGATGAAAAATACAGTGGTTGACTTAGAAGTAATCTTTATTGCCAAGAATGGCACAGTAGTGGCAATAAGGCATATGGAGCCCTGCATTAGCGATCCTTGCCCTTCTTATTCCTCAGAAAAGCCGGCTCTTTATGCAGTGGAGACAAAGCCGGGCTTCAGCGCTTCAAACAATATAGAGCCAGGAACTGTTTTGGATGTAATCATTAGCTAACTGCTTTTACCCCTTCCCTGCTTATGCTTGCATTAAGTAGTCTGAGTTTCATGCCAAGCCCTTTTCCCTCTTTCATTATTTTCTCAGTTGTCTTTGCATTCTTTTCCTTCACAAGGAAAGCAACGCTGTCATAACCTCCTGCGCCTGGGCATCTGCCTGCAACCACTCCTTTTATTCTTTCTGCCTTTTCAATTAGCTTGGTCACTACAGGGGGCTCTATTGGGTCAAAGCCCTTTATCCCCATTGCCTCTGCTGCTTTGCTTATCTTTTGCTGCGCTTCCCTTGCCAAATGCATGCCCTCCCTAACCTTCCCGTCATTCTCTTTCTCCAGCGCCCTGAACACAATTGCTTCTGCCTCTGCCTGCTCTTTTATCAGATTTAAGTAGAGGCCCTTGTTTGCTGCCATAAGCTGCTTCACTGCCTTCACTGAGGAAATGGTAGAAGTTTTTACGCCCCTAATGTTGAATGCAATGATGTCATATCCTTCTAGATGATAGGGTTTTGACATTAGCCCTTTCCAAAGCTTGTCAACGATCCTTGCTATTTCACTGCTGAAGTTATTTTCATTCAATTTATCCATAATTATGTCAATGGTGCTTGCAGGGTACCTCTGGTATTTTATGCTCCCGTAAGTTGCCGAAGCTACATCAAAGCCGCTTCCTACTTTGTTTGTTGCAAGAGCGTGGGAAACCTGCGCTACTTTGTGTATGGCATCCCTGTTGGTGTTTATATCCAACCCATTCCCTTCAAATATTCCTGCAACAATTGCAACTGTTGCAGCAGCAGAGCTGCCTATCCCGCTCTTTTCCTCTTTGCTCCCGAATATGGGGCTGTTGCTGACATCAATCTTTAGCGCAAGTGGCTCAAGCCCCTTTGCTTTTATGTAAGCGACTGCTGCTGCATACGCAGTTGCCGATATCTTTTCCTCTGGAAGAATGTTTTTCAGCGACAAGAATGGGCTCTTCAAGTCAATTTCCTTGTTTATTCCGAACTCCTTTGCCACTATGCGCGCTTCTCCTTTTTCAACAGCTGCGCTTACGCCCATGCCCTTGTTGTCTAGCACAGCAATGCTCAGCGCCGGATAGCCTTCAAGCACTGCATATCCCCCAAGCAGGAGAATCTTTCCTGGTGCGGTTACCTTCATATCATTACCTCAAAAAAGGTGGTTATCAGTGTAATAAGGGCCCCTCCCCATCCTTGTGGCAAAAAGGTTCTCTTTCCCGACTACCTCTGCAAGCGCCCCCTTTACCTCTCCTTCGTGCTTGCCCAAAGTGAAAACAACTGCATTAGGCCCTGCATCATAAGTATAAGCTGCCTTCACCTCCCCTTCATTTATATCATGCACCATGTTTATTATTTTCCAGCTCGTTTCGTTTAGGTAGCTTATAGGAGGATATGTATTAAGGCATATTGAATGGAGGTTGTTGCTTGCCTTCATTGTCAGCTCTGCAAACAGCCCGAAATCCTTCTGCCTCACTGCATTCACCATTTTTCCCTTCATTTCATTCTCTTCGTATTCTACCCAAGCTTTGTAGAATTGGCTTGTTGCCACTGAGGTTTTCATGCCAGCCCTGCTCTTCACCTTCTTCTCCTCCTCCTTTACCTTCACATATATGATTCTGAGCTCCTGCCAAGCATCTGGCTCCACAAGAGTTTCAGAGTAGCTGCTGTCAATTATCTTCTCTTTCTCTTCCTGCGAAACATTTTCTGGAGTTCGCTTGTCATCAGGGCTTATGCCCCTTTCCCATACAACGAAGCCCCCTTTTGAAGGGATGCTCCTTGTTGCTGAGCCAGAGCCCAGCCTTGCTAGTGCAGACAGCTTCCTGTCATTGCCTTTTGCAAAAGCCAACTCTTTTACCTCCCCTGCGATTGCTTTTATAAGGGCCGCAAACCCGCTTGCTGAGCTTGCAAACCCAGCAGCAGTGGGGAAATTGTTCTCGCTCACAATCTCATAGTCATAACTATTCAAGAAGGGGTAAATTGCCCCTACTTTCTTCAAGAAATCCCCTACATATTCATACTCTTTCATTTCAGGCGTTATAACCTTCCTGTTTAGGTTGAATTCAACATTCCCGCTGCCTTTTTTTGCCTGCACTGTGGTTTTTGTGTAAAGCCCGTCAACAGTGAAGGAAAGGCTGCTTTTCGTAGGTATGTGGTATTCCTCCCATGCCGGGTTTTTTCCCCAGTATTTAAGCGTTGCAATGTTTGTAGGCGCGACTGCAGTAGTAACCATGCTTTCCTTTATGCTAAAGCTTTTTATATATTAATCTTGCTAGGCTGCAAATCAGCAAAGCTTTTTATAGTTGCCAACTCATGGATTAGCAGATGGTGGACTTCAACATATTTGTGCTTGTCATCTCATTCCTTTTTTACCTTACAATAAAGGCCCTCAAGCACTTCATTTCAAGCAAGAGCTTTTCTTCAATAGTTGCCCTTCTTGTGCTTTTCAGCGTCATGTTCAACATATGGCTAGAGCTTTATGCTTCAACCCTTAAGTCGCTGATCTCATCATTTGAGCTTCTGGTTAACGCAGTGCCTGTGCTGCTTTTTGTCATTTACGCTTACCTTGAGCGCAAGCGATTCTTGGTAGAGAAAGAGAAGAAGAAGGTTGAGCAGTTTTTCTCAAAATATGTTTCACCAAAGATAGTTTCAGAGCTTGTAAAGCAAGAGCAGATAGGCACAGGAGGGAGGAGGAAGATTGCCACAATAATATTCACTGATGTTAGAGGATTCACCTCTTTTTCTGAGAGCACAACACCAGAGGATGTAGTTGCATCCCTGAATGAGCACTTCAATGTCATTGCTTCAATAGCGCTAAAGCACGATGGCACAATACTCAAATATATAGGCGATGCAGCTATGATTGCTTTCAATGTGCCCATAGAGCAGGAGGATTTCAGGCATAAGGCAATACTTGCTGCCATAGACATCCAAAAAGGCATAGAGGAGATGAACAAGAAGAGGGAGGCAGAGGGGAAAAGGAGGATTGAAATAGGCATAGGGATGGCCACAGGACCATTGGTAGAAGGCAACATTGGCTCAGAGCATTATATGGACTATACAGTGATAGGGGATACAGTGAACCTTGCCTCTCGCCTTAACGGCGTTGCGGCTGCTGGCGAGATAGTGATTTGCGAAGAGACAGCCAGGGAAGGGCTAAAAGGGCTTAAGGCAGAAGGGCCGCTTACTGCGCAGGTCAAGGGAAAGAAAAAAGAGGTTACATACTACAAGGTGATCTACAAATGATAGTTGTTGATGCTTTAGGTTTGCTTGTATTTTCAGAAGAAAGCACCAAAAAGGCAGCAGAAGTGCCCATTCCTATTGCGCTGGTCCTGCTTTCTGCCTCTTCGCTTATTTTCTCCCTACCTGCCGACTTGACTATTTTTAACTTAGTGGTCAACTTCACTGCCTCAACTGCTTTCCTTGCAATAATGGCAGTTCTCCTTTATGCGCTGCTTAAAGCTCTCGGCTCAGAGATAATTCCTGCCCAGCTGCTGAGCTGCTGCTCTGTAACCCTTTTCTTAGTTTCGCTGTCTGTTTTCATACTTGTTTTGGTTTTAATTGCATTAGGGTCACTCACAGGGCTTACTAATGTGCTCCTATCATCAGCAGCTTCGCTTTTTACCACTTATTATCCAACAGTGGTGTTTGCTTATTCAATAGATTCTTCCTCAAACCTTAAAGGAATTAAAGGAATCATTGCAGGCGCTTTTGCCCTTTTCCTTTTCCTATTATACCAATACCTGTTGCTGCTCCTATCATAGCGATGGCCCCCAAGCATGAGCCCTCTTGATTGCTTTTGGGCTCTGCTGTGCCCTCAGGATTGGCGTAGCCAATAGTGGTAATTGCGTATATGCTGAAAGAGTTGCTATTGACTGTTATGTAATACCAGTTGCCTGCCTGCTCTATCTCTGGAATGAGCTCCTCTATGTGGCCATCCTCAAATTTCTTGAATACCTTTAACCCTCCGTTTCCAACAATGCTTTTGTGAACCTTGAATCTTATGGTAACGTCATCAAAGTTTGCAAGGCCGTTGCCTACCTTGAATTCAGCAAGCTTTCTGCCCTCCCCTTCTTCCTCCGGGAATTCATCACTGTTTCCAAACTCAAAGGTTAACTCCTTTTTCAGCGTGTCTGCCTTTGCTTCTATGTCAATCACAACACCATTTCTAGGAGATACATCTTCTATCAGCATCCTTATGTTTTTTAGTTTTAGGAATGTCTGCCCGTCAACCTCTTCGATCACGTCTACATCTGCCTCAAAGCTGAACCCGCCATGGCCAAGCATCGTCCTGAACCTCAGTTTCTCAGGCGTTATTTCAAACATGCTGTTTGAATCTACAAGCAGCTGGAACCCTCCTCCAAAAGGCAGCATAAGCCTTCCATCATCCTCAACCTCCAGATTTCCCTGCCACCCTCCTGCAAACCCGTTTCTTTCATAGGAACCTGTCAGAAGGCCCCTAAGTGATATTGATGTATTATTGGCTATTGGCGCATTGTGGCAAAAAGGTATAAGCGTTTGCCAAATTGCACAACCATTTTCAGTGCAAACTGCAGGAAGCGTTAGCATTTCACTAGAAACTATACATTCATTTTCCAAGCATTCGCAGGAGCCAAAGGTTTCAAGGCATTTTTGCATAAGCCCCTGCTC
The DNA here is from genome assembly GCA_038890615.1 of Candidatus Anstonellales archaeon. GTDB lineage: Archaea > Micrarchaeota > Micrarchaeia > Anstonellales > J096 > JAWAFI01. Next base: position 5,895 of record JAWAFI010000002.1, on the reverse strand, counting down.
ATCAGTTGCCATAAAGAAGTTTGAGCCGCCTATGCTAACTATACACCCCCTTTCCCAGCACCTGTATGCAAGCTTCAGGTTTTTTGCAGTTACAGGGCATGTGAATACCTTTATCCCTCCTGCAGAAGCAGATGAAGCGCCATTTTCTTCCCTGCATTCTCCGCATTCTATCCCTGGGATTGTGCAGAACCTGAACGATTCCCTCAAATCTTCGCCTCTGAGCCCATTAAGGTCGTTGCTGATGCATCTTATTTGTGTTACTGGAAGGCTGCCCAAGCTCTGCGCCATCAGAGGAGGTGCCAAAACTATTCCGATAATAAAGAACGCAAGGAACCTATTCATGCTAATTATTCATTTCCTTTAAATAAGTATTGTTTATGCTTATGCGAATTTTATTGTATACCAGCCCTTTTTAGACCCTCCTATAATAGGATCCTTTATTTTAAACAAAGCTTCTTTATCAGTAAACTCAAGCTTTGACTCAAGGCCAAGCTCTTGGGCAAGCAATTTTGCAAAAATACCTGCATCGTAAGCATCAAACCTTCCTATATTGGCTTTTTTAAGCTCATCGTTCCTTTTATTGATTGCTTCTGCTATCTTTTCTGCAACCTCTTCAACTGTATCTCTTTCTACCATTCCGCTTAGTTTAACCCTTAACTCTGCCAGGTGTTTAAAATAGGCTATTTTGTTGATTAACCTTTTCTCACCATTAGGAAGTGTGACATTATCTGTTTCGGTCAGATATTCTCCTCTATTGTTCTTTTTTTCGACATATTTTTCAATCCTTTTTGCATTTGCTTCAATTGCTATCTCTAAGTCAAGCAGATTATTTGCAATTTTGTAGCCAATTTGCTCATCTGGGTTGAAAGCCATCAAAACCTGGAATTCCTCTCTCTTGAGGGCAAGAGGGTCTGAAAGGTACTTGATTGCGTATTCTGCCATTGTTATTTTGTCCAGATTGCTTATGTTCTCATTTAGGACCTCTCCAACAAATTTAGCAAGCATTCTCTTAACTTTAGGATCGTCTCTTATCTGGGACATTATCTCTTTCTCAAACCATTTTTCCTCTGCGAGCACAGACCCACATCTAAAACTATCCGGAGGTTCTATAGGAGGCCCTTCTCCACCTCCTGGTATTTTCGGTATTTCTTTACTAGGTCTTTCATATATGTTTTCTGCCATGATTCAATCTATTTTATTCCAATATTTAATACTTTCTATGTTTATTTTCGATATTTTTCACTTTTAAGCTTGTTATGCAAATGTTTTTAAACATATCCAAAAAAAAATATTAATGTGGGGGCATGGAGCTAAGAAAGAGGACGCTTGGAGAAAGGGCAGAAGGCTTCCCAGATAATACTAGAGTTCCTTCCCCAGCAGTTGATTTTTTGAGCAAGAAGGTAATATATGTTGCATCTGATGAAAGGGAATACTCTCTTGTAAAAAGCAACCTAGCTGGCAGGGAAGGCATTGACCTTTTCATGAACCCATCAGAAGCTTACAGAGCAGCCCTTTCCCACAGGGGGGAACTTACATTCATAGCATCCGCTTCAAATTTAAACAGGTCAACATTAACTTATGCAGCGCAGCTTGCAGAACAAAGGAAGGACGCCAAAGTATTGGTCATGCTGGAGCAAGGCATGGATTTCAGCGCGCCTGGCGTAGAGGTAACAAGCAGGTTCAACCCAGGAGCAGTGCTAAGGCGCGCAGGCATTGACTTCCCTGACATAACAATTCTCTCTCAATACTCCTTGCTTTCATTTGCCAAGGAAAATTCAGCAGGGGTCTATTTATTATCTTCCCGCCCTGCAGAAGAGGTTGAAAACATACCGCGAAATGAGCTCGTAAAGAGCATAAGCCTGTTTAAGGGGAAGGATTTGCTGGTTTTTGCTGACCTTGACCAAGAGAGCATGTTTCAGTTAAGGAGGGTTGCTCGCTGCGTGAAGGTCTGCATAACGAATTCTGAAGTTATTGAAAGCTTGAAAAAGGATGACAGTTGGACTGTGCTCTTAGGGGAAGAAAAAGTGCGCTATTGAGCGTATCTTATTCTCTTTTCTGCCTCCCTCCACCTTTTTATGCATTCCTTCCCTTTATCCCACTCTTTTTCGTACTCCTTTATAAACTCCTTCCTTTCCTTTTCTTCCAATGTCCTAAGCATAGTCATTACATCCATTGCCTTATCCTCAATTCTTTGGCTTACCATGCCCAGCCCAAAATCAATGACATGCATGCCTTTGTTGTTTACAAGGAGGTTTGCAGCAGTATAATCTCCATGCACAATATCTGCTTTGTGGAGCTTTGCGAGCATTTTTGCAGCTTCCCTTACTTCATCCCCTTTCATCTTAGGCTTCCTGCCTTTTATTTTAGTGAATGTTAGCGCATACTCTTCCACCATATACACTGTAGGAGTGCTTACACCTGCCTTTTTTGCCCTGTTAAGAAGCCTTGCCTCCTGCACCGTCCTCTTCTTCCTTAACATTCTGTCGAGCGCTGGCTCCCTATATCCTCTTTCCATCCTCTCTTTCTTAAGCATTTTCCTGCCCAAAAAAACAACAGGGAAAACCCTGCTTTCAGCGCCCCTCATATAAATACAAACCCCAGAAGGAATGCTATCCCAATAAACAGAATCCATACCAACGAGTTCCACATTATAACCTTGCTTCCGTCAAGCGGAAATATGGGCAGAAGGTTGAAGAATGCAAGGAAGTAGTTTATCTTTGCTCCCCAGAGGAAAATCTTTACTCCATAGAGCGTTAAAGGGAAGAGTATCGCAAGGATGACAAAGAATGAGCCAAGCACTATGTTTGTAGTTGGCCCTGCAAGCGATATGATCGCGTTCTCTTCTCTCTTAAGTTTGTTTGCAAATATGTACACAGCTCCTGGGGCCGCAAAAACAAACCCTACTAGTGAAGTTATAAGCATTAGAATTATCCCCTCTTTCCACATCCTGAATTCAGCAGGCACGCCGAAAAAATTTGCAGTTGCCTTGTGCGCCATCTCATGGAGAACAAACCCAACCCCTACTGTAAAGCCTAATGCTAACATTAGGACTCCCATCTTAAGGGGCTCAAAAATTATTCCTATGCCTTCTATTGCTATCGCTATCCCGGCAGTAAGCGCAACAAAAGCAATTGCTATCTCTATAATTTCTTGCGAACTTAGCCCCATCTAAAGCATTTCCTCCTCATAATAAATAACCCTAACCTTTGGCTCTGTTATTATGCCCCCGCAGTCCTCTACAATGCCTACAACCTCCTTTCCCTTTCCTAGCTTAACCCTTATCTGCTGTTTTGCCCTTCCTGGAGTTAGCGCCTCCCCTACCTTTCCTAAGAATATGTTGAAAGAGCCGGGCATATCCCCTGTTGTGACTATCACTTTGTCGCCTTTTTTTACCCCTCTTATTTCAGGGTAGAAAATCGCAACAAGCAAAGCTATCCCAAACGAGCCTGCAATCATCTTTAACAATGTCCCTAGCGTAAGGTCAAGCACTCCAAATGATATAAGAGAAAGCGCAACAAGAAATGCAATGGTTTTTAAGAAAAGGAACGCCCTCATCTGTACATCTCCCCTGATTTTGCCCTTTCTATGCTTTTCCTGTCCTCGTTGCTCACTGATGGTTTTATTGTTTTAAGCGCATGCTCAAAGTGCTTTGAGTTCACTATCTCAGCGTCTTGCCTTAGCGCGAACATCCCTGCTTCCCTTACCAAGTTCTCAAGGTCAGCACCGCTGAATCCCTCTGTTTCTTTTGCAAGCTCTGCTATATTTACATCCTTTGACACAGGCATATTCTTCATATGGACTTTTAGTATCTCTTTCCTTGTTTCAACGTCAGGCATAGGAACTTCTATCATCCTGTCAAACCTTCCTGCCCTCTTAAGTGCGCTGTCTATTATGTCTGGCCTGTTGCTTGCAGCAATAACCACCACATTCTTCAGGCTCTTCAGCCCATCCATCTCTGTTAGCAGGGTGTCAACAACTGTTTCATATACTTTTGAACCCTCATAAGCCCCCCTTCTGGGCGCAATTGCATCTATTTCATCTATGAAAATTATTGAAGGTGCAGCAGTCCTTGCCTTTTTGAAGATCTCCCGTATTGCCTTCTCGCTTTCCCCCACCCATTTGGAAAGTATCTCAGGCCCTTTTATTGCTATGAAGTTTGCCTCGCTTTCCCCTGCAACTGCCTTTGCAAGCAGGGTCTTCCCTGTGCCTGGAGGCCCAAATAGGAGAATCCCCTTTACAGCCCTTATCCCAAGCTTCTCAAACTTTTCAGGATGCTTGAGCGGAAGCTCAACTGCCTCCTTAAGTTCCATCTTTACCTTATCAAGCCCTCCTATGTCATCCCATTTGACATTTGGCTTTTCAAGGAAGACCTCTCTAAGCGCTGAGGGTTGTATCTCCCTCATTGCAGAGAAGAAGTCATCCCTTATTACAACCAGCTTCTCCAGGATTTCAGGAGGTATTGTTTCTTTCTCAAGGTCTATTTCAGGCAGCACTCTTCTAAGCGTTTTAAGGGCTGCTTCTTTTGCAAGCGAAGATATGTCTGCGCCCGTATAACCATGTGTAATTGCCGCTATTTCCTCTAGGTTCACATCACTTGCAAGAGGCATGTTCTTTGTGTGTATTTTGAGTATCTCCAGCCTTCCGTTTTTGTCAGGTACCCCTATCTCCAGCTCTCTGTCAAACCTTCCTGGCCTTCTCAATGCTGGGTCTATTGAATCAGGCCTGTTTGTTGCTGCAATCACAATAACCTGCCCTCTTCCCTTCAACCCATCCATTAGCGTAAGCAACTGGCTTACCATCCTTCTTTCCACTTCCCCTGTAACCTCCTCCCTCTTTGGGGCTATTGCATCTATTTCATCTATGAATATTATTGAGGGGGCTGATTTTTCAGCATCGTCAAACAGCTTTCTGAGCCTCTCTTCGCTTTCCCCAACCCACTTGCTAACAACTTCAGGCCCGCCTATGTAAAAGAAAGAGGCATCGCTTTCATTAGCCACTGCCTTTGCAAGCAGGGTCTTCCCTGTGCCTGGCGGCCCGTAGAGAAGCACCCCTTTGGGGGGCTCTATACCGAGCTTTTCAAAGAGCTCAGGATGCCTCAAAGGAAGCTCAACCATCTCCCTTATTTTCTGAACTTCGTTTTTCAACCCGCCTATATCGTCATAAGTAACGGTAGGCCCTTTTTCAATGTCCTTTACTGCCTCTTTTTTCACAATTACAGAAGTATTCTCATTGACAATCACAATACCAGAAGGGACTGTTTGCACAACAACAAGTGGAAGAGCTGCCCCGAATATCCCAATGGCGAACATGTTTCCCTTTATAAGGGGTTTTCCCCTCAATTTCTCCTTTACATAGTATTCAAGGTTGCTTATGCTTCTTATGTCCTCTCGCGGCGCAAGCACGACTTTTGATGCAGCCTGCCCCTCCGCTTTCTGCACTATTACCTTCTCCCCAATGCCTGCCCCTGCGTTCTGCCTTATTATGCCGTCAATCCTTATAAGCCCCTTTCCTTCATCCTCTGGATAGGCAGGCCACACAAACGCGGGCGTTTCCCTCTTTCCCTTGATAAGCACTATGTCTCCTGTCTCTACTCTCAGCGCCTTAGCTGTTTTGCTGTCTATTCTAGCTATGAACCTGCCTATGTCTTGCCTTTCAGCTTCTTGTACTTTAAGCGTTGCTTGGTCTGCCACAGAATTCACCAAACCTTAATTAGGTTCTTTATTTTTAATTCTTTTTCTTTTTACAGTTGCGCAACTCTCAACCAATTTTCAACCAGCCCTCCAGCTATTTTATTGCAATTATTTAATGCCATCTTCAGAGCAACTTTCATTAATTTTTCCTCCTTTTTATTCAGCCCTTCCTCTTTCTCCATTTTCCTTAATACTCTTTTTATAC
>JAWAFI010000001.1:304842-558628 GCA_038890615.1 Candidatus Anstonellales archaeon | reverse complement strand
AATTGAGAGGAGTGGTTTAAAGGAGGAAAGGATGGGGGAGGATTTTGTTATTAAGAGGGTTTTGGAGAGTGTTAGGAGCGGGAAGGAGGATAAGGAGGCTTTTGAGGAGCTTAGGAGGATTAACAAGGAAAAGAGGGAAGAGATTGGAGAGGAAAGGAGCAATATGATTGGAAAAGAGCTGATAGAAGAGTGTGACAGGTATAGGGATGCTTCAGTTGAAAAAGTTGTAAAGCTGATTTTAGAAGGGGCAAATCTAAATTTGCAGGAGGATAAAAATGGGCATACAGCTTTGATTAATGCTTCTTTTTATAACTATAATGAAATTGTGGAAATTCTTTGCAAATGTGGTGCTAATCTGGACCTGCAGAGTTATACTTTTGGGTATACAGCTTTGATTGAGGCTGTTGGGGAAGATAATAAAAAGATTGTAGAACGATTACTTAAATATGGGGCAAACCCTTTTTTGGAAGACAATCAAGGAAAAACAGCAATGGATTGGGCTAGAAGCAAAGACACAAAAGAGATGTTGGCTAAGCATACTGCAGAGATTATATTGGATAAAATAGATAAAGGGAAAATATTGGATGAAAAGGAAGAAAAGATGAAAGGTTTGGCCCTACGCTTTACATTAAAGGAGTGCGATAAAAGGGCTGTAAAAATTTTGGAAAATATTATTTAAGGAAAAAATAGAACTTAAACCACTATATAAAGGCTTCCTTTGCTTTTGCTAATATGGATTGAATTCTCACCGTTGAATTCCTTAACCGGAGCTCTCTCCACAACTATCTTCATTCCTTCTTTAACTGCGCTTACGTCTTTGTCAAAAACATAAATCACTGCGCTTCCTCCCTTTTCATCTTCAACCTCAATCCTAACGTATTCTTGTGGTTCTGCCCTTTTTGATTTCCTGAATACACCTTTCCCAACTTTTTTGACATGAAGGGTTTCAGAGGTGAAGCTCCTCATCCCCTTCCTTAAGTCAGAAAGGCTTTGCACCTTCTTCCTCTCCTTCTCTATCATGCTGAATGCCAAGTCTATCTTTGATTTCATCTCTTTGTAAAGCGCGTGTTTCACAACAGCGCTCCCGTTAGCCTCAACAGCTATGTTATAAAAGTGGTTGAAGATCGCCTCATCAATGCTTGCCCCTTTAATTGAAGAGTCTTGCTCTTCTGGGTTGTACACTAATTCATCAGTTTCCTTGAAGCCTATCTCGTCAAGTTCAACCTTGTGAATTCCTTCTTCCTCTGGTTCTTCAATATTCTTGCTTTCCTCTTCCTCAACTACCGAGAAATAATCATTTATGAACTGCTGGAGGAATCCCCTCTTTTCCTCCTTCTTCTTGCCTCCTTCTATATTCTTTTCGTAAACCCTCTCTATTGAGGGCATAAGCTTCTTCTTCACTACCTCAGCCTTCTCCTTTCCAAACTTTCTCTCAAACATCCTCTCAATAGGGGAAAGCAACATTTTTTTCTTCTTTTCCTCATCAATCTCTTTGCTTCCATCAGTGGCTAAAGCTGGCTGGGTAACAGGAATCTCTTCCTTTTCTTCTTTTTTTGCTCCTGCTTCAAAGATATCAGCAAAGGAAAGCAACTCGGGCTCTTTCTTTTTTCTTTCCTCTAGCAATCTTTTTGCCGTCTCCCTTACTTCTTTATCCTTGTCAGTTGTAAGCTCTATTAGCGCGAAGCTTGCAATAGGGTCATCCTGGTCACCTAGCTTTATCGCTGCTTCCTTCCTTACCTTGGGGTCAGAATCAAAAGTGAGTGCTACAAGCCTTTCTAACTCCTTTGTATTCATAATAACCTATACCTCATTAATATTAAGTTTTTAAAAACTATCTGGTTTCATTTTCAACTGAAACTATTATAAACAAGCATAAGAAACAATCAATTATGGGGGTTGAAAAGAAAAAGGATGAAGAGAAAGAAGAGGGAGGTTCCATTAAAAAAGTATGCATGGTTTTTAAGCGAATCCTTAAGGAGGATAGGGTGATAAATTATGAAAGGCTCATTCAGAGGTTTTTAAAGGCTCTTAATAGAGGTAAAGGAGATAAAGTTTTTGAGGAGCTCAAGAGCCTCAATGAGAGGAACAAGGAAAAGGGGAAAATGCTTGGCAAAGAACTTTTGGAGGAGTGCAAGAAAGAAGAGATGGATTTTGAAAAGTTTTTAAGGTTGATATTAGAGGGGGCTGATATAAACGTTGAGGATGAGGAAGGAAAAAGTGCATTGATGCATGTTGCTGAGCATGGTTATATTGAGGTGGTTAAACTTCTAATTAAGCTGGGGGTTCAAGTAGATTTGCAGGATAAATATGGACAGACTGCGCTGATGCATGCTGCTTGGAATGGTAATAGGGAAACTGTCTCAGTTCTCCTAAATGCTGGAGCTGATCCTTTTATTATAAATAACCAATGGCGAAGAGCATATAAATTTGCTAACGATGGTTATGTAAAAAAGATTTAAAAGAAGGCTGAGGAAGAAAGGTTGGAGGAGATAGAAAGGTGGGAAAAAGCAGGGAGGGTTGGAAAAAGGCCTAATCTAGAGAGCGTTCTTCTCAACGCAAGCTATGAGGAGAAGCTGAAGTTGGTTAAGAGGCTCATAGATGATGGTGCTAATGTTAACGTTAAATCTTCTGATGGTTCAACCCCATTGATTCTGACTACTTCTGCAAGCAATGAGAAAATTGTTGAGACCCTCCTAAATGCTGGAGCTGATGTAAATACCAAGAATAACCGTGGAAATAGAGCCTTGTGCTATGCCTTTGGCTGTTGTAGAGCTGAACTTCCTCTAATCAAGCTTCTTGTGGAAGCAGGGGCTGATGTGAACATAAAAACAAGTGATGGGAGGCCTTTGTTATGTCAAGCTGTAGGCTGTTGCCAGCCAAACCCAGTTGAGGCAGTTAAAATGTTATTGGAAAAAGGGGCTGATTTGGAGGTTAGGGATAAGGATAAATCCACCCCTATTTTGTGCGCTGTTTCCCTTAAGGCTAAAGATACAGTTGAGCTGCTGCTTGAAGAAGGAGCCAATCCCTTTGCTGTTGATTATAAGGGAAAGAATGCTTATGATTTGGCAGATAATGAAGAAATAAAGAAGATGTTAAAAGATTATGAAGAAAAGTTAGAGAAAATAATTGAAAAAGCAGAGAAAGGGGGGGAGCTAACTGAACAAGAAATGAAAGTTTGGAAAGTTGCTTTACATCGTTTGCTAGAGAGATGCGACAAAAAGGTTTATAGTTTTATTAACTACATGTTGAGCCAATCTTAAATTGGTTGGTTTCATAGGGTATTTGATTCTTCCCACCTTAGCAGAATCTTCTTGGCAAAGTATCTTATTTCTGAATCTTCATCCTCATCTTTGCTAACCCTCATAACATAAGGGATTGCAGAATCTACGCTAATGCCTTCCTTTAGCAGCCTATCAAGCGTCTTTATCGCCTTTCTCTTTACGTTTACATTATCAGAGTTGAGTGTTTCGCCAATTTCCTTTATGCAGCTCTGAACAGTGTATTTGTTTTCCAATGCAAACTCAATTATAGCCCTTAAAGTGCTTCTAACATTGCTGTCGTTGTCATCAATAGCCAAGATTATAGGCATAAGAACCTTTTTATTCAGTTTGATCTTTTTAGCTGCATCAAAGAGGCCCTTTGCTGCGGTTTCCCTTATCTTCACATATGGGCTATTCAGAGCCTCAAGAAGTTCTTTTAATTCTTTTTCGTTTTTCAAAGTTTCAAAGCTTTTAGATTTCACAATATCCTCTATTCTCTTCAAATACGCTTCAAAGCTATACCATTCATCAGGCCCTTTATGGTAGATCTTTTCCTTTTTATCGCATTTGGAAAATGTTTCTTCTGGCTGATTTTTCAATATCTTTTTGACCATAATGCAATTTTCATTCATTATTTTAAAAATGTTGCTTTGAGCAGAAAGTTTGCGAGCATAGAAAAGGCTTTTAAACTTTTCGGTAGCTTAACATAAGCGAAACTTTTAAAAATCTTTCTTTAGGTGGTCGGATGAAATCAAGAAAATGCCCTGAGTGCAAGAGTGAAAACCTTGCCATAGATTCTGAGCTTGGAGAGCTAGTTTGCAGGAAATGCGGCCTCATAATTGAGGAGAACATAGAGGACCTTGGCCCTGAGTGGAGGGCTTTTGACTCTGAGCAGAGGGAAAAGAAGGTAAGGGGAGGCGGGCCTATAAAGTATTCAAGCCCCCACAAGCGCCTTGTGACTGAAATAGACCAGTACAACAGGGACATAAGGGGCGGAAGGATATCCTCTTCAAAGCAGGCTCAGCTGCAAAGGATAAGGAAGTGGCACAAGAGGGTTTCAATAAGCACCTCTATGGAAAGGAACCTTTCATTGGCACTAGCTGAGATGGACAGGGTGGCTACAACCCTTGGGTTCCCTGATTCTATGAAAGAGAGTGCAGCCCTTCTCTACAGGAAGATAGTTGAGAAAGAGCTTATAAGGGGAAGGCTCATTGAAAGCGTTGTTGCAGCAGTGATCTACTTGGTTTGCAGGATGAATGGAATGCCAAGGACTTTGGAAGAAATAGCAAAGATCTCAGGTATAGAAAAGAAGGAGATTGGAAGGGCCTACCGCTATGTAAAGGAGCAGCTTGATGTTGATGTTCCTCTAAGCAACCCGGTGCATTATGTCTCAAAGTTTGGCACTATGCTTAAAGCTTCTGGGGAAGCGCAAAAACTTGCTAAGGACATACTTTCCAAAGCCATAAAGAGGGGCCTCATTTCAGGCAGGGGCCCAACAGGGGTGGCGGCTGCTGCCATCTACATAGCCTCTGCAATGACAGGGGAAAAGAAGACGCAGAAAGAGGTAGCTGACATAGCAGGCGTAACAGAAGTAACTATAAGGAACCGCTACAGGGAGCTCAAGAAGGAGCTGAACCTTAAGGTGAACCTTTAAGCTGATTTTTATAAGTTTAGATGCAATGCCAAAGAAAAACCTTGTCAAACGGCATAGTTTTAAATTCCCCCTCCTTATTTAGGGCATGCGCGAGCCTCATGTTGCTGGCTACTTTTACCCTGAGGTTAAGGAAGATCTGGAGGCAATGCTTGCCTCGTTTGAATCGTCAGTGCTTAAAGAAAAGCAAGGGAAAGCAGAGATAATCATTGCGCCTCATGCTGGCTATGTTTATTCAGGCAAAACAGCAATGGCGGCCCATATAGCCCTTAGGCAAGGCCCTTATGTAGTGGTAGGGCCTAATCATTCTGGCTACGGCTTAGATGTAGCTCTTTCTACAATGGACTGGAGCCTTCCAAACGGCACAGCCTTCTATAACGAAGAAGCAGGGGAGAAGCTTCTCTCTTTTTGCAAGATTCTGAAAAAGGATGAGCTTGCCCACAGGAACGAGCATTCCCTAGAAGTTCAGCACCCTATACGCATTCACCTGCAAGGAAATTCAAAGGCAATAAACATCTGCCTATTAAACCAAAGCCCAATGGTCGCCAAAGAGCTAGCAGAAGCCCTCACTAAGCTTGGGCTGCCAGTGGTTTTCAGCACTGACTTTACCCATTACCTTCCTGAAAGGACGGCTAAGGAGATAGACCAGCGTGCAATAGATTGCATACTGAAAAAAGATTCAGTTGGTTTTATAAAAGGGTTAAGGGAAGGGTGGAGCATGTGCGGTTATGGAGGAATCCTAACGTTTATAGAGATGTGCAAGCTAAGCGGTTATACCCCTGAACTCATAAGCTACACGACCTCTGCAGAAGCAAGCGGAGATAAAAGCGCAGTTGTTGGCTACGCAGCAATAGGTGGTTTCATTGGCTAAAATAAAAACAGGCAACACAGAATCAAGGAAAAAGCAACATGTTGAGTTAGTGGCGAAGCAGGATGTAGAATACTCTAGCAGTGCTGGCTTTGAAGATGTTCTTGTGCTCTACAATGCCCTTCCTGAGCTTAACGCAGATTCAGTTGACCTATCAACCAATTTTCTAGGAAAGAAGTTGAAGCTTCCGCTTCTAATTACAGGGATGACAGGAGGGTATGGCGATGCAGAAAGGATAAACAAATCCATAGCAGAAGTAGCAGAGAGAAAAGGCCTTGCAATGGGGCTCGGGAGCCAGCGCGCCATGATAGAAAAGCCCGAGCTTTTCAAAACCTACTATGTTAGGGATGTCGCCCCTAAAATACCCCTGCTTGCAAACATTGGCGCCTTCCAGCTCAAAAAGTATTCAATCTCCCAGATAGAGTCCTTGGTAAGCAAGGTTGAGGCAGATGCTTTGGCAATCCACATAAACCCAATGCAAGAATATGTCCAGCCAGAAGGAGACAGGGATTTTTCAGGGGTCCTTCATGCAATAAAAAGGATTGCATCTAAGGTTAGGGTTGTTGTAAAGGAGGTTGGGGGAGGCATCAGCAGAGAGGTAGCTCTAAAGCTTTTTGAGGCAGGCGCTGAATACGTTGATGTTTCTGGAGCAGGAGGAACCTCTTGGAGCAAGGTTGAGATGCTTCGCGGGGGCCTTAGTGGTTTTGAGGAGTTTGGCATCCCAACTGCTGATGCCATTATAATGTGCAAAGGCACAGGGAAGCTCATAGGCAGCGGAGGGATAAGGAACGGCATTGATGCAATGAAAGCAGTGCTTTTGGGAGCAGAGGTTGCAGGCACAGCCCGGCCATTCCTTCTGGCATGCCTTTCCAACAATCTTCCTGCGTTAGTTGAAGAATGGGAGAAACAGATGAAAGGAATGGCTTTTCTCACTGGCTCAAGAAACCTCAAGCAATTCAGGAAAGCCCATTATATTCTAAAAGGCCAGCTTGCCCAAAGAGTAGAGGAATACAAGAAGAAAGGGTTGATAAAATGATGAAGATAAAGGATGCGCTTTCACAGGTAGGCAAAGAAGTTGAAATAAGGGGTTGGGTCTACAGGCACAGGAGCTCAGGGGATGTATGCTTTGTGGTAATCCGAGATTCTACAGGAATAATGCAGGCTGTTGTGAGGAGGAATGAAGTTGATGAAAGGAGCTGGAAGGATGCTGAAGATTCTTATATAGAAAGCTCAGCAGAGTTGAGAGGCATTGTTGCAGAAGACAAGAGGGCTCCTGGAGGAGCTGAGCTAAGGGTGAGGTCTTACTCCTTGATATCAAAGGGGGAGGTATACCCAATTACAAAAGACCAAAGCGATGAGTTTTTGCTTGATGTGCGCCACCTCTGGCTCCGCTCTCGCAGAATGGCTTCAGTGCTCAAGCTCCGCCACCACCTTTTGAACTATGCTGAGGAATTCCTTAGGAAAGAGGGCTTCTACAAAGTAGATCCACCTATGCTTACAATCTCAGGCGCAGAAGGCGGCTCTGACATGTTTGAGCTTGATTATTTTGGAAGGAAGGCCTACCTTACCCAAAGCAGCCAGCTTTACGCAGAGGCAGCTATATTTTCGCTTGAGAGAGTTTACACCCTTGCCCCTTCTTTCAGGGCTGAAAAGAGCAGGACAACAAGGCACCTTACTGAATTCTGGCATTTAGAGCCAGAGGCGGCTTTCGTGCACCAGAAGGAAAATATGGAAATACAGGAGCGCTTAGTTGAGTACATAGCCCAGAATCTGCTAAAGCATAGCGAGGAAATAATCCTTGCAGGGGGGAATCCAGATGAACTCAAAGAGGTGAGAGCACCGTTTGAAAGGCTTGATTACTCTGATGCAGTTGAGGAGGTGAACAGAAAGGGAGGAAAGATGAAGGAAGGGGAGGATTTCGGCTCTGATGAGGAGGCTCTTCTAACAGGAGACCGCACAAAGCCTATATTCGTTGTGGGATTTCCAAAAGAAATAAAGGCATTCTATATGCGCGAGGATCCTGAAAGGAAGGGAAGAGCCCTTTGCGCTGATATGCTTGCACCAAGAGGCCACGGAGAGATAATAGGAGGAAGCGAGAGGATATGGGACCTTAATGAGCTCAACCAAAGGATAAAGGAGCTGAAGCTAGACGTTTCCTCTTACTCATGGTACATAGATTTGCGCAGGTATGGCAGCGTGCCCCATTCTGGGTTTGGCATGGGCATAGAGAGAACCTTAAAGTGGATGGCAGGGCTGAACCATATAAGAGATGCAATACCATTCCCAAGGACGATTACGAGGCTCTACCCATGAGCAAAAAAGAGATTGCGAAGAAGCTTTATATTCTCTCCTTAAAAGGCATCAAGGAAAGAGACCTGCGCAATCTAAGCCCAACTGAAAGGAAAATGCTCTGCTGCAGAAAGGGTTCATGCAAGCTAAAGAAAGAATTTAGAAAGTTGATAAAGGTTGTGCTTACCGGGGGTGTTTTTGACATCATACACGCAGGCCATCTATTTACTCTAAAGGAGGCAAAGAAATATGGGGATGTTCTGGTTGTTTCAATTGCAAAGGAATCATTCATAAGGGGCAAGGGAAGGGAGCCTCTCCACAGCCAGAAAGAAAGGGCAGAGCTAGTTGGTGCTCTAAAGCCAGTAGACATAGCCCTAATGGGCAAGAAAAACCCTTCTGATATGCTAAAAATCGTTAAGCCTGATGTGATTGTATATGGTTATGACCAGAAGCCATTCATCAAGCCTAAAGGAGTGAAGATAGTAATGCTTAAAAAAAAGGTAAAGCCGCATTATCTGAAATCAAGCAAGATACTTAAGAAGATAAGGTGATGCAATGGAGCTGGAGGAGGTAAAAATAATCCCTGAGAAGGGAACAAATGTGATAGTTGGGGGCACCCACTTCATAAAGAGCGTTGAGGACATATATGAAACCCTTGTGGAATCAGGGGCAGTAAGCTTTGGGGTTGCTTTTTGCGAGGCATCAGGCCCAAGGCTAATACGATACGATGGAAATGATGAGAAAGCCATAAAGCTTGCAGTGGAATATGCGCAGAAGATAGGAGCAGGCCATAGCTTTGTTGTGGTGTTGACAAAGGGATTCCCAGTGAATGTGCTTAACCGGCTGAAAGCAGTAAGCGAGGTGACTTCTATTTATGCAGCAACCGCAAACCCTTTTTCTGTAATATTGGCAAAAGCAGGGGATGGCAGGGCAATACTCGGTGTTGCTGATGGCGGCTCTCCTTTAGGAACAGAGAATGAGAGTGAAAAAGGCGAAAGGAAACACTTTTTAAAGCAGATAGGATATAAGAGATAAGGTGTTTTGGTGGTTATAGGACCAACATATAGAGACGATGAGATGGCAGAAGTGCAGAAGAAGCCAGACGAGGTTTCAGAAGTAAGCATGGATGAATTCCTAAGCAATTCTGCTACCAAGTCGTTCATAAATGAGTGGAAGAGCAGGGGATTCACAAAGAGGGGGGTAGTGGAGCTTTTGCTTCTCCTTTACCCTCTTTACAAGCAGCTTGGCGTGCAGGGGGTCTTGAGCAAGGCAAAGAAGCTCCTTGAGAAGCTGAGCGGCATGGATGAGCTTAGGGATGTGCTGTCCAGCCTGAAGCTAAGGCCAGAGAAGAAGAATGAGTGAGCAAATATTTAAAAATGCCGGGGTCGCATAATCTGGTAGTGCGCACGCCTGGAGTATGCAAGAGAGCGTGTGCCCGCAAGGGTTTATGGGTTCAAATCCCATCCCCGGCGCTTTAACGGTGGTTGAATGGTAAAAAAGTCAGACAGCAAGCCAGAACAAAAGGAAAAGGAGCAGAAAGAAGCCTCTAAAAAGGAGAAGGCAGAAAAGCATGCAAAAGCTCCTGTGAAAAAGAGGGCTGACGACCCTGATTTCAGGGGTATTATACGCGTAGGGAATGTAGATGTAGATGGTGAGTTGCCCTTGTGGAAAGGGCTTTCAAAGGTCTATGGGATAGGCTACAACACTTCATTTTACCTTTCAAAGGTGCTCAAAAACAAGCTTAACCTTGATCCGTACAGGAAGGTAGGTTATCTGAATGAGGAAGAGGTTGAGAAGGTGGATAAGGTGCTTGCATCAATAGGAGACAACCTTCCGCCATATCTGCTTAATAGGAGGAAGGATTTTGAGACAGGAGAAGACAAGCACCTAACAGGAGATGACCTTATATTCTCAATCAGGCAGGATATTGAAAGGGAGAAAAATGAATATACATGGAGGGGCTATAGGCATGCTCACGGCCAGAAGGTAAGGGGGCAAAGAACTAAGAACACTGGAAGGAAGGGAGGGGCTGTTGGCGTCCTAAAGGGAACTATCAAGGCAGCGCAGAGTGCAGCAGCTGGGAAGCCAAGTGGACCAGCATCAGGATCTTCAGCAGCTCCTGCTAAACAAGCTGAAAAGAAGGTGTAATGATGGGGGACCCAAGAAAACTCAAGAAAAAATACAAGGCACCCAAAAAAATTTGGGACAGTGATAGGATAACCAAAGAGAGCGAGCTCAAGGAAAAGTATGGCCTTAAGAACATGACGGAGATATGGAAGGCAGCCACAGAGCTTAGGAAAGTAAGGACAGTAGCAAGAGAATCGCTTTCACTTCCTGAAGAAAAGAAAAGGAAGAATCAGGAGCTCATAATTGGAAAGCTCAACAGGCTGGGAATACTCCAGCCAAACGCGAGCTTGGATGATGTGCTTTCGCTAACCACT
Source organism: Candidatus Anstonellales archaeon (assembly GCA_038890615.1). Lineage (GTDB taxonomy): Archaea > Micrarchaeota > Micrarchaeia > Anstonellales > J096 > JAWAFI01. The sequence continues at coordinate 548,119 of JAWAFI010000001.1, read as the reverse complement.
GAGCATTTCTTAGAAAGGAGGCTCCAGACGCTTGTCTATAAGAAAGGCATAGCAAAGAGTATTCTGCAGGCAAGGCAGCTCATAACCCACGGCTTTATTGAGGTTGGCGGAAGGAGGCTTACAGCCCCAGGCTACTTGGTTAGAAAAGACCAAGAGGATTCGATAAAGCTTTTTAAGCCCTACAAGATGCCAGAAGGGCCAAAGCCTGAAGCACCGATGCAGCCAAAGGATAATAAAGCAGAGGGGCAAAGAGATGAAAATGAGGTCGGGGTGGCAGCATGAGGTTTGCAGTATTGCACATATATTCATCTAGGAACGACACCATTCTCACAGCAACAGATTCGACAGGCTCTGAAACACTTGCTTGGTCAAGCGGGGGAATGATGGTAAAATCAGCAAGGGAGGAAGGCGGGCCTTATGCTGCAATGCAGGCGGCTTCAAAGATAGTGCAGGCCCTGCGCGAAAAAGGCATAGAAGCAGTTGACATAAAGGTTAGGGGGGTAGGGGGCAACAGAGCCAAAACCCCTGGCCCAGGAGCACAGGCAGCAATAAGGATGATTGCAAGGATGGGGATGAAGATAAGGAGGATAGAGGATGTGACTCCATTGCCCACTGACTCAATGAGAAGGAAAGGAGGAAGAAGGGGAAGGAGAGTATGATCGCGATTGAAAAAGAGGATGAAAAGAGCATATCCTTCGCTGTTGATGCACCAGTGCATTTCGCGAACCTGCTTAGGAAATACATAATGGCAAAAGTGCCGGTGCTTGCTTTTGATGAAGTTATATTTTACGAGAATTCATCTTCAATGTTTGAGGAGTATATCTCGCACCGCATAGGGCTTATACCTCTCAAGACAAGGTACCCAATTTCAGAAAAATATGAGGCGACCTCAACAATAGATGTGCAAGGCCCTGTTGTTGTTACAAGCGCAGACATAAAAGGGGATGCAGAGCCAGCACTCAAGGAGATTCCTATAATAAGGCTGAAAGAAGGGCAGGTATTAAGGGCTGAGCTGAAAGCAAGGGTGGGGAAAGGGGAAGAGCATGCCAAATTCCAGCCAGGCCTTGCAACCTATGAGAAAACTAAAGATGGCTATAAGTTCTATGTTGAAACCTTCTACCAGCACAAGCCTAGGAAGCTTCTGCTTGCAGCCCTTAATGAGATAAAGAAGGACTGTAACTCCTTTTCTGAAGAGTTTTCATCATGGAAGAAGTAATAATAAAGCCTCTTGAAGAAATCAGCGACATAGAGGGGTTGCGCCATCTTTACAACAGCTCTATTAAAGGCGGCGACTTCATACTCTATGACAGGGAATTCAGCTACGAAGAGGAGCTTGTATGGTACAGGAAAATGATAGACAATATACTTGCAGGAAACAATTTGGTTTATGTTGCAGTGCTTAATGGGGAAATAGCGGGCATATGCGAGGCAAGGAAAGGGGCAGGCAGGGAAAGCCGCAATGTATCGCTTGGGGTATTGGTTAGAAAGGAACACCGGGGCAAGGGAATAGGGAAAGCTCTGCTGGAATATACCATTTCAAAGGCAAAGGAAGCTTTCAGGCCTAAGAACATATGGCTTAGTGTTGTAGAAGCAAATGAAAGGGCCCTATCCCTTTACAGATCACTTGGTTTTAACAAAATAGCTGAACTTAAGGACTGGTATTTTAAAGATGGGAAATACTACTCTACTTTCATAATGGCCATCTCAGTTGAGTGACAAAGCGCAGGGGTGGCGGAGTGGCCTAACGCGCAGGACTTAAGATCCTGTGCCTTAGTGGCTTCGTGGGTTCGAATCCCACCCCCTGCATTTTGTATTGTGAGAAGGGAAAATGACTAATGTTATAACAACTTAAAATTACTTAAATCGTTAGAAGATTAAAACAAAGCTGTTGGTAATTAAATAAATATTATATTATTAAAAAGTGCTTGGAGGAAAGTTAAATTATGGAGGTTAAGGATAAAGATAAGAAAAAGTTTGGTAGCAAAGGAGGGAAAAAAGAGGCTGCTGGGGAAGGGATGAAAGAGGAGAGGAGGCTAAGCGAGGAAGAGGTATTTAGGAGGGTTTTGGAGGCTGTTAGGAGTGGGAGGGAGGATAAGGAGGCTTTTGAGGAGCTTAGGAGGATTAACAGGGAAAGGAAAGGGGAAGATAAGAGGAGGGCTGAAAGGCTTGGGGAGGAATTGATTAATGAATGCAAAAGGATAATATTTGTTTTTTCAGAAAAGATGGTAAATTTAGAAAGGATAGTAAAGTTGGTGTTGGAAGGGGCGGATGTGAATTTGCAGGATAATTTTTATGGAAGGACTGCGCTGATACAGGCTGTCTGGAATGATGTGCAGGAAAAGATTGTAAAGATGCTGATAAAGGCAGGGGCTGATGTGAATGTGCAGGACAATAAAGGATGGACAGCGCTGATGTGGGCTGCTGATGGTAACCAAAAAGGAGTTCTTAATCTGCTGATTGAAAATGGCGCAAATCTTTTTTTGAAAAATAATGAAGGAAAAACAGCAATGGACTTGGCTGGAGATGAAAAAACTAAGAGTTTTTTGAAAGGCTTGGTTGATAATATGGATGAAGGAGTTAAGAAGAGGATGGAAAGGGAGGCTGAACTGAGGTTTGGGCTTAAGGAATGCAATAAGGAGAAAGCAAAGGGATTGATTTTGGAATTGCTGGGCAGTTAGGGTTAAAAAGTGATTGGAAGAAAGTTAAATTATGGAGGTTAAGGATAAAGAGAAGGAGGGGTTTGATAGCAAAGGAGGGAAAAAAGAGGCTGCTGGGGAAGGGATGAAAGAGGAGAGGAGGCTAAGCGATAAGGAGGTATTTAGGAGGGTTTTGGAGGCTGTTAGGAGTAGGAAAGAAGATGAAGAGGCTTTTGAGGAGCTTAGGAGGATTAACAGGGAAAGGAAAGGGGAAGATAAGAGGAGGGCTGAGAGGCTTGGGGAGGAATTGATTAATGAATGCAGAAAGGAAAAGGAGAAGATTTCTTTAGAAAGGATAGTAAAGTTGGTGTTGGAAGGGGCGGATGTGAATGTGAAGGATAATGACGGATGGACGGCGCTGATGATGGCTGCTGATAAGGGGCATGGGGGGGTTGTTGAGGTGCTGATAAAGGCAGGGGCTGATGTAGATTTTCAGAATAAAAAATATGAATTGACGGCATTGATAGTGGCTGCTGAGAACGGGCATGAGAAGATTGTTGAGATGCTGATAAAGGCAGGGGCTGATCCTTTTATATGTAGAGACCATACACCTGCTTATGAATGTACAAAGAATGAAAAAATTAAGAAGATTTTAGAAAAAAGAGAAAGAAAAAGGGTTGAAGAAGTAATAGAAGATGTAAGAAAGTGGAAGGAAAGAGGGAGAAAAGAGGGAGAAAAGCCCCAGGGGCTTGAGAGGGCTTTTATGTGGGCCGCTGCGAGGGGGTGCACAGAGCTTATTGACGAGCTTATTGATGTAGTAAATGTTAACTATAAAAGTGATGGAATAACAATGTTGATGATTGCTTCTTGGAGTGGGCATGAGAAGATTGTTGAGATGCTGATAAAGGCAGGGGCTGATGTAAACGCTACTTCGTATTTAGGTTTTACGGCTTTGATGTATGCTGCTGAGAACGGGCATGAGAAGATTGTTGAGATGCTGATAAAGGCAGGGGCAAATTTGGATTTGCAGGATAATGATGGTAGATGGACTCCTTTAATGTGGGCTGTTGCTAGAAAGCATAAGGAAGTAGTGAAGACCCTTATTAAGGCAGGGGCTGATCCTTTTATTAGAGATGATATTGGAAGAACTGCTTATTATCTGAATTTGCAAGTAGATGAGGATAAAGAAATTGAAGAGATGTTGAGAGAATATATAGAAGATGTTAACAGTGTATTAGATAAAATAGATAAAGGAAAGGGGCTTAATGAAGAGGAGGAAGAAATGATAAATGCTTCTTTAAGGATCGTATTAAGGAACTGTGATAAAAGGGCTGGAAGGTTGGTTGAGTGGTTTTGTAGAAGTATTAAAAAATAATGTTAGGAATATAATCTATGGCAGTTGAGAAGGAAAATGAAGAAGAAAAAAGAGTAAGTTGATTGAAAGTAAAAAGGTGTTGGAAGAAGATAGGAAAAAATGAGAATGATACTGAAATAATATTAAAACATATCTATAAAAAGTTAGAGGTGTTGGAGAGGAAGGAAGAAGAACTTAGGTATATGATGGAAAAATTAATTACGGGCTTTAACGAGCTTAAGAACCAAAAGAGGCTTAAAAGAGAAGAGGTTGTAGAAAGAGTTGTTAGGGCGGTTAAGGGAGGGAAGGAGGATGAAGAAGAGTTTGGGAAGCTTAAGAGAATGAATGAGGAGAAGGTTAGGTTAATGAGCAGGGATGAAATGAAAGATGTTGCTGAAGAGTTTATTGGATCTGTAGATAATTCTGGAGATTTAGAGGAGGCTACAAATTTTATAGCATTAGGTATTGACATTAATACAAGGGATAATTCTACAATACTGCTTTGATATGGGCTGCTAATGAAGGCAATAATGATGCTTTGGACTTGCTGATAAGGGCTGGTGCTAAGCTTGATCTGCAGGATAATTATGGAGAGACGGCGCTGATGAAGGCTGCTAGGTCTCGTGAGTCCAGACGTCGAAAGGCTGTAGAAACACTTATGAAGGCAGGGGCCAATCCTTTTTTGAAGACAAAGGATGGCAAGACTTTGCAAGAATTCATTTCAGATGATGAAGGGCTAACCAGTATGTTAAGAGAATACATTGCTAGTATGGATATAAGTACTTTGAAGAAGATGACGGAAAAAGCAGGGATAGGTGCGGAGGAAGTAATAAATTCAAATCTACAGGATTCGCTGAGAAGTTGTGACAAAAAACAGCAGGAAAATTGTTTGAAAAATATTTGGCTGTTTAGAAACAATGCTTCGCCAAAAAGCTTTTTAATAAAGGAAGCTAAAAAATTACATGCTGAAGCGCATGAAAGAGCTGACTGTGAAGGGGGAAAATAGTGTAGAGGTGATGGCTCGGGTTGCAGAAGCTTTGGGGAGCAGCGGGATAAATATTGATTCAATAAGCACATATGCAATAGGAAACAATGCATACCTTAGGCTTCTGACTGCTGATATTGAGACTTCAAAGAAAGCGCTGAAAAATATGCCTGTAACAGTAGAGGATGCAGAGGTCATTGTGCTTTCTCTCCAAGACAGGCCTGGTGAGCTTGCAAAGGTTGCAAGGAAGATAGCAAATAGAGGAATAGAGCTGGAGACAATGTACATTGTTGGCAAGGAAAAAGGAATGACAAACCTTGCAATAAAGCCGTCAAAGAATCAGCTCAAGGAAGTTGAGGAGATTTTCTCTAGGCGCTAACCTTTCCCTGCTTAAGTAGGTCAGCTATCTTGGCTCCTGCGTCGCTTGCTCTTATCCTTATCTGTGTCCCGTCATTCCTGAACCTTATAGTTATAGTGTCATCCTCAAGGGTTTGGTAATCTATTGTAAGCGCATAAGGTATCCCTATCTCATCAGCCCTTGCATACCTCTTGCCTATGCTCCCTGCCTCATCATAAACAACATCCATTGTTTTGCTCAACCCAAGCGCTATGCCCTTTGCCTTCTCTGCCAAACCATCTTTTTTCATGAGAGGATATACAGCGCACTGGTAAGGCGCAATAGCAGGCGGGAGATTAAACCAATCCCATTCCTTCTTCTCTGATTTCTCAACAAAGGAATGGTCAAGCACTGCCAACAACGTCCTGTCAACACCTATAGAAACCTCAAAAACATGCGGGATAAATGCCCTCCCTTTCTCATCAGTGACCTCAAAGCTCTTGCCGCTCTTCTTTTGATGGGAAGAAAGGTCAAAATCAGACCTGTCAGCATTGCTTATTGTCTCAAGAACTCCAAAGGAGGTCTCAACCTCCATGTCAACACTCTTTGAGGAGTAGTGAGCTCTTTCATCAGCTGTAAGCTCCCTTAGGCGCATCCTTTTCTCATCAATGCCTATCTCCTTGTAAAAAAGCCATTGCAATGCAAGGAAGTAGGCCATTATCTCTGTGTAGCCCTTTTTTTCTAAATCAGCCATCGTGACCTCTGCTGCGCTCCCATCTGCAAACACAAAGCGCATCTTTACATTCGAAAGGTCATGGCACTGCTCTATTATTGGGTTCTGGGGGTCAAAAAAATACTCAAGCTCCATCTGCGAAAATTCCCTTATCCTTGCAAGGGAATTCCTTGGGGAAATCTCATTCCTGTACACCTTGCCATATTGCCCAATCCCAAGCGGCAGCTTCCTCCTCATCTTGAAGAGCGTTATGAAATCTATGAATATTCCCTGCGCAGTCTCAGGCCTCATAAAACCTTGGTCATAATCTCCTCCCACACCAGTAGTAAGCATCAGATTGAACTCCTTAAGCTCAAAACCCTGCGAGCCGCACCACGGGCATCTTGCAACCTTAACCCCTTCTGCTAAAGAAGTGGTGATCCCCTGCTCCTGAAGCAGGTGGTCAGCCCTTGCCTTCTTTCCGCACTTCTTGCAGGCGGCAATAGGGTCTGTGAAATGGCTTAAATGCCCAGAAGCGTCAACAACATCGCGAGGGTGCAATACAGAGGTTTCCACCAAGTGGAAAGAATGGGCCCTGATGAAAAGCTCCCTCCACTTTGCAATGATCCTGTCTTTTATTAGGAAGCCAGCAGGACCATAGTCAAAGAAGCCCGCAAACCCAGAGTAAACCTCATTGCTGGGGAAAAACAACCCCCTTACCTTTGCAATCTCAATGAGCCTTTCAGCCCTTCTTTCATTGTTCATTCAGCCACCTTCCCAATGTGTTGTCTGGCTCGAGCTCAAAGCTTCCAAACAAGCCATCATAGCCAGCATACCATTTCACCCTTTCATTTTTAACCTTTATTATTGCCCCAGCCACCTTTGGGGGCACTGCAAGCTTGATCTGCTCATCAGAAGCTTCATATATATTCAGCTCTCCGTTGAAATAAGAAGAGATTGAGGAGCAGAGCTCTGCTGCGCCCTTCTCCTTGAAACCTATTGAGAGCAGGAGCTCCTTGAGAGGTATTATGCGCTGGAAAGGCACTGCTGACTGCGGCTTGTAGCCATAGGGCCTGTCGCTGAGCTCATATACCCTATTGAGAACCCCCCTTGTGAGCCTTTTCCCGCACACTGGGCATATTCCCTTGAGCTTTTTGGTTTCCTCAGGTGTAAGGCGCACCTTGCACTCCCTGTGGCCATCTAAGTGGTATTTACCCTCCTCTGGAAAGAACTCAAATGTCTTAAGGAAGCCCTTCTTAGTCTTTATTGCATAATGAAGCGCATCGTAAGTTGCCTCTGGCAAGTCAAGCACATTCGCTTCCCTGCCTATTTTGTCCCGGCTGTGGGCGTCGCTGTTGCTGACTAAAGAAAAGCTGTCCATCCAGCTCAGCATCCAGTTCATGGCTGGATCAGAGCTTAACCCTGTCTCAAAAGCAGTTATATGTTGAGGCTTGTCAAATGCCTCCTTCAGCGAATCAACCCCGAAAACAGAGCCAAACAAGGAATACCAAGGAGTCCATATGTGCGCTGGTATTATCATAGCGCGCTCTGATGAAGCAACAGCCCTGTCAACCAATTCAGATGGGCTTATCATGAGCGTAGGCCTCCCATCTGCCTTCAGGTCAGCAGGAGCCAAGCTGTCTATAAAGTGCAAAGCCTCCTCTATTGAGGGCATAAGCACAATAACATGCACCTTCCTTATCTTACCCTTCACCTCAAAAACACAGCAAACCTCAGCGCTAAGTATGAAATTCATCCCATAGCCCTTAAGCAACCCTGAGCCGTCCTCTTCAAGCTCTTTCCTTATGCGCGCCATCCACTCTGGATGGGTGAAGTCGCCTGTTGCTATTAGGTTTATACCCTTCCAGCGCGCTGCCTCTGCAATGCCTTCCAAAGTAAGCGCATGGCTGGTGGCTCTTGAATAGGGGGAATGGATGTGCAAATCAGCAACGACGCGCATTATAATAACAAGCTGTTTATAAAATTAAGCGAGGCTTTCCCTTTCCAGTTCCCGCAGTGTCCAAGTTAAATTCTTTGAAGCAAGCAACGGTGAAGGTTGGCTTTCAACACCTGACTTTCCTAGCCAATCTAATGCATTTACCACAACAGGGGCATCTGTCCCTTGATACTCATGCGGAACTTTCACAGGCACTCCTTCTTTTGGCTGCACTTTCTTTTCTTCCTCTATTTTCTGCATTTCAGTAGTTGGCGCCTGCACATTTTTTGGCATATTATATTAAGTGTGGGCTTTTGTTTATAAAGGTTTTCTTTCCCTTGTGAGTTATGGGCGGGAAGGTTTAAAAATGGTGGCTAATAAAGGATAGCAATGGACCCACTAGAAAAGGCAAGGCAGCTAATAGACGAGGGGAAGCTACGCGATGCCCTGGACATGCTTGCAGAGGAGGTAAAGAGGAATGAGCACCCAGAGATGTGGTATCTTATGGGGCTTAGCGCAATGCTTCTAGAAGAGAATGGAAGGGCTATGGAATACTTCCAAAGGGCTAATGCACTTAAGAGGAGCGTAAAGTACACAAACGGCATGGCCTATTTAGCCCTTAAGCTAGGAAAGATAAAAACTGCCTATAAGCATGCCTTGGAAGGCAATGCTATAGAGGAGAATGTGGATTCCTGCTTTGTTGCATTCGTCTGCCTGCTTTTCATGAATGACCCGCGCTCAAAGGATTATATTAAAAAGGCTTATGCGCTTGACAAGCAGAAGACAATAAAGCTTGTCTCGCAATTCTACGAGAAGGTAATAAAGAGGAGCCCAGAAGTTTCTGATGCAGACAAAAGGGAGATAGAGGCAAAGATAAGAAAGATAATAAGGAGCAATATAACAACTAGCACACCTTGATTTGCCCCTCAAATTCTATGGCGCTTACCTTCCCATTAAGTATTGGCTTTGAAACAACTATGTCAGCCTTTGAGATGCACTCCCTGTCAAGGGCAGCTGTCATGCCTGTGTAGTTCGCTGCCTCCTCTATCTCGTAATAGCTCACTGGCTCTGAAAGCGTGTAGTTTCCTGCACAGCCAGAAATGAGCGAGCCTATGAACTCCTTCTTTGCAACCTCCCCTGTGTAGCATTTATGGAGGCTTGAGATGGGCCTGAAATAAGGGGGCTCAACTGATTGGAGGTAGAGGATTATTACATTTATAAGCACTACGAAAACCACTATCGTGCCGACTGCTTCCCACTCCACCATTACTTTATCACCACTGAATTAGTGGCAACGTTGTAGGAAATTATTGCAGTGTCTTTATTGAGGTCACCTATCACAACACTTATTTTATGCTTGGTTTGGACCTTCTCAACAAAGTCAGCACTAACTGTGTAAAGCAAAAGCCCATCAGACTGCACAACGTAGCAGTCCTCTACAACATGCTGAGGCGCCTCAACCTGGAAGCGGTCATAGCAGTTCTTGACAAGCCCCTCAAGCACAGGGTCGCTTATCCTCCCCCTCACAATAGAAACCTCCTGCTTTGGCTGCGCAACAAGCGAAGGGAATGAGGTGCCCTTTATCTCATTGTACCAGCTTATTATGAGCTGGATCACTACTGTTGTAACTACTATTATTACAACCAGCCTGATTATTGTTTCCATTGCGAGGTCTCCCTTCATGCTCCAAAAACCTCTTCGTATATTGCCTTGTATGGGTCCATTTCTCCTGCTTTCTTTTTAAATATTGAGGCATTGGGGGCAAGCGAGGCTGCTTTCTCTATCGCCATTTCCAACCCCTGTTCAGAAAGCACTGCTGGGTTTGCTGATACTGCAACCCCCATCTCAACAGCCTTCTTGGCGTTGTTGACGCGCTCCCCGTAGTTTGTGAAAGGAAGGAGCACCATAGGAATGCCTTTTGAAAGCGACTCCATTATTGTTGTATGGCCTCCATGGCTTACTACCACTTCTGCTGCATAAGGGTCTTCAGCATCAGGAAGAACCTTCTTGAAGGAAGTTTTCATAGAAAGGAATTTAGAGTAGTGGTGGGATTCCTTCCCAAAAGAGAAAAGGGCTCTCCCTTTTGCCTTCCGAGAGGCACTCCTTTCAACCATAGGTCCAACAAACAGATATTTGCTTGAATTCTTTATCTCAAGGTTGTATTCGCATACCGAGAATGGATGTGGGAAATCAGGCACAAAAACCCTTTGCGACCTTGATTCTATAAGGGAAACGAGCAGGTTTGAGCCTTGGTCAAGGATTCCATTGCTTGTGAAGACAGACAAATCGTTGTTGTTGGTAACATAGTAAACCGGCTTCCTTAGAAGGGTTAGAGCTGCAAGGGAGAAAAGGTTTGTGTCAACTATCACTTTCTCGGGGTTATGTCTCTTTACATAGTTGTATATCTTGTTTATAGTAAGGGGATTGCTCTTCTTCATTATCTCAAGCATAGTTGTGCCAAGGCGAATCTGGTTTTTCTCTATGTGTATTGGCACTGATATCGGGAGGAAGTCAGCGTCTGCCTCACCCTCCATTTTGGTGTCTGTGAGAAGGAGGCATTCCTCTCCTTTTTTCTCAAAATATGAGCGGAGCCGCTCCATCCTCCTTAGGTGGCCGAATCCCAGCCCCTCAGCTATAATAAGTATCATCAATGGTATAAGCAAGCCAAGGATTAAAAGGCTACTTGATATCAACTGGCTTGCCCTTCAGAGCTATCTTTGCTATTTCTGAAATTGCTTCCTTAGAAGTTGCAGTGAATGAGGAGAAGTTAGTAAGCACTACCGCTCCATTTGATGAAATAGCTATGTTGGCCGCAGAAATAGGTCCTTCTATGCCCAGCTCTGAAAGCGCCTTCTTTGCGGTTATCAAGAAATCCTGCACATACTTCTCAGCGAATTCCTTGTGCCGCAGAGGCCTCCCTATCCCTTTCATTACCAAGAAGTGGTTTGACATGTGCTTAATATAGCATACATAATCAAGCACGATAGCTGGCTTCCTCTCTTTTATATAGATAAGCATGTCCCTGTCCACAAGAGGCCTCCTGAGCTCCTGTGGTATTTCATATATGAGGTAATCTTCATGAACCCTGAACCTGTTTATGTCTCGCATAAGCGTATATTCCTCCCTAGTGTAGGAGGTCATTGTAAGGATGCTGTTGCTGCCTATAAATGGATGGAATGTTGGCAGCATGTCAAAAACTAGCGTTGGGCTTGAAGCCAGGAAATCAGGAATGACTCCGCTAACCTGCAGGCCATTCTTTGCAAGCGAGAGGAACAACGGCTTCTCGGTGAAAATTTCAGTTGTATACTTAACCACCTCAAGCAATACATTCTTGAGGTTTTCATGCTGGCCAGGCCCTACAAGCCCTGTTAGCCTTCCATGCACTTGGTAAACTGTAAAAAGGCATTCTGCAATCTTTTCCATTGTTTCTTCGTTCTGGTCTATTACTGAGAAAAGCTCCATTATCGTTTCAAGAGGGTATTTAGTACTTGAAAGAAGGTGCGCCCTCATTACAGGGGGGTCAAATTTCATGAGCGCATTGCTGCAGAAAGAGCCCATTACATCCAAGTAGGAATCAATATGGTTCTTGTACCTGTCCTCAGGCTTTAAGGTGTAAGATGAAAGGTAGCGTTGGGTGAAGCATTTCCTGTGCCAAAGCTTCTCCTGCTTTGTTGCATCCAAAGCCTCTTTGAAATCTGCCATTATATTATGTTGTCTAAAGGTATTTTTAAGGGTTTGTTTTTAAATAGCCTCCTGTGGGGATTGAACCCACGACCTCTCGCTTTCCCAGAGCCTCGCTTAGAGAATACGAGGCGAGCGCTCTGCCGCTGAGCTAAGGAGGCTTATAGGGAAAGGGCAAAAGGGATTTAAATGTATTTTGCCTTTGCTGAGCATGATTGTGTGGCTTTTTTGGGTCTGCGCTGCACTTGCAGTAGGCTCTGCACTTCTTGCCTCATACTTAAAGTACGGAGAGGTGTTAGGAATAGTAAAGGGCAAGCAGGCAATTGCGCTTGCGGGAATAGTAATTTTTGTTATTTCAGTGCTTGGGGTGGCTTACATGCTGCTATTCAGCCCTTACGGAGCGTCTCAGGAGAATCCAGCATGGATACCGTGGCTGTGGGTTTCTGTTTTCATTTTGCTTTTGGGCGCAATGGTTGTCTCCTTCTCTGCGAGGGCAGGTAAAACTGCTCTTCTCAAGAAAGAGGTTGCGGCAAAGTGGTTCAATGTAGGCTATGCGATCGCAATAATTGGCTCTGCCCTCTTGGTTTATATTCTTCTGCCAGGAAACCTTGTGCCTTAATAATTAAAAAAAAGGCTGTATAATAATGGCAATAAAATTTTCTTACATAACATGGAGCAGCGTAGAGAAATCCTGTGCAAAGCTTGGGGATATGATAAAAAAGGATTTTGAGCCTGATGTGTTGGTTGGCATATCGCGCGGAGGGCTGGTGCCTGTGCGCCTGCTTTCAGATAAGCTCGGCAACAGCAACATAGGGATAATGAGGGTGGTCTTCTATAAAGGCGCAGGCAAAACAATAGGTTTCCCGAAGATAGTTCAGCCTCTCAACATTGATGTGAAGGGCAAAAAGGTGCTGGTTGTTGATGACATAGTGGACACAGGGATGAGCATGCAGGTTGCAATAGACCATATAAAGAGGAGAGGCGCAAAGGAAATCAGGGTAGCAGTGATTGACTACAAGCAAAGCTCATCAATAAAACCTCATTACTACGCAAACAAAGCGAGCAAATGGATTGTCTATCCTTGGATGAAAGAAGAAACCAAAAGAGAGAGGATAAAATGAGGGGCTTAGGATTTCTGCTTTTCTTTGCAGCTCTTTTTGCATTCGTAGCCTTGGCAATTGCCTCACCCTTCATGGCGCAGCGGGGTGTAGATGTTAGGGGCATATATGGATTCTACAAGCTTTTCTGCCATGAGCTCAACTCACGCTCCTATTGCTTGTTCGGCTCATCAGTTGAGGATTGCACAGAAGATAGCTCAGTGCTTGAGGGGGCGAGGACAATAGAGGTAATAAAAAATGGGAAAGTGGGCTACAAGTTCCCTATTTGCTCAAGGGACGTGGGGATATACACAGGGATGCTAGTTTCTGCATTTGCACTGCTGATTGCAGGGGAGTGGAGAAGGAAGGAAGTGCCAGAGGTTTGGCTTTACATTGCAGCAATAGCCCCCCTTGCAATTGATGGAGGTCTGCAGTTCATAGGGCTTTATGAAAGCTCAAACCTAGTTAGGCTCATAACCGGGTTCTTGGCTGGCAACGCCTCTACCTACTACCTTGGCCCCCTTTTCAACATACTGGCTTCAAAGGTTCTTCCCGAATAGAAGCGCAGGCTTTATTACCTCCTGAACGATTTTCCACATCTTAGGGTCAACCCTGTAAAACCTGCTTCTCCCTTTCTTCAGGTCATGGACCATGTTGAGCCTCCTGAGCATGCTCAGGTTGTGCGAAACAAGGCTCTGCTCCTGCCCGCAGTGCTTCACTATCTTGCCAACGCTTGCAGGGCCTTTGCCAAGAAGGAGAAGAATGTTAAGCCTCAGCTCGCTCCCCAGCACCTTGAAGAGAAGGGCTACCCGGTTTAGGGATTCTCTTTCCATAAGCATATATTGCAATAACATTTAAATTATTTTTCATATATCTTTTTGATGCTTTACATCTTGTACACAATTAAAGAGGAGGCAAGCAGGAACATTGCAAAGGCTCTTCTTGACATTGGGTTTAAAGAAACAGAGCGGATAAGGATAGAAGGGCAAGAAGTGAAAAGCGTGCTCAACATAAAGGCAAAGGGGGATGAATGCATAGTGTTAAGCCCGCATAGGTCAGAAAGCAACAGGCCTACACTCACAGTGCACACCCCTGGCAATTGGGAGGGCAATGAGTTTGGTGGCGAGCCAAGGACGTTGAGCATCGCAAGCCCTGCAAGGATGAAAAGGGCTCTGGAAGCAATGGATAGGGAAGCAAGGGCAAGGGGTCTCTCAGTAAGCGTTAGTTACGAGGTGGACCACCACGGCCCAACAGTGGAAATGCCCATAACATTTTATGAGATCGGCTCAACAGAAGCACAATGGAGGGAAAGGGCGCTCGCAGAGATAGTGGCAAAGGCAGTAGTCAAATCGCTGGATGTTGAAGAAGAAGAGAGCTTTTTTGGCATTGGAGGAGGCCACTATGCCCCAAAATTCACTGCGCTTGCTCTTGAAAAAGGGATCTGCTTCGGACACATGCTCCCAAAGTACAGCATTGACTCACTGCGTGAAGACACATTCAGGCAGGCAGTTGACAAGGTTGTAGGGAAAACAGCAGGGGTTGCCGTAGAGAAAGGCGTAAGCGGCAGGCAAAAAGCATTTATAGAAAGGATGGCAAATGAGTTTGGCTATGAAGTTTCATATATTTGAAAGGAACATAGGCGCAATAACAGAAAGCGAGCAGCGCAAGCTCTGCAAAAGCTCTGTCGCCATAGCAGGGCTTGGCGGGCTGGGCAGCATAGCAGCAGAGGTATTGGCAAGGGCAGGCATTGGAAATTTCCTGCTCTTTGACCCTGACAAGGTAGAGATCACAAACATAAACAGGCAGATAGGAGCAACATTTGAAACGTTGGGGAAGCCAAAGGCAGGAGTTGTAAAGGAAAGGATACTTGCAATAAACAAATGGGCTAATGTCAAGGCATTTTCAGAGCCTTTCCGCTATGTCAAGGCGGACATATATTTGGAATGCAGCGACAGCGCCTACCAGAAGGCAAAGAACGGCAGGATCATAGGAAGTAGAATGGCCTGCTACGGGGCTGCAGGGAAAGGCATGGGCATAGTTGGGCTCATGAAAGGCAAGAATATTGAAAAAACTTTCATGCTTCCAAGCAGAGGGAAGAGGCTTAGCAAGCACATATTTTCAAAATATAGGAAATGTACCTCAATTTTCACAGGAGCAGCAATCATAACCGGGGCAATACAGGCGCAGCAGGCAATAAACTTTCTCTTAGGAAAAACTTCGCTCAAGGAAGGGGAGCTCTTGATAGTAAGGCCTTTTAGCAGGAAGCTCACTGAGGTGGTAAAGCTTGGAGATTAACGAAGTGTGCTCATCAAGCAATACTTATGAAATAATGCTTGGAAGGCACATCGACCTAAAGAAGGCGTGCAAAAAGATAGAGGTATTCGCCCAGCTGCCTGTGGCTGTTTTCGCATTCTACAAGGACTGCGCAATAACAGTATATGAAAGCGGAAGGATAGTTGTTAAAGGCGCAAAGGACATAAAGGCGCTTGCAGAAGAACTTGATGGTTTGCTTAAGGATTAAAAATGGCTAAAACCAGCTGTCTATCCTTCTCTGCATTATCCTCTTCTCATATGCAGATTCCATCCTCTCAAGCACCTTAGCCACCCTTTCCTCTGAAAAATCGTGCTCCTTGCAAAGTATTGAGAAGACCTTCCCTTTGTCTGGCTTGGACCACTTTATTGAGTAATCGCTGTGAACAGGTGGGTTCAGGAAGAACTCAGCCACCTCATCTATGTAATCCTCAAACTCCTGCTTATACTTCTCTGCCACAATAGTTTTCAATTCGTTGAAGCTTTGGACGCTTTTAACAAGCGCAAGCCCTTTCTTAGCGCCTACCCCTGTAATGCCCTGGTTGAAATCAGTGCCTATGAGCAGCGCAAGCCAAACTAGCTTTTCCTTGGTTATGCCAAGCTGCTTGAGCACTTCACTCTGGATAAGCATTTCAGGCCTTACTGTTATCTCCCTCCCTCCAACCCTTCTCCTTTCGTTAAGCGTCAAGTTCCTGTAGAGCACTGGAGCCCCGAATACCAAGGCATCGTAGTCCTGCGAAGCGACTCCATCAATAAGCCCCTTTGAAGCCATTGAAGCCGCCTCTGCCTCGCCTTCAAACATAGCAGTTACTACAGGTATTCCCAATGAAGATATGAGCTCCTTGCTCTCAGAAATCTTCTGCTTGTCAAGCTTAATTACTGCCTTTGCATACCTCCCTACCTCCTCAACCCTCTCTTCCTCAATTGCCTTCCTTAGCCTTTCCTCTGCAAGCCTCTTCTGCTCTGCCCTCCTTTCAATCTCCTTTATCTTAAAAGGCGTTTTCTCGCCATCAAAGACATAAACTGGAAGCACCCCAAACTCAAAGAAGCGTGCTGTCCTGTAAAGTATGCCTGCAAGATGGGAAGTTACATTGCCTTTCATGTCTTGGAGCGGGGTGCCGTCTTCCTGCCTTATTGAGGAAAGGAACTGGTAGAGCGTATTGAATGCATCAATCCCTACCTTCTTCCCATTCAAATCAAGGAATGATATCTGCCTAGGGGTTATTACGCTACTTATGTCCACTCCCATCTTCCACCTCTGCCACATCAGCAATGGTAATCGAGCCCTTTTCCCCTTTCTGGAATGTTGGCGGCACTGCCTTCTGCTTAAGCTTTATCTTGAAGAATTTCTCCAGCTTCTCCATTGTCTTCTCATCAGGTAGCAGCTGCTGCTTCTCAATCTTATTTAGGTATGGCACGCTTATGCCAAGCTTTTTGCCAACATCCTCCAATGCCATTCCTGCCTTTTCCCTTGCGCCTGATATGATTTTGCCGTAGTCCTCAACAACCTCCTCTTCTGGCCTTTCCCTCTTCACATCGCCTGCTCTATATGAGGCTGAGAACACCGGCTTGTCGCCCCTGCATGCCTTGCATACTGTTAGCCGAGCGCCTTCTATATATATTTCAAACCTAGCCCCCGGAGAACCACATATTTCGCAGTCCATGATAGTTATTGCACCTGTTTAAATAACTTACAGGAAGTTGGAAATGAACGCTGCAAAGGAGCATACTGGCTGCTCCACAAAAGGCATTAGCATAAGCCCGTTTCCACATGCCTTGTAATCTGCGATAATGTCAGGCTTTGCTGAAACAGAAAGGACCATTGAGGTGCTTATCTCTGGGGAAGAATAAGAGCTTACTTTAACAGGGATGTTGAGCGATTCCTGCTCCTTTAGGGTTATCTCATAGCTCACCTTCTTGGGCGTGCGCGGAGGCACATAGACTACCCTCTGCAGTACCGAATCAAGGCCTTCTGCGCGTATCACAAATGTATCACCTGCAGAGCCCTTGTTCTCTATGGTTATGTAAAACCTTGCTGGCTGCCCAACACCAACATCCATGGCTTGCTTGTCAACATAGGCAGCAAGTATGTCTCTTGTAATGCGCACCTTGCCGCTGAAGCCGAATGTACCTAGCCCTTCTGCATTTCCCTCGTCCTGCGCTACCACCCTGAAATAATAAACACCATCTTGAGCATCAGGAGCTGATTTAACCAGCACCTGCAATGGGTTTGAAAGGAGCTTGCTTGGCTCGGATTTCCAACCTTCAGGAAGCTGCTCTGCATAGGCAATGTCATAGCGGCCGCCTTTGCCGAGCTTGCCGCCTTCTGAAACAATAGGGTTTATCTCGATAGCCAGCGTTTGGCCTGGCCCTATCTGCCCTAGGTCAACTATGTCCCCTGAATCAACCTGCATCGCAACAGGGTTTGTTATCAGAAGCGCGAGGAGGAACAGCATGATGGTATATATATGAGGTTTTTAAAATCCTTTCCATTCATGCGGCTCATTTGCATTAATCAAATTCTAGATTAGCCTTTCTTACTCCGCCCAGGCTTTGCATAGAGCAGAATGCGGGCTGAAAGGGAGCCAACCCTTATCAGCGCAAGCGCAGCAAGGCAGAGCGCCGGGAATAAGGATTTTGGATAAAGCAGGAAAAGGAGCACTGGAAAGAAGAACGAAGCAAAAATGTCTTTAAGGTAGTCGCTTTCCTTAAACTCCTGCTTGCCCCCAAGCTTTGTGAGCTCAAGGAATGCGTAGAGCATTGTCAATCCCCCAATAGCCCCAAGCCCCTGCTTTGGGAGCTCGAAGCTCAAAAAGAATATTGCTATGTAGATTATATACTGGAAAAGCGTTACAAGCATTCTTCCAGCCTTATCAGCTCGTTGTACTTGGCAGCCCTTTCCCTGGCAGGGGCTCCGCTCTTTATGTAGTCAGAGGGGAGCCATGCGCTCAGCAAGGATATTGTGAGGTCCTCTGTTTCTCCAGAGCGGTGGCTTACGACTGTAAAAATGCCACTCTGCTTCGCAGCCCTAACTGCCTCTATTGCTTCTGTCACTGTGCCTACTTGGTTGATTTTTATTATCACCCCGCTTATGTTCTTGGAGTTCTTTATTATAAGCCTCTTTGAAGTGACTGTAATGTCATCCCCAATAACTTTTATGCTATTGTTAAGCTTTCCAAAGAATTCTTCATGCCCTTCTGCAAAAGGGTCCTCAATGCTCATTACAGGGTAGCTCGAAATTATACCTCTATAATGCTCAAGAAGGGATTCAGGCGAAAGCTTCTTGCCATCAATTAAGTAATTGCCCTTTGAAAAAAAGGAGTTGGCAGCAGCATCAAGCGCTATCTTAAACCTCCTTCCAGCTTCCTCTGCGCTTGAGCAAATCAAGTCAAGCGCCTGGCTGCTGTTTCTCAAAGGAGGTATGAACCCGCCTTCATCGCCTACCCCTGTTGCGCCCCTTCCGTATTTCTTCTCTATTGCTTTTCTGAGCTCTGTATATATCTCACAGCCTGCAACCACTGCCTCCTTGAATGTCTTCTCCTGAGGCACTGCCATGAACTCCTGTATTGCCAACCCACTCCCCCCATGCACCCCTCCATTTATTATGTTGAACATAGGTATCGGCATCTTTTTTGGCTTTGGGCATTGCGCCTTGAAGAATGCAGCTGACAGCGCAGTTGTCAATTCAGAGCCCAGCCTTGACTTGCCCTTTGTGCCATCAATTTTTATGAGGGCGCTGTCAAACTCATTTAAAGTCCTGAATTCCTTGCCAACTAGCTTTTTGCCAATTTGCTTAAGCCTTGAAAGCGAGCCCATGAAGCCGCTGCCTGCCCATCTTCTGCCACCATCCCTTTTCTCAACTGCTTCATTCCTACCTGTTGAAGCCCCGCTTGGGGCTGCGCCCCTGAAAATGCCTTCATCTGTAATTATCTCTGCCTCAAAAGCAGCTTTCCCCCTCGAATTGATTATCTCCCTTCCTGCAATTCCAAGAATTTTCATAAGGATTTAAAACACTGATAGGAATAAAAGGGTTATGATTGCCAGTGTTGACGGAAAGAAAAGGAAGCTGAGGTTCAGGGGAAGCGTGCTCCAGCTGATGCAGAAGTTAGGGCTTAGTAGGGAGGAGCACATAGTCAAGGTCAATGGAAAATTAGCCACAGATGATGAGAAGGTTGGTGAAGGGGATAAGGTTGAGATAATCAAGGTGGTTTATGGTGGCTGAGTGCTCAAGGTGCGGGAAAAGGGCAATAATAAACCTTCTTTACACAGGGCAAAGCCTTTGCGAGAGGCATTTTACTGGTTATTTTGAAAAAAGGGTTTTCAGCACTATCCGGGAGCATTCAATGATAAGGAAAGGTGATATAGTAGCTGTAGGCGTTTCTGGAGGGAAGGACAGCTCAGTAATGCTTTACATCCTTAAGAAGCTCACCAAAAAAATGCCTTTTGAGGTTGTTGCGCTATGCATTGACGAAGGTATAAAGGGCTATAGAGACAAGAGCATTGCAGAGCTTAGGAAGCTATGCAGGAGGATAGGGGTCACGCTGAAAATAATAAAGGCAAGCAGCTTTGCAGAGACAGTGGACCAGAGGTACAAGGAAGCGTGTTCCTACTGCGGGGTTGTGAGGAGATATCTCTTAAACAAAGGAGCAAAGGAAATTGGGGCAACGAAGATAGCAATAGGCCACAACCTTGATGATGTTGTGCAGACGCTGATGCTAAACCTTACGAGGAACGAGCCAGACAGGGCAGTGCGCTTCTTTTACCCTTCAGTAAGTGATGAAGGCTTCATACCGCGCATAAGGCCATTAATGAACATTCCTGAAAGGGAGGTAGCAATATACGCCTTGGTCAAGGGCATTGAGTGCCACCTTGCAGAATGCCCATACTCATATTTGGGGATGCGAAAGTACATAAGGGAGGAGCTAAACAGGCTTGAGGAAAAATTCCCTGGCACAAAGCTAAGGATGGCACGATCATTTGAGAGCATAGCTGAACGGATGAAGCCAACTGAGCATTCAAGCATCTCAAAATGCAAAAAATGCGGCGAGCCGACCAACAATGAGCTCTGTATGTTCTGCAAAATGACTAAAACTTTGAATTCCAAAGCTGCCTCTTCTGGTAGAGCATCATCTTCGAAATGTGCTCAAGCTGGGCTGAAAGGTACAGGGCTTCGCCGACGCTGAGCTTTATGAATGCTGATTGCTCACCATTGACAACTTTTAAGTAGATGAATCCATCCCTAGGAAACCCATTCTCTTCCCGTGGGGGGTCGCTCTCTATCCTAACAAAGGTTTTCTTGTATCCTCCCTGCTCGTCCTTCCACCAATGAACAAGCTCGTCCTCTATCATGCTGATCGCCTTAATCTTTTGAATTGCTTTGTTTAAAAAGGGCTGAAGGGGTTGATGCCAGTGCTCACTTAAATGTAAATGCATTCCTCAACCAGCTCAAAAGAGGTGTATACAGTAGAGAAGAGTGTGCCATCATTATTTTTATAAAATATAGGCACTAAGAAATAGTGCTTGTTGTTCTTTTCTCTACCTATAAGGTAATAAGTAATAGAGGGAGTATAGCCTTCCTGTACAGCGTGTTGAGCAAATCTATCTGGAAGAGGAATGGTCTTCATAGTTTCCAATTCAATTATTTTTATGGGTATTGAACTTATAAAAGATACATAAGCATATTTGCTATCTACACTTAACAGATACGGAATGCTATCCCAATAATCTAAGGAGCCAGCCAATTCATTGCCATTCATGTCAAACACATAAAGCCTATAACCATAATCACCTTGCTGTTTTTGGGCCATTACATAAATCTTTCCATCACGCACAGCTGATGCAGTAGTAGCAACCATCTTGAATTCTTTTTTGTCAAAAATTTTTATTATTCCTAGATGCGGTGAGTTAGAAAATGGGGAAAAATCTGTTATATCGTAAAGCCCTATAGCTCCATCTGCATCTGGATCATTACGAGAATTAGAATAAGCAAGTGCAAGGAGGTAAGTGCGCCCATTATATTCAAATGCTCTTACCATGCCATATGGTGGCCGCTTTATATCAATAGCCCCTGGTGATTCTGTCTTTGGTGATGAACTAGTTGGACCGCCTGAGCTTGAAAATATTGATGTAGGCCTACAATAATCATAATCTATACCTATCTTCTCCATATCTTGTATAGCCTCATCATTAGCTGAAAGGTAAAAAAGGTCTCCAAATATGTATCTTCCTGATTGAAGTTTTACGATCTCAGGCCTAACTATTAGACCAAGAAGAGCCCCTGCACATTCTCTAAATGAGCTTGTATCATAAATCATTATATGATTGCCACACCTATTGAAAAAAGCTATCTTATTATCATTTGAGACACTACTCATTCCAACCATCGTTTTACTATCCCCGCAGCTAAGCAGTGAGGTTTGATAAAGGAGCTTAGGGTTGGCTGGGTCTGATATGTCCATAACACCTATGCGCGATTGTGGACCACCACCAACTTCTAAGATGTAAACTTTGTCGCCCTTTATTGTGTAAAATAGAGGAACCATGAGAAATTTATCCATGGTTGAAGAATGGATTGTAGGAGTGCATCCTTCTTGCTCGTAGCAGAATTTTACAGAGCCCCTTTCTATTGGCTTGATGCTGCACTGCTCAAACCTGCAGAGTCCGTCAATGCATTTGCCTTTGCTGCAATCCTCGTCCTTTGTGCATTGCGGCTTGAACTTTAGGTTGGGCAAAGGTGCAGCTATTATAGGATGGAAGTAAGAGGAGCATTCTCCATCTTCTGCAACTATAAGATAGCCCCCTATCGGCCTTTTGTTCAGCTCAACCAACGGCAGCGTTATCTGCTGGGAGCTTTGGGAAGAAAGGCCTATTGCCCTTATGCTGTGGCCTTTATCGCACTCTTTTATAAGCCCAGAGGGATCAACGCATCTTGTTCCATAGGTTACAGAAGGGGTTTGGGAAAGCAAGGAGTAGGAGATGGGCATAACCATGCACTTCTCAACTCTCTCCCTGTACTGGTGTATCGTTGCTGAGCATGACACTAAGTTGTTGTCTATGTCCCTGCTGCTCGCCTCAATTATCCTATCCTCCCCTACGTCCTCTGTTGCAGTAATCTCAACCTCTGTATTGTAGTTGTCGAGTGGTGTTAATGATATTCCATTAGAGTTGGGCTTAATGACCCATGCAAAAGGCTTTGAAACTGCCTCTTGGCAGCCGCCAAAAACAGGGCGGCATTGGCCAGCAATGCACTCAAAACATTGAACCTCTTCTGTTGTAGTTACTCCTTTGCTGAGCCATAAATCGTATAGGCTGCACGTTATGTTTTTTGTGTCGGTTATTGAAACGTTGGCAGTGCATTCCACTGCTGAGCCGTTCTCGGCAGTTGCTTTTGCTTTCACTATGCCAGAATCCTCTCCTTGGCCTGTTGGAGAGGTTGTAAGGGAGAACTTACCGTATGGTATGATAAGGCGAGCGGAAAATGAATGGGGTGTTTCTATTGTGAAGGGCTCAGAAAGCACGCTGCTGCAATCACCTGCTGAGCACGTTATGCTAAATTCTTTGGTTTCTCCATAAAAGAGAGATGCAGAGCTTGGGCTTATAGTACAGCCGCTGCTGTTCGCAGAGCCTATGAGGAGCAATAATGAGATTGCCAACCACCCCATCTTAAACAAAGCTGCCATAATTTTATAAGGAAAAGGTTAAAAATGTGGTGCATAGCAGGGTGGGTAAGCTTGCTTAATACATGAAGGAAAGAGGACTTATTAGGAGGCCAAGCACCACGCCTGCAAAAAGGAAGGGAAGGAAAGGCGCATACTTGTATATCTTCACTTTCTTTATCCTTTTCTTCTTCAGGAGCTCTATATCATCCTTTGTTATCACCCTGTTCACCTTTACGCTTAGGTATTCTGCTGCAGCAACCTCTTCCTCTGCCTTACTCAGCGGTATTTCAACAACAAAGGATTTCATTATCTGGTCCTTGTAGGCATAGAAGAACACTGCAAAGAGCACTACCAAGGTAAAAAGCATGAAGTAGGCAAATGAGAATATTGGGGTCGTGAAGTAGAAATAAACGAAGATTAGGTATGGTACTAGGATTATAAGAGCCTCCTTTTTTGCATTAGAAGGATCTTCTAATATTACTGGGACTATTGAAATTAACTGATAAAGTATGAAAAGCACGCTTGCGAAAATGTATGCGCTGAAAAAGAATGGCACGTTGACAGGCATGCTTAGGAATGAAGGATGTATTGGAAGCATAAGGCAGAGCGCAACAAACATCAAGACATCAGCGCTTCCAAGCTGCCCTGATTTATAAGCCATGTAGCCAAAAACCCCAACCAGCAAGGCAACAACTGCTGCATATAAAAGAAGCTCAAAAGGAAGGAGCAAGGCCATTAGGGCTGAAACAGCCAACGAGCCGTACACAAGCATGTCAGGTATCTCCCTATCCTGCTTTATGTCAAAGTAGGCCCCTGCCCCTATCATGAGCAGGGAAAGCACTATTCTTACCTCCTCGAAAGGCATCGCCACATGTTGTATAAGTATGTCAAGCATGTTAGGATTTTGTTAGAGGGTGTTTAAATAGCTTCGCAGGAATCAAAGCCCCAAGTGCCTTAGGAAATCATCTTCTATGCGCACAACCTCAAGCGCAGTGCACCTTAGCTGCCTGCCGAGAAGCTCGGATAGGGAGGGTGTTGTGCGCCCCCCGTCCCCGCTTATGAATTCTTTTATGTAAGTGCCTGCCTCTGCTGTTATCTCAACCTCATCAGGCCCAACCGAGCGGGCATTGAACACAACCCTCTCCCTTATGATGTCAGCCCTCCTATGCTTCACCCTTTCTGGAGTCTTTTGGGCTATGGCTATGTTCTCAAAGGAAAATGGCTCAACGCTCTGGTCTAGCTTTGCCTTGTATGTTTTGTCAAAGTGGGAATCAGAAACAAGGGTTACTGCGCTGAACGGCAGGAACTTTGCGTCAGATATTTCAACCCCACCAAACACCCCATTAAGCATCTCTGGATTCTTCCTTTTGCGTGCTTCACTCAACTCAAGCACAAAAGGCCTACCTGCTGTGTTCCTAGCATCTATGTCCTCCCTTCCAGAAGCATGGAGCTTGTATCCCTTGCCATTGAATAGCACCTTAGCCCTTTCCCCTACTAATTCTTCTACAGAAGGGTGTTTATAGCTCCCATCAGGGGAAATCCATCTGCTTTGAGCAATCCCTGCCTCTTTTTTATACCTGCCAAAGATGTAAAGAGGCGCAGGCCTTGCCTTAAACCTGCCATTCCTAAAATTGAGGGATAGGAAGACATCAGGCATCTCTATACTCCTTTCCTTCCCTGCTTTTTCCTCTATAAGCGAAGAGATGTATTCGTTGAGCTCAGCCTTTATGCTCTTTTTTGAAATATGCAAGAATTCCTCCTCTTTAATCATTACTGAGTTAGGTATTATGGTCTCAAAGTTGAAGGAGCTCCATTCAAAATCAATGCTTCTTAGCAAAGCATCCAATTTTTGCTCAACACCTGAAAAGAGCCCTCCGCATATAAATTCAGCTTTATCCCCATAAAGCCTCTCGCATATTTTATAGCCAGCTTTCCCTGAGCCCTCCAATAAACCACCTCTTTACCATAAGTCCTATGGCAAGCTATTTAAAATAAATGCACCATACCTTATAGTGCCTTTTTGGCAGGCTCAATTAAGGTGTTTTCAATGGGGAAGAAAGACCGATGGAAAAAAGGAAGAAATAAAAGATTTAGGGAAAGGGGCAGCAGGCCTTCTTGGGCAGATGAAAGACTAGCGTGGAAACATAATAAAGAAGGAAGGGACAAGAGGCAGCAGTGGATAAAGAAGGCAAAGGAAAAGGCAAAGGAAGAGATAAGGACAAGGAGCTTCCTTATAAACTACCTTAGCAGGGCAGTGGGTGAGCACAACCAGATTGAGACGATGCTTTTTGAGCGCCTCACCGAAATGTATTCGCTCTATTACCCTGAGCTCAAGCTTGACAAGGACAAATACCTTGAGTTCGTTCTCGATGGAAAGGAAAGGAAGAGCAGCATGGGCATAGACCTAAGCCCTGAGGACCTTGAAGCAATAAGGAGCGTTGCGAATACTACTTTGTTTATAAAGCAGAAAAAGCAGGAGCTTCAGGCTTACATGGAAAAACTAATGAAGGCATTGGCGCCGAACGTTTCAGAGGTTGCTACTCCAGCAATCGCAGCCCAGCTCATAAGCATAGCAGGCTCCCTGGAAAAGCTTGCGGTGATGCCTGCAAGCACTATCCAGCTTCTTGGCGCAGAGAACGCGCTTTTCACTTTCCTTAGGAACAATAAAAGGGGCAACCCGCCGAAGCACGGTGTCATTTTCAACCACCCCTTTGTAAGCATGGTTAAAAGGAGCAACAAAGGAAAGATGGCAAGGGCAGTTGCTGCCAAGATAGCAATAGCAGCAAAGGCAGACGCATACAAAGGAGCTTATATTGCAGACAAGCTTAATGCTGCTCTGCAGGAAAGGTTCAAGGAGCTGAGGGAATGAAGCTACTTGCCCTTGCAGACATACATGCAGAGGAGCAAGTCATAAAGAGAATTGGCAGATGGAAGGCAGGAAAAGACTACGATTACGCTGTAGTATGCGGTGACTTAACAAACAACGGGCCTCCTGATTTCGCGGAGGAGTTCTTTGAAACAGCAGAAAACTGCTTATTCGTGCCTGGCAACAACGACCCTCCTGCAATACTTGAGATCGCAAAGCGCCATAATGCACTGCTCCACAACAAGGAAATGAAGATTAAGGGCTTAAGCTTCGTTGGGTTCGGCTATTCAAGCCCAACGCCTTACAACACCGTAGGGGAGCTAAGTGAAGAGGAGATATACAGGCAGATGAAGAACCTGCCCATAAGCGAGGAAAGCATCCTAGTGCTCCACAGCCCTCCATTTGGGGTGCTTGATGAGGTAGATGACATTCATGCTGGCAGCAGGAGCGTGCGCAAGATAATAGACCTAAGGAAGCCCAGCCTTGCGCTCTTCGGCCACGTGCACGAGATTGAGGGAAAGAAAAAGGTCGGCGAAACGCTTTGCGTGAACCTACCCCCTGCAATGAAGCTAAGGTGCGCAATAATAGATGTTGGAAGCAAGATAGAAGTGAAATTCAGGAAGCTATGATGGATGAGCGAACAAGGAAGAAATTCCAAAGCATATACAGGCTAATAGGGAAAAGCAGCGGGGTAAGCGTGTGCCTCTGGACAAAGAAAGCCATAACAGGGAAAGGCTATTGCTACAAGCAGAAATTCTATAATATAAAAAGCCATAGGTGCGCTGAGATTAGCCCTGCTGTTGCATATTGCCAAAACAACTGCATCTACTGCTGGCGGCCAATGGAGTGGATGAAGCTAAGCGAGTTTGAGGAGGATGAGCCGGATGTCATTATAGAAGGAGCCCTTGCAGGAAGGAAGAACCTTCTTTCTGGGTATGGTGGCAACAAAGATACGAATGAAAAAATTTTCAAAGAAGCTTACTGTGAGTTCCCTGAGCACTGGGCAATAAGCCTTTCTGGAGAGCCCCTTCTCTACTCAAAGCTCGGGGCGCTGATAAAGGAGCTCAAGCGAAGGGGGGCAAAAACAATCTTTGTAGTTACAAACGGAATGGAGCCGGAAAAGCTTGCAAAGCTTGAGGAGATGCCTTCCCAGCTTTACATATCGCTAAGCGCACCAAATGAAAAACTTTTCAAGCTTATAAACCGCTCTGTATACCCTGATGGCTGGCAGAGGCTGCTTAAAACCCTTTCAATTGAGCTTCCTGTGCGCAGGGTGATAAGGATAACATTGATAAAAGGATGGAATGATGCTTACATAGATGAATTCGCAAAGCTGGTGGATATGAGCAGGGCTGATTTTGTTGAAGTAAAATCCTACATGGTCTTGGGCCAATCAAGGGAAAGGCTAAGAAGGGATAATTCCCCGGAGCACAGCGAAGTAAGGGAATGGGCGCAGAAGCTTGAGATGCTAAGCAGTTACAGGGTTGTTGATGAGCACGAGCCCTCAAGGGTTGTGCTTCTGCAAAGGAAGGACAGCACTTTAGAAAGAAAGCTTATTTGAGCTGCTTTTCAAGCCACTGCCCATACTCTTTGTTTGGATAAAAACCTATTGCTGAGATGCAAGGTATTTCATAGTTGTGGGCCTTCTTAACCTCTTCCCTTATTCGACTAAGCTTGGAATTCTCTGTTTTGCATATCAAAATAAACTCCTTCTGCTTGGCGATCCTATTGTTCCACCAGAAGAAGCTCTTGCAAGGGAAGATGTTGGCGCACGCAATAAGCCTTCTGCGCAAAAGGAGCTTTGCTATTTTCTCTGCCTCCTTTTCAGAATCCGTGGTTATATAAACAATAGAATGCTTCATAAAACTAAGTGGCAAAGAATATTAATATTTGCTATGAAGTATGTTAATGCAAGTAATTAACATAAGAGGGCTAAGAAAATACTACAACGTCCCATCAGGCAAGCAAGGATTGTTGGGCTTGTTCAACAGATGGAAGAAGATGGAGGCGCTCAAGGGCATAAGCTTCTCTGTTGAAAAGGGGGAGTTCGTGGGCCTCATAGGCGCCAACGGCTCTGGAAAAACAACGCTTGTCAAAATCCTTTCAGGGGTTCTTGTTGCTGATGCAGGGGAAGCAAAGGTGCTTGGTGAAATACCTTGGAAGAGAAAGGCAGAATACCTGAGGCGCATAGGGGTCCTCTTCGGCAACCGCTCAAACCTTGTTTTTGACATAAAAGTAATTGATTCGTACCTGCTTATGAAGGACATCTACGGGTTGAGCGACTCTTTATTTGACCAAAGGGTAAAGTTCTTCGGCAAGATGCTCGGGCTTGATGAGCTCTATGAAGTTCCAGTAAGAAAGCTTTCGCTCGGGCAGAGGATGAGGGCAGAGATTGGGTGTATTTTCCTCCACAAGCCCAAGGTAGTTTTCCTTGATGAGCCAACAATAGGGCTTGATGCAGTTGTCAAGGAGTCTGTGCAGGACTTCCTCTTAAGCATAAACAGAAGGGAAGGGGTTACCATAATCATGACCACCCACAACCTTAGCGAGATAGAGCTCATGTGCAAAAGGAGCATAGTGCTAAAGGAAGGCTCAATTGTTTGGGATGGGCCAACAAAAGAACTGAAGAGAAAATTTGAGAACACCGTTGACATAGAGGCAGTAACGCTCTCGCAAAAAGACAGCAAGGCAGCACTTAAGCTTGGAAAAAAGTATGGACTGAGGCTAAATGGGCATGTTGTGGCAGGGAAGGTGCAAAAAACAAGGGAGATTGATGCTTTAAACATGCTAATGA
Organism: Candidatus Anstonellales archaeon; assembly: GCA_038890615.1. Taxonomy (GTDB): domain Archaea; phylum Micrarchaeota; class Micrarchaeia; order Anstonellales; family J096; genus JAWAFI01. The sequence continues at coordinate 519,753 of JAWAFI010000001.1, read as the reverse complement.
AAGCATATGAGCTGAAGTCGTTAAGCGTAAGGGAGCCAGAGCTTGAGGAGATTGTGAAAAAGATATACAAGGGTAACAGATGAGAAGGTATATAGGGGCTTTCATAGCGGGTGTTAAGGAAAACCTTGAGTACAGAGAAGGTATAGTGGGTGACCTGCTTTACTATTTAATAAGCATAGTTGTTCTTTACGCAATATGGAGGCTTCTTACGAGTAGCGACTTCCTTCCATACTTCATAGTGGTCAACCTGCTTCTCCCTACAGGGGACATATACAACACCATAAGCTCCAACTATCAGACAGCAATTAGGAAAGGTTGGGATGTGCAGTTTGCCAAGCCTGTTGACGCTTTCCTTTTCAGGCTTTCCTATGATTTGGGTGAAATGGCACTCCCCTACCTGAGCGGAGCTGCAGTTGGAATTTTAGCGCTCCACATGCTAGGCATATGGGTAAGTATACCTGTGCTTATTGTCTCAGTGCCTTTTGCATTGATGCTTGAGGCTTCGTTGGCATATCTCATAAGCGGTTTTACCTTCTTCACGCACACAACATGGGGCATAAGGGTCGTTGTCTGGTTCAGCGACCTCCTCACTGGAGGGAGGATGTTCCCGCTATATCTCGCAGCCCCTGCAATGCTTGGCATCCTTTCACTAACCCCTTTTGTGCACAAGGGCTTCTTTTTGGTTGAGGCAGTTCTCCATGGGTATCTCCCGGTAGAGTCCTACGTTGCCCTGGCGGCATGGAGCTTAGTTATAGGCTCTGCAGGCTTTGTGCTCCACAATAAAGGATGGAAAGTGTTTGAGGCGCAGGGTGGATAAATGATTAAAATAGCCTACCGTTTCCTTTTGAATTCCCTGAAAAGGTATGAACAGTACCGCATAGAGCTTGTTTACTCTGTAATGACCCTTCTTATAGGGGTTTTCATAACACCTGCGATGTGGTATGTTGTCACAGGAGGGGGAAAAAACCTTCTTTCAGGGTGGAGCTTTGAATACCTGACCATTCTTTCAATGTCCTACAGCATGATGTTTGCATTTATGGATGCGCTGGGATACTGGGACATATGGATATGGTTTGAGAAGGAAGGTAGGAAGCTGCTTTCAAACATTCTTACAAAGCCACTGCACCCGCTTTTCTACATGTACGGCCTGAACCTGTTTCCTTATGGAATAATACAGTTTATGCTTAACGCGATTGCGCTATTTTCATTCGCCGCCTACACAGGAGTGGAGATTACTGCCTGCTTTTTAGTAATGATACTCCTTGGCGCTTTAATAATGTTCAACCTGCTAAATATAATGCTTGCCACTTACCTTGTATTTGACAAGGTCGCAAAGCCGCTGATGAGGGTTGGATGGGCGCTCGTTAGGTATGGCAACATGCCCCTTGGCGACCTCAAGGGAGCATTCCAGGTGCTCTTCTCTTTCATAATACCGATTGCCTTTGTTGCTGCGCTGCCTGTTGAAGCGCTCATAAGCAATGACTGCGGCCCCCTTCTTCCATCAGCTGTGATGGCCCTGCTTAGCACCTTGCTCCTTGCGCTCATGTGGAACTTTGGGCTCAGAAGGTTTGAGGCTGTTGGTGGCTAATCTTGTGCGCACCTTCCTTATCCTCCTTTCTATGTTTTTCCAGTGCCCCCCTTTCCAATAAACCTTTTTGCATTTCCTGCATCTCCAAAACTTTCTCCTCTTCTTTCTAACACCTGCTGGCGCCTCTGATTCCCTTGCTTTTTTGGTAATGTACAAAATGCCATTGCAGAACGGGCACCTTGTCTTATTTAAGTCAGGCTTTATGCCAAAGGCACTGAGCACATCTGCAATCTGGTCATCTATATCATTGAAGTGGACTAGAAAATGCCTTATCTTTCTTTTCCTAAGAGAGGGCTCCAGCCTCATGTCCTTTGTAAGAAATATTAATCTTTTCTTCCTAGCGTATTCTATGATCTCCCTATCAGTTTTTCCAACTACAAAATCATATTCTATATTAACCCCAAAAACCCTAAGCCACTTGGCCAATTTCTTGAGCATCTCATCAGCAAGGAACCTGAGCGCCATAATATACTATGCAAAGGGATTTATTGCTTTACCTCCCTTATGGCCCTTGCTCCTTTGACTTCTCTTCAAGAGAGTTGCCACTCTGCTTAATCCCAGATTTTCCAGCGCCCATAAGCTCTTTTATTAATTGGTAGAAGCTGTTTACGCGCTCAGCCGCTAAAATGAAAATCCATAGGAAGCAAAAATTCAGAGCAGCCAAAAAAGAAAGACCCCTAATTTCTTCCAATGAATTCAGGAAAATCAGAAAATCTGCTTCCTTCTTCTTGTGCACAGGATAGCGAATTTTTTCGTAAGCAAACAGGCAATCAAGCTTTTCAGGAGGAATTTCATAGTTCTTTGTAAAATCCCTGAAGAAAAGCTTTTCTATGTAGGTTGTACGCATCTCCATGTACCTGGCGCTTACCAAAACAGAGCTGTCCTCATCAATCCTTTTTGACTCAGAAAGGATGCTTGAATAAGCTTCTTCGGTTCTATCTGAGATTTCCTTATTTCCAAAAAGATTGTATAGCCCTCCGAAAAGGTTTAGGTCCCATTCTAATATTTTCAGCTTTGTTTTTGCAAGCGCTGAATAAGGGTGCTTCTTCTCATTTATTTGGCCGTAGTCGAAATATAGGTGGGCTGCTTCGTGAACGATTACAGATGCAAGATTAAAGGGCTCATCCGACTTCTCCTCAAAGAATTTTATGTTTATCCTTATAACCTCGTTTTCATGCGCAGAGGCAGTCCTAAACTTTCCTGTAAGCTCATCTTTTTCTTCATCAAAGCTTAGCACAAACTTCGGAGACCTTGCGATAACAAAATGCCCCCATGATAACCCATCCATAAAGCTGCACGGAGTGGAGAAAAGCAAATCCAAAGCGTCAAAGACCTTCAGGAATTGGTTGTATATATATTCAAATTTTTTTAATTCCTCAACATTTTTGTCGATCTCCTTCTGGTAATCTGAAAGCCTTACAAAGGCCTCTTCTGCTTCTTTGTATTTCCCTTCTTCCTTTAATTTTTTAATGTAGCCCAACAATGAGCGGGTTTCCTCTATCTGTGCTTCCAACCTTGCGTTAATGGAGCCCTCCATCTCTTTGGCATCCTTAAGCGTAACAAGCTTTGTTTCCCCTTTTTCTTTTAGCTCTATAAAGATCTCCGGCGACTCAGCATTTTTCAGGTCAACAGAGCTTGTGTAGGACTTTATTATGCCCTCAAGCTGGTACCTTTGCCCAACTTCATCAATCTCTATGCTTGCCTTTGCAAGCTCTTTTGGAATCCTGCCTTCGCTGATCTCTGCAAACCATTTTTCGTCCAATCTTTTCTCTCTTTCAGCGACTATCCTTTCGTACCTTTTTTTCCCGGCCCTGTCCTCATGCAATAAATAATTTAAGCAACTAAAGGAAGCAAAGCTCAAAATAAACGAGGAAAACATGGCAACCGCAGCAACCTTCTTCGCCTTTTTAAAAAAGCTCTTGGCTGAGGGCTTTGTGGTTTGCCTTTTCTCATCCTTGCTAGCTTGCTCCATGTGTATAAACTCGTTCCTTCTTTTTAAAAACATATCTTTTAACTTTTTCCACAAAAGATTTTTCTGGCTAAGGCAGAAGATGCCACTTTTCAGCAGAGGCAACCCCCCTTATGCCATCCCACTCTATCCTCCACTTGCCAACCACTATGCGCTTTGAAAACAAGGGCGCATAGCATACTAAGGTTTCCCCTTCCCCTCCTTCAAACGCAGGGTGGACCCCTTTGGGAAGGCTATTCACTGGAAACTTTTTTGCTAGGCATTCCTTGCCTAAGCCATCTGCGCTTACTGCAGAAACATAAGCCTCCATGTGGCTACTCACGTCTTCAAGGACGCCCTTGTGCCAGAGAGGAGCATAGGAAGGAATTCCAAGCCCTTCTGCAATTTCCTCTATTATCCTGCGCTGGTACTCGCTTTCTATTGCTCCTGAAACAACCCCTTCAAAGCCTTTCAGTGCTTTCTTAAGGGCTTCTTCATCCTTCCCTTTGGAAGCAACAAACTTGTGCTTAAGCCCCATGAGTTTCGCCTGGATAGGAGTTAGATGGAGGTTTGGATGGTGGAAAAGCATTGAGTAAGGCTTTGGCTTTATAGTAATTAGCGTGACATCAAAGCCCTGCATTGTTGCCCATATCGCTGCAAGCGTGCTGTCCTTGCCTCCTGAAAAAAGCGCTGCAAGCATAAGCTATTTAATACTCTTTTTTTAATAATACGCATGAAAAAAATGCTTGCCTTGGTTCTTTTGTTCTCTTTGGCTTATTCCCAAACAGGGTTCCCAATGGAGGTAACTTTGAAAATACTTGGGACAAGCGGCGGCACTGGAAATGCATTGGTGAACAACTGCGCTGACAACGGAGGGCCTGCAACAATAGATGTTGGGCTCCAGTTCAGCTCTCCTGGGAAGTCAACTCCTGTGTATTACCGGCTATACGATACTTACTTGGAAGAATGGGGGGAATACAAGCTCCTCTGCACAGTAGGGGCTTCAGGAAAAACATGCAACCTAGTTCTTCCACTGAAGCTTGGAGGGAAAGGCAATGGCACTTACAGCTCAGACTTGATACAGCTTAAAGTTGAGGAAGGGCAGTATCAGTATCTAAAAACATTCTCCTTAAGTTTTGAGCACTGGGCAACAGCGCTTGAGCAGCAGATACTCCAGAAGGTTGCAAAAGCAAGGGGTGAGATCTCAAAGATAGAGCAGAAGGGCAAAAACAAAGAATGCAATGCACTCGACCACCTTGATGGCATAAAGGCAGAGCTTATAAACATAGAAGACATGGTTGCCCAATGCAAGCTTCAAGAGGGATTCTCTGCAGTTACCAACATAGAAGGTAGGCTTGCCACTTACAGCAGTGAAGTTGATGCCTGCGTTGGCAACTGGCAGCGCTTTGAGAGCATAATGCAGACAAAGCAGCAGGATTGCAACAATCAATTCGATTCCTCTTTGGAAAGCGAGATAAGGACAAGGATAAAGGCAGGCACAGTGCAGGAGTCTGATTTTTCAACACTAAGCAATGCAGTTGCTTCTTATAATGAAAAGTGCCAAGGGATTGGTGGCATAATAGGAGGAGGCACAGGCAATGGGGGCACAGGAAGCACAGGAGGCAGTGGAGGGGGTAGCGGAACAGGTACTAGTGGGGGAACAAGCTCTACTGAAGGCACATCGCCTGCCTGCGGGGCTGCATTCATACTTTTAGGAGCGCTTTATGGGGCTTTTAGAAGGTCTATTTGATTTTATTCTGCCAAAAAAGGGCAAGACCTACAAATGCCCTGATTGCGGCACAGCAATAACATTGGACATGAAAAGGTGCCCAAAGTGCGGAACGCATATAAGCACTATGTTCAAATTGAGGTGCCCAAACTGCAAGGAGCTGAATGAGCTTGATGCAGAAAGGTGCAAGAAGTGCAAGTATGATTTCGCAGCAGAAAGGTACAAGACAAGGAGCATTTATGTATGCCCTATCTGCGGCTACAGGAGCGAGGCCTACCTAACCCAATGCCCTTCTTGCGGGACAAGGTTCATATGATAATAACCGGCTCAGTTGGGACAGGTAAAACCTCAGTGACAAAAGAGGTTGCAAAGGCCCTTGGGCAAAGTTACATAAGCAGCGCAGATGTTGCAAAAAAAGCAGGGCTTATCAAAAAAGGGGAGGTTAGCGTAGAAGCCCTTAGGAAATCAATGAAGAGGCTTGAAGGTGTCAAGGAAGGGCATGTTTTGTGCGAAGCCAACTTTGGGGAAAAAACAGCTGTTGTATTGAGGTGCCATCCTGATGAACTCAGGAGAAGGCTTAGGGAAAGGGGCTACAGCGTTAAAAAGGTTGAGATCAACGTTGAAGCAGAGATGCTTGACTACTGCTTTCTTAAAGCAAAGCAGAATTATGCAAAAGCGATTGAGGTTGACACTACAGGAATAAGCGCAAAGGAAGCAGCAAAAAAAGTGATTAAAATGTTCAAGGCAGGCAGGGGCGAAAAGGTTGATTGGAGCAAAGAGCTGAAAGAAAGCGTGCGAGAAAAGGCCTTTGTTAGGAATGCTTACAAGGTTCTTTTTTCCTATTATGGCCCTCAGGGATGGTGGCCTGCAAAAACAAGGTTTGAGGTGATGGTTGGGGCAATTCTAACACAGAATACTGCATGGTCCAATGTAGAAAAGGCGATAGCAGAGCTAAAAAGAGTTGACCTGCTGAGGCCTGAAAAGCTTGCAAATGCTAAGCTAAAAGCAGTAGAGGAAGCAATAAGAAGCTCTGGCTACTACAGGCAGAAAGCAAAGCGGATAAAAAAGATAGCAAGGTTTTTCCTAGCGCATAGGAGAAGCGCAGGAAGGGAAGAGCTCCTTGCCCTGGAAGGGGTTGGGCCTGAGACTGCTGACTCCATCCTCTTGTATGCTTATGGAAAGCCGTACTTTGTTGTTGATGCTTATACAAGGAGGATGCTTGAGGTGCATGGCATAAAGAGAAAAACCTATGATGACTACGCATGGCTCTTCGTATCTGCCCTGCCGCGCAATGCTAAGCTCTACAAGGAATTCCACGCGCTGATAGTAAGGCTCGGTAAGGAATGGCTCAAGGAAAAACGGTGGAAATTAGAAGGCTACCCGCTGGCTTCGCTGCTTCCTTGATTTTTGTTAAGGAAAAGCTTCTCTATCTCGCCATAGCCGAGCACTGCAGTTGAGGAAATGAATATAAGCGCAATCTCCTGCAGAGAAAGCTGAACTGTGGAGAAGAAAGGAGCAATAGGATCGAACAAGGTAAGCACTAAAACAACCATTATAACAACAAATGTGGTTAGCAGCACATTGTTGGAGCCCTCATAAAAGCTTTTCTTCATTGACCTGCAATTGAATGCATGGAAAAGCTGGAGAGAGGCAATGCTCAAGAATGCGTAGGTAATCTTCTTTTCATAAGGGGCGATGGCGTGCCATATGAAAGAAAGGATGGCCATGAAGAGGCCGGCTAGGATTATGCTCCTTGCTAGCTTCCTGTCAAGCTTAGGCTTCTCTGTTATTGCCTCTGACCTTTCAAACCCAAGCGCAAGTGCAGGAGGGCCGTCAACTATTATGTTTATGAAAAGCAACTGGAGAGCAGTAAGGGGGTAATTCTGGGAAAAGAAGAATGAAAGCAGTATGAAAGCCACAAGCGCAACATTGGTGGTTAGTTGGAACCTTATGAAATTAAGCACATTCCTGTAAACGAGCTTGCCATAATTCACTGCTCCCTCTATGGTGCTCATGTTGTCATCAAGGAGGACTATGTCCGCTATCTCTTTGCTCACTGCAGTCCCTGTGCTTCCCATCACAAGCGAAACATTTGCCCTCTTAAGAGCAAGCGCATCATTAACTCCATCTCCAGATACAGCCACCCTCTCACCTGCCCTAAGCAGTGCCTCAACTACCCTTAGCTTCCCTTCTGGGGGGCACCTTGCAATAACGCCTATTGAGCCCAAGCGCTCAGCAAGCTTTTCATCATCCATCCTTCTTATATCCTCCCAAAGCACGGCCTTACCCGAAATGCCTACCTTGTCTGCAACAGCAGAGGCGGTCCCTAATGCGTCACCTGTCACTACTATTACCTTTACCCCTCCCTGCTGGAGCTTGCGCACTGCTTCTGGGGCCTGCTCCCTTATTGGATCCTCAAGTATTATTATGCCTTCCTTTCTGCCGTATTTTATCCCAAGCACCCTGCCTAATGATTCATAATCAGAGGCATTTATCCCAACTGACTCTGGGGCCCCTTTTGTGATTACCCTGCCTTTATACTTGACTGACATTGAGCGGGTTGTGCTGCTGAAAGGTCGCAATAGGACAACGCTTTTCTTTATCCCCTTAAGGCTTATTCCCAGTCCTTCTACTATTGCCCTGTCTGTCTCATTGCCAACAAGGCCCTTGTCTGTCTCCTCTACCTGTGTGCATGCAGCAATTGCTTCTTTCCATTCCTGCGGGATTTCAGCAGGGGGATACCTTTTCCCATTCGCTATGAATGCAGCAAGCTTCATCTTTCCATAGGTGAGCGTACCTGTCTTGTCAGTAACAAGCGCTGTGATGTGCCCTATCTCCTCAACTGCCCTCATCTTTTTCACAAGGGCCATGTGGTTTGCCATCTCCCTAACGCCTAAGGCAAGCACAATTGTTAGAACTGTAACGAGCCCTTCTGGAACTACCGCGACTGCAAGAGCTATAGAGAATAAAAAAGCCTGCTCAATTGGCTTCCCAGCAAGCAGTGATATAAATATTGTAAAAAGCATCACTGCTATGCCAAAATAGCTTATCTTCCTGCCCAAATCCTCTAGCATTGCCTCTATGTTTGTCTTCTCTTTCTCAAGGCTGCCTAAGCTACCTGCAATCCTTCCTGCAGAGCTCTTAGGGCCTACAGCAGTTACAAGAGCTGTGCCTGAGCCCTCTACTATCCTGCTCCCAGAAAAAAGAAGGTCGCCTTTCTTCTTCTCAACTGGCTTTGATTCCCCGGTAAGCAGTGATTCATCAGCCTCAACAAAGCCGCTAATGAGCTTCATGTCAGCTGCTACCCTCTGCCCTTCCTCCATAAGCACTGCATCCCCAACTACCAGCTCCTCTGCCTTTATGAGCTGCCTCTTGCCATCCCTAATCACAACAACCTCTTCTGCCATGTACTTTTTTAGCTCCCTAACGCTCCTGTCTGCTGTGTACTCAAGGTAAGTTCCAAAGGCAATGGTAAGAACTATTGCAGCACCTATCCCTATTGCCTCAAGCTCCTCGCCTATAAAGAACGAGATGGCAACTGCTGCAATGAGCAGATAGAGCACAGTATTCCTGAACTGGTCTGCAATGAAGTGGAGCAGCGTCTTCTGCCTCTCCTCAATTATATTCCTTCCGTGCCTTTCCCTGCTCTGCTCAACCTGCTTAAGTGTTAGGCCCTTTTCTGCCATAGAAGGGAATAGGCAAACCATTTAAAAACATTTGGCAGAATCTACCTCATGATAACTATTAAGCATGATGCTTGCATAGTGTGTGTTGGATGCTCAGCAGTATGCCCAACGCAGGCAATAGTCTATTCAGGCAACAGGATGAAAATAATCCCTGAAAAATGCACTGACTGCGGGCTTTGCGTAAAGGCCTGCCCTGCCAATGTAATAACAATGCACAAAGGGGTAAAGAGCATCAAGGAGCTAGGGGAAAAGGACTTGCAGGTGTGATTATGGAGGCTGACATAGTAGTAATAGGGGCAGGGCCTGCTGGCTCCACTTTTGCAAGGGTTGCTGCAAAGAGCGGGCTTGGGGTAATAGTGGTTGACAAGAGGAAAGATGTCGGCATACCTGTAAGGTGCGGTGAAGGGCTGGGCGAAAGGGAGGTGATAAAAGAAGGGCTTGATTTGCCAAAGCAGGTCTACTCCACTGAAATAGTAGGGGCGAAAGTTGTCGCACCTAATGGGAAATCAATTGTATGGAAAGGAAAAGACACCAAAGGATGGGTTTTGGAGAGGCGCTTCTTTGACAAGTGGCTAGCAGAGCTTGCAATAGATGCTGGCGCAAAGGTAAGGATGTATACAGAGGCTTATGAATTGATAAAAGAAAATGGAAAGATTGCAGGGGTAAAGATAAGGCACAATGAAAAAGAAGATGAGATAAGGGCCAAGCTCATTGTTTCTGCTGAAGGAATGGAGGCATGGCTAGCAAGGAAAGCAGGGTTTAAGGCAGTGGCAAGGCTATATGATGTTGACACCTGCTATGAATACGAGATGAAGCCATATGACCACGAGAATTTAATAGAGTTATACTTTGGCAATGAAATAGCACCGAGAGGCTATGTTTGGATATTCCCTAAGGCAAGCAGGAAGGCAAACGTTGGCATAGGCATAGGGGCTATGCTTGACAAGTGGAAAAAGCTAGGTGGCATTCCTGGGGCTGCTCCAAAGCCCTTGCTTGACAGGTTCATAGAAAACCATCCCCAGCTAAGGGATGCTTCAACATTGGAAGATTTTGGAGGTGTGATAAGCGTAGGGGGTTTGCTTGATGAATTTGTAAAGGACAACTTTATGGTGATAGGCACTGCTGCAAGGCAGGTGGACCCAATACATGGCGGGGGGATAGCAATGGCAATGGAGGCAGGGGTTCTTGCTGCCTCTACTGCTGCAAAAGCATTTGAAAAGAAGGACTTCTCTGCCAACCTCCTCAGAGAATATGAGAGGGCGTGGAAAGAAACAGCAGGTAAGAAGTATGAGAAGAGGCTAAGGCTGAGAAAGGTGCTTGAGCACATAAGCGATGATGACCTTAACCACATAATAGGAGAGATTGGAGCCCCTGAGCTTGACTTGGTTATGAAAGGGGACTATGCGCCAGTAGTTGCCAAGGTTGTGGCTGGAAGGCCCCAGATATTAAGGCTCCTTAAGCCTTTAATAACTGGCTAGTGCTTAATAATCTTTTTAATAATTGAAGTTCAAAAGCAATAGGGGTAATTATGGGCTACATAAAGCTTGGTTTTGAGCCGGATGATGAGCATCTGGTGGTTTTCTTCAGGGCTAAGAGCTCCCAGCCTGCTGAAAAGATAGCAGAGATTATAGCAGCAGAAAGCTCAGTGGGGACATGGACAGAGGTATGGACATCTTCAAGGCAGATTGTAGAAAAGTTTGGAGCAAAGGTCTTCAAGCTGAGGAAGGAAAAGGGCGTAGTGAGCATGGCTATAGCATATCCTATTGGGCTCTTTGAGAAAAGAAGCATCCCTCAGCTGCTATCATCTATTTCTGGCAATGTCTTTGGGGTTAAAGAGGCAGATTGGCTTGTGCTTGATGACATCTATTTGCCCCAAAAGTACGAAAAAAAGTTCCCTGGCCCAAAGGAAGGGATGGAAGGGATTAGAAGGTATCTTGGGACAACGAAGAGCAGGAGGCCCCATGTTGGCACTATAATAAAGCCAAAGCTTGGGCTTAGCGCAAAGAAATTCGCAGAAGTGGCAGAGATGGCATGGAGAGGAGGCATTGACTTCGTAAAGGATGATGAGAACCTTACAGACCAGAAGTTCTGCAAGTTTGAGGAAAGGGTTGTGAAGACATTGGAGGCGCTTGACAGGGCAGAGGAAGAAACAGGGGAGAAAAAGCTTTACTCCCCTAACATAACAGCAAATGCAGATGTGATGCTGAAAAGGGCAGATTTCGTTAAGGAGCATGGAGGCAACATGATTATGCTTGACCTCTTCACCTGCGGCTTCTCTGCAGTGCAGATGGTAAGGGACCAAAACATACTGCCAATCCATGCTCACAGGGCTATGCATGGTGTATTCACAGAAGGAGGGGGCAATATGGTAAAGATGCATGTTTGGGCGAAGATATTCAGGCTAATGGGGGTTGACCAGCTCCATATAGACCATGGTGCAGGAAAGATGCATGCTAATAAAGAAGAAGTAAGGAAACAATACTCCTCTTTGGTTGAAAGGAAGAATGGCATAAAGCCAGTTTTCCCTGTTGCCTCAGGAGGCCTATATCCAACCAAGGTTTATGATGTTGTGAATGCCTTCAACTCAACTGATTTTGTTTTCCAAGGAGGGGGAGGGGTGCATGGCCATCCGCAAGGCACAGAAGCAGGGGCTAAAGCAATGAGGGCAGCAGTAGATGCAGTGGCAGAAGGCATAACACTTAAGGAAAAGGCAAAGGAATGCAAGGAGCTTGCAGTTGCACTCGAAAAATGGGGAGGGAAGCAGGTGTACTACCTTTGGCACAAGAAAATATGAGCATCTGGAAAATAATCTTAGCCCTTAAGAAAACAGAGAGAAGAGGGTGGACCAGGCACATAAAGGCAGAGGTTGAGAGCATTGCAGACCACTCTTTCAGCACTGCAGTCCTCTGCTATGCATTTGCAAAGGAGTTTAAGGCAAACAGAGAGAAGGCAGTGGAAATGGCCCTTCTGCATGACTTGGCAGAGGCAATCACAGGCGACATAACACCTTTTGACGCAAAAAGCAAGGAGAAGGACTCGCTTGAAAGGAAGGCAGAAAAGGAGATTGAGCCCCTGATTGGCAAGGATGGGGTTAAGCTGATGAAAGAATATAGGGAAGGCAAGACAAAGCTTGCCAAGTTTGTAAGGGACATGAACCTTTTGGACATGGTGCTCCAAGCACACGAATACAGGGTTGAGAGAGAATTTGAGGAATACGCAAAAAAGAGGATGAGCAAAAAAGCTAAAGCACTTCTGGCGGAATTTCTTGGTAAAAATAAATGAGGTCATCCTCCTTACTTTTGTAGTGCTTAGCCATAAGGTAGCCTACTACAAGGCCCCCAAGATGGGCTGCGCTGGCAATTCCAGAGCCTGCATCAAAAGAGCCTATTAGGGCTAAGAAAGCCCATAGGATTGCTGCATATCTCATCCTTAATGGGACAAAGTATGTATACACTACCATATCTGGAAAAAGGACTGCTGCTGCGCCGAGAATGCCATATATTGCTCCGCTTGCCCCCAACGCAGGGATAGGAGGGATTATCCCTGCAACTATGCTTAGGTAATAAAAGAGGGAGCCAGCTATGCCTGAGGCAAAATAAAGAGCCAAGAACTGGCTGGCTGAAAGCTTCCTTTCTACTATGGGCCCGAACATGAGCAGAGCAAAACCATTTAAGAATATGTGCATGAACCCCCCATGGAGGAACATGCTGCTTATCCATCTCCACGGTTCTGAGAAGACCTTGGATGGCTCAAAATAAAGCGCCTCTGTAAGCCCTGGAATCAAGAGCTGGAGCAGGAAGCAGAATGCTATTAGCCCTAAGAGCGTTGCGCTGTACCTCATTTTTCCCTTTCCTCCTATTTAGAGCTTTTCTATCCTTACAACAGAGCGGGTGTTTATCCACTCAACCTTTCCGTTGGATTCTACTTTAACGAAGGCTTCGTTGCCAAAGGATATCTCCCCTTCGCGCATAGAGATATTGTTGCCATCGTTGAAGATTAGCTTTCCATACACCTTCTCCATAAAACCACCCGTTTTAGTTAAGAAAGCAAGGTTAAAAATGCTTTTGGATTACCTCAGATATTTTATACCGAGAAAAGGCATTGGAGGCCCTTAAAAATATTTCTGAAATAAGGCCTAATGATTCCCCATATCCTTTGCTGTCCTTGCTTAGCTCTTCTTCTGGCATGCTTAGCAGCTGAGCTGATATCTCTGCTGAGCGCTCAAGCGCACCAAAAACCTTCTCTAAGTTTTGTTTGCTTACATTAAAGTCAGTAGGCATGCTTTTCTGAGGAATAAGCTCAAGTTGGCAAGAAAGCAATTTATTCACCTTTTCTATGTCAGGATTTTGCCCTATCCTCCTTGTTAGCTTCCAATCTTTGCTTCTTTCTAAAAACAATTTGCCCATCCTTTTGAGAATAAGCTCTATCAAAGAAATAACTTTTTTGTGCTCTTCGCCATTATCTGAGGATAATAGGTGTTTTTTGTAAGCCAAGATGCAGCTTAAGATGGCAAGCAAATCAGCATTGGAAAGATAGTGAGGGAGTTTCTCAGTATATTCATAAAGCAGCTTGAATGAAGATGAGATGTGCTTAGCGGATGATTCTGAAGAAGGGAAGTTTTCTATTCCTTCCCTTGCCCTCTCAATTGCTTCCTTTGTTACAGCTGGATCTGACAAATTTCTAGCCCTAACTCTTTCTAGTAGTATAAAGCTGTAAAGCCCCCTAAATTCCTCTTTGAGTTCTTCTTCTGTAGGGATTTTCTCTGAAACCTGAAAGGTATTGAAAGGTTTCCTTCTTGGCTTTTGATTTTCCTCTTTCTTATTTTTTTTCCAAAAAATACCCATATATTTGATTAAAGCTTAATATTAATAAATCTATGTTGTCGGTATATTGTGCAATCCCCCAGGCCAGGCATTTGCAAAGCTAACAGAAATAGCTGAAGAAAAAGGTGTGAGCTTATATGATGCAGTTGATCTGGCTCCTTGGAAAGAAACTGACAAAAAGCGATTTAAGGACTTCTTGAAAACCTGGGAGAAAACAAGAAGAGAGCAATTTATTTAAGCAGTATCTTTACGAAAACGCCCTCTGGCACCTTAACCCTGAGTATCTGCTTTATTACCTTCTCGCTTCCTTCTACATCTATGAACCTTTTGGAAAGCCTCTTCTCCCATGTCTCGTAGGTGTCTGAGCCGTCACCGCAAGGAGTCCTCCTTGTCACAATTTTAAGCTTCTTCCTTGGAAGCGCGACAGGGCCCTTGACTTTCATGTCAAGGGCCTTTGCTATCTCAACTATCTGGGATATTACGCTCTCAATGTCTTTTGGGCTCTCTCCTGTAAGGAGTATCCTTGCCTGGCTCATCCCATCACTGTTGCTTTGGCTTTACATCCAAAACTATGCCTGCTGCAACAGTCTGGCCCATATCCCTTATGGCAAACCTTCCTAGCCCAGGGAACTGCTGGAACTTTTCAACAACTACGCTCTTAAGAGGCTTCACCCTTATTACAGCTGCATCCCCTGTTTTTATGTGGTCTGGGTTCTTCTGCAGCACTTCGCCTGACTTAGGATCCTTCTTTTCCAGTATCTCAACTATTGTTGCAGGGAACTGTGCTGTCCTGACATGGAATACAGGGGTGTAGCCAACGCTTATGGCAGTTGGGTGGTTAAGCACAACTATCTGGGCTGTGAATTCCTCTGCAACTGTAGGCTCTGCCCCTGGAGCTCCTACCACAAACCCTCTTTTTATTGCACCCTTATCAACCCCTTTCACATTAAACCCTATATTGTCTCCTGCAACTGCTTCCTTTAGCTCCTGGTGGTGCATCTCTATTCTCTTTACGTCTGTTTTAATCCCTCCTGGGTTTATTACTATGTTGTCGCCTGGCTTGAGCCTGCCTGTCTCAACCCTTCCTACAATTACAGTTCCATGGCCAGTAATGGTAAGGACATCCTCCACTGGTATCCTAAGGGGCTTGTCAACCGGTGCAACAGGAACTGAAAGTGAATCAAGCGCCTGATAAAGCGTTGGCCCCTTGTACCATGGCATCTTGGTGCCTGGCTTTCCTATGTTCTCCCCTGCAAAAGAGGAGCCTGCAACAAAAGGCACCTTGCTTGGGTCATACCCTATAGACTTTAGGAGCGCCTCTACCTCTGCCTTAACCTTCTTGTACACATCTTCTTTGTAATCAACTGCGTCCATCTTGTTCATAAGCACTATGAGCTGGTTTACCCCAAGAACTTTCGCCAAGAAGGCGTGCTCCTTTGTCTGGGGCTGCACCCCGTCTTTTGCAGAAACCACTAGCACTGCAGCATCTGCTTGGCTAGTGCCTGTTATCATATTCTTTACGAAGTCCCTGTGGCCAGGGGCATCTATAATGGTTATGTAAAACTTGTCTGTCTCAAACTCTTGGTGAGAAACATCAATGGTAACACCCCTTTCCCTCTCCTCCTTAAGGGTGTCCATCAAGAAAGCAAATTCAAATGTTGCTTTTCCGAGCCTCTCTGCCTCTTCCCTCAGCTTGTCTATAACCTGCTGGCTTATCTTACCTGTGTCAAGCAGCATCCTTCCCACTGTTGTTGACTTGCCTGCATCAACATGTCCAATGAACACTACATTTAAGTGCTCCTTTTTCGCCATAGAAAACACCTTTAGCTGGAAAAGCATAGTCGCCAATATTTTTAAATGTTTCGCTGGGCTCAAATAAGCTTCACTAGCCCCCTTCCTACCTCAGGCAGGTTTATCCCAAACACAGCAGAAAGGAAAAGGACTGTTGTAAGACCTACGGTAAGGGTTATGAAAGGTATTGAGCAGAGGTACATGAAGAGCCCCATTATTATCTTATCTATTGAATCTGCCACATTGCTCATCACCCCTGATGACTGGAGAGTCCTTATGGCCATCTGCTCTGCTTCTGTCTGCGGGCTGCCTGAATTCAGCGTCATAAGGAGGTAGGGTGGTATGTCTATTGGCTGGCAAATCCCTGCTGCGCCAAAAGAAATCCCCAATATAAGGGAAATTATGGAGTACGTAAGAGGCATTACAAAGTAACCTACTATTGAAAAGGCAAGTATGTATGCACCTGCTCCCCTTGTAGGTGAAAATGCCCTTAATATTATGCCAAGCGGGATGAACAATGGAAGTGAAAGGTGCTTGAAAAGCAGCAATAGGTTTGTAAGGAAGAAATAAGCAAGAACAAAAACAACAGATGCACCTATGAAGTAATTTAGGAGGTCAAGGATGTTCCCCACCCCGCCAAAGCCGCTTGGGTTGGGCATTGGAACCTCAACCTTTGCCTTGAATATTGTGCTTAAGTCGGATGCAAGCGCTGCCACTGGCGGAAGTATTTTAGTCACAAGGCAGTTGTATGGGCCTCCCATAAACATTATGCTCATGTCTATGAGCGTAAGCTGGCCTGAAGGGGCTGGCTGGCCGTATACAGCAAGAAGCTGTGTTATGTATGGCTCCATTATTGCCACTAGCATTCCTTCAAGCTCTACCACTAGCAACTCTATGAATATGAGCAGGAGCACAGTGGAGACCACATATATCATTTCCTTCTTTGCAATGGACTCCAGCTGGGGGATCATAAACCCCTTCCCTATCATATATACTAAGAGGGAGGCTATGAAAATCGTCGCTATTATTGCAATCGAAATGTTGAGCCAGATCATCAGCATCATATCAGCCTCGTAAGGTTTGAAACATCAAGCTGAACTCCTAGCAGCTGGGCAAAGGATGCCGCAGCGCCAACGAGCACGAGCGTGTTTAGTGCAGGGAATATCACTGAGTTGATGAAAACGTACACTGAAGTGGTTATAAGCATCTCCGCAGCAATCATGTGCGCAGGTATTGCAACTATTGATGCCATCCATTGGCCAAGCACTGCAGGGGCTATCAGCTTTGTTATTGGCATAAAGCCAAGGGCAGCAACAAACTGGAAAACAAATGTCGCAAGGAAAGGAGCGGTCCCAAGGCCATAGATTATTGGATTGGCGCCTTTTTCTATCCATTCTTTAAGCTCCTCTCCTGGCTCAAGCTTAGATGGGCCGGGTATTATTGCATCACTTACATATTTAGTAGTTGACCAGACGTTCCTAAGTATCATGTTTAATGAATTTCCATAGCCTGAGTTCATTACAATGGAATGCTCCAAAGTAAGCAGGAATGGGAACAGCACATAGAATGAAAGGCAGAGCGCTATTATTGCGCTCCCTGCCTTCTTTGTGATCGTGAAGCACCTCAGCAAGAGCCCTATAGGTAGCATTGCCTTCAAGAAAGAGTAGGTCATGAAATCATAGAATAGCAGGTAGGCGAAGTTTATTACTACGCCAGTGCCTAAGGTAGTGGCAACTGTTGAGAACACAGGGGATATTACTGCTGAAAGCCCCTGCAATGGCGCAACTACTGTCCCAACAAGGGGCGCAGCGTTTATTATTACAGAGTAAAAGGATATTATGTAATACATAAGCGTTGAGAAGAAGTAGCCGAGCAGCAGGTAGTTTGACCCTACCTCTGAAAGGTAGACAGCTCCATCAAGAATCATTGTGTTCGATGAATAAGCCGGGGGCACGCTAAGGAAAGATGCAGGAACGCATGGGATAGGTATCATCAGCCCAAAGAATATGAATATAAGGCAGGTTATGAGAATCTCTTGGAGCTCAAGCTTCACGTATGATTCCAGCATTGGGTTTGCCAGGATCCTTGAAAGCAGGTATAGGAAAACAATTATAGCCACTGAAAGGAGCAGGACCTCCCCAACAGGGGGCATAAGGGAATTCACAAAGCCAGCAGGGTCGCCGCATACCTGCGACTGAGCAAGCGGCTCGTAATTGTAGAGGGCTGCATAGGCAGGCATGAGCTGGGCAAGCAAAGTGCCTTGTAATTCTGCAAGCGATGCCATCTATATCAACCTCATGAAAACATCAAGCTTTACATCAGCATCAAGCCACTGGCCTATCTCCTTTATTGCAGCTATTAGCACTGAAATGTTTATAAACGGGAATATGGCGCTGAGAACAAAGAAGTAATACACAAAGCGCAGTATGAAAAGAGGGTAGAACACCTTTTCCCAGAGCCATATGCCCCCTTGGTCGATAGGAGTTTGCTGCGAAGGGAAAAATATAGCCCTGAAAAGCAGGTTGTAGAGTTTCTCCAGCCAGCCAGAAAGCTCCTCCCCTGTTGCGTTGTTTACTGAGAATGCAGAATCCCCTGCGACATCCTTTACTACTGCCACTGCCCTGTCCATTGTCTCCCTCTCGCGCAGTATAAGCGACATCTTGGCATCTATGTCATCGTTTACTGCAAGAAGAAGCGGGAATATGAAGAAGAACCCAAGTGATGCTGCTATTATTGAGTTGCCTGCCCCCCTGAATATTGGTATGGCCCTAAGGAAGAGCCCAATGGGTATGAGCAGAGGGAAAGAGTAATTGAACATCAGGCACAGCAGCGCTGCCTTGACAAGCCATTCTGTAACTGCCAAGCTGGTTAGCTGGGATATGAAGCCAACAGAGTCAGTCATGGGCTTCACGAATGAAGATGCTGAGAAAGAGAAAGGCACAATCCTGAAGCTTATGCTTATCCTTAAGGATTCTATTGCGCTTAACACTAAAGAGGTGCCGCTGAAAGCGCCAAGCGTAGTGAAAAGCCTCACAACTATCTTGTTGGAGTAGCTGAATGCCTTCTCCTGTATGCCAAGCTTCTCATAAACCGGGTTGATTGTAAGGTAAAGGACTTCAAGAAGGGCGAAAAGGAGGAAGGTTGTCATGAACACAGAGTAAAACTCGTACTGCACAACGCTCCTGATTGTAACAGAATCGGTTATGTAAGAGAGCAAGTATAGGAATATTAGCAGCGAAAGCATAGTGATCAAAACAGCTGCTGAAAGCGTCAAGAATTGGCTGTGCATGTCAAGGCTCGGCCCTGCCTGGCAGTTGTTTGTTATTATCTGGAGAAGCAAGTGGCTCTCTATTGTTTGGCTCCATGCCTTCTCATCAATGGTGCTTGATGTTATTTCTTGTATGTTGTTTGTCTGCTGTGCTGAGAGGGCAGGCAAGAGAAGAAGGAGGATTAGGTGCATTAGCCTCATCATATCAGCCTCGTAAGCCCTGCTATCTCTGAATCCCCGCCAAATGTCTCTGAAAGGCTCCTTACTGCAGCTATTGATGAGAGTAGTGAAATGAATGTAAAGAAGAAAACATACGCCAGCACTGTACCGCTTACATCAAGGGCGCCTCCTTTTTTAACTAAGTCAATCCCATATATGAAGTCTACTATAGATTCGCCCTGCCCGAAGCCTGCTGTGAAAACGTACAAGCTCAGGTATTTTGTGAATGAAATTGCTTCAAGTAGAAATGATGCTATTCCTGAAGACACTGAAGAAGCATCATGTGGGTCAACGTATGGCTCTATGACCAAATTATCTTTAAGCTGGTATTGCATATTGCTTGTTGTGTAATCAATCGCCTGGCCCTGCGATTGCGACTCGTAGCTTTTCTTCCAGCTATCATAAATGTCATTGTCTTTTAAGTCAAGTATTGCCGGCACCCCTGTGGAAGAGGTTGTTTTGGCTTTGTAGAGCACTGGTTTTAAGTCACTGTACGGCAAGCCTTGGTCTATCCTGTACTGGTTGTAAAGCATGCCGCCCACTATGAAAGGTATTGGGGTTATGTAATGCGACACCAGCGCTATTGCTATTAGCAGGCCACCAAGCCTCCTTGTATACTTTAGTATCCTGAGCAAAACCCCACCTATGAGCATTAGCGGGAAAAAGAAAAGGGATATGAAAGCAAAGGTGTTCTCAATGACCTTTAAAGCCAGCATGAATGTAAACATATGCTGCACTGTGTCCCTTATTATTAGCTCTTTGGCATGGAAAATCATGAAAGGCGCCCATGGCTTTGATATCATCCCAACCTCCAAGGAAATCTCTGTGTTTGTGAGCAAGCTTATAACAGAATACCAAGCAAGCTGCCTGAAAATTACATAGTCGAGCTCTATGAACATTGAATTCAGGAACTGCTTTGCATAAGCTATGTGGCAGGGTATTGTTGCCTGCTGGGCATTTGGGCATATGTCTGGCCCATATGGAAGAGAAGTAATTACCGTAGCTGCTATCTCATTCATGGAGCCAAGGGCAAATGGGAATATGAGGAGTATAAAAGCAGAGAAGAAAAGCTCAAAAAGCTCAAGCTTGCCCCACACAATGAGCTGGTTCATGTTCAAGAACCTCCCTACTGCTTGGGTAAGCGCTATGAGCCCAAGCGACAGGAGGATCAAAGGAGGGGCTAAAGGCAGGTAGTTCTGGTATGCCTGCAAAACAAATTCAATGTACGGCTGCGCTGGCATTCAACCACCTATGCTTGGCCCAGATATCATCCTTGTGTCTATCAAAAACGACTGCGCCTCTATGAAATCAGCAAGCGGCCTTATTGTTGAAACTGTTATTATTGAAACCAAGGCAGGGCAAAGCACTGTTATGAAAAGCACTTTTCCGGCTTCTGCGAACAGGTTTGAGTATACAAGCACAAAAACATGGCCTGTTGGGAGAAAAATCAGGAAGGGCTCACTTATCCTTATAAATGGGGTTGAGTAGATGTCCCAAAAGTCATATGCTCCTATGAATGGTATATTGATTGCAGGGCTCGAAGCTGACTTCATTGCGAAAAAATCCCCTATGGATGCAAGCGTCATGCTGTATATGAATGGCGCAAAGAAGCCATACGCTATTGCTAATGCTACTATAAATTTCCCTGACTTCCTTAGCACTGGGAAGAACAACAGCACAGCACCCAAAGGGAGCATTATCTCCATTGAAACCTGGTAAGCCATGTCAAGAACTGCTGATTGTATGAAAAGGCTTGCAAGCGTTATTGAAAGAGTGAACTCAAGTATACCTATTATCTGCAGGAACCTGTCCCCTGCTGCATTGAAAACCTTGAAGTCAAACCTCCACTTTCCCGGGCCTGCTGCTGCATAGTAGCTTGATGCGGTTGTAGTGAGCATGTCTATGCTACCTATGCGCGCTATCATAGGTATGAGGGATTTGAATATTATTTGCTCAAGCTGGGCAGAGGTTGTCTTGCCAAGGTCATTCTGCACTATGGAGTAGCTAGGGAAGTAGCTTTGGAGCCATATTATCCCAAGGTAGTTGCATATTGATATCATGGCGCCTGCTGACATAGTTATTAGGCAGGCTAGGAAAAGCTCCCTTAGCTGGTCCTTTGCCATTGCGTGCCATTCTGGCTTCTGCATAAAGGAGCCAGCCATGTAGAGCACTGCTATGTATGCAACCATCAGGAGCGCTGCTGCTGCGATGAAAACCTCGAACATTCAAGTCAGCCTCCCCATCCCAAAAAGCGCCATCTCTCCGCTGAGAAGCTCTGAGATTGCCCTGAAAGCAGTTATTGTAAGCACAATCTCGAAAAAGGTGCTCGCAACCACACCTGTAAACTGGAGAGCGGTGTATATACCCAGCACCACCACCATCCTGTAGAACCCTGTTACAAGCTCAACCACTAAGAGTGGCCTGGCGAGGATTGAAAGGAAAAGGCCTAAAACCCCTATCCCTATTGAGTAAGCAGGGTCGCTTGCTGCAGCGCCAAGCTTGTCTTCGTACTCAAGCTGGTATTTTGTTGCAAGCCCCCCTTCCCTGCTCCCAACAGGGTCAGCAGGGTTAGTTATTGCATTTCCATAATCCTGAAGCGCCCCTTCCCATGCTTTTATGTTGGTGTTTAGCGAAGTGAAGAACTCTGTATTATAAGTCCATCCTGAGAAAAGATTGAGAAAGCTGCCCATCATGCTTGCAGTAGCATCGTATATTTGGTAAAGCGTTGATGGAGATTCTGCATTCATATAGTCAACAACCAGCGAAGTTCCGTATATTACGCTGAAAGGGTATACGAAATACGCAGAGATGCAAAGAGCTATTACCATGCTCCCTGTTTTCCTTGTAAAGGGTATTGCACGCATGAAGAACCCCAAAGGAAGCAAGTGGTAAGGAACTGCAAAGGATATTATGTAAAGCAGTATAACCTTAGTAACCGTTGCCCCAAGCTCCATTTCTATTAAATCTATTATCCTAAGCAGGAGGCTTGTTGGGAGCCCAAGAGGAGCAAAAGGGGCTAAGTTGTAGCCAAATGGCACAAATGAAAGGATGTCTGGCTTGCCGCCTACTCCTAAGTAGCCAAAGAAGCCGAAAACAGTTTCAGTAAGGTATGTTATGGTGAACTGGCTAACAAGGAGCGCCTGAAGCCTTATCAAATAGAAATGCGCAATCTCTATCACATTGCAGCCGGTGGTTGAGCCGCATACAAAAGCAGAAACAACAGTATCCATCAGGAAGACCAAGATGCTGAAGAATGCGAATATGAGCACCGTTACGAAGAATTCATTCATCTCCCTCTTGGCAGGTATAGTAAATGGAGAGGTAGCTCCTGCTCCCCCTCTTAAAGCCTCCCATGCCTTGTCTAGAAGGTAGTAAGCGACCACTATTGAGAAAGATAGCAGGAACGCTGCAATTGTAACTTCGTTAATCGGAGGCGCAAGCGCCTGCATAAGCAAAGGCATCAATAGAGAAAGCACAGGCAAAGTATTTAAAGTTAGCCCTTATGGAATTTCCATGAATGAAAAAAGCGTAATGCGCGCATGGGCATCAATGGGCCTTTTTGAGGCAATACCAGACAGCAGGCCAAAAAAGCTCATAACTGCAGCATTTCCATACCCAAACTCACCGCAGCACATAGGGCATGGAAGGACTTATACCATAACAGACATATATGCTCGCTATCTTAGGGCAAAGGGGTACAATGTGCTTTTCCCTATGGGCTTCCATGTAACAGGCACTCCAATATTGGCAATGGCAAAAAGGGTTAAGGAAAAGGACCATGAGCTTCTTAGGATATTCAAGGATATATTTGGGATTGAAGAAGCGCTTTTCCCCAAGCTTACAGACCCAAAGAAGCTTGTCAAGTATTTCTCAAAGGAGATAGAGAAAGGAATGCATGAGATAGGATACAGCATAGACTGGAGGAGAAAGTTCTACACATCTGACAAGAGGTTCAACAGGTTTATAGAATGGCAGTTCAGGAAGCTTGCTGAGAAGGGCTACCTTAAGAAAGGGAAATACCCCCTTGCCTACTGCCCAAAGGACAGGAATGTGCTAAGCGCACATGACACAAAGGGGGATGTTGACCCAGAGCTGGAAGAGGTTGTGCTCATTAGCTTTGAAACAAAGCAAGGGGCTTTGCTTGCATCAACGTACAGGCCTGAAACCATTTACGGGGTTACAAACCTCTGGGTAAAGGAAGCAGAGGATTACGCTGTTGTTGAGGTCAATGGGAAGAAGTATATAGTTGCGGAGAAAGCAGTGAAGAACCTTGAGGGCCAGCTTGAGGTTAAAGTTGTCGGGAAGGTTAGCGGAAAGGAGCTTGTAGAGCAGGAGTTCAGGAGCCCTCTTGGCAACATTGTAAGGGCTTTCAGCGCGCCTTTTGTAGACCCTGAGTGGGGCACTGGAGCAGTGATGAGCGTGCCTGCCCATGCGCCATATGACTATGCAGCGCTCAAGGAAGCAGGGCTTGGGATTGAGCCAATAAAGATAATAGAAAGCCCTATTGACTGCGCAAAGGAAGTGGGAAGGCAGGGGATAGCATCAAGCGCAGATGAAAGGCTTGAGGCACTTACAAAAGAGGTTTATATGAAGGAGCTGAAGCAGGGAAAGATGTTAGTGAAAGGGATGGAAGGTATGCCTGTTGAGGAGGCAAGGGATTATGTAAAGGATAAGCTTCTCAATGAAGGCAAGGCGCTCAAGGCGTATGTGCTTGCCTCTCCTGTGCAATGCAGGTGCGGGGAAAAGGCAATAGTAAAGGTATTTGAGGACCAGTGGTTCATAGATTATGCCAACCCTGAATGGAAAAAGGCAGCAAAGGAGTGCTTTGCAGAGATGAGGGTTGTGCCTGAAAATGCAAGGAAAAGGATGGAATACGCAATAGATTGGCTTAGGGAAAAGCCAGTAACAAGGAGCAGCGGGTTGGGAACGCGCTTCATATTCGACAGGAAGAAGATGATTGACGCCCTTTCTGATTCAACAATATACATGGCTTACTACACAATAGCCCATCTGATAAAAGATATTGACCTTAAGGAAGTGGACGACCAGCTTTTTGACTATGTAATGCTAGGCAAGGGAGAAGGGAAGCCAGGGTGGGAAGGGATGAGGAAGGAATTCCTTTATTGGTACCCTGTTGACTCAAGGCACAGCGCCTCAGACCTATTAATGAACCACCTGCCTTTCTTTGTATTCAACCATGTTGCAGTCTTTGGGAAGGAGCACTGGCCAAAGCAGATTGTAAGCAATGGCTTTGTGCTAATGGATGGCAAGAAGATGAGCAAGAGCTTAGGCAACATACTGCCTTTAAGGAAGGCTGTAAAGGGATACGGCGCTGACAGCATAAGGATAGCTGCAGTTGGCAGCGCAACTCTTGAGGATGACGCAAACTTCAGCGGGCCTGATGCAGCAGGCATAAAGGAAAGGCTTTCTTACTTCATAAAGCTAAGCAAAAAAGCGCGGGTTTCAGAAAAGGACAGCATTGACAGGTATATATACAGCGTGCTTAACAGGGCTATTGCAGGGGCAGAGAAAAACATGGAATCCTTTGAATACAGGGATGCCCTCCAGAAGCTTTTCTACGAGGTTTACAGCGAGCTGAGGTGGTATGAGAGGAGGAAGAAGAAGCCCAACTTAGGAGAATTTCTGGCTAAATGGAGCGTTGCCATAAGCCCATTTGCGCCGTTCACTGCTGAGATTGTATGGGCCAACCTGCGCAAGAAAGGTATTGTGAAAGGGGCATCAGTTTGCTCCGCAACTTGGCCCAATGCAGAAGAGGTTGACCAGAAGGCAATTGAAAACGAAGAGGCAATAAAAGAGCTCTTAAAGGATGTGCAGAAAGTAATTGAGATAACAGGGAAGAAGCCAGCGCTAATAAGGCTTGGAGTTGCAGGGGGATGGAAAAGGCAGCTTGCCAACCTTGCAGCTGAGAAGGGGATGAAGGCAATGGGGGAGGTTAAGATTGAGGATGCCAAAATCGCCCAACGGATAGCAAGGAGCCCCACAAGGGCAACAAAAGAAGAGGAAGAAGAGCTGATAAAGAGCGCCATTCCTCTGCTGAAAAAGGAGTTCGGCTGCAAAGTCAAGCTCGGGAAGGACAGCGGCAAGGCAATACCCGGGAAGCCAGAGATATGGATAGAATAAGCTTCAGGAAAGCTGCGCCAAAGGACGCAGAGAATGTGAGGAGGGAGCTTTTGCGCAAGGGCATCCTAAATGCTGATTACTTTGTTGAAAGGGATTCTGAATGGGTATATTTCCCTTTGGTGAAAGGGGCAGAGGGGGATGTTGAGAGGGATGGAAGGAAGAAAAAAAAGAGGCTCCCAGTAAAGGAGCTAGTAGGAGCTCCTGTGCGCTATGAGATCATAGGCGACCTCTGCGTTGTTGAGTTGCCAAAAGGCGTTAGCGCAAAAAAAGTTGCTGAGGGCATACTTAGGTTCCATAAGAATGTGAAGGGTGTCTTTAAGAAGGCAAGCGCTGTTGAGGGGGAATATAGGGTTAGGAAGCTTGAGCACATTGCAGGCGAGAAGAGAACAACAACCTGGCACAAGGAGAATGGCTGCTGGATCTATGTTGACATTGCAAAAGTCCATTTTTCGCCAAGGATGGCAGAAGAAAGAAAAAGGGTTGTTGAGAAAATAAGAAAAGGTAGCAACGTTATGGTTATGTTCGCAGGAGCAGGGCCTTATGTGATTGAGATTGCAAAGCACAGGAAAGCAAAAGCAGTAGGCATTGAGCTGAACAAGGATGCAGTGGAATGCATGCGCAAAGGGATTGAAAGGGCAAAATGCAATGCTGTTGCAGTTGAAGGGGATGTCAGGGAAAAGGCGCACGAATGGAAGGGCTGGGCCAGTTATGTTATTATGCCCCTTCCTGCAAATTCAGAGGAATTTATAGAGGAGGCGGTAGAGATGCTAAAAAGAAAGGGCAAGCTGGTTATTTATTCATTCTGGGAAAAAGGCACAGAAAACAATAGGGTCAAAATGCTGGAAGGCAGGATAGCAAAGCTCGGCGCAAAGGCAGAGTGCAGGTGGAGGCCAGTGAAAAGCTACAGCCCAAGCAAGAATAAGGTATGCGTTGAATGCACTGTGGAAAAGCATGTTTATAAACAAAGCGCATAGAATAGTTGAAGTTTGAAAGGTGGGAATATGGAAGCTGAATACAAGGTTGAGCTGCATGACAAGAACACATGGATGCATGGGTTTTTGGTTGTGCACAGCACAGCAAGAGGGCCTGGCAAAGGAGGGATAAGGTTTGTGCCGAACCTAACTCTTAATGAAGTGCAGAGGCTTGCGGAGGCAATGAGCTACAAGAACGCCCTTGCAGAGCTTCCTTTTGGTGGCGCAAAGGCAGGCATTGCAGGCAGCCCTGCAGGAGCCAGCAAGCCAAAGCTCATAAGGGCTTTTTCTAGGATGATAAAGGAATTTGTGCCTGAGCTTTACATACCAGGGCCGGACATGAACATGAGCGAAAAGGATATGGCAATAGTTGCTGATGAGGTTGGGCTGGAAAATGTAACAGGGAAGCCGTTTACAATGGGGGGGCTCCCGCACGAGATAGGCACAACAGGTTTTGGGGTTATAGAGGCAATGGATGTTGCGCTTAAATTCAAGGGCATGGAAACAAGCGGCTCAACAGTAGCCATTGAGGGCTTTGGGGTTGTTGGCAAGGCTGCTGTAAGAAGGGCAAACGAATTAGGGGCAAAAGTTGTTGCTGTAAGCGATTCGCAAGGAGCAATATACAATGAAAATGGGATAAATGCATATGACCTTGAAAAGGCGAAGAGGGAAAAGGGGAGCGTTGTTTATTGTGATGG
Source organism: Candidatus Anstonellales archaeon (assembly GCA_038890615.1). Classification (GTDB taxonomy): domain Archaea; phylum Micrarchaeota; class Micrarchaeia; order Anstonellales; family J096; genus JAWAFI01. Next base: position 492,891 of record JAWAFI010000001.1, on the reverse strand, counting down.
CAAGAAGCTTCCTGCAGAAGAGCTCTTTGGCTTGGATGTTGATGTGCTCATACCAGGCGCAAGGCCCAATGTTATAAATGAAAATAATTATGAGAAGGTAAGGGCACGCATAATAGTTGAGGCAGCGAACATACCTGTGCCTTACGAAATAGAGAAGAAGCTCCACCAAAAAGGAGTGCTGATTGTCCCTGACATAATAGCCAATGCAGGAGGGGTAATAACATCCTATGCTGAGCTTAAGGGCAAAACGATTGAAGAGACATTTGAGCTAGTAAAGGACAGGGTAAGGAGGAACACTGATAAGATACTAGAGAGGGGTGGCTTCCCCAGGGATGCTGCAATAGGGATAGCAGTTGAAAGGATTGAAGAAGCTGAAAAGGCAAGGAAAGCTTAAATCTTCCCTTCATCAAGTAATGAGCTGAAGCGCATCCTTGGCCTTTTCTTCCAGTTGCCCCTGTGGTAGGCATAGCTCACAAGCAAAGGCATTGCAAGAGTTGCCTCTGCAAAAACCATCTGCTCATAAACATCATCAACCTTTCCCCAAGAGTGCGCCTCCTTAAGGGTGGAGCCAGAAAGGCCTCCGTCTCTCTCATCAGCAACTGTTATCTGCACAGCATACTTATGCATCCTAGAGCTTCCTGTCAATATGTCAGCAGCAACTGTTATGTCCTGCGCAAAGTTCTTTGGAACCCCTCCACCTATCATAAGAAGCCCTGTGTCCTTTGAAGCAACCTTTATCTTTGTGAGCTCAAAAAAGTCCTTTGCAGAATCTATTGCCACTTTTGGCTTATCGCCTCTCTTATGCTGATGGTAAACCAGACCAAAGCCAGCGCTGCAGTCAGAGAAGGCTGGAACGAATATAGGCACCCCTTGCTTGTATGCCTCGCCAACAACAGAGCCATCTGCTTTTCCTTCTTTTTTAAGGTAGGCTCCCATCTCCCTTATGAACTCCCTTGAAGAGTAGGGCTTTGGCTCTAGGCTGTCTGCTATCCTTGCCACAGTCATGTCGCAAACCCTAAGCTCATCCTCATCTATGAATGTGTCATAGATCCTGTCTATGTGTTTTTTATAGAGATCATCATCATCAACCCTTGGGCTCCCTATGTAATGCTTGAACCCTAAGGCCTCAAAGAAGTCCTGGTCAACAATTATTGCCCCTGTTGAAACTATTGCATCAACCATGTTGCTTTTTACCATAGTGTGCACTACCTTTTTTAGCCCTGCGCTGAAAAGGGAACCAGCTAAGCAGAGAATAATCTTGCAGTCCTTGTCAGCAAGCATCCTGTCATAGATGTGGGCAGCCCTGGCAAGGTTCCTTGCCTGGAATGCTGTATTTTCATATTGCCTTATTATCTCAGCAGAATCGAACTTCATTATGTCAATGTGCCTAACCTCTCTTGAAAGGTAGTCCTTCTTTTTCATGGAAAGAATAGCGCTAGCATATTTTTAATCCTTTTGGGAGGCAAAGCATAATATTTAAAAAGGGCATAGCCAATAAATAGCAGGTGAGCAGATGACTGTGCGATTGTCAAAGCTTTATGGCATGGATGTCTTTACAGACGGAGGGAAGTTTTTGGGCACAGCCCAGGATTTCATACTTGACATTGAATCAGGTGAGGTTACAAGGATACTCCTTGAGCAGCTCCCTACATCAAAGGAGAAGGCAAGGGATGTGATCAAGGAGAAGAGCGTCATCTACAAGAATGTAAAGTCAGTTGAGGACGTAATTGTTGTTACGAAAGGGCAGAACCCATAGATGAACGCCATTGATTATTTAAGGATAGTTGTGGGCATTCTTCTAGGCATTGCAATAACCTACTTTTATTATCAGTATTACCCAAACACAGACCTGCTTACAATAGCAGGCATGGCAGTTGTTGCTTCTGCAGCAGCTGCTGCAGTGCTCTACTTCAGCGGAAAAGGAAGCGGGTAAAAAAGCCAAGTTAAAAGGTTAGTAGTTGAGTTTATATTGTCAGGTCATAGGATACATCTCATTCATCAGCATCCATGTATGGAAGGAAGCCCATACTGGAAGGTCGTACATTATTATGCAATCGCTAAACCCAAAAGAGTTGTAGTAGATCACATAATTTGTTGTACCTCCTTTTCCTGAGAACCTCGTTGAAGCGTAGCTAGAGTATCCAGGAGGTATTGCTTTGGCGTCAAGTAACTCACCCACGCACGTGAATGAGCTTCTTTTTATAGCCAATCCTGCTGGGCTCTGCATTGCATGGCTTGCCAGAATCAAAGATATTGGGCTAAAAAATGATGGCCTTGTGTATCTGCCGCTCATTTCTCTGTCTTCAAAGAATATTAAGTAGGCAAACCATGGAAGCGTTGTGCCTGCAGTAGAAGAAAACCTCTGTTTTGCCCTTGCATTGATGCTATATACAGTGTTCCTGCCCAGAAGGCTCAAAGAACCAAGCCCCTTTGACATTGCTACTTGGCCTGCGCTGCTTTGAACCTTTAGTATAAGGTCCCTGAAGGTTTTGGTCATGCCTATGCCTGGCACAACTTTTTTATCAGGCAAAGCTATCTCTACCCCCCCGCCGTTGTAGATTATATAGTCGTACCATTCAACCATTCTGCCATAAGACTCGTAGCCAACTATAAGCACATAGTAGTAAGGATAATCACCGCAATAGCCATAGCAGAAGTAGAAGTTGCCTTTTTGCAATGAACCTTCATCGTCAAGTTGCTCTATGTAATCTTCTATGATGTCAGAAACATAGGTGCTTGCGCCCTTTCCGTAGTAGGTATTCACTATAAATGGCTCTTCAGATTCAACAGTAGTCTTAGCGTGCTCGTTGTTCAGTTTTCCAACTGCCCAGATTTCAGAAAAATCACCCTCTATTGATCCTCTAGTTTCCATCAATGGGTTGTTGTCTCTAAAAGTAGGAGTAGGGCTCATAAACATCCAAGGAAATTGGGAGCCCTCAACAACCACAGTCCAATAGGCGACTTCTGCCTGTGCAAATAAAACCCCTACTCATATTAAAAGAAGTAGAAGCATCTTTCCCCCGTTCATGGATTATCTATTTAAGGAGATGTTTATAAGTGTTTCATTCTTAGAGCCCAGGTTCAAATGCCTCTGAAAGCCGCCTTCCTACCTCTGCCTTGAATTCAGGGCTTATCTCAATTACAACGAATTTCCTATCTTGGCCATACACAACAACCCATCCTTCAGGGGCCTCAATGAAGAAAGCAATGCCTAGCAGGTCTTCCTCCCCTTTTACGAATATGCCCCTTTGCTCAGCTATTGCCTTCCTTGCAACTAAGAAAAAGTTTTCTGAAAAGCTTCCTGGGGGGTTTTCAATCAAGATAGGGTTCGGGTATCTTTCCCGTAGGAGCTGGGCAACCTTTGGCTCAACCTCATCCCTCCTGCTCTTAAAATCAAAGACAGCAACTTTAGGCGCTATTCCTGCTTTTATCAGGAGGTAAGCAGATATGTCCCCTATTGCAATTATGTCCCTCCCCTTTAGCGTTTGGAGCTCCTCTTCGCTGATCGCCCTTCCAAGCGGCTCTGAAAGCCATTGCCTTCCTTTTGAGGTAAGCCTAAATCTGGTCTTCGTCAAGTATGTCGCCAATTACTGATGGCTCCACTTGGTCCTCTACCAAGCTCTCGTCTATTGAAAGGGGCTCGATCTTCTCTTCTTTCGGTTTTGTAGAGTCAGGGATCGCAACAAAAGTGAGCACAATGCTCGAGCTGCAGAAAGGGCATCTGCCTACAAGTGAAATCTCAGTAAGCTCTATGTCAGTGCTGACTGAAGCAAACAATTCCTTTCCGCATGCGCTGCATTTATGCTGCTTGTTTATCTCCATGGAAACCTAGGCGAGCATATGTTTAAAATGGTTTTGGCTATAAGTAGTACAGGCCAGCTTTATGCGGGGATGTGAACATGTATAGGGAAAAGGAAATAAGCAATTTTCTGAATGCCTTGATTACAGGCGGGAAAGCAGATGAGAGGATTGAAAAGGAGCTCAGGAATTGCAAAGGCAAAACCGGTTTTCCAGAATACACGCTTATGGGCGCTGTATGGGCGAGCCTGAGCGATAAGGAAAGGGCGGCTGCAGTCAAAAGGATGCTTGAGCTGAAAGGGGAAGATAGCATGCTTGCGCTTGCATCGCTAGTTAAAGGCATTGAGGTTTATGGCAAGAACAAGCTAAAGGAAGTTAGGAAAGAAGCAAAGCTAGGAAGAAAGCAGAAAGCCGTCAAGTAGGCCATGGGCATACTCTATTGCCCCAAAGGCGCTTTCAATCTCGCCTTTCTCCAAAAAGTATTCTGCGTCCTTTGCATAGCGCTCTGCCATCTCAACCGCCTTTGCCCTGCGCTTCACCTTCGCCAAGTTAGCATAGAACTTTGCTATGTCTCTCTTTACCCTTTCTATTTCCATATGGGCCCGCCCGGATTCGAACCGGGAATCTTCACCGTGTAAGGGTGACGTCATAGCCGTTGGACCACGGGCCCTAAAAAACAAGGGTGGCGAAAGGATTAAAAACACCGCTCTTGTATAGAGGAACACAGATGAGGGATCAAATATGACCAATGTAAAGCATAAGGTGCCAGAAGACCTTTTGCCAAAGCTCATGGAGATGCTGAGCGTGGCAAAAAGGGCAGGAAGGGTAAAGAAAGGAGTAAATGAGGTTACAAAGAGCGTAGAGAGGAAAAGCGCAAAGCTAGTGATTATCGCAGAGGATGTAAGCCCGCCTGAGATAGTAATGCACCTCCCTTCAATGTGCGAGGAGAGGAACATACCATGCGTATATGTCCCTGAGAAGCTCCAGCTAGGGCAAGCAGCAGGACTGAAGGTTGGCTCTTCATCTGTATCTGTTGATGACCCAGGGGAGGCAAAGGAGCTTTTCACTGACATCATGAAGAGGTTCAGCCAGCCGGAGAAGAAGGAGGAGAAGAAAGAAGCCCAGCCAGCAGAGGAAAAGAAGGAAGAGAAGAAAGAGAAGAAGCCAAGGACCCCAAGAAAAAAGAAGGAAGAAGAGTCAAAAGAGGCTAAAGAATGAATTACGCAGAGATAGTTGAGATAAAGGGAAAGACAGGCATATACGGGGAGATTTACCAGGCGCTATGCAAGATCCTTGACGGCGAAAACGCTGGCAGGGTAATACTAAGGAACATAAAAGGCCCAGTAAGGAAGGGCATGATAATAGTGCTTTCTGACACAGAAAGGGAAGCGAAGGAGATAAAGGCGAGGTAAGATGAAGTGCAGCCTTTGTGGAAAAGTGATCAGAAAAGGGAGCGGCTACCTCTACGGCCAAAAAACAGGCGAAGTTTTCTACTTCTGCTCATCAAAGTGCAAGAAGAATATGCTCAAGCTTAAGAGGCAGAGAAGGTATTTGAAATGGGCGAGATGATGGAAAGGACCCTTGTATTGCTGAAGCCGGATGCTGTTGAGAGGGGGCTTATTGGGAGAATAATAAGCAGGTTCGAGGCAAAGGCGCTTAAAATAGTTGGAATCAAGATGATGAGGATAAGCCCTGAGATCAGCAAGGAGCACTATGCCCACCACCTAAACAAGCCATTCTACAAGGCATTGGAAAAATTCATAACCTCAAGGCCCATAGTGGCAATGGCAGTTGAAGGGCCTGAGGCTGTTGAGGTTGTGAGGAAAATAGTAGGGGCAACGAATGGAAGGAAGGCAGAGCCAGGCACCATCAGGGGCGATTTTTCCATAAGCACCTCAACCAACCTGATACACGCAAGCGACAGTAGGGAAACAGCAGAGAAGGAAATAAAGAGGTTCTTCAAAAAGGAGGAGCTCTTCGATTATGAATTCTCATGGGAATGGTTTAGGGAAGCAGAGGACGAAAGATGATACTCACTGAAAAGGAGATAAGGAGCAAAAGGATAATAAGCGGCCATATTGGGGATGAGCAGTTCCAGCCAGCAGGGGTTGACCTCACGCTTAAAGAGGTGTATTCTTACGACACGCCTGGAAAAATAGACTATGACAACAGCGAAAGGAAGATAAGCGACTGCATACCCCTTAACTTCTCAGAAACAGGGGAGCTCTACCTGAAGAAGGGGGCATACAAAATAGTTGTGAACGAGGTTGTTTCAATACCTACTGATTGCGCTGCAATGGCCTTGCCTAGGTCATCACTTGTAAGGTCAGGGGCAACAATAAGCAGCGCCCTTTGGGACCCTGGCTACAAGGGAAGGAGCGAGATGATGCTAATAGTGCACAACGACAAGGGCATAACTCTAAAAAGAAGCGCAAGGGTTGCCCAGATTGTTTTCATCAAGCTAAGCAGCGAGGCAAAGGCTTACGAAGGCAAATACCAGAACGAAAACATAGATGAGGAGATAGAGTTCGAGCGCTAAAAATAAGGCCCCTCCTTTTTTTCTTGAGCCCCGAATGATCCCTCAATCAAGCTTAGCCATCTTTTTGCTGCATTGCTCTTTGATCCCTCAAGGCGCTCCTTCCATCTCGAAATTGCCTCTGCAAGGGGCCTCTCAATCTCATCAACCCCTGCCTCTGCTAGCGAGAGGAGCACGCTCAAAGCGTATGTTGACCTTGCTTCCCCCAATGCCTTAAGGCAGCGGTTCCTGAGAAGCTTGAAAAGCAGGGATTGGAACATTAAATAGTAGGAAAGGTGGTAGGCAAGGACCTTTGACGGGAGTGGGCCTTTAAGCTCTGAAAGCAAGTCAATTAGGGCCATAGCCCCTTCAACTGAGCTGAAATGGGAGGTTACAGAGCTGAAAACGTAAGGCGCAACCTGCTCTCCTTCAAGCTTCTTCACATTCCTTGCCCACTCTGCGCTCTTCATGTCTTTTATCTCAGAAATGCGCGCAAGATTGTGGTGTATTGTGTATATTATGAAGTTCCTCTTAAGCGCATCGCCCTCGTTGTACTCCTTCTTTATTGCCTTTATGGCTGCCTTTGCCTGCTTCCTTGCAGTAATGGAGGGATAAGCTGCCAAGGCGTTGAAAGCATCCCTTAGCTCCTTAAACCTGTCCTGCTGCTCCATTTCCTCCGTCATGATAAATTTAAAAAAGATAGTATTTAAATTAATAGCGTAGTTCATAGTCATAGAGCAGGTGTGACCATGGAGCATGAAATCGTAGAAAGCATAAGCCCCTCTACAAAAGAGGATGAGGAGCTTTTAAAGTTCATAGAGGAAAGCAAGCCGAATTTGGTGGTTGTAGGCGCAGGAGGGAGCGGCTGCAACACGCTTAACAGGCTTTTTGAGCTTGGGATTGACGGAGTAAAGCTAGTTGCAATGAACACTGATGCAAAGCACCTCCTTAAGATAAAGGCAAGCAAGAAGATACTGCTTGGCAAGCAGCTTACAAAAGGCAGGGGCGCAGGCAGCAACCCAGAGGTAGGGAAGCAGGCTGCTGAAGAGAGCGAAAATGAGATAAAGGAAGCAATAGCAGGCGCAAACCTTGTTTTCGTAACATGCGGGATGGGAGGAGGCACTGGGACAGGAAGCGCACCTATAATTGCGAAAAAGGCAAAGGAAGCAGGGGCTTTAGTGGTTTCAGTAGTTACGCTTCCTTTTACTGCAGAAGGGAAGGTAAGAATGGAGAATGCATTGGAGGGATTGCAGGAGCTGAAGAAATGCTCTGATACTACCATAGTAGTAAGGAACGACAAGCTGCTAACCATTGCGCCTGATTTGCCTTTGAACACTGCCTTCAAGGTTTCAGATGAAGTGCTTGCAGGCTCTGTGAAAGGGATAACTGAGATGATAACAAAAGCAGGGCTTGTTAATGTTGACTTCGCTGATTTGACCACTGTGCTCAGCAGCGCTGGCTACGCTGTGATAGGGCTTGGTGAAGCATCAATGGAAGGAAAAGGGGAGGAAAGGGCAATGGTTGCAGTTGAGACAGCTCTCAATTCACCAATGCTAGACGCTGACATAAGCACATCAAGCAGGGCACTCATAAATGTAATAGGCGGGCAAGACATGAGCTTGAAAGAGGCAGAAACAATAGTTGCAAGCGTTGGAGATAGGATAAGGGAGAACTCCCATATAATATGGGGAGCGAGAATAGAGGAAAACCTGAAAAAGAATTCTTTGAGGGTACTTGTAGTGCTTGCAGGCGTAAAGTTCCCTGAATACACTGTTGACAGCATAAGGGAAGTAGGGGATATAGATATAGATGTGGTAGGATGATCGGCAGCTGGATTGAAAGCATAAAGAAGACAATTGCTGGAGTCAGGAGAGTGCTTATCGTATCAACAAAGCCAACTCCAACCCAACTAAGGCTTGTGATAAAAGTTTCAGGGCTTGGCATGATAGCAATAGGGCTCCTCGGGCTTCTCATTTCAGTAATAGCAAGCGCAGGAGGATAGCATGATATTCCCAATAAGAGTAACTTATGGGCAGGAGAAGATTGTTGCAAGCACCCTTGAAGGAAGAGTAAAGACAACTGGGGCAGAGATATACTCAATTACCTATATAGACAGGGTAAAGGGTTACCTATTCGTTGAAGCAAAGGATGAAGACAATGTCATAAAGCTCATAAACAAGGTAAGGCATGTGAAGGGCCTGCTCAGGAAGGGCATTTCCAAGGATGAGCTGTTCAAGATGGTTATGCTTGAGCCAGCAAAGGAGGAGAAGATAGAGGTAGGCGACATTGTAGAGATAAAGAGCGGGGGCATGAAAGGGGAGAAGGGCAAGGTGATAAAGATAGATGCTGCCAAGGAGGACATCACTGTTGAGCCAATAGAGGTGGCTGTGCCAATCCCAATAAAGCTCAAGCTGAAGAACGTGAAATTGCTCCAGAAGAAGTAGAGTGCTCCTGCCGGGATTTGAACCCGGGTCTCTGGCTCGAGAGGCCAGTATCCTTGTCCGGGCTAGACTACAGGAGCAGTGCTAATTTAACCTTCTGAATCCTTAAAAAGCCTTTGCATGTGGCCCCTTATTTCATCACGAACCTTCTCAATGGACTGCGCAGCATTGATTGTAACCCAGCGCTTTGCAAAAAAGCTCTCTTTTGCAAGCTCAAGGTAGTTGGCTCTCACCTTGGAAAGGTATTCTATCCTTTCGTAGCGGTCTGCCTTCTTGTTTGCCCTTGACATCCTTTCCACTGAAATCTCTGGGTCAATGTCAAGGAGGAACACTATGTCTGCCTTTGGGTAGGGGAGCATCTTAAGTATCTCCTTCTGCCTCTTGAAGCCCACTCCGCTTACCTCGTAGGCAGCTGTGGATTGGACATAGCGGTCTAACACCCATTTCTCTTTCAAGTTAATGCTGAGTATGCTGTCAATTATGTCTGAAGCATAAAGGAGGAATATCGCTTCTGGCCTTATCTCAATCTCTTTGTTGAGGTATTTCCTTATAAGGTCGTATTTCCTTGAAGGGAATGACAGCCTTTTGAATGGGCTGTGGAAAAAGGAGCACTGCACTCCCTTGCCTGCCCCATCAATGCCTTCAATCGCTACCAGCATATTTCTTCTTAAAAAGCCTTCTTCCCTTCTCTAGCACTTTCAGCGCATCCTTTTTGTCAAACCATCCCTTTACCTTTGAGCTCTTGCCTTTCTCAAGGTCCTTGTATCTCTCAAAGAAGTGGGCTATCTCCTCAAGCAGTGAGGAAGGAAGGTCTGTTATGTCCTGTATGTCTGCATAAAGAGGGTCGCCAGTAGGCACAGCTATAAGCTTGTCATCGGTGCCTTTTTCGTCCTCCATGCGCATCATCCCTATAACCCTTGCTTCTACTACGCATCCTGGGAAGGTTGGGTCCCTTGTATAAACCATTATGTCAAGGGGGTCTTCATCGTCGTACCAAGTTTGCGGTATAAAGCCATAGTCAGTTGGGTAGAAGAACGGCGAATGGAGCACCCTGTCAAGCCTTACAACTCCAGCTTCCTTGTCATACTCGTACTTGTTCCTTGAGCCCCTTGGCACTTCTATCACAGCATTTACAACATCCCCTGAGCCAGAGGATATGCCTTTTAAGAGATTCATGGATAAGGGAAGCAATAAAGGTTTAAAAGAATTTGCTTAAGGGAAAAAGAAAAAGGAAATTAAAAGGTTAGGTGATTTGCCTTCAGTTGCTCTTGAGTGCAGCCAAGAAGTCCCTTCCTGCTTCCATGGTGTCCTCGGCTGTGTAGCCAGCAACAACTATTGTGCTGCCGATCTTCTTCACAACCTTGTCGCCTGGCTTGCTGAGGGTTACATCGCTGCCTGTCAAGGCGTTTGCTGTCACTGTGTTTACTGCAGGCCCTCCAACTGAAATCACTGCGCCCACGCTTCCTGCCTCAGAGTCAAGGAGCACTAAGTTGCTCACTGCATACGGCACTGCAACATCAACAGAGTGCTTGTTCTCTGGGCTTATGACCGCAGAGACGCCGTCTGTTCCTGCAACAGTGCAGCTTGCAGAGCCCCCTGCAACAGTGCATGGGTTCAACTGCTCATCAATTGAAACGACCTTTACAGTAACTCCTCCTATTGTGGTCTGCTCTCCCTCGTGGAGGACAACCCTTGTTGACTCTGCAGATCCTGCCTCAACGTTCGGCATCAAGGAGAAGAGCAAGTGGCCGAGCTTCTTTGCAATCTTGAACTCCATTGCTGTGCCTGTCTCAGACACAAACACAGAGCCCCTCTCGGAAACATAGCCCTCTTCCTTTTCGCCAGTTGTTGCTATCAGGTCAGAGCCATAGTATGTGTCTCCAGTGCTGTAATAATATACCTTGTCATTTGCTGTCCAGGGTGTATTCTGGAAGCTCCAGCTAGAGCCATCGTAGTAGCCATCTATTTCCCACACGTCTGCAACATGGTCGTCAGATGCAACTCCTCCTGCGTCCTCGTGCACATAAATCCAGATTTCGTCGTTATCTGCAAACAATTCCATTATTCCCCCGCTGTCATCAGAAGTCCAAAGATCGCCTGGATCGTAGTAGTCTCCTGCAGAATAGTAGACAAGATAGGCGTAGTCACTTGCGTTAGCTGTATTATCGCATGCTAGCACATACTTGCTGCTTGAGGATGACTCCTTCAAGTAGAGCATGGAGTTGTCAAGGTCAAGGTATGCCTTGTCGCTTGGGCCTGCTGGTGTTGGTGTTCCTGCTGGGCATCCATCGTTCTTCATTTCCAATGCTGTTTTCTCTGAGGTTGTAATCTCAACCACATTTGTCAAGGGAACAACTGAGTTATCAGTAAGGGTTATTGAGAACGGCGTCTTCTTCAGCTTAAACTGAAGCCTGTCATAGTCGCTTGAGGTAAGGTCCAATCCATTGAAGGCGAACTTGAATGCAACTGGGTCCTCAACGATGTTTACAACATCGCCCTTGAAGAGCACATCGTTGAAGTCAGTCCTCTGCAAGAGGATTGCCCTCAAGTAGTCTGGCTGCTCTTCGTATCCGTTGTTGTTGTTTCCATCGTCTGTTGTAGCATCCCTGTTCTTCCAGAGCACTGATGCCTTCCAGAGGTCGTTCGGCTCGTCCATGTACTCCTGGTCAGTTATTGTGAATTCCTCGCTTATCAAGGCCATTTCTGCCCACTTCGCACCAAATGTGTAACCTGGTGCTGTCTGGTAGACCCTTATCCTGTACTCTTTGCCTCCAACAAGAACTTTCTTTGTGCTTCCTGGTGTTATTGTGTCCTGCACTCCTGTTGGCTGGCCGTTTGCATCAAGCACTGAAATGACTGCCCTCTGGTTCTCTGCTGCATCGCCTGCTGTAATGTCGTCAAGCCTCACCTTTATCTCCCCTGCATCAAGGTATTCCCCAACATTCACGAATCCATAGACGCTCTCTTTTGCAAGGGTTACAGAGCCTCCTGCAACTACTTTAACACCACTCCCATCAATTGTGTCTGTTGCTGGCTCCATCTCAACTATTACCCACTCAGAGCCTAGGAACCAAACTTTCATCCTGTGGTTGTCAACCCTGTCGTGGTCCTCGCACATTGTGTAGTCCTTTGCTGATTTGGAGTCTTTTGGGTCGCACACTGGGATTCCGTTGTCAGTGTTCTCGTCAAACTTCACCTGGTAGATAAGGCCCTGCATTGATGCAGTGAGGTCTTCTTCTGCCTCATCGTATTGCCCCTGGCCTGCAACATACACTGCTTGCGATTCAGTGTAGGATGATGCAGTCCTTGGGTCTACTATTGTCTTGTCTGCAAATGCAGAGAACTTGCCTCCATCAATCCTGTAGAGAGCTACATCTGAGTAAGCCCCTGCCACTGTTCCTCCATTCCCATCAGAGTATGGGTGGGCATTTATGCTTGTTTCTGAAGTTGTTGTGTCATACCAGTCTGCAGTGTTGTAGTTTTCCCTGTTTTCCAGCTCCCTGTCCACATAGTCGCCTATGAGGATCTGGAAGTTGTGGGCTGAGCCTGTCAAGCCAGGCACTGTTATGTCAAGGGTCACGCTCTCGCTTCCCTCTTTCACAGTGCATGTGCCTGTTCCTCCTGCTCCGCCTCCCGTGCATGTGACTGAGCTAAGGCCTGTCACTGTTGCTGTGTATGTCTTCTTGCCGTATGCAGAGTTTGCTATCTTCGTTGCTATGTTTGCTGCCACTATTCCGTCGCTAATGGCGGCTTTTGCGCCTGCGACTACCTTCACTGTCGGCTGGCCATTGGGATTAACCAATTCCATATCCTCAAAGGCAAGCCCAGCAAAGGCTGCTCCAGCCAATAAGGCTGTTCCTCCTACTATCGCTCCAATCTTTTGTATTCCTTTCATCTATTCACCTCAATCGGCCGCCACTTGGGGCGTCACAAAAACATTATTTGGCGGCCATTTACGCCCCGCAAAAGTTCTCTTTGGGAGAACAACCCTCAGGGGGAGGGCTATACACAAAATTAATGGGCTCTTTTTAAACCTTTTCCTTATTTTGTAACAAATATTTATAAATAATATAACACTCAACGTCAAAAGCCATAATTATATACGCTGATTAAATAATTGTACGACCTCTTTTACCTTTCCTAGCTTCAGGTAGGAAATGCCTGATCTTGCCTTTGGAGGAAGCACTACTAGGAATGCAGGCCAAGCTATTCCATATGAATAGGCAAAAATGCTCCTCAAATGGCCGTCAAGCACCATCCTTGCCTCCTTGCCCTTCCTCTTTTGGCTTATGAGCACCATATGAGGAGTTATTCCCTTCTTTGCAAGCTCTTTTAAGTCCTCTATCTTGCCAGCAATGCTTTCCATAACCTGCTCACCTGAATATAAGTATTCCATCTCCCCTATCTCTTCAGGAGTAAACACCTCTTCCTCAATTGAAATCTCCTCGCTAGGGTAAAGTGAGGCGTAATATTCCTTAACCTTCCTAGCAAGCTCTTTCTGCTCCTCTTTTGTGGGAAACCTCAGCATGGATCAGAATTGAACCTTTGGGGCTTTCTTTGCCTCTTCCCCTGCCTCAAAGAAAGGCTCTGGTTTTGCATTAAGGAAAGAAGCTACAATGTTGTTCGGGATGAGCGCTATGAAAGTATTGTAATCCCTTACCACTGAGTTGTACGACATCCTTGCGTATGAAATCCTGTTCTCTGTGTCTTCAAGCGACTCCTGGAGCTTCAGGAAGTTCTCGTTTGCCCTAAGCGCAGGGTAGTTCTCAGCAACAGCAAAAAGCGATTTGAGAGTAGCAGTAAGCATGTTGTCTGCCTTCATCCTTTCTTCCTTTGTTGGAGCAGCCATTATTGCGCTCCTAAGCTCTGTAACTTTAGTAAGGGTTTCCCTCTCGTGCTTCATATAGCCCTTGACTGTTTCAACAAGGTTTGGTATCAAATCGTACCTCCTTTTTAGCTGAACTTCAATGATAGACCATGTTTCCTCTACTTTTTTCTTCAGGGATACTATCTTGTTGTATGTCCATATACCCCAAAGGACGAGCACAAGCGCCAAGCCAACAATAACAAGGGCAATAATTCCTAATAGTAGTTCTAATGCCATGCTTAGTATATAATGTATGTATTTTAAAGCATTTTGGAAAGCCCTGCTAATGCAAAGAAAGAAGAATGGCCATTGGGCTGGGAAAGGATTTTAAAGTGCTTGGTGCATATAGGTAAAGGATGATGAAAGTTACGACTCTGAGCAATGATGAGTTGACTTGACGCTGACAAATTTTTGAGATGGTGGCATGGAGGAGCTTGAGCAAAAATTGGAAGAATTCCTGCGCACGCACTACCAGCAGGACATAGACACTGCTGTCTCATCCTATCCAAACGAGAAGAGCATCTATGTTGATTACAAGAAGCTTGAAAGGTTTGAGCCAGAGCTTGCAGACCTTCTCATAAAAAACCCAGACAAGGTCATTGAGGCAGGAGAAGCAGTGCTCCAGCGCCTTACCTTCATAAGCCCTGTTGTGAAAGAGGTGAAGCTCCACCTCAGGTTTAGGAACGCCCCAGGGGAAGACATGCTCATAGAGGGCATAAAGGCAAAGAACATTGGAGAGATGATAGCATTCAAAGGAGTAGTGACTAGGAGGGGGGAGGTTCTTTATAGGATAAAGCTTGCAACCTTCCAGTGCAAGCTCTGCGACAATGAAATTAGGCTTGAGGTTACAAAAAGCTTTGTGCAGCCGAAGAAATGCCCCTCCTGCCACAAGATGGCGCTTGAGCCTGTGGAGGAGAAGAGCACCTATACAGACATACAGAGGGCAGAGGTGCAGGAGCTCGTGGAAAGGGTAAGGGGTGGCACGCCGTCTGCAAAGATTGAGCTTCAGCTAATAGATGATTTGGTGAACAAGGTTGTGCCAGGGGAAAACATAATAGTAAATGGGGTGCTTAGGTTGAAGCCATTGGCAAAAGGCCCAACCCTCACCTACACAAAATATGTTGAGGTAAGCTCAGTTACTAGCACAAAGAGGGAATTTGAAGAGATAGAGCTTACAAAAGAGGATGAGAAAAGGATAAGGGAGCTCTCAAAGGTGCCAAACATAGAAAGCAGGATAGCCCAATCAATTGCCCCTGTGATATTCGGCCATGATGAAGTAAAGTATGCAATAGCGCTAATGCTTTTCGGAGGCACAAAAGGAAAGCTGCTTCCTGGAGGCATGAAGGCAAGGGACGATGTGCATATACTCCTTATTGGCGACCCAGGCATCGCAAAAACAAGGTTTCTTGAAAGCGTTAACAAGATAGCCCCAAAGAGCATCTATGTAAGCGGAAAGAGCGTTAGCGGAGTTGGGCTTACAGCAAGCGCAGAAAGGGATGAGCTAAGCGAAGGCGGATGGACGCTTAAAGCAGGGGCTCTTGTGCTTGCGAGCGGAGGCATAGTGACAATAGACGAGTTTGACAAGATAGACGAGAATGAAAGGGCTGCCCTGCATGAGGTCATGGAGACGCAAACAGTCTCAGTGGCAAAAGCAGGCATGGTAACCAGGTTTGGAGCAAAGACAGGCATTCTCGCTGCAGCAAACCCAAAATATGGGAGGTTTGACCAGACAAAGAACATAGCAGACCAGTTCAACATACCTCCATCCCTTCTCTCAAGGTTTGACTTGATATTCCCAATTTTTGATGTGCTGGATGAGGAGAAGGACGCAAGGCTCGCAGATCACATACTTGGCACACACATGCGCTCGCTTAAGGGAGAGGAGCAGCAGGCAGCAGGTGCAATAGACCCTGAATTGCTAAGGAAATACATAGCTTATGCAAGGAAATCTATTTCGCCCCGGCTTACTGAAGCTGCTGCGAACAAGATAAAGGATTTCTACATAGAGCTCAGGAAGATGGGGATGTCAAGCGGCTCTGTGCCAATAACACCAAGGTACATAGAGGGCCTCATAAGGCTGGCAGAAGCAAATGCGAAAATGAGGCTCAGCGAGGAAGTGGAGGAAAGGGATGCAGAAGTGGCAATAAGGCTTGTGCACGATGTAATGAAAAAGGTGATGACTGACCAGGCAACAGGGAGGATAGACTCAGACATAATAGCAACAGGTGCTCCAAGGAGCTTCATCGAAAAGATAGAAAAAGTAGAGGATATAATAGAAAAGCTTTCTAAGGAGAAAGGAGGGGCTAAAAGGGAGGAAATTGTCCAGGAAGGTGAAAGGCAGGGCATAACACCTAGGGAGGTAGAAAGGTTCATCTCTGAGCTTTCTAGGAAAGGAGTAATATATGAGAAAAGCCCTGGCTTTTTCGCAATAACAGAGGGCGGCTAATGCTTTCAATGCTGCTTAAGTATGCGCTTGCAGCAATGCTCGGCATCCTTATAACCCTTTATTTTGCATTGAAGCCCCTTCCGGAAGACATAGATCCCTTAAAAGGATTCAATGAATGGGAAATGGCAGCGATAATAGGGGGCTCGTTCCTGTTTGGGACTCTCTTCTTCATTATTTTAAACAGGATGAAATTCTCTTTCATATATGGGGCTATTGACATTGGGGCAAGCACAGCAGGCATGAGCATAACATTCTTCCCATTATTCAGCGCTTTGGGCCTTAACTACTTATTTTCGCTCTTTTTCTCAGGGATAGTGGCAAGCTCTGTAAGCTTTGCAAGGGACTTCAGGCTAAAAAATGCAACAGCCCTGCTAGCTAGCGCAGGAATAGGCGCCCTTATCGGCTCAAGCATAAGCTACTGGCTTGCCATAGGGCTTGGCGCAGCCCTTATTGTCTACGACTATGTAGCAGTAAGGAAAACAGGCCATATGATAGAGCTGGCGCAGACAATAGCAAAGCATGAGATGTCTATGATGGTAACAAGCACTGAGAAAATAAAGGGTGAAGAATCTACAATATCATTAGGGACAGGCGATATAGCCTTGCCAACTGCCATTGCCTGCTCTTTCCTCCAACTTTCTATGCCCCACTCCTTTATTTTCATATTAGGCTGCATGTCAGGCATTGTTGTTATGTTCAGCAGGATTGAGAAGGGGGAATTCGCCCCTGCGCTCCCTTATCTCTTGATTCCAGGGATGGCTGCAGCCATGATATACCAAGCAATCCTGCTTGCCATTTAGGATTTAGGTTTTCCTAAAAATTAAGGAAGTTAAGAAAATTATTGGTTTAATCTATTGGCTTGGTAGTATGTAAGGCTTTGTGTTGTATATATACTCAATAGTGAAATCAAGCTCAGCCTTCTCGCCTTTCCCAAGCGTGTACTCCCAGTATATCTCGTTGGCGTTTACCTTTACATGGTCTGCGGTTTCAGCAAGCACTTTCCAATCCCCATAGCCCTGGTAGGCAGCCCTGATAGGCACTCTGCTGTCCTTGTAGTTGGTTATTACAACATGGTATCTAGTCCTCCTTCCGCTGTAGGACTGCTCATCAGTAATAATAGTAGTGTTTGCGGTTATGTCAAATGCAGAAGCCACTTCCAAGTCAACCTCTTCCCCAACTGGTATGTCTTTGGAAAGAGAAAGCGTATTCATGTATGCAGAGCCAACAAGGTACTGCACTTCTGATCCAGCAGGCAATGGGGCAAAAGTGTTCCTAAACGCAACATGCTTGCCTGGATGCAATATTTCGCTTGAGTATGAAGGCACTACGAACTTGTAGTATGTATAGAAATCCTGTGTGCCTTCTTTCAGTGGCACTAAAGTAGTCCCTTCATCAAGCAGAACATCATGGCTAGGCTCATAGGAATACCTTTCCCCAAATGCCGAGATTGCAGAGGCAGATTCATAAGCCACCCCTGTTTCGTAATTATAGGCAGAGTATGCCTTTGCATACCTATAATAGGAGCTGTAAGGGAGCACCTGCTGGGTAACAAACCTTACCCTTCCGCTAAGAGGGTCGCCTGAATTGCTCACTGATGCAGAGAGCTTTACCCCCATCTTTGCACCTTCATCAAGGGTAAGCACCGGCTTCCAGCTTATGTCTGGGGTTATGTAGGAGAAAAGAGCATCGATAGAACCGCTCTGCTGCTGGAAGAAAAGCAAAAGCGCCTGCTTCTTCTCATCATCAAGGCTCTCTATTCCCTTGTAGAGCAGGCTCACTATATCGCTCACAACCACAACACCTTCCTTTGTCCTTATAGTGAGCGGTGAGCTGGATATCATAGTGCCCTCATATGCCTTGCCATTGGAATCGTATGCAACCACTTCCCTTTCCAATCCCTCAACTCTTTGTGAGGCAGTTTTGATGGTGTAGGAAAGGAAGTCGGTTGGCGAAAGCACCACAACGGTGTTTGCTACAGGGTTGTAGGAAAAAAGCGCTTCTGCTTTCCCGTCTTTTATGGCAAGCTGTTCTTTCTGCACAACATGCGCTCCATCGTAGTAAATCACCATTGGCTGCTCATGGCCCATCTGCACTGCTGAAAAAACCATTGCAGATATTGCCACCGCCAATATAAGAAACGGCAAATACCTTTTCATGGCTAATGCACTATGCAAGATATTTAAACGATTTGGCTTTTGTTAGGGAAATGGCTAAAGATCCTTAGCTTGGCCAATAATGGGACACATATTTAAAAAGATATCCCCTACTAATAATAAAAGTAGGTGAGCTTGATGGAAGAAAAAAACCTTTCAAAAAGGTGGTTAGAAATCCGCTGATGGCAGAGGTTTGGCTCACGAAAAAATAAAAACTCTTTTTAATGCTGGGCACAGGCGGGGGAGGAAATGCTCAATAACCCCTGAGGTTTTGGAAAACCTGCTTGATGCCTATTGCTCAAGGCCTTATTCATTCAGGCAGCTCTCATCCATGTTTGGCTTATCCAGAATGACTGTTTGGAGGGCTGTGCAAAAATATTGGCTCTACAAAAGGATGCTTAGAGGTGAAAATAATGAAGGAAAATGCAGTTAAAGGACCTAAGCTTGAGGTAGTTAAGCTGGCTGAGCAGGTGAAGAACATGCGTTTTCTTTCTCCAAGCGCGGTGTTCAAGTACTACAAGGTTGAACCTGAACAGCCACCACAAAAGCTGGAAAGAAAGGTATTGGGAGTGTGCAAATGCGATGAGAATGGAGTACATGCAGTGATGGAGTTGGGTGAAGCAGAGGCTTATTTGCTTTCTAGAAGCCCATTCCTCTTAAATCAGTACGCAGCACTGATGGTAGAGGTCAAGAACGAAGAAGTATATGTACCCCTTAACCCTATGCATATATACAAAAAGAAGATATCAGAAAACCTTTATATGAGGCTGCCCATGTACGAATTAAGCCATGACCCAGTAAATGGAAATGAATTAGTAAAGTGCGACCCAAGCAAAGTGCTGGTTCCAGCAACAGAAAAAAGCCCAGGGAATGCCGAATTCTTCCTTGCAATTCCAGTTGAAGTTGCACATGATGTGCTGAAGGCACTCGTCAGCTAGAGATGAAAAGGGTTAGCATCCCCAGCCGTGAGTGCCTGTAATCTCTTCTATCTTTTCATATGCAACATCCTCCAAAACTTTAAGCTTTTCTTCTGTATTTTTCTTTTCCTTTGCTGAGCCTGAGCCCAGATCATTCTCGAGCTGCTTTTTCTCTTCTATAATCTCATCCAAGCTCATCGCTTTCAGCCTCTCGTGCCACTTGTCCAAGGACCTTTGGTCCCACCTAGCAGCGCCTGCCTTTTTCGCAGGAGCTTCGTCTTTCTTGTTTGCAACAACCTTATTCACAGCATCACCTTCTTGCTTTTCTAGTTAGGAAATTAGGTGGATAAAAACCACAAGAACATATTTAGAAAAGAGAGGGACGTACAGCGGCTAGGGGGCTAGCCGCTAAAGCAAAAGAAAAAGCTGGTGCTAAGGATAGTGGATGCATGAATGGTTTTTTCCTTAGCGACCATTCTTCCCATAAGGATTAATTAACTGCAAAAAGATTTTTAAATTTATTTGTGAGCAGGCTTTTCTCATCCTAGCTTTCAAGACTTTGTTACTTCCTTTATTATCCTGCTTACCTCATCCCTGCCTATCTTCACTGGCTCTTGAGAAAGGAAGAGCGCAGGGTTTCCTTCAACCTTTTCAAGGGTGCGGAGCGCCATAAGATAATTGATAGCAACAAAGGAGCGGTAACCTTTGAGCCTCTCTGGGATTGAGCTTATGTATCTCTCGCACCTTTGCACATGCCTCCTTGCCTCCTTGACCATTGCAGAGAGTATCCTGAGGGAATCCCTCATGTTCTCCTCCTTTAGCAAGTCATCGTAGCTGTAGTTGCCAAGCAGCTTTGCAGGCCAGAAGTGCCTTCCTTCAAGCGTGTCAACCCTGTAGTCCCTTATAACATTCACCTTTTGCAGGAACATGCCAACATCCTCTGCATCCTCCTTAAGCCTCTCAACAACCGAGCTGTCTTTTATCTCAAGGGCAACCAAATCTGTTAGAAAACCGCCTACTGTTCCTGCAACATAGTAAGTATATCTGTCAAGGTCTTCAAATGTCTCTATCCTCCTTGAAAGGAACTCCTTCATCCCTTCCTTCATCTCGTTGAACCACCTGTAGCATATCTTCCAGAATCCAGCACCCATCTCCTTGTGCACCTCTATTACCTTCTTTGCATTCTGCATCAGACCTTTGTAGTATTCATTCCCTATGAACTTGCAAACGCATGAAAGCTCATCAAGGTTCTTTTCAATTGCCCTTACAACATTGTCGTTCCACCTTTCAACAGCTAGCACTGAAAGCCATAGGTCCATGAGCCTGAGCTTCATGCCCTTTTCTATGTCTGAATCCTCTATTGTGTCAAGGATCCTTGCTTCAAGGTAGCCGAGCATCACCTTGTCCCTTATGCTCTCATCTATGTAAGGGATGGTAAGCGCAAAAGAGCGCGAAACATTAGGCAGTGATGACCAACAATAGTTAAGTGCCTCTGAGCTGCCCATGAAAAGCTTTGCTGATAGGGTATTAAAAGGCTTTGTGTTTGAGAAAGGTTATAATTAAAAAAGGATGCATATAATATATAGGCGAGCATGGCAGGAAAAAGCCCTTGGAGCAAGAGTTTGTTTGGGCTGTCTGAATTCAGAATGGGGTGGCAATATGAAGCTCCATAAGATCATGCGTGTTGTGCCGATCATCCTGCTGGCTGCCTGCGCAATCAGCGAAAATTACTACACTAAAATATACAATGGGAGGCAGCCTAACAACATACGCATATGGGTCTCAAAAAATGTCAAATCAGAAAACAGGAACATTACAATGGAGGAGATTGCAAAAAAAGTTACAATAAAGGTTAGGTCAATAAACGGCGAGCATGCTTACGAGTATGACCAAGTTATCAGCTCTTTTGAGGTGCTCACAACAGGCACAGGGCAGTGCATGGAAAAGGCAACAGTTGCCCTCCAAGTGATAAGGGACATGGGTGTTGAGGCCCTTCCAGCAATAGTCGTGTTTGGGTTGAGCCATGAAAGTAGGACTGAATACCTAAAGCATGCAGTACTCTTAGTTTACCTCAACGGAAAGAGGATACTTTACGACCCTTCGCAAGGATTCTGGAGTGAAAGCCCTCAAGAATACATCTCCCACTGCAAGGAGTTGAAGCCAGAGATAACCCATATGCACATGCTTCCTTTTGAAAAGACGGACAAGCCTGTAATAAAAACTGAAGAAGAGGAAAGATACATATCAAGCTTTATAGACAGAAGTAAGGTTGAAACCTACTTTCCAAAGTGATTCCTTAGCTGGTCAATAAGCTCATTGCATAGGGTTATGTCAAGCACTGGCTTGCCAAAAGCCTCTGCATCATCAGCCATGCGGGGGCACGCAGTTGTTATGAAAGCATCTATGAATGTATAGTTTGAAACTGATGAATGGAGAAGCTCATTCCCTGCTATTATGTATGCTTCCCTGCCAAGCGCGCCAAGCTCTGCTTTAATCTGCTCAGCAGCTGCTATTGAAAACTGGCCCGGCTTTGTGCTCACCAGAATGCCGAATGTCTTTGCCTCAAGCGCTTTGGCAAGAGCCCCTTTCCTCCTTTTGGCATGCCTTTCAAGCTCTTCTTCTGCCCAGCCAATATTCCCAGAAGGAGGATGGATGTAAAGAACCTTCTTACCTGCAAGAGCCTTTAGGTGGAAAAGCCCTTCCCCTATGAATACGACCAACGCGTCCTTTGCAGCACTTCCATCGCATCCAAGCACCTGCCCAGGTGATGCAACATCGGCATTATGCACGTTTGCCTTTTTACCGAGCTCATTGTACCTGTTCTTCACTTTTTCCAAGTGCCCTAGGTAAGAAGAGGTAGCAATCAGAGAGAATTCCTTGTGCCCTTCAAGAAAAGGGATGCTCTTGTCAACCAGTGCTATATCCATCTCTTTTGTTATTGGCACATACTCCACCTCAATGCCAATATCACCTTTTATGTATCTTGTATGCCCAAAATGGATTATCTTATCTGCCCCTAGCTTTTTCGCGTCATCGATTGGGATATCGCATGCACCGTAAGAAGGGGATGAGTGGAGGATTACAATGTGCCCCTGCGCCTCAAGCTCATCAGCATATTTCTTTGCCTCTGGCTTCAGGCCTTCAGGGAACTGAAGCAGGATCCTCATTGATTATCTCTCGCCCTTTCAAGCAGCAGTTTCATCTCAGCAGAGGCAACTATGGCTCTTGTCCTTTCAGCAGCATCAGGATTGACAGAAACGCTTGTTATGCCGAAGTTGACAAGCTGCGCTGCAAATTCAGGGTAAACTGATGGCGCCTGGCCGCAGAGCGAAGAAGTGACCCCATACTTCCTTGTGATCTTTACAACCTGCTCCACTGCCCTGAGCACTGCTTCGTTCCTCTCATCAAAGTCGCGCGCAAGCCTTGCGTTGTCCCTGCTTATGCCAAGCACAAGCTGAGTAAGATCATTGGTGCCTATTGAAATGCCATCTATGCCCTCTTCGCAAAACCTGTCTATAAGGAACACAGTGCTAGGCACCTCAACCATTATCCAGAGCTTGAAATCGTTGTCCCTTTTCAGCCCATGCTGGGCTATCATCTCCTTTATTACCCTGAGCTCGTTGACCGTCCTTACAAAAGGAATCATGAGCCAAAGGTTCTTTAGCTTGTATTCGTCCCTTACTTTTTTTATTGCCTTAAGCTCCATGCTGAAGACAGAAGGATCATCAATGTACCTGAATGCCCCCCTGTACCCCATCATTGGGTTCTCCTCTTCCTGCTCGTACTTGCTCCCTCCCTCAAGGTTCCTGTACTCATTGGATTTGAAGTCATTTGCCCTGTAAACAACAGGCCTTGGGTAGAAAGCAGCTGCTATCCTCCTAAGGTTGGAAGCAAGGTTATCTATGAATTCATCCTGCTTCCCTTCTTCCACAAACTTCTGCGGATGCTTGCCCATAGAAGCGATCATGAACTCAGCCCTTAAGAGCCCTACCCCATCAACATCCATCTTTGCAACCCTTTCTGCAATTTCAGGGTCTGTCACATTGACATATATTTTAGTCCCTGTTATGACCTTACCTGTGCTAACTGCCTTCTCTTCTTTCACCTCTACCCTCTTCCCTATATAAACAAGCCCTTTTGTCCCATCAACAGTAAATATCTCCCCTTCTTTAAGGGAGCTAGTTGCGTTGCCTGTGCCAACCACGCATGGTATCCCAAGCTCCCTGCTTACTATGGCTGCATGCGATGTCATCCCACCTTCATCAGTGATAATGGCGCACGCCTTTTTCATTGCAGGTACATAGTCAGGGCTAGTCATCTTTGCAACAAGTATATCCCCACTCACTATCTTGCCTATTTCTTGCTGTGACTTAAGCACCTTTGCTGGACCTGTAGCGAAGCCAGGGGATGCACCAAGCCCTTTAAGCACTATCTCTTGAGATGAAACCTCTTCTTTTTTCGCCTCTTTTTTGGAAGGGCCTTCAAACTCCACTTCTACCTTTTCCTCCTTTTTAGCAGTTGCCTCAACAGCAGGCTTGTAATCTGCCTTCTTTGCAAGTGTGGTTATTGGCCTTGACTGCACTATGAATATGTTTCCTTTTTCAGTGGCCCACTCTATATCCTGCGGAAACTTGTAGTGCTCCTCTATATCCTTTACTATTGCAGCAAGCGCCAGTATCTCCTCATCCCTAAGCTTCTGCCTCCCACCGCTTTCCTTTGAGAGGTATTCCTTCTCGTTCCTCCCCTGATCGTTGCACACAATCATGAAATCCTGCACACCTGCCCTTTTCTCAATTAGCGAAAGCGTGCTCTTCCTTACTTTGTAAGTATCGGGCGTTATAAGCCCTCCAACAACAACCTCCCCAAGCCCAAAAGCTGCCTCTATCACAATGACATCTTCATCGCCAGTTAGGGGGTCTACGGTGAAAGCAACTCCTGACCTATCTGCGTTTACCATCTCCTGCACAACAACTGCGATTGCCACATCCATATGCTTGAAGCCATGCTGCACCCTGTAGAATATTGCCCTTGGCTCAAATAACGATGCCCAGCATTCCTTCACAGCTGCAACAACATTCTCAGGCCCTCTTACATTGAGAAATGACGCCTGCTGGCCTGCAAAGCTCGCCTGAGGTATGTCCTCTGCAGTCGCAGAGCTCCTTACAGCAACGAACACCTCCTCATTCCTTGCCCTGCAAAGCTTCTCGTATGCCTGCAATATTGATCTTTCTATCTCCTTAGGTATCTCACCTGAAATTATCATCTTCTTTATTGTTTCAGAAGCCCTGCTTAGGTCGCTAGCACTGTTGACATCAAGCATGTCCAGAATTCCCTTTATTGGCTGTACTATTTTGTTGTGCTCAAGGAATTGCCTGTAGGCTTCAGCTGTCACCACAAACCCAAGAGGTATTGGGAATCCTGCTGCGCTCATTTCTCCGAGGTTCGCCCCCTTGCCCCCTACTATGCCTACATCCTCTTTTCTCAGTTCAGAAAACCATTTTATTGTCATGAATGGCTTATTCAGGATTGCTTTAAAAGGATTATGGCTTCTGCTATGCTTCCTGAGTTTGAAAGCGCCTCGATTGCCTTTTCCCTATCAACACCTGCCTTTTCCATTACCAGCTTTACATCCTCTTCGTTCACCTTTGCTTCTTTCTTAATAGACCCGCTTACCTGGAAGAATTCCTGGCCCTGGGCGCTAATCTGCACCACTGAGGGCTTTTCTATTACTATATTCTCATCCTTGCACTCTATTACTACCCTCTCTGCTTCTACCTGTTCTGACTTTATGCCCATTTGCTTCATCATCTTCTGCATTGAGCGGGGGTCGAACATCTAATCCTTTCCTTCCTCGGCTTTGTTGTAGCTGAAAACTACCTTCCTGAGCTCAAATGCGAAAATAGGCGCTATCTTCTTGAGCTGGTTGTAGATGCCACCTGAAAACCTTCCCGTTATGAACTCATCAACGAAATCAGGTAGGCTGAACTTGGCTACCTCTTGCTTTATAATCTTCTGCATCTCGTTCCTGAAGTTTTTCTTGGTGTTCTGGCTTAGCCTGCTCCCCCCTACTGCCACTACCTTCACCCTTACTTTTACTCCATCCTTTGTTTCAGCGTCAACTGTCTCGTAGAAAAGGCTCCTTCTCCTCCTTGCCAGAGTCCTTACATAGGCAGGGGAAAGTGAGTACTCTATAAGCTCTGTGCCAACTGCCTTTGCAGACACCTCCGAAACCCTGAAAACAAGGCTCTTGTACACAGCAGAAACATCCTTCATGCCTATGAAATCAGAAAGCTTTGCCTCTATTTTCCTGCCAATTATGTTTGACTCGTCAGAGGAAATTAATTCAGCGAATTCCTTGCCATCAAAAAACCATTTTGGCGCATGTACTGAATACCACTTCTTTGCCTTCCATTTGTCAACCATCTTTGCCATTATCTCACCAGCAGTGCTGCCTCTTCAGGAATGTACTTCCATCCTGCAGGGAGCTTTCCCTCCCTTACGTAATATTTAACCAGCCTTCTTATCTTTGATTCAGCGCGGATCAGCTTTGACTTGTTGTGCACATCCCCTTTGTGCGCCTTAAGGTGCTTCCTCATCTTCACTGCCTTCTCTATGAGCTTGAGAAGGTCATCAGGTATCTGGTGCGCTGCATTTTCCTTTTGCAGGAAAGCCCTAAGGCGCATCCCTATGATTGTCCTTACATCAGGGATTCCATGCTTGTCCCTAAGCTCAAGCCCTATTTGGGTTGCGCTCTTCCCCTGCTTTGCTAACTTCAATATTATGGCTTCTACTTCTTTCTTGGGCAAAGCCCACTCTGCAGGTACAGCCCTTTTGGGAACTCCCCTGCTGCTCTTGCCTTTCTTCTTGCTATGCATTCTTGCCATTTAATCCCTCATATATAAAGCGAGCTGCTTTAGTGCGTTATGCCTATGAGAACTCAGGTTTTTTAAAACTATGCTTTCAGCATAGGTTTTTTTGGAGCCTTCAGGTATGAAAATAGGGTCAAAGCCAAACCCATTTTTCCCTTTTGGATGGAGAGCAATAGAGCCTTCTGTAGTGCCAACAAAAACCTTAATCCCCTTTGAGCTTGCATAGCCAACAGCGCACCTAAACTCAGCCTTCCTGTCCTTCACCCCCTCCATAAGCTTGAGTATTCCCTTTATCCCAATAGTTTTGAACACATATGAAGAGCAAGTGCCTGGGAAGCCGTTCAGGGCCTTTATGAAAAGCCCTGAATCCTCCACTATGAGAGGCTTCTTCAGGATAGAATAGGCATCCTCTGCCTTCCTTTGCGCAACATCCTCTACCCTATCAGCCCTTATCTCTTGCAACCCGATGTCTTTCTGTACTATTCTTATGCCCAGTATCTCGCGCGCTTCCTTTGCTTTTCCTGGGTTCCCTGTAATAAAAAGCATAAATGAGTTACACAATGCCTTTTAAAAATTAGGTTTCTTTATAAGGGCATGGAAGAGGAGCAACTTATACTTAGGAAGATAAAAGACTTGGAGATACAGGGGGCAAGGAATGTGGCTATGGAGGGACTTAGGGCGCTCTCAATTGTTGCCAAAAAATCTTCAAAAAAGGGCAAGGAGCAGTTTGTTGGCGAGCTAATTGAATTTGCCAATGCTGTTGCAGAGCTAAGGCCAACAGAGCCAATGCTAAGGAATGTGCTCCGGAATGCTCTTGAGCGCGCGAAGAGGAGTGCAAATGTAGAGAGGGCAAAAGTTGTAGTTTCAAGCTACTACGAAGAAGTGAAAAAGGGCATGGCTCGCTCAAAAGAGCTCATAGCACAGTATGGCGCATCGTTGATAGAAGAGGACTACCGTGTGCTTACCCATTGCCATTCCTCAACAGTTACTTCAATATTCAAGGAAGCATACAGGCAGGGTAAAAACTTCAGGGTTGTTGCAACAGAAACAAGGCCGAAGTTCCAGGGAAGGATTACAGCCAAGGAGCTTACAGCAGAAGGCATACATACAACCCTTGTTGTTGACAACGCAGCCCACCTTTACCTTCGCAAGGCAGACCTTGTGCTTGTAGGGGCTGATGCCATAAATTCAGCAGGGTCTTTAGTCAACAAGATTGGCACCTACCCAATAGCGCTAATAGCAGAGCGCTTTGAGGTGCCTTTTTACTCTGCTGCTGAGCTACTGAAGTTTGACCCTATAACAAAATATGGGAAGCAGGAGGATATTGAGAGGAGGGACAAAAAAGAGGTGTGGGAGGAGAAGGGTATAAAGATAGACAACCCTGCATTTGACCTTACTCCTTCCCGCTACATCTCTGCTTACATAACCCAGGCAGGCCTAATACCACCGCAATTATTTATGAGTTATGCTAAAAGGGAGGTGCTCTTATGAGTGTTGATTTAAACCATGAGTTCAAATCAGAGCAGGAAAGAGACAAGAGAAAGTTGGAGATATGGAAGAAGAAGAGGTACTTTGCGCAGGCAAAGATAATAGACCTATACACTGGAAAAAATGTTGTTGTCCTAAACAAGGAAGATGCAAACAGCCATGAAATCTTTGAATCTTACAGGGTGCTCGTTGAAATTAAAGGAAAGAGCGAAGTAGTGATTGCAGACTTAAGCAACGAGCTTGTGAAAAGAGGCGAGATAGGAATATTCAGGGAGGTTGCTCAGGCGCTTGGCATAAAAGAAGGAGATGTAGTAGAAGTCTTCCATGTAATCAAGCCCGCAAGCATAGAGTACATAAAGAAGAAAATAGATGGCGCTGAGCTCACTGAAAATGAGGTGAAGGGGATCATCTCTGACCTGATGACTAATAGGCTAAGCGAGGCAGAGCTGGCAAGCTTTATAACAGCAGTACATATTAGAGGAATGACTGAAAATGAATCAGTATACCTGACAAACGCCATTGTTGAGTCAGGCCAAACCTTAAAGCTCGGCGTGGAGCCAATAGCAGACAAGCACTGCATTGGAGGAGTGGCAGGGAACAGGACTACTATGGTGCTAGTGCCTATAGTTGCTGCAGCAGGCATATACATACCAAAGAGCTCTTCACGCTCAATAACATCAGCAGCAGGAACTGCAGACACCATGGAGGTGCTAGCAAACGTTGACTTCAACAGAGAAAAGCTAGAGGAGATAGTGCTTAGCTCAAAGGGAGCCATAGTATGGGGAGGAGGTATAAATATAGCCTCTGCTGATGACAAGCTAATAAAGATAAGGAACCCGCTTTCGCTTGACCCCAAAGGAATGCTTCTTGCAAGCATAATGGCAAAGAAAAAGAGCGTTGGGGCGAAGTATGTTGTTATTGACTTGCCGGTAGGAAGGGGCGCAAAAATAGACAGCGTTGAAGAGGCGCATCGACTTGCAAATGACTTCATATCAATAGGAAAGCGCCTTGGCATGAAGGTTGAGGCAGTGATAACAGATGGCTCTCAGCCAGTAGGCAATGGCATAGGGCCTGCGCTTGAGTGCATAGATGTGCTTGAGGTGCTTGAAGGAAGGGGGCCTGAAGACCTCAAGACAAAGAGTTGCCTCTTGGCAGGGAAGATAATTGAGATGGTTGGAAAGGTTGAAGAGGGAAAAGGCTATAGCTACGCCCTCAAATTGCTGGAGACAGGAAAGGCAATGGAGAAAATGAGGGAAATAATAAAGCTGCAAGGAGGGAACCCCAATATAAAAGCAGAGGATATAAAGATCGGAAGATATAGTTATCAAGTTAAGTCAAAGAAGGCAGGGAAGATAAGCCACATAGACAACAAGCGCGTAAACAAGCTAGCTAGGGCTGCTGGAGCCCCCTTCGACAAAGGCGCTGGAATATACTTGCACAGAAGTGTTGGGGAGAAGGTTGAGGAAGGGGATGTTCTTTTCACAATATATGCAGAAAGCGAGGATAAGCTTGACTTTGCAGTTTCAGGGCTTGAGGTATGGTTCCCAATGGAGCTTCAGAAAATAATACTGCAAACTTTGAAATGAAGTGAAGCGCGCAGGTTAGGCTGCTTTCTGTATTTCAGGAGGCATTCGACTGAGCGGCTGTAAGCCTTGCAGCCCCATCACAACAGGGATGACCGTTTCATCTCCTAGTGCGCATCTCATATCCAATCATTTTCATCTTGCGCATAAGGGTGCGTTTCTGTTCCATCCCAGCCCCATTACAGGGCAGGTTGCTTGGGCTGAGCAGACCTTCCTCACCTTTCGGCGTGGCCTCCAACCGCGCGCTTCATTTCTTCTTCTTTTTCTTTATGGGCCTCTTCTTTGGCTCCTCGGCCTCATGGGCCATTGGGGCATAAGCATCCCTTTCTTCTGTATCAGGCTTTATGCTTTTTTCCTCTTTTTTGCCAAATATAATCTCCTTGAGCCAATCTATTAATCCCATAGCATCACGTAGCATTCTCTGCCTGCTTTGTTTAAAAGTTTATCCTTTTATCCTGTATATCTTCACTTCCCCTCCTGGGGTTTTGTAAACCTGCTCAAAACCATCCAGCTCTTCTAGCACGAAGCCCTTGTATATCACTGAGTCATAGAATTTGCCCTTCCTGTCCTCCCATCCGCTTTTAATCTCCCCATCATCGTACCATACAAGGTCTTTGGTGAAGTAAGTTGCATACGCCACCATGCTTGAGTCCTCTGCATAAGGAGCAAGGAACCCTTTGTGTATTTTTAGGGAGCCGTCAGAAGCATACTTGCCCAAATAGTAAAGCGCATTTATCTTCTGGCCTGTTATCAAGGTTGTTGTTGAAAGGCAATAGGTTGGGGCCATTGCCCCTTTTGCTACAGTATACGCTACAACTCCTTTTAGCTCTGCAGAAACATCGCATGACTGCTGGTTTGATTTTGGGATATAGACCACTTCCCATGTATGCTCCCTTTCGCAATCTGATTGGCCTGGGTCAAATGAGACATTTGTGCCGTTTGTATGCGCGCAACCTAAATAATTTAAGGCCCCGTACTTGCCTCCAAATGACCTCCCGCCTATAATTATTTCCTGGTCCAATAGAAGGTACCTGGACTGGTGCTCCTTCATGTACTCTATGAGCTCGCTTTCAGGGGTATGTATGAAGTAATAAGCTACCTCATAAATCATTTCTGGATGGGCTTGGTCATTCCTTATAACTGCCCTCCTTTCAGCAAAGTAATTCTCCCAATGGCCGTAGTCCCACCAAGAAATTATTGTTGCATTCTCCTCTGTGTTGTTCTTTAGCCACTCCATTGAGTCAACCCAATAATAGCCAAGCGCAGAGCACCTTAGGCTTGCTGATATTCTTTTTAACTCAGAAAAGTATCCTGTTGAATTTTCCTTTGGGTCAAGGAGGGAAAGCTTGCAAATGTCTGCATTGTAGTGGTAGGTAGGCCCTTTGTTTGCAAATGCAACTGGGTCCTCTGCTATCTCGCAAAGCGTTTGGTCCCCATAAGTTGCGCAATACTCAGCAAACCTTGCCTTGAAAAGCGAAGGATTGTCAGAAAACTTTGGGCTTGGTGAATCGTAAAGGAGAGCAAACCCTATTGGGGACACAGAAAAGACCTGAGCTGCTGCCAAAAGCAGCATGAATGCGTATGGCACCAACTCATATCTTGAGCTCTTGAGCATTTCAATGAATTCCCTAATAACATAGGCAAGCGCTATGCAAGTGAAGAAACCTAGGTAGATTGTGTATTTTGCCTTAACAATGCCTACTAAAGAAATAGGCTCAATTATTATAAGAAAAGCAAGAGCTAGCTCTGGCTCTGATTTTTTTATGATCTTGTATACTGCAAAAGCCACGAATAGCACATGTATTGCTAAAAGCAGATGGGAGGTCTTTGGAATGTATATGGCTTGTAAATGATATGCGTTGTTTATAAGCTGGAATAGGAACGAAAACACTGTGTTGAAAATCATTGAAAAAGGAGAAAGCACTATAAGGAAGGGTGACTCTTTTTCTGATGCCCCTAGGAAGCCAAGCTGGCCTTCAAAGGAAGCCCCTGCAACTCCTTGCTCCTGTATTGTTTTGTCAAGAGGTATCCTAAATGAGGCTGCAAAGAATCCGCTCAAAAATGGTTTTAGGAAAAATTCTCCAATAGGTGTGAACATAACAATGTAGAAGAGTATGAGCGCTAGTGCGGCTAAAGAATGCGTCTTTGATTTTCTAAATTCATCTATATAATTATTAAGCTCGCCCAAAGATACATTTATCTCTTTGTTGAGCAAAAGCAATATAGCCGCAACACATAAAGCAAAAAACCCACCTACAACATATTCTGGAAATGAGCCTGGCAAAACTGCAATGCTTGTATAAATGTTGCAAAGGAAAAGCATTGCAAAAGAAGGGAGCGATAACTTTACATAGTCAAGAGCCTTTTTTTCATAGTAAGTATTGTACGCAACCAAAGAAAGCATTATTGCTGTTGAAAAAGCAAAAACAATTATGTCAGAGTTTGTTCCTAGGAATACTGCTGCAAGGAAAATAGCTGTAATGTAAGATGCTGTCCTGTCTTTCTCAAACATAGCCTTTGTATAAAAGGCAAGGAATGCTGCTAGCGAGAAGAAAGCATAAGGCTGAACCTCAAACTCACCTGCAAGCAGCTTCATCACAAATATAGGAGTGAAGCTTAGCACTATTGTAGAACCAAGGGCTATCCAACTATCCTTCAAAAGCCTTGAAAGCATGTAGTAAATAAAAAATGCAGAAAGCGCTGCATAAAGAGGAGGGGTAAGTGATGCTATTAGCGAAAGAAGGTAAGTATTGTATTCTCCTCCTAGTGTATATAATGAATAAAGCAATGTATTAGGGTATGTGTAGAACTCAAATCCCCTTCTAGTTGTAGTGTAATGGGGCTGCCAAGCACTGAAATCATTCAGAGGCATCTCTCCGTGCTTAAGCAAAAGGGTTGAGCTGTAGAGGTAAAAATAAGGGTCTAGCTCAGCAAATATTGCTGAATACGAGCCAGCCCTCATTGCAAAGTTTGCTATAAAAAGTATAAGCACTGCTATACTAGCATAAGACCACTTGAGCGATAAATTCTCTTTGAATTTAAATACTATTACCAAACCAATTATGTAGCTTATTGCAAGCATAATTAGCGCAGAAGTGAACGAATAAGGCATTATGAATGAAATAAGGAGCGCCACACCTGCTGTTATGACTAATCCAAATCCGAAAGATGCAGCAACCCTTTCCAAAATATCTAAGTCCTTTACAGCAAAGCTTGCTAAGAACCCTGGTATTCCAAAAATTACTATGGAGCATAATATCCACAAAGGCACATCTAATAATATCATGCTTAGCATACAATAGATAGGTTTAAAAAAATAGTTAGAGAAGCGTTCTAAAATGCCTCGATGGTGTAGTGGTCTAGCATTCAGGCCTGTCGAGCCTGCGACCCGGGTTCGAATCCCGGTCGAGGCGTTAGCTCTTGTTCCATGCTTTCCTAAGCCCAAAAAACCTTAAGAATTCATGGGCAACCCTTGACCAAAAACCTAAAGAAAAAATAACCATTATCATCGGCTCAATTAAGGGATAAAATATTACCTCCCAGCCAAAGCTACGCCATACTATTGTCTGGTAAAGGCCTTTTGCAAAACCTACAATCAAAATGGGGAAAAATGGTATTGAGAGCCATCCTCCAATTGCTTTTAGCTTCTCTATAGGTTTGCTAAGTCCAAATACAAATTCAGGGGAAGTGAAACCATACTTAAAATAGCGATTAAAGGCTTCCTTGAAGCTTTCCACGCTTTTTGATGAAACCCAGTATGTTTTTTTTGAATGCTCTACTATTCTTTCTTTTACCATTTCCATAAGCTGATTGTGGCATACACGATCTTCACCGTAGAAGTATTTATCTTGCTGGAATATAAAGGCATCCTTTCTGTATATTACAAGCGGTCCTCCTTTTAGTATTCCCACTGCATTATCCTTCCAGTAGAAAAGTTTATGCCAAATACTTTTGTACTCTATTGAAGGATAGCTCTTAACATTAAAGAAAAATATATGGGGCTTACTTTTAGAAAGCTCCTTCTTCATTTTTCTAATGAAATCATTTTCTAACTTTATGTCAGCATCAAGTATATAAACGAATTCCCCCCTGCAGTGGCGTACTGCCTGGTTTCTTGCTGCAGCTGGAGTGATAAATTCCGTTTCTTGCCTTTCTACCCTAAGCCATTTGTATTTTTTTGATGCCTCGACCAAATACTCATAGGTGCCATCTGTTGAATGGCCATCTACAAATATAACCTCGTCTGGCTCTTCTGTTTGTTCAGCCATCTGCTTTACAAATTCCCTTGCCACAGCTAAGTCATTTTTCACAGGAACACATATACTCAGGAGTATTTTAGATGAATTTTTTGAAGAATGCAAAGAGTTCCCCAAATTCTTTGACTTTCTCATAATCCTTTACCCTCCCTATGTCCATCCAATACTCATCCTCGTTCATGATATAATGCTTTATTTTCTCTCCTGCTTTCAACATCCTTGGCACAGTATCTCCTGAGAGATCATCGCCCTCTTTTATATAATGATATAATTTAGGGGAAAAGAAGTATATCGCTGTGTTTATGTAATAGGTGGTTACAGGCTTATCTTTAAATCCTTTTATGAACCCCCCACCAACTTCTGCAATTCCATATTCACTTGCTCCTTCTTCTTTCTTCAGACCTATTATGCCAATTGAATCCCCCATCTGCTTATACATTTCCTTTAGGTTTATGTTTGTAAGGTGATCTCCTGCCCCTATAAGGAAAGGTTCTCTTGGCTTTTCTATGAATCTGAGAGCATCCCCTGTGCCTTTGTCAGAAGTCATTATAGGGATTGCCTCGAAAGAAAACCTGTTTAGCTTGGCAAAATTTTCAAATAAACTCATCTGCTCTTTGCTGCTAGCAGCAATGTACACCTTGCTAAAAAGACCGCTAAGCTCTGCATTCCTTAATACATAATAGAGTATTTCTCTACCTCCAACTTTGAGAAGTGGCTTTGGCACATACTGGGTATAAGGCCTCAGCCTCATCCCTTTTCCTCCAGCAAGAATGATGCCTATCACAAATAAAGTAAAGCTTATTGTTTTTTAAGCCTTTCATGGAATAAGCACTATGCACGTTGCCATAGTAACCCCCTTCCTTGACAAAGGCGGGGTTGGCAGGGTGGTGCTTGAGATTGCAAAGCGATTTGATGCTGATATATACACAACAAACTATGAACCTGCTGATACTTTTGAGGAATTCCAGAAACTGAATGTGGTTCTTTACAAAAGTCTTGCATCATACCTTCCTCTTCCAAAGAGGCTGAGGGATGCAGCTGTTGCTGCAAAGGTTTTCAGCACACTGAAGCTAGAAGGTTATGATGTAATAAACTGCCACACTTCCCCTTCTGAATTCATACGCTTCAGGAACAGCCCTGTGATTTGGTACTGCCACAGCCCAAATAGGGAAGTATATGATCTCTATGAATGGAGGAACAGCAGGAGGGCACTTCCACAAAGGCTCATGTTCTCTGCTGCGACCTATGTTTACAAGGCGCTTGACTCTTGGGTAGTTCCTTCCATAGAGCATATATTCACAAACAGCAGGAATAGCCAAGAGAGAATAAGAAAATACCTGAAAAAGGAGGCAGAGGTTTTGCATCCTGGGGTAAATTATGAAAAATTTTTCAACAAAGGATATGAGAGGTATTTCTTCTACCCATCGAGGATTTCTCCAGAGAAGGATTTTGAGTTTGCAATTGAGGCATTCAAAAAGTTCAGCGAAAAGGAAAAGGGATGGAAGTTGGTCATAGGTGGCTCCCTAAATAGGCAGAGGAAGGAGCATGTTGAATACTACGAAAAGATAAAGGAGATGCTAGGTTCACATGGGGAGGTTATTGTAGATATGAGCGAAAGCCAACTCCTTAACTTATATGCCCACTGCTATGCGGTGCTCTTTACCCCTATAAATGAGGATTTTGGTCTTGTGCCGCTTGAGGGATTTAGCGCATATAAGCCATGCATAGCAAAAGCTGAGGGAGGACCTCTTGAAACGATTGAGCATGGGAAGGATGGCTTCCTTGCGGAAAGCACTGATAAAATGGCGCAGTTTATGCTTGAGCTTGCCGGAAGTGAAAACCTAGCTAAAAAAATGGGGCTGAGAGGGAGAAAAAAAGTAGAAAAAAAGTTCAACTGGGATATACTCCTTAAGAGGTTTGAAGAAGTTGCAAGATCGTTGTATTAAAGCCTGGCTTGGAAATAAAGCCCGCCCAACGATGACTTCTCTATTTCCTTTGCCCTTTTCTCCCCAATGAGCATTCTGTATAAAGAGACTGATAAATCTATAAGAGGCATCATAAGCCTGCCAAGGTCTTTTGCAAGGAAGTAAAGCCTGAACTTTATAGAGAGTTCTTTTATGTCCTTCTTTGAAAGAGCAAAAATAGATCTGAGTAAACTTGAGTTTATACCAAGCGCGCCCCTGAACTGGCTCTTGTCCACCACTTCCTCAACCCTTACTGACTTGAAGCCCTTGAGCTTTAAGTATTTTTCAAGCCCATCCTTTGTGAACATAAGGAAATGGTTGGGGGGCACATCCCCCTCTCCAAAAGGCTTCATGTCCTTGTGCAATGGCACAGAGCCAGCTATGTAAGCCCCTTTCTTAAGCAGCTTCTTCACATCTTTTATAAATTCATCAGGATTTGATTGGTGCTCAAGCACCTCAAAAAAAATTATCACATCAATTTTTTTCCTGGATTTTGCTTTGCAAATTCACTTAAGCTCATTAAAAACACGTTCTTTAACCCTCTTTTCTTTGCTACTTCTATACACTTAGGATCAAAATCAATTCCATAAACCGAAAACCTCTTGGAAACCTCTGCCATGAAAGAGCCGTTGCCGCACCCTACATCAAGAAGCTCCCCCCTTTTCAAAGGGATTACTCGTAGGAAATTAAGATGGGTGATTAAAAGAGTAGATGAAAGACTATGAAGCGTCGTGTAGGTGTAACTTATGGCTTCATTGTCCTCATTCTCTGCATTTGCGTACCAATCTCCTGATGGCATCTTAAGCGGATACCAAAACCCATTAGTACATCTATTACACTTGAAAAGCTTGTATTGTTTATATTTCATTAAGGGCTTTGTTGAAACTTTGTTTTTGCACAAAGGGCAGTTCATTAAACCACTAAGAATGAGTATTATCTTAAAGCTTTAAATATAGTGCTAGTTTAAAACGATTTGGTGCTTCTCTATGAAAAGCGCTCTTATAACTGGCATAACAGGTCAGGATGGCTCTTATCTAGCTGAGCTCCTCCTTTCAAAGGGCTATGAAGTTTATGGGCTTGTGCGCAGGTCAAGCAACACGAATATGCAGAGGATAGCACATCTTACTGAAAAGATATCACTTATATATGGCGATATGAGTGACAGTTTCTCTTTATACAAAGCAATAAAACAGACAGAGCCTACTGAATTCTACAATTTAGCTGCCCAATCTTACGTAGGTGGTTCTTGGACGATGCCTGAATATACTTGTGATGTTAATGGAGTGGGTGTTGTGAGAGCGCTTGAGGCAATAAAAAATATAGACCCATCAATCAAATTTTACCAGGCGTCAACATCAGAGATTTTTGGGAAGGCAAAGGAAGTGCCTCAAAAAGAAACAACCCCCTTCCATCCAAGGAGCCCATATGGGTTTGCAAAGATGATGGCATACTGGGCTACTGTTAATTATAGGGAAAGTTATGATATGTTCGCAGTCAATGGGATATTGTTCAACCACGAGTCCCCAAGGAGGGGCATTGAGTTCGTGACGAGGAAAATCAGCTATGGGGTTGCGATGATAAAGCTTGGAATGACCAAATCAATTTCATTGGGCAACCTTGATGCAAAAAGGGATTGGGGGTATGCACCTGAATACGTTGAAGCGATGTGGAAAATGCTACAGCAGAAAGAACCTGATGATTTTGTAATTGCAACTGGCAAGAGCCACAGTGTGAGGGATTTCGTAAAGGAGGCATTTGCATGCGCAGGAATAAAGAATTGGGAAAAATATGTGAAAGTTGATGATAAGTACAAGAGGCCTGCTGAGGTTCATAATCTTGTAGGAGATGCAAGCAAAGCACGTAAGGTACTTGGATGGAAACCTAAGACTGATTTCAAAAAGCTTGTTAAGATAATGGTTGACGCAGACATAAAACTGCTGAAGCAAGGGAGGCGTGCATGAATATCCTCATTACAGGAGGGGCAGGTTTTATAGGAAGCCGGCTAAGAAAAGCACTTGAAAATAAAGGGTATATGGTTTATATACTCACAAGAGAGCCAAGTAAATCTCAATTTCATATTACTGCAGATGTGAGGGATAAAAATCTTGATCTTTCAAAATTTGAAGTGGTTTATCATCTAGCAGCAATAGCCAATCCCCGCATATGTGAACAGGAAAAAGAGCTTGCATGGAGTATAAATGTAGAAGGGACAATGAACATTGCTGAAAAGGTGATGGAAGATGCAAAGCTAGTTTTTATGAGCTCAGCTAAGGTCTATGATAAAAGCAATAAGATGCATAAGGAAAACGAAACTCCAAAGCCACAAAATTTCTATGGGCTTACAAAACTCATCGGAGAAGAGATTGTTAAATATTTTGGAGTCAAGAGAGGTTATCAAGCAACTATATTTAGGCTCTTTAATGCTTATAGTGCAGATCAACCAGAAGGCTTCTTAGTCCCAGACGTTATACAAAAATATAAAAAAAAGAAGGAAGTAGATATAATAAATCCCTATAGCTTTATAGATCTTGTACATGTTGATGATGTTGTGAATGTGCTCAGCTCAGTTGTTGAAAGGAGAATGATAGGCACTTACAATATATGCACAGGTAAACCTACACAGATCTCAGAAGTTTACTCAAAAATAAAGAAATTCTGTAATGCAAATAATGCAAAAGAAACTAAAATCAATGAAGAAAATCCTATTGTATTTTATGGAGACAATTCCAAGCTTGTGAAGATGGGTTTCAAGTTCAGGGAATTCAGCCTTCCTTAGCTCTTGCAACTTCTTTGAAAGCCCTTTCCATTCTGTTTAGGAACACCTTCCACGTGTAATTTCTAAAAATTTCCTTTCTACCTTCCTTTCCCATCCTTTCATTTTCTTCAGAGTGGCTCGCAAGGTAGAGCATTCTATCTGCCATTTCTTCAGGGCTGTTCACGAGGAAACCAGTCCTTCCCTCTTTTATTACATTCACAGGACCTCCTTCATTGACTGAAATGCAGGGCTTTTCTGATGCCATTGCCTCTAATGGCACAAGACCAAAATCCTCATTTATAGGGGTAAAGAGCACCGCATAGCTGTTTGAATATAGTTCTTTTAGGTCCTTTTCCTCTAAATTTAGCCTAAATTCTACGTTGAACCCTTTGGCTAGCTCTTTTATCTTTTCAAAATACTCCTTTTCAGAAGGTTTGTCAGCCAGAAAACCTGCAATTATGAGTTTCCATCCTTTTTTCTTTTTACTAAACCGCTTGAAAGCTTCTATTGCATATTCAAAGCGCTTCTCTGGCACTATGCGGGATGGGTAAAAGAAATATTTTTCATACCCTTTGTTTGTGAATTTTTCTGCATCAACCCCAGGGGGTATTACTTCTGCATCATTTCTTTTGAAATATTTTTTTATTCTAAAGTTTGTTATTTCGGAAATAGCAACTATTTTCTCTAGCTTTTGTACGATAGATTCTTCTGTAAGCCTAAATCCAGAAATAAATACTGATTTAAGCACTTTCTGTGGTAAAGAAAGGTTTTTCATTCTGAAATCGTATAAGTCATACGCTTCCCTGCTTGGGCTATAACAATACCATAATACTCTTTCATTCCTATTCCTTATCCACTCGCTTGGGGTTCCATGAGCATTAATAACATCATAGTCCTCCGTAAGCTTTGAGAAGTAATATCTAAAGCCCGCAGAGATCGCCCTGGAGTACCTAAAGTCATTTTTCATAAAGAAGAAAGGAGCTTCTAATAACGATTTAGGAAGGATGCGTATATCATACTCGTTGAAATCCTCAAATGTATTCTTTGGGTCATAAAGCACTGTGTAAATTATAGGGTTGAATTTCTTAGAAATTTCGAGAACAACCCTTTCTCCACCACCCCGCTGATGAAGAAATGGGTGGACCAAAATCAAATTCATTTTTTCACTTATACTTTTCTCTACTAACTTTCTTTAAAGCCTTTTCCATGTCATTTGCAAATTTCTTCCATGTGTATTTCCTAAGCACTTCTTTCCTGCCTTCTTTGCCCATCCTTTCAACCTCTGCAGGATTTTCAGCCAAGTAAAGCATTCTATCTGCCATTTCTTCAGGACTGTTCACAAGGAAACCTGTTTTGCCATCAATGATTGAGTACTTCGGCCCCCCCTCATTAAGTGAGATGCAGGGTTTTTCTGATGCCATTGCCTCTAGAGGTATATAGCCCCAGTCTTCGTTAATAGGAGAAAAAAGCACTGTAAAACAGTTTGCATATAATGACTTTAGTTCATCATCACTTATGCTGAACCTGAATTCAACATTTAAACCTTCTGCAAGTTTTTTTAGCTTATCTGCATAGTCAAGCTCCCTTTTTCTCTGAAGCAAAGAACCTGCAATTATTAACTTCCATCCTTTCTTCTTTCTGCTAAATTGCCTAAAAGCTTCTATAACATATTCAAATCTTTTCTCTGGTGCTATGCGAGACGGATAAAAAAAGTATTTGTCATAAGA
The DNA here is from genome assembly GCA_038890615.1 of Candidatus Anstonellales archaeon. GTDB lineage: Archaea > Micrarchaeota > Micrarchaeia > Anstonellales > J096 > JAWAFI01. Next base: position 453,112 of record JAWAFI010000001.1, on the reverse strand, counting down.
TTCATTTCTAAACTCTTTTTCCTCCACTGGTGCAGGTACAATCATGTCTATAGGTCTTTTTATGTAATTCATTATGAATTCTGCATCTCTTTCTAACACATAAGGCGAAAATGTAACCACCATCTCTATTTTTGGATCTATTCTTTTTTCAATCATTTTGTAAAACCAGAACATAGTATCAAGTGCAAGTTTCTTGGGCAGAAATAGGTTACTTACCTTAACAGAATAAAGATCAAATGCACTTCTTATTGGACCTCCAAAATACCAGCATACTCTCTCGTTTCTATTTCTTATCCAATGAGTAGGAGAAAGAGAGAGTATTACATCATAATCTTCTTTCACCTTATGAAAAAGCGATTTTGCCCCACTAATTATTAGATTGCGCTTAACTTCATCGTTTACAATTGAGAAAGTAGCCTCTATAAAAGGGTTCCTAAAAATCCTTATGTCAAATTCTTTAAGCTCCTTAAAAGAAGCATTTGGCTTATAATATGAAGTATATATTATAGGATCAAATTTTTTAGCAATTTGAAGTAGCAGCCTATCAGTGCCACCTTTCTGAATAATAAAAGGGTAAAACATCAGCACATCCATAGCTATGCCTCCAGCTCTTCCTTGAACCACTCAGCTGTCCTTCTTAAACCTTCTGCCAGAGGAACTTTTGGCTCCCATTTTAACAGCCTTTTTGCCTTTGCTATATCAGGCCTCCTCTGCCTTGGGTCATCTTGTGGCAGGGGCTTCATCACTATTTCTGAGCTTGAGCGCGTTGCTTTTTTAATGAACTTAGCAAACTGGAGCACTGTGTGCTCCTCTGGATTTCCCATGTTGATCACTTCACCCTTCAGGCCAGAAGTGGAATACCTCCAGATGCCTTCCACTAGGTCATCAATGAAGCAGAAGCTCCTTGTCTGCTTTCCGTTGCCATAAACAGTAAGCGGCTTTCCCTTGATCGCTTGCACCATGAAGTTTGGCACTATTCTGCCATCGTTGAGCCTCATTCTTGGGCCATAGGTGTTGAATATCCTAACAATGTTTGCCATTGCCCCTTTTCTAACGTAATGCATCACAAGCGCCTCGCCGAACCTCTTTGATTCATCATACATTGAGCGAGGCCCTATGGGATTTACATTCCCCCAATAGCTCTCTGGCTGCGGATGCACCAATGGGTCGCCATAAACTTCTGATGTAGAGGCAAACAAAAAGAATGCTTTATTCCTTAAGGCGCACTCAATTGCATTCTTTGTGCCTATTGAATTTGCCATAAGGGTTTCAAGTGCATAGCGCTGATAGTCAACAGGGCTTGCAGGTGATGCAAAGTGGAGCACGTGTGTGCATTTCTCTCTTATTGGCTCCTTAGAAACATCCATCTTCACGAATTCAAAGCGCCTATTAGATTCAAGGTGTCCAATGTTTTCCATTGATCCTGTTATTAAGTTGTCAATGCAAACAACCTCAGCTCCTTCATTGAGGAACCTTTCGCACAGATAGGAGCCTATAAACCCAGCTCCACCAGTAATAACCACCCTCATCTTTTCACCTTTACCTTCATGCCATCATGAGCAGCAGTGGCATTCTTGAATACTTTCTTTGCTTCTTTCTCCAGCTCCTTCTCGTCCTCATACCTTGAGCTGAAGTGGGTCAATATAAGCTGCTTTGCGCCTGCCTCCTTTGCAACCATTGCTGCATCCTTTGCAGTGCTGTGCCTCCTTTCGCGAGCCTCCTCCTCCCTATCGCTTGCATATGTGGCTTCATGTATCAAAAGTTCTGCATCCTTGGCAACAGAAACTGTCCTCTTTGAAGGAACGCTGTCTCCTGCATAAACAACCTTCCTCCCTTTCTGCGTATAAGTGATGTCTTCCAAGTATACCTTCCTCCCCTTTATGGCTATGCTTCCTTTTTCCTCTATTTTCTTGAAGTCAGCGCCTTTCAGCCCTGCCTCGTGCGCCTTGTCTGCATAGAACCTCCTCTTGTCTTTCTCTTTTATTATGAATCCATACGAATCCTGCGAATGCTCAACCCTGTATGCAAAAACCTCGTAGCTCTCCCCTTCATAAACTCTCCCTTCCTTTTCAATTTCAGTGAATTCAACAAAGCTATAGTTGGTTATTGGAAGCGGGAAAGGCGCAAAAACCTTTAGCTTCTGCTCTCTCTTGTTGAGTTTTAGGGTCTCAAGGAGGCCAAATAGGCCTAGGTAGTGGTCAAGGTGGGAATGGGTTATGTAAACAGCAGCTATCCTTCCATAAGGCACCTTGTACCTCATCATCTGCCTCTGCGTGCCCTCCCCTGCGTCAAGCAGGAAGAAATCATTGAAATGCACAGCGATGCTGGGCATGCCTCTTTCAAGTGTAGGCGCAGTGCCGCTTGTGCCCAAGAAAGTCAGCTCCATAAGATATGCGCTGCATTTAAAAATAAAATGCTAAACTAAAGCATGAACGAAAATCTCATGAAGGAGCTTTCAGAGGCTTTTGGAGTTGTTGGGCATGAGGATGAGATAGCAAAAGTAATGGAAAGGGAGTTCAAGAAAAGCGGGCTTAAGGTTGAGAGGGACCTCTTTGGCAATGTCATTGCTTACAAAAAAATCACAAAGAACCCGCTCATAATTGCAGCACATATGGACGAGATAGGAATGATGGTCAAGCATGTTGATGAAAAGGGTTTTATCAGGTTTATTAGGCTGGGCGGCATAGACCCAAGGATGCTCCTGAACCAAAAAGTAAAGATAAAGACAGAGAAAGGCTTTGTGAAGGGGGTTATTGCAGCAAAGCCGCCCCATATAATGAAGGAGGAGGAGATGAAGAAGGTGCTTGAGGTGGAAAGGCTTTTCATAGACATAGGGGCAAAAAGCCAGAAAGAGGCAAAGAAGATGGGAGTTGAGGTTGGGCAGCCAATATCCTTTGATGCATCTTTTGACATGCTGACAAAGAGCAGGTTTACAGGAAAGGCTCTTGATGACAGGATAGGGTGTTATGTTTTGATTGAGCTTGCAAAAGGGCTCCCTGAAAATGTGATGCTCATAGGGACAGCGCAGGAAGAGGTTTCAACTTTGGGCAAGGGCGCCAAGGTCGCAACCTATGCATACATGCCAAGGGCTTTTATTGCTGTTGACACAACAATAGCAGGGGACCATGCAGAGGTTGACATAGCAGAGGCGCCAATATATTTGGGAAAAGGACCTAGCTTGGTGCTTGTTGAAGCAGGAGGAAGAGGCAACTATGCAACCCAGCGTATGACCAAGCGCATAATAGAGATAGCCAAGAAGGCAAAGATAAAATATCAGATAGAAGCAATAGAAGGAGGAATGACAGATGCTGCAAATGCCCACAATGTAAGGGCCGGGGTAGAAGCAATTGCCATATGCGTCCCCACACGCTACATACACAGCGTTGTTGCTCTTGCAGATAAAGGGGATGTTGAAGAAACAATTAAGTTAGTGAAAAAGGTTATGGCGAGCCTTTAGGATCTCTGCGGGGGCTTCTTGGACTTTACTATCTTCACCCTTGCTGGCACAATTATGACCAGCATCTCAGTAAGCTTTGCTATGTCCCCATCTATCTTCAGGGAAAATGTCTTGAGCTTGTCTATGATTTTCTTCAGCTTGTTCGGCTGCTTTGAAAGCGGCTCAATGTTTATTATCACTACATTGCCCTGCTCAATCTCCTTGGATATGATATCTGCATCTCCTTCATTCCTGATATCGACCTTCTTAATGTAATACTTTGCAGGGGGGGTTACAATGTCTCCTTCTCCTTCAAGGTACTCATCTAGCTCAAGGTTGTCTTCATCTTTTCCTTTTCCTAGTATCGCATCGAGGATTCCCATCGCCTCACCTATACGCTATATTAACAGAAGGATTTAAATACTTTCCTTATTCCCTTACCTTAGCCTTCTTATCTCCATATTGTAAGGCGACGAGGCGTTCCTGCCAATTACCCTGCTTATTGTCCTGGCAAAATCCACTGTCTTGCTCTCTTCGCCATGCATTGTGTATATGGTTGAAGGGGTTGGCCTTATGCTCCTAAGGAAAGCGATAAGCTGCCTTATGTCGCTGTGGCCTGAGAAGCCCTCAACGGTTACTACTTCCATGTTTATTGCCAATTCCTTTGTCCTCCCATCAGCGCCCATAAGCATTATCTTCCTTTCCCCCTGCTGTATCTTGCTCCCCAGAGAGCCCCTGCTCTGGTAGCCAACGAATATCAGGGTGTTGCGCTTGTCCTCTGCCATCATCTTTAAGTATTCCACGCTAGGCCCTCCGCTAAGCATGCCAGAAGGCGCAAGGATGATTGCTGGCTCGCCCTCTACGATCTCCTCCCTGCTCTTTCCATTTGCAACCTTTATGCCTTGGTATTCAAAGGGGCTGCTCCCTCCAAGTATCCTTTTCTTTAGGCTGCCCTTAAGGTAATCAGGGTAGGCAGTGTGTATGGCAGATGCCTCAAGCACCATGCCATCTATGAATATGGGCACATTGAAATCAGGGTTGTTAGAGGCATAATCCTCAAGCACTAGCATTATCTCCTGCGCCCTTCCAACTGCGAAAACAGGTATAAGGACCTTGCCCTTCCTTTCAATTGTCTTCTTTATGACCGCTATAAGCCCTTCCTCGCGCTCTTTCCTTCCAGGAAGTATGTCATCCTTGCCGCCATATGTGGACTCTATGAAGAATGTTTCAGCCCTTGGGAACTGCGTTACAGCAGGGTCAAAGAGCTGGGTCGGGCCGAACTTTATGTCCCCTGAGTAGACCATATTGTGGACTCCGCCCCCTATGTGGAGGTGCACCATTGCGCTCCCTATTATGTGGCCTGCATTGTAGAAAGTAAGCTTTATGTCAGGGGTTATGTCAACCACTGCATTATAGTCAACTGTGATCGTCTGCTTGAGCTCCTTCTGGATCGCCTTCTTGCTGTAAGGCGGCTCAAACCCGTTTGACTTTACTACATTAATGTAATCTGGCTGGAGAAGTGCAGCCAAGTCCTTTGTTGGGGGTGTCATGTAAATAGGGCCTGCATAGTCAAGCTCAAGCAGGTATGGGAGGAACCCCATGTGGTCCATATGCCCATGTGAGATTACCACTGCATCCAAATCATCAAGGCCAAAGCCCATCTTGTTCAAATAAGGATAGGACTTCTGCGGCTCTTCAAGCTCAGACGGGCTTACGCCGCAGTCAACCATTACCCTGCTGTTGTTTGTCTCCACAACTATGCACGACCTTCCAACCTCCCTGAATGCACCCAGGGTAATTATCCTTAGGTAATCGTTTGGCTTTGCGACCCTGTTTATGCTCTTGCCTATGTTGAGCAGGAACCTCTTTCTTTCATCTGCTTCAGCCACCTCTGCCTTCCTCAACGAATTGATTGTGCTTGAAGGGAGGGTTGGCTCCCTGAGAACGCTTGGGCTCCACCCTGTCTGCATCAATATCTCTCTTAGCAATGAGCCTCCTTTGCCTATCACTAAGCCTGGCTTCATTGCTATTATCTTCACTTCTGAAAGGGGCTCAAGGAACAGTATCTCTGTTATTCCTGCTTCCTCTGGCACTATTGACTTTATTTTCTTCTTTGCTTCCTCCTTTGGCATCAGGTATTCAGGGGAGACCTTTATGCTAACCTTCTTCTTCAATGAAGATGCTATGCTCTTGATTATTGTTGGGTCGTCATAGAATTTGCATATGTCTTTAACATATACCCCTATGCCTACCCCTTCGTAATCGATCCTCTCAACCTTGCACCCCTTTAGGAGTGATTTTATTGTCGCCTCTATTTCTGTCATTTAAGTCCTTACTCCGCAAGAAGCTTCTTTACTTCTTCCCTATCTACCCTGTGAAAACCATCTTTGTCTATATAAATAAGGTCCACATTCTCGCCGCTGCCTGCATCCCTTTTTATCGCTGAAAGAACTGCCTTGGCAGCAATAGGCTTTGCTTCCTTTACAGTCAAGCCCTCTTTGTAATGCTCCTCAAGTATTGCTATTGCTATTGTTGAGCCGCTGCCGGTTGCAGTATACTTCTCCTTTGTTATGCCCCCAGACATGTCTATTGAGTATATCTCAGGGTTTTTCTCAGTGTAGCCAGCGAGTATAAGCTGCACAAAGTAAGGGTAAAACTTGTAGCGGGAAAGGACATTTGAAAGAAGCGTCACTGCTGCCTTTGTAGTCATCCCCTTTTCATGCTCAAGAGCATATGCTTTAACTTCCCCCTGCATCCACCTAACCAACAGCTGGGCATCCCCTACCACGCCTGCTACTGTCATCGCCATTGTGTTCCCGAGGGGGAAGATCTTGTCTATGTCCTTGCTTGCTATATAGTATCCCATAGTGGCCCTTCTGTCAGAAGCTAGAACTACTCCGTCTTTGCATGAGATTGCAACGGTGGTTGTGCCGGTCTTCAACTTTTTCTCTGCCATTTAGTCACCTTAAAATAAGTTAATCTTAAAGGAAAGGGAATGCTTATAAAGGTATGCCTCCCTCTTATAGCAATACCCGCATCAACTGCTGGTAGCAGGAGGGTCTTTATGAAAGACAAAATAGTAAAAGCGCTTGAGCAGATTGAACGAGGAAAAAGGAAATTCAGGCAGAGCGTTGAGCTTGTTATAAACTTCAAAGGAGTTGATTTCTCAAAGCCAGAGAATAGGGTAAATGCAACTATATCACTCCCAAATGGAAGGGGGGCAAAGAAGTGGAAGGTTGGGGTAATAGGAGATGAGAATTTTGTCAGGGAGGCAGAGAAGGCAGGGGCTGACAAGCTTATAAGGAAAGAAGACTTAGATGCTCTCTCTTCAGACAGCAAGGCCCTTAAAGAGCTCATAAGGGATTACACTCTGCTTGCGCAGCCACAGCTTATGGGCGAGGTTGCAAAGAAGATAGGAAAGTTCTTAGGGCCAAGGAACAAGATGCCAAAGCCAGTGCTAGGCAAGCTGAAGGAAAGCATTGAAAAGGCAAGGAACGAAGTAAGGGTTGCAACCAAGGGAAAGAACCTACCAGTGCTTCATGCATTCATAGGCACAGAGGACATGAGCAATGAAGAGCTTGCAGAGAATGCAATGGCCGTGTATGAAGAGCTAAAGAAAGCTGTAGGTGCACAGGCCATCTCAAAATTATACGTGAAATTCACAATGAGCAAGGCGGTGAGGGTATGAAGGCAAAGGAAATCAAGAAGCAGAGGATTGAAGAGCTTATTAAGGAAGCGCAGAATTACAAGAATTTGGCTGTTGTTTCGCTTTACAAGACAAAGGGCAAGCTACAGAAGAAGATGAGGGAAAAGCTCAGCAAAATAGGAAAGGTATGCGCAGGAAAGAAAGTAGTGCTGTTAAAGCTTCTTGAGCGACTTGGCGTCAAGGCAGACATTAAAGAGCCATTCGCTGTGATACTAACTAACAAGAGCCCTTACGATATCTATTGGGAGATTGCTGACATAAAAGAGAAAAGGTATGCAAGGCCAAGGGAAATAGCTGAATCAGACATAGAGGTAGCAGATGGCGAAACTTCTCTTCCTCCTGGCCCTGTGCTTTCAGAGCTGAAGGTTGCAGGGCTTGATGCAAGGGTGCAGGGAGGCAAGATAGTCATAGCAAAGCCAGCAGTAATAGCAAGGAAAGGAGAGGTAATAAAAGAAGCAGTGGCAAAGGCTCTCCAGAAGCTCAACGTAATGCCTTTCTACATGAGAATAAAGGTGCTGTATGGATTTGATGGAAGCACGCTTTTCACAGGAGATACGCTTTCATTAAGCAAGGAGGACCTCATGGCAGGCATAATTGCTTCCCAGCAAATGGGCAACAGCCTTTCTGCAGCAACCTGCTATTACACAGACGCTACCATAAGGTATGCAATAGCCAAGGCAGGGGGATATGAAAAGGCGATCTCTGCCAAGATTGATTACTATAATGAAGGTTCAATAAAGCTTAAACTCGCACTTGGAAGTGCATACGAAGAATCTTTGAAGAGGTTGGTAAAATGAAAGTAGATCCATATCTGCATGCAGTGCTCCTTCTTTACGGAGCAGGAAAGGAAGTGAACGGCGAGAGCGTTGCAGGAGTAGTTAAGGCAGCAGGGATTGCGCCTGATGAAGCGCGCATAAAGGTGCTTACTGAAGCATTAAAAGGGGTAAACATAGAAGAAGCACTGAAGGAGAGCGTAGTTTCGCCAGTTGCAGCAGCGCCTTCAGCAGCAGGGGCTGCCCCAGCAGAGAAGAAGGAGGAAAAGAAAGAGGAGAAAAAGACAGAGGAAGAGGCAGCCCAGGGGCTTGCAGGGCTTTTTGGATGAAGCCATCATTGCAAGCATGCTAGGAGCATAAGAGTAGGCACAAGGAGGCTTCCCATAAGGAACCTCCTCTCAGCTCCTAATTTAAGGCAAAATGAGCCTATTGCTGCTGCTCCTGACATTGCTAAAACCCCTCCTAATCCAGAAAGGGCATAGCAAACAACGATCAAGTAAAATAAGATGAAAGGCCTTAGTTTTTCCATATTGAGTGCGCTGAAGAACCTTCCTGCGCGTTCAGAAATCAAGTATAGCACAGCAGAGCAGGCAGCAAATGATGCAAGTGCATAAATAAGGTTTTCAGGGCAAGGTGTTTCATAGGCAAGGAAACCCTGCCTTGCCTTTCCTGTTGCAGAGTGCATAAGTATGGAAGCAAAAAGTGTTGCTGATGAAACAGAAGAAGAAAGAGCAAGGAACTCAATTGTTGAGACACTTATTGCAGCAGAAGCAAGAGCTGTTATCAATGACGGGCTGTTGAATGCAGGCAGCACGACTGCAACGGCCCCAAGTAAGGCACCTACTATTATATAAGCAGGTAGGAATTCTGCTCCCTCCCTCCTTTGCTTTGGGAAATGCTTGGATGCAAATAGCAATGAGGGAACTGCAAAAAGGCCTGTGAACAAGGGCATTAGAGGCTCGCTAAGCCCTGCATTGAGCACTAGCGCCCCAAAGATCCCTGAAATTGCAAATGCGATTGCATTGGGAATAAGTTTTTCCAATTTTGCAAAAAGCAAAAGCGTGAGCAGGAGCACTGCTGGGAAAAGGTAAGGCACCATGGCTTTGTAGAACATCTCATAGAATGGAAGGAGAAGCGGGCTTGCTGCTGCAACAGCAATCGCTGCAATAAGCGAAGATAGCGCAACGGTTTTCAGGGCCTTGTTTCCATGGCCCCCTGAAACAAGCTTATGGGAAGGGAGCATTGAGATGTTTGATTGCGAATCAGGCATGCCTAGGAAGGTTGAGGCAACAAAAGAGAAGCAGAGCGAAGCTGCTGCTATTGCTGAAGGGGAGGCGAACTCATGTATAAGAGGGACTACTGTGTTAGGATGCAAAAGCAGCAGTGCAGAAAGCGCGCCTATAAGCACACCAAGCGCAAGCCCAAGCATCAACCACTTATCTTTTTAAACATTTAAATAGTATTGTGGGTGATGAAGGCATTTGAGAGAATAGTAGAAGCTTGCGTTGGGAAGGGAATAGACAGGAAAAAGGCAGAGTTCTCAATCTCCTTCCCGCCAAATGCGCACATATCTACAAAAGCAGGGTTCTTTGCAAATGCACAAGAAATTGCAGATGCTCTCCGCAGCTTCCCTGAATTCTCAGAAGTTTGGGTTGAGGGGGGGTATATTAATGCTAACTTTTCGGACGAGTATATTATTGAGGAGCTAGAGAGGATTGCAGAAGGCATCAAACTTAAGCGCAGGAAAGGAAAGGTGGTAGTTGAATACCCTTCTGTGAATCCAAACAAGCCATGGCATGCAGGGCACTTGAGGAATGCGCTCCTTGGTGATGCAATAAGCAACCTGCTTAGCTCTTTTGGCTATGATGTAGTGCGCCTGAACTATATAGATGATGCAGGGCTTCAAGTAGCCCAGAGCCTTTACTTTTATTTGGATGAAAAGGGAAAAGAGGAGGGGAAGTTTGACCAGTGGTTAGGCAGGCGCTATGTAGAAATAGCTAAGAAGATGGGCAACGAAGAAGTGGAAAGAGGGGTGCGCGAAGTCATGAAGAGGATGGAATCAGGTGAGCTTAGGGGGGAGGCTCGCTTAATGGCAGAAAAATGCGTTATGGCACAGTATGAAACAGCGCACAATTTTAGAGTATATCAAGACATTTGTGTGTTTGAAACTGATGTTCTTCCTTTCATAGAAAAGGCAAGAGAAATGCTTATTGAAAAGGGCGTGCTCAAAAAAGGGGAAGGAGATTATAAAGATGCAGAGGTATGCATCGCAGGAGGGCTACAGAAAGTTTTTAGGAGGAGTGATGGCACCTTTACATACCTTGGCAAGGACATCGCTTTCCATTTGTGGAAAATAGGCGCTTTGAAGGGGATTGGATTCACTGACTTTTTCAGGCAGGGAAACGGCTCAATGCTCAAGAAAAGCTCACTTGGCAGTGATGGGTGGGAAGGGGCAAGCACTGTAATAAATGTGATAGGAAGGGAGCAGCAGGAGCCGCAGGCACTCATAAAAGAGGTAATGAAGCAGCTTGGGTTCACACAATACTTCCATTTGACATATGAGCATGTGAAGCTGCCAGGCCAGAGGTTCTCAGGAAGGAAAGGCACTTGGATAGGCTTCAGCGCAGATGAGCTTTATGCAGAGGCAGTTGAAAGGGCAAGGAAGCTTAGCAAAGGAGCCCATGAAGAGGTTGCACGCGCAGCAATAAGGCTTGCTTTCCTTAAGGTCAGCCCTTCAAAGGAGATAACATTCAAATGGGATGAGGCATTGGACATTGAGGGCAATAGCGGCCCGTATATACAATACAGCGCAGTAAGGGCTGGCTCCATACTAAATAAGAAAGGCAAAGGGGCAGAGGCAGAACCAGGGAAGAGTCTTGATGAAATGGAAAGGAAGCTTGCGCTTGAACTGATGAGGACAGAAAGTGTGCTTGAGGACTCACTTAGGCACTACTCAGTGCACGGCATAGCAGAGCACCTGCTCTCGCTTTGCTCAAACTTCAACAGATTTTATAACTCATGCAAGGTAATAGGAGATGAAAGGGAAGGCGCACGCCTATTGCTTGTGAAGGCCTTTAGGGAAAGCGCAGTTCTCCTTTCTAGAATCCTTGGCATAGAGGTACCAGAGAGGATGTAATGATTCCCTACCTGCTTGCAATATACAGGCTCCACAAAAGGAAGAACTCAATGGTCTCTACTGGAGAGCTTGCTGAATTCATGGGAGTAAGAGAGGCATCAGTTTCAGAAATGGTAGCAAAGATGAGCGCAAGGCGCTACCTTGTTGTGAAGCATCACAAGGGCTTTTACCTAACTAAAAAAGGGGTTCAGGAAGGCCATAAAGCTTACCGCTCTCTAAAAGCGCTTGAGGCGCTTTTCAGGGACAAGCTGGGCGTTCCTGTAGGGGAGGCAAAGGGCATAGCAGAAGCAGGGATTTCTTACCAAGTAACCAAAGGGATTGAGAGGTTCCTTGGCATCAGGCAAAGCAGCATAATAAGGCATATGGACAGGGTTAGGCAAGGAAGGTGGAGGTTCCTTTTCTATGTGGGCCATCCTGATGAGGCCTCTGCAGACATCAAGCCTGAAGAGGAATTTGAAGTGATAAGGAAAACAAGCAAAGGGCTTTTGATAAGGAAGGGAGGGAAGCGCCAGATGGTGTCAAATTCATTTGCAGCAAAGAGTTACTGCATCCTCAGGTGATTTTGCCTTGTTTTAAATACCTGCTGAAAATCCTTTGCAATGACTCTAAATCCCTATTGTAGTATTCTTCAAACTTCGGGTGCCTTTTAAACACGGCTTGGCCAAAATCAATGAGATAGAGCGCATCAGGGCAGTTGAGAAGGTTGTACTCGCTCACATCTGCATGCACAACCCCATTTCTCTTAAGCTCCTTCAGCTCATTCGTTATAAGCCCTGCCTTTTGCTCTGTAAGGTACGGGGCATCCTTAAGGCGCGGATAGGGCTTGCCTTCCTCCCCTATGAAATCCATCACTATCACATTCCCTTTCATTCCATAAACCTTAGGGGCATGGCAAAACTGGGAAGCAATAGAAAGCGCCTTGAATTCCCTCCGTGCAAAGTGAATTACCTCTTCTTTTTTGTTCTTGAATTTAATCTCTTTCTCAAGGTAGGCCTGCCTGTCCCTGAAACTCGAGGTTTCAAGCTTAAAGGCCTTTACTGCAACATCATTTTCTCCTTTTTTGCCCCTGAGTATGACTGCTTCCTTGCCCTCTGCAACCCATGACTCCACTGAGTCCAAAACACCAGCACGCATAAGCGAGCTTATGTTGAGAAGTGTCTGCCTGTCAAAAATCGCATTCTCAATGTCAATCTTTTCCTTCTCAGGCCTTTCTTCCCTAGGCTTTCTTTTCTTCCTGCTTGCCCTTGCCATCACTCAAGCCCCTTGAGCAGGCCCTGCTTCATAAGCTTTTCTGCCTCAAGAGGGGAATACCTATATACAATGTCTCCCTTTTCATCCCCCTCTATTTCCCAAGGCACAACGAGCACAATGTTGCTTTCCTTTATCCACATCTTCCTAAAGCGCCCGGGTATTCTGCACACCCTTTCCTTTCCATCAGAGCAAAGCACAGACATCCTTGCAGCTCCTAGAGTTGAGATTACTTTTCCAATAAGCTCCTTGCCTTTTGGGACCCTTACTTTTAACTCGCCTGCCGGCTGATATTGGCTATTCGGAAACTGTGGCTTTTTTACTTGGCCGTGGTCTTGGCGCCGCATGATTCACACCTTAGCACTTTTGCTTTTGAAACAGGGTCGATCTCCATGACTGTATCTGGCCTGTTGCACTGGCTGCACTTTACAAACCTGTCGAAGAACAATAGCAGCTTCTTGTTCAGCATGTCTGGCTTGACCTTTGTCTTTATTATGAGCTTATCCCCTGAAGCCTCCACTGGAGCTCCCAGCTCCTTTGCAAGGAAAGCAGAGAAGAAAGCAGGGCTCCTTCTGAACTTGTCAGCAACTGCCTGGAAGTTCCTGAATATAGATGTCTGCCCCTGAACAGTTATGTCTGCAATAGGCATTTCAAACCTTTCATCATCCATAACCTTCTTGACTTTAGAAAGCTCTGAATAAAGGTGGTTGAGCATATTCTCATATGAATCCATGCTTTTCTCTCTCAACGAGGGTTTAAAAGGGTTTGCCTGCTAGAAAGGCCTCTTGCTCATCAGGTTTGGGAATGTAAGCTGGGCAAACGCATGCCCTTCTGTCTTTTTCTCTATTAGCTCAACAAGATCTTCAAGAGAAATGCTTAGCTTTTTTCCAGTTTCTCTTTCGTTGACGCTCAGCATGCCGCTCTTGAGCTCACTTTCGCCCAACACAGCAACATAAGGCACCCACTCCATCTCTGCCTGCCTTATCTTCTTTGAGAGCGTCTCTTCCCTATCATCAACATCAGCTCTAACTTTCCTCCCTTCAATTCGCTTAAGCAGGAACTTTGCATCTTCTACGTACTCGCTTTTGACAGGCACTATCCTAAGCTGCACAGGGCTCAGCCAAAGCTGGAGCATTGCTTTCTGCCCTTTCTCCATAAGCATTGCCTGCTTTTCCAGCAAAGCATACACAACCCTGTCTATTCCCCCGCTTATTGATGCATGGAGTATAAGCGGCCTTTTCTTTGCCCCATCCTCGTCAACAAAATTTATGTCATAGGTCTCTGAATTTTCCACATCGATCTGCACTGTTGAAAGCGCAGTTGCCTTTTCCATGCCATCTATGAAGTTGAGCTCGAACTTTGTTATGAAGTAAGCATACCTTTCATCAAAAAGCTCTAGCATTATCGGCTTCCTCACCTTCCTGACAAAGCCAAGATACCACTCCTTGTTCTCTTCAAAAAACTGCCTATGCGCCCTAAAAGCAACCTCGTTTTCCAAACCTAAGCTTTCCATCCACTTGATGCAGAGGTCAAACTGGTGCGCAAACTCGCCCTTTGCCTGCTCCATATCTCTGGCTATTGTGTGCATATCAGGCATTGTGAAAGCCCTTAGCCTTTTCAGCCCTGCGAGCTCCCCGCTTTGCTCTCTCCTAAAGCTGTAATGGGTCAGCTCATACAGCTTAAGAGGAAGGTGCCTGTAAGTCAATGGTAAGTCGTGTGAAATAAGGAATTGGCCGAAGCATGCTGCGAACCTTAGGAAAAGCTTCTTGTCTTCGCTTATCACAAGGTACTGCCTTGCAGGGAACCTGTTAAGGTATTTCTTTAAAGAAGGGTGCTCAAAGTCGTACATCACAGGGGTTTCGACCTCAAGCGCTCCTTCGTTCAGGCATATCTTGGTTACCTCCTCTTCAAGAGCCTTTTTTATAAGCCTGCCTTTAGGGTACCATCTCAAGTTCCCTGGATCGCTTCCTGGCTCATGGTCGCTTATCCAATGCTTCTTCATCAATCCGATATGAGGCGGCTCCTTTTCATAAGACCTGACCTTCTTTGTTTCATAAGTCACCAGCTTCTTGAGCTCTGGGTATTTTGAATAGTCAAACTGATCTGCTTTTATTAGCTCGCCTTTTGGCGTCAAGACAAAAAACTCTGATTTTACAGTGCTTTCCTTCTTTAGCGACTGGGAAACTACCTCTTCTGCCCCTTCTGCTTTGTACTCCCTTGAAAGCTCGCTTAGCGGATGGCCCTTGCATTTCAAGGCATATGCCTTGTACCACCCAAAAGGGGCCCTTTTTACTTCGCCGTAATTGCTTAGCTCTTTTGAGCACTCATTAAGGATGGAAAGAGCTGTTGATGGAGAAGCAGGGTTAGAAGTAAGGTGAACTAAAGGATAGAGGAAAAAGCTCTCTGCCTTAACCTGCCTCATAACCTCTGCTGCGTCCTTAGCCATCCTTTTTGCTGTATCTGCTGTATCCCCTTTCTCAACTGCAGTGAATACCACAAGGGTTTCATTTGCCTCTAGGTGCTTGATTGGCGCCTCCTCTGGGTTCTTTATTGCTTTCTCCCTAACGTGAACCTCTATGCTATCAGCATGAATAAGCAATACCTTCATAGGAATAAGAATGCCCTTGTTGTTTTATAAAAGTTCCGGAATGCCCCAAAAAAAGGATTAAAAAAGAAGGAATGGCAATAATATTGTGAAGGAAGCAATAAAGGAGTTGCAAAGGCTGAATAAAAAGGAGGGGAAAGAGGCAGAGCTGCTTCTTGATAAAGAAGCAAGCGATGTTGCTACTAAAGTAGTTAGAGTTATGATGAAGCAGAGCTTCAGAAGGGATAGGCCTGCGTTTCCAGAAGAGCTTGAAAAGAGGGTAAAGGATGCAATAAAAGAAGGGAAGGATATAGAGTTAGTAGTGCTTTGGGGGGGCCCAAAAAAGACGGAGCAAGGGGTTGCTGACGAGACAGACAAAGCAGCCCTTAACCATCTCCTTGAATTGAAGCAGGAGGTAGACAAGGAATTAAGCAGCACAAAAAGCTCCCTAAAGCTAACCATGCTTTTCTGCGGGGACATACACCAGCTCTTGGCGAGCGGCCTATGGCTTTCAAAGACAAAGAAGTACTTCAAAAGTTTAAAAAGCATGGCAGAAGGAATCGGCTTCAGGGTAAAGAGGCTGAAGGACTTTTATGTAAAATGGTACTGGCAAAAAAGCAAAAAAGAAGAATTGATGATAATCAAGCCAACCCCAACTCCGAAAGAGCTGCTTAGGGTTGTTAACGAGGATGAGTGGATATTATATGGAAATAAGGAGAAGCTTAAGGAATACTTGGGCAACTACAAAGAAGCTGTTGTTGAAAAAGTAAAGGCTGCATCTGAGAAGCACTCTTTGCTTTTGAAGGATGGTGTAATGCCAGAGATACCTGTAGCCCTTTACATAGAGGTGGAAAAGGACTTCTTGAACATTCTAAACAAAGAAGAGTATAGGCACGCGATATTTGGAAGCTATGGCAACCCTGAAGTGCATAAAGAGATTATAAAAGATATATCAGCACCAATGCTTTTCTTATGGCCTATAAAAAGAGGAAGAAGTGATCCTCCATGGTATCCTGCTGAATCTAATCCAACTGAAGAACCGCACAAGCCAAAAACCATTGAGCAAAGATTTTCAAAAGGAAGTTTAGTGAACAAGCTTGTGAATGCAATAAATACTTTGTTAGTTTCTGCAGTTGTGGTGCTCTCAGCAACCACTTTATCCATTCCAGCAAAGTTAATACCCTATCAAAAACCAGCCTATACAATAGAGCAGGTTGAAAAGGAGATGGATGAGATAAGAAAGGAGATGGATAGGGTTGAGAAAAATAAGAAAGACCCTTCTTATGCTAAGAACGTAAATATGCTTGAAAACAGATTGAAGGTGCTTAGTGAAGAACGTTCCAGATTAATGAAGGAAAGGGTTATTGAAGAAAAGCTCAAACAGTAGGGAAGTAAAAAAACTTTGGCACATCGTAAACCAAAACAGCGTCAAAGGAATGGACGAGGTCTTCAAATGGGCTTAATATTAAGTGAAGGTTCTCCCTTAGCTTCTTCTTGTCTTCAATCTCAATGTCAATAGACATATCATAGGAGCCGTAGTTCTTTATTGCTTGCAGGACATTTTTGTTGGCAGCAAGGGCGTAGAACAGCGATTCCTCCTTTTCCTGCGAAAGGCTCTTGAATTTTAGCAATACCCTATAGCGGAAGAAAGGGTATATTGAATAATCAGGAAGAAATGTGGCAGTCTGCAGAACTTTTTTCTCCCTGAGCTTCTTTATCCTGTAAGCCACCTTTTCAGGTGTGGATGAAACCTTCTTTGCCAAATCCACGCTTTTTGCCCTTGCATCCCTAGAAAGCAGGGAAAGGAGCTTTAAATCAACTTCATCAAGGTTTTCCGCTTGTAACTCAGAGCCGGTTATAGGCATATAACGCCTCCTTTCCTCCTTCTCTGGCCACAGGAAAGAACGCTGCCCATGGTAGCTCCCTAAATGGCTGGTCTTTGCAGAATCAAGAATATAAGCACCAAATAGATTTTCAACTTTCCTTACTTCTTTCAAAAGATCGAAAAGGCTTTTCGCAAAGAATCCTATGCTCAAATTCCACCTGCCTTCGCACCTAAGGACAATGCCCACATTAGGGCTCTGGTCAAGGTAGGCTATCATCTTCTCTTCTTCATCTCGCTTCATCCATTTTAAGTTGTAGTATACAAAGTGGACTCCATAGCCTGCTTTTCTGTAATCAATAACACCTATTAAGTTCTTTATTAGCCTTTTTTTAAGGAAGGAGTTTATTGCGTAAAGCACTCGCTGAGGGGATGTGTTAAGCCTATTTGCTATTTCGCTTGCTGACCTTGATGCATCGTAGTCCAGCTCGTAGAGTATTTTCCTTTCAAAAGAATTTAACTCATTCATGTTTAAAATAAAATAATTTTCATTTAATAAATTTATCCTTTTTTAAAAAATTGGAATGCTAAAAATAAAATGATTTGAATTGCATATAAGCATATGAAAGAGAATGGCGCTACCTGCTTAAAGAAGAAGTGGGAAAAGCCAAAAATAGAAGGGCTTTATGAGAGAAAGGAGAGGATTAGAAAGGAAATTGAGAAGAATGAGGTGCTCTTAGAGGAGCTGAACAGAAGTAACTTGGAATGGCTGAAAGGGGGGGTGGAAGGATGGTTAAGCGCTGAGCTTGGAAAGGAAGCAAATGAAGTAGTGGCAAGGGAAATTGAAAAGCTGGGGCTCCTGCCTCTTGAGAAGCTAGCGCTTCTCCATATTCTCAACATGCTTCCAGAAGAGAAGGACTCTTACTTCTGCTGCAAAGATGACGATCCAACTCCATATTTAAATGCAGCAAAAGAGCTAGGAATAAGCGAGTTTGTGGAGAAAGGGGAAAGAAACTACTTTATAAGCCCATCCGCGCTTAAGGAAGGGGTAGCACTGCTGAAAAGCAGAATTATAGGATGTGAAAAAACAGAAGAAGTTGGCTTAGAAAAGATTGTTGAGGGGCTTAAGAAGGAGATGGAAGCAATTGATAAGCTTGAGGGGAAGGCAAAGGAGATGGAGAGGGTGAATAAGATATTGAAAAAGTTTGGATTGGAGAAGGCCTTGCCTGAGAGAATGGAATGGGCAGTGAAAATCTTGGGCAAAGAAGGGGTGCTATGCGGTGCTGTTGACACTGAGAACGGAATTTTAGCTTTGGCAAAAATATTCCGCACTTACTATGGCTTCGGGGATTATGAGGAAAGCGTAAATGTGTCTGTTTACAAGGATGGGAAGGAAGCCTATGAATCAAAAGCATATGTAGTAAAGAAGGCAAGCTCAACCTCCAAGGATGAAAAGCATCTTTTTAGGGAGATAAAGATAGAAGAAGTTGGGGAATGCCATGTTTCATTGTGCATGAAAAGCGCTAGCTCTGAAATAAAGGAGAAGTTCAGGAAAATCATGGATGAAGAAGAGAAGAAGAGGTTCTTAGCGCTTTATGAAAAGGCAAAGAAGGAGGCAATAGAAAGCGAAAGAAAGCCTCATGCGATTATGCCGAACTACATAAAGTACAAGTTTTACAAAGGATTGGTGTTGCCCAAGGAGCTTTGTGACGGCACTTTAATACCTTATGATGAGCCTGAAATTGTAGATGAGCACCTTGACTTTGTCAAGGGAGTAGGGGCTTTTGTGTTAAAGGCGCAGATTGACCACTGCGCTGTTATGGGGAGGCAGTTTAGGTGGACAGCAGTGGTTGTTGAAAGCAACAGAAGAGTAAAAGAGCACTTTATTGACAATGCTTGGGAATATGAGCTTGAGAAGGGAAAAAAGGTAATAAACCAAAATGCAAAGGATTTTTTAAGCAAGTGAGTTAATCGCTTATGCTCAAGGCATTGGTGCTTACAATCCTAATAGAGCTTGCTGCCCTTTTTCTGCTCAATAAGTTTTGGCTAAAAAATAGAATCAAGCAGGAGAAGATCTTCGTTGCAGGGGTGCTGGCTTCATCGATTACTCTCCCTTTTCTTTGGCTTATTCTTCCATTATTCCTTAAAGGGGAGCTTTTCATGCCTGTTGGCGAAATGCTGGTAACCGTTGCTGAAGCTGTGCTCTACTCGCTTATGCTAAAAATGAAGCCCTATGAGGCTCTCGTCGCTTCAGCAATTTGCAATGCCGCCTCCTACTTTATAGGGGGTTTTGTATTATACAATATGGGGGTTTAAAGGGGGGATAAGTATTAGCAAGGAATTTCTGAAAGGAACTTTTCATCTATCAGGGGCACGAACTTCTTTAGGTCAAGTGAATGCTCCTTTGGCTTCTCAAAAGGCACAACTGTCATTGTCATCATTCCGTTATCTGCTGATGTAATCAAGTTTTCGCCTTCCCTTGAGTGTTCCTTTGAGTGGTAGGTTGCATCATCAGCCTGCCTTACTAGGGCTGCCAATTCCTCAACACTTGAAACCTGCCCTGTGGAGATGCCGAAGCTTGCCCATATCTGCTGCTGGGAAAATGCCTTTGCAATCCTCATGGCAACATGATGGGCGGCTGTTGCATCTGCATTCTTGAGCACTATTGCAAACTCATCGCCACCCCACCTGTAGGCAAAGCTCTCGGATGCAATTATGTTGTCTTTTATCGCCTGGCCAACTTTCCTTATTACCTCATCTCCTGCATCGTGGCCAAGTGTGTCGTTGATGAGCTTAAGCTTGTTAAGGTCAATGAAAACAATGCTTGTATTGCTTGAGTCCCTTAACTCGTTTGCAAGGTCTTCTTCAGTTGCCTCTGTTCTCCTCGGAAGGCCAGAGATGTCGTTCATATGGTCCATTCTCTTGCCCAGCTTGAAGCTGACCTGCGCAAAGAAGGTTAGGAGGCTTTCTATAGAGTAATCTTTTGAAGTATCAAACCTAAGGTTTACTCCTTCTATCACAAGAAGGCCCTTTACCTTAATATCCCCATTCTTCTTTATGATTGGTATCATTACCTTCTCCATCCCATTGTCAGGGGTCTGCAATGAGTGCACTGAGATCTTATATTCAGGAAGGTTGACAAAATCGAATGATACAAGCTGATTCCCTTTTTGGTAGAGGATCTGCATGTGGGGGTAAATGACATTGGCAATGGTGGGGGTTGCGCCGCCTGAAGAGGCATAGTGAAGAGAGAATTTAGATTTGGACTCTTTTAACGGAGTGTAGAGGGCAACGTTTTTGATCCCCTTCAGGGCGGCGCTTAAATTCTCGAAAAGATTCGAGCATGAGGCATCGAAGCGCATGTTGGCTTCTTCGAGAGGGGTGAAGCCATTGAACCTATCCTTCCTGCTAACTTTGCTGTTAGAAAGGAAGCAGTCGTGCTCCTTCCTCTTCGTTGCCATAATCAAATTTAAAGGGGGGAAAACCTTTTAAATCTATCTTTCCTCTCTCGCAAAAAAAAAACTTTTTTGCCAAAAAAAGCATAATTTTACGGAAAAGGCAAAGGGTTTTAAGCACTTGAGCAATAGAAAAAGCATGAATGGAAGCAGGGAAGAACAGAGGGCAATTATAACAATACTTGACTACGAAGGAAGCAAATTCTATGAAAAGAAGGCATTAAAAGCTGAGGAATGCTTCCCTTACAAAGGGAAAAGAAGCACCACTTGGATAAGGGTGCAGGGGCTTGAGCCTGTTGTAGTAGAAAAAATATGCAACTACTTTGGAATCCACCACCTTGTTCAAGAGGACATAATGCACACTAGGCAGAGGCCAAAGTTTGAGGACCACGAAGATTACCTTTTCATAGTAATGAGGATGATTGGCTACAACCACCTAAAAAAGAGTATAACAGAGCAGCAGATAAGCATGATATTAAGCAGGGATGTGCTTATAACATTCGAAGAGAACAGCAAAGATGACCTGCTCCAAGGGGTCAAGCGGCTTATAGAGGAGGAAAAGGGGAGGATAAGGAAAACAGGGACAGATTACCTTGCTTATTCAATAATAGACACGATACTCGACAACTACTTCATTGCGCTTGAGCTTGCAGGAGAGAAAATAGAAGAGGTAGAGCAGGAGCTAGTAAAGAACCCTACCCCAAAAACCCTTGAGGGGCTTAGGAAACTTAAGAAAGAAATGATAATGCTAAGGAAATCAATATGGCCGGCAAGGGAGGTTGTGCTCTCAATAGAAAAAACAGATTCGAAGATTATCACAAAGCAGTCCAAGGCTTACTTCAGGAACCTTTATGACCATATTGTTTTGATAATAGACAACGTTGAGACCTACAGGGAAATGCTTTCAGGCATGCTCGATGTATACCTTTCAAGCATAAACAACCGCCTAAACGAGATAATGAAATTCCTTACCATAATAACAACTGTTTTCATACCCTTAAGCTTCATAGCAAGCATATATGGCATGAACTTTAGGTATATGCCTGAGCTTGATTGGGTTTTTGGATACCCTGCAGTTCTCCTGCTGATGCTTTTTGTAGGTGCAAGCCTTGTCTACTATTTCAAGAGAAAAGGGTGGATATGAGCAATAGGCAAATAATAAAAAACCTTTGCAAATCTCCTATATGGAAAAAGCAGTAATTATAGCTGCAGCATTTGCATTGCTAATTATAGCTGGGTATATAGGCTATACAATAGGGAAGCAGGAAGCAAAGCCTTTTGAGCCATCAAAGCCCACTGAAGCCCAGATAAACGAAACAGCAAATAGCCTAGTTCAGACCATAAACGATGCCATTCTGATAAAAGAAGGGAAAAGCGACAAAGTGGTGTTCGCAACCTACATTGACCATGGGGAATACATAGAGCTTGTTTATTTCTCAACCAATGGCACTAAGATGAGCGCCTTCATATCCTCCAACCTAACTTACCTTTACCCTGCTGTGTACACTGTAGAAGGCTTTAAGGCAAACATTGCCAAGCAGAAGGAGATTTTCAAGCAGGAGCAGCGAGCTTCCATTGGGGTTGTGCTTGATGGCTGCAATGACAAGGAAACTATGAATGCAATTACAGAAGTCCAGCAAGCCATAAATGCCAGCGTGAAATTGCTATTCATATACAAGGTATATCTCCAGAACGAAACATCTGACCCATCAAAATGCTATGAAGGGGTTTGCTCTGAAGCAGGGTCAGTAGAGGCGCAGAAGGCCTTATACGGAAGGTATATATTCGGCACTTCAGGTTCAACTAAGTGGAAGGCCTTCTTAATAGAATCAAGCAACTGCACTGAAAGTAGCTGCGTTGATGCTGTAGCAGAGGACCTGCTCATAAATACTACTTCTATAAACGCAAGCATAATGGCAATGGATGTAAGCTATGCAAAGGGAATTGCAAAGGGAACCAAAGTTTACATAAACGGAGCAGCATACAATGACACTATAAGCGCAAATGGCATAAAAGAAGCAGTATGCACTGCTTTCGCTTTGGCTCCAGAAGGATGTGAAAGTATTTTAAACACAACTGTGGTGAATAGCACATGCTAAAATGCATGATCCCCCTTTTGCTATTAGCCTCGCTAGCATTTTCAATAAACGCCAGCGATTTTTCTGAGTACATCTACCTTAACGAAAGCAACGCTACATTGAGCATACTCAATGTAACCGACAATGGCAACCTTTACGAGCTTGTTTTTATAAACCAGAAGCCTGCACTGCTTTTTTACAACGGAGAGCTTGCAACTGAAGGGATAGAAGAGAAGCTTTACCAGATGTCCAGCGCAGGCTTCTTGATGAAGCAGGCAGACAGGCAGAAGGTAGTTGATTACCTGCTCCTTTACAATGCGAGCAGGAACGATGGCCAGAAATGGCCAGGCAAGGAAGAATACGCCTGCAGGCAAGCCTTGGCTTACCATGTGAAGGACTGCTATGACGAAAAAAGCTGCAATGAATCTGCCAAGCTCATATGCGCAGCATATGCAAAGGCGATAGGGTGCAATGACTACATGATTATTTACCCTGAGGACCTTAAATTTGGCATAGCCAGCCACCAAACAGACACAATAATAGCAGAAGCCATATCAAAGATATTGTCAATGGGCATAGAAAACCAGAGCGAAATACTAAAAAACATATCATCCTCGCTTTCAAAGCTTGACCAGTACAGAAAGGACATAGAGACATGCAGGTTCCGCTACCCTGCGCCAGGGGAAAACTGCCCCAATTGCTATGGAATATGCCCCGACCTAATACTAAACGAAACGAACATATACAAAGCGCAGGAGATAGTGAATGCTACAATGGCAAAGAGCAGTGCCATAGCTGATTTGGAAAGAACTGTAGCTATAGTTGAGAATGAAACAGCAGCAAGGATTGCTTATAAGGAAACAAGCAGATACCTCCATGAAATGGAGGAAAATTACCTTGACCTCAAGGATAAGAAAGAAGGAATGGCTTCCCTAGTAAATGAAACAATGGCTGTTGTTGATGACAAGCGGTTATCAAGAACCTTAAATGACCTTGATGCTCTTGGCAAGAAGATAGAGAGCAAGATAAGCGAGAGGAATACAACAGCTCTTGATGATGACATTGAAGAATACCAGCGGCTAGTTAAGGTCCTAAACATAACAATTACAGAAGACCTTGAGCTCTATTCGCAGGCGCTAAGCGCAAAGGATGAGGCAAATGGGCTTCTTTTCATGATACAGGGCATGAAGCCAAGCAGCACCAACAAGTATGCTGAGAATGTAACCATACTAAACAATGTATTTTCAGAAGGGCTTGAGCCATCAGAGCTCTCTGACTTGAAGGTTAGGTACGCTGCAATCAACGAAGAGATGCGCAAGGAGCTTGAGACAGTGGTAAAGGGCAATGTAAGCATGCAAACCAAGGCGCTGCTTAAAAACTTAAAGCAGATTACTGCGCCACTCAGCTATGAGCAAAGGGAGAATATAAAGAACAACATGCATTTCTACATACTGCTGAGCATTGTTGCAACGCTCTTCTTCGCGCTTTTCGTAGTATCACTGCTGCTCTCCTACACCTCCCAAGATTGGGCAAAGCTAAGCGCACTGGCGCTAATGCTTATTGCCCTTGTGCTGCCGATGATAGTGCTTAGCGCAGAAGAAGGGGTAAAGAGTGTAAACATAGAAAATGTATTTGAACGCATAGAGGAGATTCCCAATGTCAACATAGTTTTGAGCCCGCAGAGCTCAAGGGTAGAAATACAGATGGATGTATGCGCAGAGAAGGTAAAGAAGGTGCTTGAGGAAAAGGGGAAGAAAATCAATGTTTACAAGCTCAGTTCTGGCAAGTGCTACAAGAACGGCCTCCTAGTTTCAGACTGCCTTGAGAGCAGCGATGGGTTCTACTTAAACTTTAACGAAGGAAGCCAAAGGGTTTCTTACTTCCTGTTCTACAAGGACGAGTTGAACATATATGGGCAGGAGAACGACTTCAAGACCTGTGCAATAGCAAAGCTGATAAAATGAAAACATTTACCATAATAGCGCTTGCATTGCTTGACTTGGTGCTGGTAGCAAACCTTCTTTATGAAAACGACCAGAGGAATTTCTATGAAAACCTGCTAATGGCTGACAAGGTTACTATCATCACACACCTTAATGCAGAAGAGCCCATTCGAACCTGGGTTATGCAATGCGGAATAGACATTGCCTACAGCGTTGGGCTGATGGGCAAATCTGTTGAAGTTTACAGCATAGAGAATGGCAGTTGCTTTTACTACTACTCTGGTGACTTGAGTTTGTCAAAGCTTGAGAAGGATAGGATTGAGATGTGTTATGAGAAGATGAACGCTGTGCCTTCTGTGGTTATAGTGCCTTTTGGGGAAAGCAAATTAGAGAACACACGGCTTACTATAGGAGTGGGTGGGGGGAATCAAACATGCTCAATAAAAGTGCAACGCTCTTAGCGCTCGTTGTTTTAGTTGCTCATGCGCTTGCCTTCCATCCAGCGCTAACTGAAAAAGACTTCGGCTCTGGAAAAACCATGCGCTTAGATGTTGAGGTTGATTGCAAAGCAATGAAGGTTTATTCCACTGTCAGAGACAACTCAACAGGTGAAGAGATAGGAGGGGTCAGTGCTTACCTCTTCTATGCTGATTACTCCTACCAGCTGATTTCAACTGCAAAAACAGATGCTCAAGGCAAGGCAGCAAACACATACGTTGGCAAGGAGGAGCTGCTAAAAAAGATGTTTGTGCTGAGGATAGAGAAGAGCGGCTATATGAGCAAGGAGGCACAGTTTAGCATACTTCAATGCACTGAGCCGCAAGATGAAGCAAATGAGGAGGTAGAAGCACCTGGAATGCAAGATGAAGGGCAAGAAAAAGAAGAGCAGGAGCCTGTGCAAGAAGAAAAGGTGCAGGAGAGCATTAATGAGTCAGGAGGCAGCACCTATGTACCCCCTCCATATAATCCAACAGATAGCAAGCAGGAAGAAAGCAACCCAGCAGCACTATGCTCCATCATTTATATCTTAGCAGCGCCCCTATTCCTCCGTAGCCATTAAGGAACTGGATGCCTTCATCTGTGTCTGTTGATATAAGCGCTACTTCAATCTGCATTTCCTCTGCCAGATCGGAGAGGTATTCCACAAGGTCTTTGTCTTCTAAAAGCTCAGGGTCATCTCCGCAGTGCTTCTGGCGCTCATTCTTTTTTTCTATGACCTCAAACTCCTGCCTGCACTTCCTGCACCTGTATTTCCTGAAATACATTTCAAGGCCTTCAGAAAGCATGACCAAAGACGCCTGCTTACTCAATATGGCGCCCTTCACTGGGCCATAGCCATAAGTTGCCAGCCCATCCTTTATTACCTCCTGCAAAAACCTGTTTACTATCTTTTTCTCTTTCACTGCCTCTTGGTTATCGAGTATGGATGACATGCTGTTCACTATCTCTCGCAGGCCATACTCGTCTGTGTAGCCAGTGTTTACCACGCCCAAGATTTTGATTTGATAGTTGAAGGGCCTCATCTTAAGGAAGTCCTCCTTTGCAGGCCCTGGGCCTCCTATTATTACCCCTTGGGTTGTTTCAAGGAATACCTTGTCCATTGTCTCCCCTATCTTTTTGTAGTAAATCTCCCTCTGCTCTTCTATGAGCCTTTCGTACCTCCTTGCTGACTGCCCTCCTTTCCTCACTTTTGAATGCGCAAAGGAAGAGATTTCCGTGATTACCATTAAGTTTGTCCCTTTTAGGATTCCAAAAGTAGCTTCCCTGCCATCCATTGCTATGAGGCCATAGCTCTGCCTCGCATCAAGCATTTTCTTAAGGGGTTCCATGAAGAATGTGCTGTCACACCTGTAAACGCTTATGTCAATAGGGTATGGAGGGTCTACCGCAAAAAGCTGAATGTCTCTCTTTGATGGGTCGCTTGAAACATTACCTGCAAAAACAGCCAAGCCATTCTCAGGGGTTTGGTTATAAAACTTTAGGTAAGCAAGTATTTTCTCCAAGGCATCCTGCACATTCGTCCTTGTTGTCTTTGATTTTATGTTGCCTGCTTGGTTCATCTCCTCCCTTAGCCTATTCCTTACTTCGTGGATCGGGTAGCCCTTTGGCACATAAACGCTTATAAGCTCTGTATTCCCGCCTCTAAAAGTTTCAAAGCTCTTTATTAGCCTCTTCAGCTTGTGCTTCTTCTTTTCTTCGCTCAAAGAATTTCAACCTCAAGCGTATCTGCCATCCTATAGTGGAGCGGCACAATGACAACCTTGCCTGAGCTGTATGCCTTGGCAATTGTATCGCTGTGAGCGATAATGCTTCCTCTTACAGAAAGCGTATTGGCTTTTATAGCTTCTTGCAAGTCCTTTGCCCCTTTTATATTCTCTTTTATGCTATCAAGCAGGCCTTCCAGATGGCCGTGCTCACTTGAACCCCCAAAAGCAGCAGTAACGGCCCCGCACTTGTCGTGGCCCAATATGCCTATTAGCGGGACTTTTAAGTGGCCCACTGCGTATTCCAAGCTTGCAAGCCCCCACTTGTCAGGCACTACCCCTGCCACCCTTATCACAAATATCTCGCCAACCCCGGCATCGAAAACCGCAAGCTCAGGGCTCCTGGAGTCAGAGCAGACCACAAGCGCAGCAAATGGCTTTTGCCCTTCCTCAACTGTCTTCCTTGTCTCTGCAACAAAATCCCTTGGTTTTGGGGTGCCTTTTACAAACCTGATGTTTCCATTGATTAGGTTTGTGAGCGCCTCCTTTGTCCTCTCCCTGTCTTGCCCTGCAGCTTTGCTGTACTTCTTTACTACCTTTTCCACAAAAGCTTCATCCAATTTTGCCATGGAAAACACCGCCTTTTTCTTTTCTTCTTTTCCCTCAATGAGCCCTTTTATATCCTGAACCATAATATTCAACCTTAGTTATAATTAATGGAGATTATTTAAAAACTTAATGCATTCGTCCCTGACTACATTCTCATATCCCTTTTCAGTTATTATGGCAACTGCCTTGCTATGCCCGCCTGCGCTCCTTATCTTCCCCCCAAATGCCTTCTTTATATGGGAAACGAGCAAGCCGAGCCCTATGTCCTTGTCTGTCCTCACAAGCACTGTCTTCTCTCCAGTGCCGACCACGATGTAGCCCTTCCACGCCTCGCAAGCCATCCCAAGGGCCTTCCCTGCGCCTGGGAAACTGCCGAAGAATGGCCTTAAATCAACAACCTTTACAACGCCTTGTTTCGATGCAGACGCCTCTATCTTTGAAATGACTACTTCCTTTAGCGATGCCATTTCTGGAAGGTAGTAAAGGAGATCATCCTTGCTTTTGAGCGCCCTAACTATGTCCTTTAGCTTCACGTTGTGGTGGGCAAGGTAATCAATCACTGTTGCTATGTCTCTCTCCTCTCCACTATATCCTATGTCGCTCTTGTCGCCTGCTATTGCCAACCTGTACCAATCGTTTTCAACCCCTTTGCAGCGGGCAAGCTCATAAGCCAAGTATCCAGCAGGATAGCGCGAGCCAGATTCAAGATGGAAGCAAGGGTTTAAGCTATGCTCCTTAAGCTCTGCAGGGGCAGGATGGTGGTCTATGATTATTAGGCGCTTTGCACTTGCAATCGATAGCACATCCTCCAGCTTTTCCTCAGTGCTTCCTATGTCAAGAAGCACTATGCAGTCAAACGAAGAGCGCAGGTCCTCTTCCAATGAGGCATAATGCGGGCTTTTTTGCCCTTCAAACGCGCAGCCAAATGCCTCAAGTATATACGCTGCGCCCACTATCCCATCAGCATCAAGATGGTAGCGCACTTTTATTGACTTGCTTTGCTCAAGCTCTTTAAGCGCCCACTCAAACCTTGGGCGCATCCTCTCAAGCTCAGGGAAAACAAAATGCATCAAGCTTAAATAGTGCATAGGGTTTAAATGCTTGTTATGTTTACCTACGAAGAGCACACAGCTGACATACTTATAGTTGCAGAAGGAAAGAGCCAGGAAGAGGCAGCGCTCTACGCGCTTGAAGGGCTTATAGGGCTAATGGAAAGGGGCAAAAAGCCAGAGGAAACATTGGCTTTTGAGGGAAAGGGGGAGGATGACTTGGAAAGGGCAGTTTGCCTTCTCAATTCCCTTATTGCGATTGTTGACTCAGAGCAGCTGAGGCCTGTGAGGGTTAAAAAGGTAGAAGGATGGAAAGCAGAGGTCGAATTTGAGAGAGGCCCTTGCAGGAACCAAGCAAAAGCAGCTACTTTCCATATGGGCTCCGCAGGAATAGAAGGAGGGAAGTATAGGATAAGGGTTGTGGTTGACATCTAGCATAGGGAAGATATAAAAAGGTTGAAGCTGTTTATTTCCTATGGACATACATTTTTTAGGGGCTGCCAGGGAGGTTGGAAGGAGCGCAGTTCTCCTAAAAACAGATGTGAGCGTGCTGCTTGACTATGGGGTAAAGATGATTGGAGAGGACCGCTACCCTGAAAGGTTCAGTGATAGGGTTGATGCTGTGCTGCTAAGCCATGCACACCTTGACCATTCTGGCTATATACCTGCGCTCTACCAATATTCAAAGCCTTCCTTTTATTCCACGCCGCCCACAATGGAGATAGCAAGCGTCCTCTTCAATGATTCAATAAAGCTTTCCAATGGTGAGATTTACAAGAAAAAGGATGTAGAGAAGGCAAAGAAGAATTGGCTGCCAATGATTTACAGGCAGGAGCTGAGGATGGGGCAAACAAGGTTCAGGTGGTACGATGCAGGGCACATACTTGGGAGCTCCATGATAGAAGCCGAGTTTCAAGGGAAGAAATTGCTTTATACAGGGGACATAAAGGATGAGCAGATGCAGCTCCACAACGGCTATTCTTACAAAGGCGAGTGCGATTACCTGCTCATAGAAAGCACATATTCTTACAAGGACCACCCTCCAAGGAAGGAAGTGGAGAAAGCGCTTGCAGAGCTTGTTAGGGAGTATTTGGAAAAGGGCTTCCCTGTAATATTCCCTGCATTTGCAGTAGGAAGGGCGCAGGAGCTGATAATGATAATGCATGAGCACCTCCCTGAAGCCAAGGTTTATGTTGATGGGATGGCAAAGGATGTGTCTGCGATCTACATGCGCTACCCAGAATACCTGAGCAAAGGGGTCGAGTTTGCAAAGGCGTACAGGAGCACAAAGCCCGTAAAGAGCAATGCAGACAGAGAAAGGGCATTAAAAGGGGCAAATGTCATAGTAACTACTGCAGGGCTGCTCGAAGGCGGGCCTGTGCTGGGATATATCGAAAGGGCTCCGAAGAATGCCGCAATAGTTCTCACTGGGTTCCCAATACCAGGCACAAACGCCTCGCTCCTGCTTGAGAACAGCACCCTCCAGATGGAAGAGGGCTTGATGAAAGTAGACCAAGCAGTCCGCTATATGGACCTTTCAGCCCATATAGGCAAAGAAGGGCTGCTCAAGCTCATAAACAGCACTAATCCTGAGAAGATTTTCCTTATGCACGGCGACCATTGCGATGAATTCGCTGCAGAGCTTAAAGAGGAAGGGTGGGACGCAATAGCCCCGAAGGTTGGGGAAAGGTACAATCTCTAAATGCTATTCATAGATAAGCTTGTCCTTTAGAAGGGCCTTTGCCTTCTGCACCTTGTCAACTATAAGGGATACTACTGTTTCCTTACCATCCCTTGAAACTATATGCACTTCTCTTATGTTTATTCCATTTTCTTTCATCTGCTTTGCCACTTCGTAAAGTGAGCCTGGTTTATCTACAAGCTTTATAACCAGCTCCTTTTCAGTAAGCGCCTCTATGCCGTTCTTCTTTAGCACAGAGCAGGCCTTTGCATAGTTGTCCACTGTGAGGTAGACAATTGCCTTTCCGCCAAGAGTGTGGGCTGAGATTGTTTCTATGTTTATCTTCTCCTTCCCCAATATGTAAGAAAGGTCCGCAAGCACCCCGAGCTTATCCTCGAGTATTATTGTTATTCCCCTCATGGTTTCCACCTATAGCTTGTATATCTGGATATGAGGCACACCTTTTATATACCTTATGTTTTTCTCGTCGCATATGCCTCTCTTGGCAAGCACCAATGCGCCGCTGCCTACAGCATTTATTGATGTGGCAAGGCTGGCAAGGGCCAATAGTTCTTCTTCGCTAACCTTCTTCCCATCGTAGAAAGCCTTGTACCTCTTTAAGTCAAGCACTATGCTTCCATCTTCAAAAACCTTGCCTAGGAGCTCTTCATCGCAAACTGCCAGCACCATCTCGCTTCCTTTTGCATGGCTTTTTGCCATCATTTCTTCTCAAAATAGCCGCACTTGCCGCAGGAGCGCCTGTCTTTGTGCTCAGCAAGCTTGGTCCCAGGGCCGCACCTAGGGCAGTCCTTTTGGCCTTTCTTGTAGGAATACTTTTTCTTTGGTTTTTCTGTCATATTATGCCCCCTCTTTCTTCTCCTTTTCTATGAAACCGTCCCTTATTAGAAGGTGCTTATTCTCGACTTTTCTCAGCTGCTGCTCGCTCTTGTAAACATGCACGAATATCTTCATCTTATGTGTACCTGCCAATGATTCTGTTTTGCTTATTATGTACCTGCTGTCAGGCACTGCAAGCACTGCCTTGACATCAGCCCTAAGCTGCTTCCTGTCAGGGGTTGCCCCTTTGAACTCATGCAAAAGCACAATCTCTTCCCTCTCAAGCAGCTTGTTCTGCTTCCTTTCAAGTATTTCCACCCAATCACCCCTTTACCCTCACTATGCTCCTGTTACCCATTGCCTCCATAAGCTCAAGCTGGCTACCCTCTGTTATCTGCCCTTTCAACTCTTCAGGTATGGGAAGATAGTAGGTTTCATATGTCTGCGAATCCATAACCTGCACTGAATCCCCTTCAACGCTTAGAACCTGCGCATCCTTCTTTGTTATTATCGGCACCTCAACTTCTCCATCAGTGGGGGTCAGGAAAACCTTCTTTGACCCATCAAATATGCCCAATGCAACTACCCTCATCTTTGCAGAGCCGTGCTTGCCGGGCTTGGATATGTCTATGCTCATTACCTTGCAAGGCACTCCGTCCACCAACACATACTTTCCTACCTTCAAATCCTTTGCTGAAGCGAATATCTTCTCCTCTGCCATTTCAACACCTTCGATAAGGTTATTAAGAGAGGTTTTTTAAATGTTGTTATGATTGATGCCCACTGCCATCCTACTGAAATACCTGGGTTTTCGCCAACAGGAATAACGATAGTGGCAACTGGGTTTTCGCCAACCTCAAACAGAGGGGTTGAAGCCCTTAACAAGAGGTTTGGGGTGCCTTTTGCAATAGGCGTAGCTCCGCAGACGCTTAAGCTGGAAAAGGTAGATATTGATTCAGAGCTGTCTTATGTTGAAGAGGTTGGGCCTAATGCAATAGGAGAGATAGGGCTTGACTGGAAATGGGCAGAAACTGAAGCAGAAAAGGCAGAGCAGGAAAGGGTTTTTTCGCTTTTCCTTTCAAAAGCAAGGGAGCTGGACAAGCCGGTTGTTGTCCATTCACGCAAGGCAGAAAGGCGTGTTGTTGAGCTCATTAAAGGGCAGCCGCAAGCAATACTCCACTGCTTCTCTGGCAAAAACATAGAAGAAGCACTTTCAACTGGTGCTTATTTCACCATCCCTCCAATTAGGAGCTCATCTAGGAAGGAGCTTATAAAGAAGGCAGGGCTTGAAAGGCTTTTGGTTGAGAGCGATGCTCCATACATAGGCAAAAGCCCAGAGAGCGTTTTGGAATCAGTGTCTTACATAGCAGAAGTCCTGGGTATAGAAAGGGGCGAGGCTGAAAGAGCAACTGAAAAAAACAGCAGAACCCTTTTTAAATTGTAAGCATAAAAGATAGCATGGCATTTTTGCGGGATCTGCTAGGCAGGAAGCAGGTAGCTATATTTGTAGATGGGCCGAATAGTATAAGGAAAGGCTCAACCATAGATGTGAAAATGGTAAGGGATTTCGCAGCAAAGTATGGGGATATTACGCTGGCAAGGGTATATCTTGATCAGCATGCATCTGAAAAGCTTATTGAGGCAATGGTCAATCAAGGGTTCAAGGTTGAGGTAACCTCAGGGGATGTTGATGTTACGCTTGCTGTTGATGTTGCTGACACTGTGGCTAAGGACAAAGCAGACATAATTTTTTTAGTAACTCGCGACATTGACTTTGTCCCTGCAATAATAAAGGCAAAAGAGTATGGAAAGAAAGTGATAATAATAGGCACTGAGATAGGTTTTGGCTCAGCCCTTAAAGGGCATGCTGACGAGTGCTACATAGTAGAGCAAAGCGGCACAGAAAGCCATTTAAAGAGAGTAGATTGAATAAAGGTTAGGTGCTATTAATGACAGAAAAAAGGCCTTTTGATGTGCTGACAAGCTCGCTCAACAACAACGTAATAGTAGGGCTTAAAGGAGGGATTGAGTTCAGAGGGGTATTAGTTGCTTATGATGTCCATATGAACATTGTGCTGGAAAAAGCAGAGATGGTAGTGCAGAATGAAGTGAAAAAGGGTTTTGGAAGAGTCCTGCTAAGGGGCGACAGCGTAATATTTATATCCCCTCCGTAGCATAAAGATTCAAGGGCTCTTAGCTCAGTAGCAGAGCACTCGCCTTGCACGCGAGGGGCCGGGGGTGCGAATCCCCCAGAGTCCATCTGGTTTAAAAGGATATGGCTGATGCTGGGGAATGCAGCTTTGACTCGACCAGCTCCCTAAACGGTCAGGGTATTTGCAGCACTTATGTCTGGCTCTTGGAAGAGATTATTGCGTGCAAATACACTCTTCCTTTGCTTTTTTATAAGGGCCTTTTCTGCTCTCTTAAGTGTCTCATCGTCCTTCTCTCCCATGCCTAGCCTCGCCAGCATGTTCCTTGCTGCCTTCTCGCCCCTCTCTACAAGCATGTCCCAGCTGTCTTCCTGGAAAATGCCTATCTCAGAAAGGGATTCGTCATAATTGGCATTTACAAGGAGCACTGGGTAAGGAGTTGTCATCAAGCTGGGTATTAGGCTGCTGTACGCCGCTATCTCAAGCGCATCAACCCCAAGCCTTACCATGTTGTTTGTGCATATGTCTTCAATTAGTTCTTTGGGTCTCTTCACAATCTCTTTCAAGGTCTTCAGCATTGCCATTCCCAATTTTTCGCGCTTCCATATCTCTTTCACTGTGTGGAAGAACCTCTTTCCAGGGTACCTGCAAAGGTGGCCTGTGTAGCCAAGGTTCACTGCAACAAAAACAGCGCCTCTTTCTGTTGTCTCATTAACTATTGTAGTGGCTGTTTCAAGCGGCAGGTTCTGGAGCACCCCTCCATCAAGGCACATGTCTTTGTGCACATGGAACTGCTTGATTGAGCGCTCAAAGCCAAAGAACTTTGCCTTCAAAAAGCGGTCAAGTATGTGCACTACCCTGTTCCTAAGAACAGGAGGCAATACTGCTCCAGGCACTGCCATTGTTGAAGCAGCTGCAACGCCAACAGGCACCTCTGGTGACAGCTTGGTGCCATTGGAGTTGCCAAACAGAACTACATCTGTCTTTGAGCGAAGCACTGCTGTTGCCACGCTGTTGTGCAGCTGCCCAACTGTGTATATGCCTCTCTTTGCTGCCTCTCTCTCAAATATCTTGGCGACTGGTGTTGGGTCTATCACCCCTCTAAGCTTGCCCTTGATTAGAGCCCATAATACTCTAAGCGGGCTCTTCATCTTTGCAACTACCTCAGGGCCCATAAGTTCTTCCATCTCTTCTGCTGACATGCCTAAGCCGTGGGCTATTGCAGCAAGGCCGCCTGCGCTTGTTCCCACAACCAAGTCAGGCGTTATCCCTTGCCTTCTAAGCTCCTTCAAAAAACCCACGTAGAAAGCCCCTTTTACCCCCCCTCCTGAAAGCACAAACACAAGCTGAGGATCATCATAAAATCTCCCTTCCTTCAGCACGCATCTTTCAAGAAGGGGGTTTTTCCCTTTTTCTATGCATGAAGATAAGGACAGCTGGCTTTCTTCCAGAGCTGCCTTCTTCATTGCCTCCACAAATGCCCTTTTCCGCAGGGAAACCACTTCATCGGGCATGGAATTATTACCACCCTTTAATATTTATTGGTTTCGTTTTTTAATTAAGAACACTTTATTGCATATTTTGCAATAATAAATTTAAAGGTGCTGTTTATGCCTCTCTATGTTGAATCTTCTCTCTATTGTCTCTGTTTCTGGCTCATTGAGCAAGGGCTGTTCTACATTCTTTATTGTAAGGACTTGTGCTGAGAATATGCTCCTCTTGCCGCTTATCACAAAGCTTATCACTGCTGCTATTCCTACAAAAGGCGCAACTGATGTGCCGAAAAGCTCCATTGCTATTACTGTTGCTGCAATCGGCGTGTTTGCAACACCCGCAAGGAGCGCTGCCATTCCTATTGCTGAGAAAAGCACTATGTCCTTGCCTGTGAGCTGCGCAAACAGGTTGCCTGCTGTTGCCCCTATAAAGAAGATTGGCGTAACTGTGCCTCCTGTACCCCCAAAGTTAAGCGTTATTGCTGTAAAAACCCCTTTTGCTAAGAACGAGTACTATTCTGTCGGCTGGCCGTTCAGGCTTGATTCTATTGTTTCGAGCCCCAGCCCAAGATACTGCTGCGATGCCAAAAGGAATGTTAGAATCACAAGCATGCCTCCCCCTATCAAGCCCTTCATCGGCTCCGGCTCCCATATGGCAAGCTTCTCAGAAACCAACTTGGCAAATTTCATCATTTCTATAAAAATTATTGAGCACGCCCCAAAGAAAATGCCACCCAGCAAAATGTAGAATAGGAAGTCCCAGTCAAAAGTGCTGTATATTTTTATGGGGTTGTAAAAGTAAACTATGCCAAGGCCTGATGAGACAAAATGCGAAACCATTGCTGCTATGAAGGATGGAAGTATTGCCTCGTAAAGTATGCTCCCTGCAAAGAGTATCTCCACTGCAAATATAGCGCCTGCCAGAGGAGTTCCAAAGACAGCTGCAAACCCTGCGCTGAGGCCACAAAGCATCATCTTCCTCCTTCCTACGGCATCGAACGAGAGCAAATCAGCAAGGGCAGAGCCTATCCCTGCGCCAACATCAGCAGCAGGGGTTTCCTTTCCTGCAGAGCCTCCCGTCCCTATAGTAAGCACAGGTAGGAAGAAGACCTTTGGGATTGAAAGCAACGGTATCTTCTTCCACTTGTGGAGGTACTCAAGCACCTTGTTTGCAGTGTGGGCATCTGCCTTTGGGAAGACATAATAGAGTATTAGGGCATTGAGGAACAAAGAAAGGGGCAGTATCAGGAAATAGTAGCTGCTCTGCCTTGTTGTTTCAATGGTAAGCTCAAGGAGCTTCAGGAAAGCGGTTGTTGATATGCCAACAATTATGCCTATTATCGTTGCTAGAACTGCCCACTTTAGCACTTCAAAAGTAAGGGTTATTTCCTCAGCGAATCTGTGCTCCATTTTCCTCATCTTTGGGCCGCTGCCCAGCATACTCTTTGCTTTGCAGCGGTTTTAAAAAGTGATGGTAGGTTATAGTATAGAGGAAACTATAGAGATTTCTGAAAATGAAAAGAGAAAGGCGAAAGCTAGCTGACTATCTTTTTGCTATGAAAGCAGCCCCTGCAATCCCAAGCAGGATTGCGGCAGATCCGCAGCAGCCTGATGATGAGCTGCTTCCGCCATCGCAATCCAAGCTGCATTCAAAATATTCGCTATAATCAGGATCCTCACAAGTGCCTTCTGCGTAATCCCAGTAGCCGCCTGCGCTATCGCAGCATCTCTGCTCACATGACTGCGCAAAAGCAAAAGTAAGCAATGCAATCAAAAAAAGCAATGTTGAGGCTGTTTTCATAATTGCACCCCTAAGCAATCATAGAAAGCAAGTTTTTAATGCTATTGCAGGAGTCATTAAACCCTGCGCATAAGCAAGCCGAGAGCAGCGAGCAGAGCAAAGCCAGGGCAGCAGGAAGTACTTGAAGTGTTGCCTGGAGATGTGCCTGAAGAAGCTCCTGGGTTGTACCCTCCTGTGTCTGAGTGATAACCTCCTCCTGAATCAGAGGTATGCTGACCTTCATCATCGCAATTCAAGTAGCAGTCAAAATACTGCTCAAACTTTGGGGTTATACAAGAATTGCTTTTAGAATCCCAAACCCCTCCTGACCCAAAGCAGCACTCCTGCTCGCATGTGGCTGGGAATGCAGCAGGAACAAGCAAGAGGGCAACTATTATTGCAAATACCTTCATTTTGGCCACCTCTCAACTGATTTTGGAAGAAACCAAGATAAGCGCAGCCAGCAGCGCAAAGCCAGAACAGCAAGAAGTGTCTGTACTGCTGGTCTGTGGATTGGAATACATGTTGTATTCATCTATGCAAGAAAGGTAGCGGTCAGTGCAGTAGCTGCACTGCATAGCAACATAATTTCGGTCTGCATCTGGCACACTGCACCCTTCTCCATCCCAAGCATAACCCAAACTACGGCAGCACTGCATGTAGCAAGCTTCCCCTTGCACCTTCTCTGAATAGCATGATTGCTCTGCACTTTGCGAAAAAGCTAAGTTGGCAGCAAGAACCAGCAAAAATACAGCTAATGAAAATGCCATGGTAAGGAATGGGGCGCCCATTTAAAAAAGTTCTTATGGTCATGGAAAGGTATATAAAAGATGGTATGGTTGCATTGATGGTAGCCAATGTACAGGAAAGCAGTAGAGAGCATATCCCCATTAATAGGGCCCCTTGTATTAGGAATATTCATCCTTCTGGTTGTTTCAGTAGTCCGCACAAGCATTTTTGGGGAGGTAGAGGAAGATAAGCACATATACTTTGAGATAGTTTTCCTTCTTCTTCTCGCTGTTGCAGGTGAGATAGCAGTTGTCTACACTAAGCAGCCGTCAGTGATGCTCCTCATGGTGCTAGGCCTTCTTATGAGCCCAAGCTTCCTCCACCTGTCTTGGGATTTCCTTCGCTCATTCCACACTCTAATAAGCATGCCTGATGAGCCGCCGGACATACTCAGGCTTGAGAGCGTGCTCAGGGTTTTTGCGCAGCTTGGGGCGGTTATATTGCTCTTCAAGGTAGGGATGCACAATAGGGTTGATAAGGTGTTCTCTTTTGAGAATCTTGCAGTAGCCATTGCTGGAGTTCTCCTTCCTTTTGGCGTTGGATACATGTATGCAATTTATGAAGGGGGCAGCTTTGTATACTCAATGTTTGTTGGGGCAGCTCTCACAGCAACCTCTGTTGGGGTTACTGTCGCAATTCTCAAAGAATTCAAACTTCTGAAAGAGAAGTTTGCTGAGTTGATAATAGGCGCAGCAGTGCTTGATGACATACTTGGCCTTCTTGTGCTTTCTTTTGTCATTAACGTTGCAGGGTCTGCAGATGAGAAGATGATGGTATCCTCTCTTTTCATCACTCTTGTAACTGCAATTGTTTTCCTGGGGGGAAGCGTGATTGCAGGGGATTATTTTGTGAAATACCTTGATAGAAAGCCAATGAGCCCAAGGAGGTTTATGATTGCTCTTGCTCTAGTCTTATTTTATGCATACTTGGCAGAATTCATAAAGCTATCAGCAATAGTCGGGGCCTTTATGGCAGGCATAGTACTAAGCAGGAGCAGGCACCACAAAGAAATAGAGGAGAAAACTTATGGGCTTGAGATGCTTTTCATGCCAATATTCTTCATATCTCTGGGAACAATAATGGATGTAAATGCACTGGCTGAATTCCTTGTGCCAATACTTATGCTTTCAGTGATTGCAATAGCTACAAAAGTAGTAGGATGCGGAGCAGCTGCATTTCTTGCAAAGTTGGACGCACTAAAGGCTGCCATAGTTGGGTTTGGAATGGCACCACGGGGAGAGGTAGCGCTTATAGTTGCTTCTATAGGGCTTACTAGTGGGGTACTCACCACTCCAGAATATTCAGTGATAGCTACAATGGCGCTTCTAACCACTTTGGCAACGCCTCCCATACTGCAGGAGCTTATAGCAAAGGCAAAAGAGGCTGGCTGAATGGCGCTTATTGAGGGAATAACCCTTTTGGTATCTTTGGCAGTGCTAGCAAAATCATCAAGCACTGTAGTTGAGAGCGCAGTAAAGCTATCAAATTTCTTTGGAATAAGCCAGCTAGCAGTTGGGTTTATACTCCTGGCTGTTGCCACCTCCCTCCCTGAACTATCTGTTTCAGTTCTCTCATCAACTGCAGGAGAGGGTGCAATAGCAGCAGGCAATGTGTTTGGCTCAAATATAGCAAACATACTGCTGGTCCTTGGGCTCGGCGGTTTTATTTATGGGCTAAAGATAGGGAAAGGAACGCTAAACGACATTGCTATAGTCCTTCTGCTAACCACCATAATATCTGCTTACATAATATTCAACAGCAGCATAGGCAAGCAGTCGCTGGGTTTTTTAGAAGGGGTGATACTGCTTCTCCTATTTGGGGGATATGTAGCTTACACACTCAGCAAGAAAAGCGTTGATGGGAACAGAATTGGTGTAATCACAAAAAAAGAGGCCTTATATTCATTCATGTTTTTCTCTGGTGGGATATTGGTTGTGCTCGTAAGCGCAAGCTTTGTAGTAGATTCAGCTGTTTCGCTGTCAAGAATGCTTGGTATATCAGAAAGCTTCATAGGCGCAACAATAATCGCTGTAGGTACTTCACTGCCTGAGATTTCAATAGACCTTCAGGCAATAAAGAAGAGGCGCTATGGGCTGGCATTAGGGGATGCAATAGGGAGCAACATGACTAACATAACGCTTGTGCTTGGCACTGCTGCTGCTATCCATTCCATATCGCTAATAATGCCTGTTTTCATAGCCGCCTTGCTTTTTGCAGTAGTTTCAAACGTATTGCTGCTTTATGTTGCATCAATAAACAAGCAGCTCAACAGGCTTGGGGGGGCTATATTCCTGATTATCTACCTGATTTACCTGGCAACCATATTCTACCTGCAGATAGGAGAGATTGCTGCCTAACCTTATGGAGAGAGCTGGCTTACTTTTGCACCTAAAAAATCAATGCGCCAAAGTATTGCTGGGATGAACGCGCTCAGCAGCACAATTCCTGTTGCAATAGAAAGGAAAACTTCTGAAACAACACCTGCAGCAACCACGCTTTCAGCAATTATGAGCAGCACTTCCCCCCTTGGTGCAGTGAGCATTCCGAGCTTGTATGC
This sequence comes from Candidatus Anstonellales archaeon, assembly GCA_038890615.1. GTDB lineage: Archaea > Micrarchaeota > Micrarchaeia > Anstonellales > J096 > JAWAFI01. Next base: position 413,782 of record JAWAFI010000001.1, on the reverse strand, counting down.
TTCCTCCCTGTCCGAGTGGAGCTTTATGAGCACGCCGCTTGCTGCAACCCATTTGGAGGCCACCCCAACGAAAGTCATGAAAAGCACAAGCGGAATTGCCCCAAGCATAAGGAATGGATTAAGCATGAGCCCTATGCTCACAAAGAAAACGCTTGCAAAGAGGTTCCTTATCGGCATCACGGAATCGAGCACGTCCTTGTACCTTATGCTTGATGTGATTATAGTGCCTGCGAGGAATGCGCTTATGAACGGGGAAACCTCAAACCAAGTGAGTGTGTACACAAGCATCAGGCAGAAAGCAGCGCCAATAGTGAAGGAGCTGGAGGGAAAGTGCTTCTCAAAAATCTCAAACACCTTTGGGGCAACCTTGACGCCTATAAAGAAAATGGCTACTATTGCAAGCAACATCGAAAAAGAAGACACCAAAACATCAGAAAATGTGCCTGCCTTTACTCCAAGGTAGCCGCTTATTAGACCGAGCACTATGAATCCGTAAAGGTCGTCAATTACAATGGCTGCAGCCATCAGCTTTGAATTTTTCATCTTCTTGTAGTTCAGGTCGCCCTGCAGCTTGAGCGCCATTGTGGTGCTCGTGGAAACCATGAATGAGCCTATTATCAGGGCCTCTGCAAAGTTCATCCCTATTGCTGTGGCTGCAAAGGCACCTGCAAGAAATGTGGCCACCGAAGCCACACCTGCAAGGATAAATGCGTTGAAGCTGAGCTTTCTCATCAGGTGGTACTCAAACTGGAGCCCGAGCACGAACATAAGGAGAATTCCCCCAAGCTCGGCAAAGAGCTTTATCTCCGCGCTGCTTTCCACAGTGAATCCAGGAGTGAACGGGCTGAGCAGGATGCCTGCAAGTATCATTCCGATTACTGGAGGCAGGCGCAGCTTTTCAAAAATAGAGGCGCCAAGAAAGGATGCAACTAATATTGCGCCAAGGTCAAACATGACGCGCACTGCATCAACCATAATCGGTTTTCTGCGATAATGTTAAAATGCTGCCTGTCCCTTAGAGCCTCCTGCTTTCAAACTCTGCCTTTGTGAAAGCCATAAGCACTATGCCTGCAAGCAAGAGCAGCCCTGCCAAAAGTAGCAACCCTGTTTGAGAATGAAGGGCACTAGGAGGAATTTCCTTGGCTGCTTCTGCACCTGCAGCCACGTCTGCAAAGCCATTGTAGCCAGCCATAACTTTTAGAGACTCCGGCTCGCTGCTGGTGAAAGCGCCTTGGAAAATAAGAAAAGAAGCAGCAAAAGCAAGTATGCTTATGCTTAACATTATGAAAGCCCTTACAGGCACTTTTTCCTTGTGCACAAGGCCTAGGCCCTTTTCTGTGAGCTCGTAGTACTTCCATTTCCTTCCTTCATCAATCTTTTTTATAAGGCCAGCGCGCTCAAGCTGCTGGAGGTGCTCCAAAGCAGTGGGCTTTGAAACCTTGAGCTCATCTGCAAGCTCGCTGAGCATCTTCCTCCTCTCTCCAAGCGCCTTGATTATCCCTATCCTTGTGTCTGCGCCTATTGCCTTGAGCATTTCCCTGTCAATTATTATGTCACCCATGCTTTCACCTTCTTGTATGGCTGCTTATGCTTTTTATGCTTATTCTTATAAAAATAAGGGGCACTTTGTTAGGCAACTGCCTAACCAAAAGAGGGAGGCGCTGATAGGTTTTAAAATGTTGGAGGTGGTTAAGCCTTATAGAAGGGCCGGTAGCTCAGCACGGCCAGAGCGCTCGACTGATAATCGAGAGGTTCATGGGTTCAAATCCCATCCGGCCCATCATGATTAAAAAATATCTGTGCAATAGATATAATGGGTGATTGTATGTGTGCAACGAAACAAAAACCAATGGAAGAAGAACAGAGCCGCCTCTACCATCACAAAGAAATGTGGGAGTTTTTATTAGAAAGAGTTGGAGGTGACACCAATCTTAATCTGCAAAACTTACTTGAACAGGTTAAGTCTAATATAGACTTTATGTTGAGTAGTAATAAAATAAGTAATAAAATAAGTAATTTTGAAAAAAAAAGAGATGATAGGCACGGCGTTAAGGTACATTACAATGAGGCTAGAGAAACTTTATCATTATTGTGAAGCAGGCGGTGATTTGAGTCAATTAAATATAAATGATGCTGAGAGTCTGGTTAGCTATCTTTTAAAGAGCTTGCCACTAGTTGGATTTGTTTCTGGAGCTGATTTAACAATTTCCCCTCTGAAGCAGACATCGATGGAAGGTATAGAAAGATTAAATGGATTTACTAAATGGGATATGGGAGAGTTGCGTAAGTTCTTCAATGAGCTAAATGAAGAAATAAAGAAAGGGTTAGTATCTAGTTATCATGTCCCAAAGGAGGATTTGACACCAGGAGGACCCCTACTTCCTAAAGAAAGAGAAAGAGAGAGGAAGAAGGTGGAGGAACAATCATGAAGCTAAAAAAGGCGCTGATAGAGATTGTATTTGCAGGTGCCCTTCTTAGTATACAAAGTCACAGCTATACATCATTGAAGGAAAAGGAGTATTATTTCTCGCCTCTTGCAACCATGAGCCAACCAAACACCGTATGCATAGAGTTTGCTAGGTTCAAGAAGAGCGAGGATGGGCAAAGGTCAAAAAACATTGAGGAGCTTTCAAAGGAAGTTTTTGAGCTCTCCAGAATTATCGAGTATGGTGAACCAGTCTATAAAGACAAGTATGTTTTGGATGTAAAGCGGCTTGGAAAGAAAGGAGTATGCTTTGAGAAAAGCGCTCTGGCCTTGCAGTTCTTAAGGGAAAGAGGTTATAATGCAAATCTTGTTGGGGTTGTTGTTTATAAAGAAACAAATAGAAATAATATGAATATACTAATTGGCCATCAACACGCAGTCTTATTTATCCACTTAGAAGGAAAGCGGTATATTGTCGACCCGACTTATGAAGTATGGTTTGATAATGGGCAGGATTTTCTTAAGTTTTTGAATAGATCGGATCCATCTATATTGCTCATTGACTTTTTCCCCTTTCAGAAGGTAAAGAAACCGCCCAAGCTAAGCTATTTAGGCGAACTTGAAATACAGCATAAGTACGAGCATGTTGAGAGGTATTGGATAGAGAGTGCACAGCCCAGCAACAAGAAGTAAAAATAAATTTAAATAAAGGTAGCACCTACTCAATACAAAAAACGAATGCCCTGATTAGGCAGGGCTAAGGTTTTTCATCAAGGCAATGACCTCTTTTTCAGGCATATCTGTGCGTATTCCTAAAGGAGAGAAATGCGTTTGCACAGCATAGTAGCCCTGCGCCTTTATAGCCTCAAGCAGCGAAGCCATTTTGGGGATTGCAGCCAACTTTGCTGATGAAGAAAGTGAATGAAGGGAATAAAAGAAAGGGAGGGTGCCAAGCTCGCCTTCCATTAGGGAGAGCATCTTTGCAACCCTTTCTTTGTCGGTGTAGCTCCTTCTGTTATTCTCTTCAGCCATCTTCTGGAGAGTTTCCCTGTCATGGAGGTCTCCAAGCCAGAGTGGACCTATTGGACCAAGCATCCCAACCTTTGCCTCTGACTCATATGCCTTCAGCTTCCCCTTCTCAACCTTTCCTATCACCTTTATCTGATGGCGGTAGTAAAAGGTGAGGAGGGGGGTGAAAGAAAGCCCCATTATCCCTGCAAGGCGAACAGCAAAGCCTATCACTATCCTTGCAGCGCTCTCATGGCAATAATCGTTTGTTGTATTAAAAGCAAGGTAATTCCTAGCCAATGCCTCTCTTTCCTTTCCGCAAAGCACTGCAAGATCGGTTGCTGTAATTGAGAGGTATGAGGCTTTTAAGTAAGAGCAGGAGTAGAGGGCTGGATATATGTGCTGGGAGGGTGATCCAAAAGGGTCAAGCTCATAGAATGAATAAGAGCTGCTGAGCACATGCCTGTTGAAATCAGAAACAAAGCCTTGAGCATCTATGCCATTCGCCTTTGCGTTTGATAGAGAAATCGCTATCGCCTTCCTGCTCCAGTCAACAAAAGCAAGGGACTTTGCTCCATTTTCCTTTGCATAGCGGATGCCTCTTATGCCAGAAGCGCAGAAGCCATCTAGTATATCCATTGGGGGAAGCGTAGAAAGGGCAAGGGATGAGAGAGTGCGAGAAAGCCTCATGTGAGGATTGTAGAACAGCCCATTAGCCTCAAAAGCAATGCCTTCCTCTTCCATAAAGGATTTAAAGAGGCATTATTAAAATGCTTTTATGCTGTTTCAGGACAGGGGGGTCCTTTCCCCTCACTATGTTCCAGATATGCTCCCAAATAGAGAGGAGTATGTAAAGAAAGTAGTTGAGCTCCTGAAGCCAGCAGAGGAAAACAAAAAGCCAACCAACATCTTCATATATGGGAAGACAGGCACTGGCAAAACATGCACTGTGAAGAAGGCTGTTAGCTCGCTCAAAGTTGAGAGTGTTTATGTAAACTGCAAAATCTATTCAACAAAGTACAGGGTTATGCAATACATTGCTGAAAAGCTTGGCTTAATAGACAAGATTGGCTTTGGGGAGGCCTACCTTTATGAGAAGCTAGTAGGGTATTTAGGAGGGAAGCAGCTGATAGTAGTTCTAGATGAGGTTGATGGAGTAAAAGAGCTTGATGAGCTTATATACATGCTTACAAGGGCTAATGATGAGATAAAAAACGGGGGCATAACCATAGTGGGAATATCAAACAACCTTGCTTTCAAGGAGCGGCTTGACCCAAGGACAAAGAGCACCCTCTACCAAACAGAACTGGTATTCCCTCCTTATGATGCCAAGCAGATAAAGGACATCCTTATGCAGAGGATTGAGCTTGGGAAAGGGAAGGTTGAAGAGGTTGCTGTAAACATTATTGCAGCAACAGCAGCGCAGGAAAGCGGGGATGCTAGGTATGCACTCCAGCTGCTTTCAAAAGCAGTTGACATAGCGCAGAGTGAAGGGAGCGAAAGCGTTGGGGAGAAAGCAGTGAAAGAGGCCAAAGAAGGAGTGGAGGTTGACATAGCCAAGGAGCTACTTAATACTCTCCCAGACCATGCAAAGCTTGTGATGCTAGCAGTTATAAGGGCAACTGGAAGGAAGGCACTTATGGCAGGGGAAAGGAGTGTTGTAAGTGGGGAGGTCATGGAAGAATACCTGAGGGTTTGCAGGGAAAGGGGAAGAAAGCCAAAGAGCGGCAGGTGGGTTAGGGCTTATATAAATGAGCTTGAGATGCTTGGGTTCATTACTATGAAAGACACAAGCAAAGGGCTGAGGGGGCAGAGCAGGTACATTAGCCTAAGCGTGCCTAAAGAGCAGGTTATAGAGGCATTGGGTGTTTCAAATGCTTAAGCTTGTTGCTGCTGTCTTGCTCACGCTCCTCTTTTCTGGCTGCATTATAATACCAAACCCAAGCGACTGCTCACAGCTTCCATATGAGAAACAAAGGAACGCCTGCCACCAGGACAACGCTTACATATACGCAATAAGGGGGCAGGTGTTCTCAGGCGTTTCTTCATGCGCACAGATAACAGACAAAGACAAAAGGAATAGAGACCAATGCTACTTTGATGTTGCCTCAATAACTAAGAATGTGACAGTGTGCGGTTATATCTCAGACATTGACCTTGTAGAGGATTGCTCTGTGCGCGTTTACAATATAGTAAATTGCATTTACTCAGATAAAAGTTGCCAGTAGCTTAGTTAGTCCTTCCTTTGTCTAATAATTCAAGGGCCCTTTTAGCGCTTGTGCCTTCTTTTATGCCAAGATTTCCTGCCCATGAGGTATGCTTCCTTACCTTTGCCTTTGCCATGTCTTCTATCTTCTTTACATTGTTCACAAACACAGCTAGATCCCCTACCTTTTCTGCTGTCTCAAAGCTGAGCATGCTGTTTGCCAAGTATCCGTTCTTGGCTTTTATCACTATGAGCGGTATGTTGCTTATGCCATCAAGATAGAAAACGTTGTAGCGCCTGCCATCAATGTATATTTCATCTTCTTTCACAACCATCGTTCTCGCCTCCTTGCCGCAGCTTCCTTCTTCTTCTCAAAGATTTTCCTGTGCTTTCCGCAACTTACGCAGTAATATACCTTCTTTGGGCTTACTATGATTGATTCAGCAAGCTCAGAGCCGCCTACTGAAGCGCCCTTTATATACTCAACAGCCTTGTCCCTTGGGACTTGCCTCCCACAAGAATCACAAGTGAGCAATCTCTCTTTTCCTCTCCCCATTAAAATCACCAGAGTTTCCTATAGGAGTATGCCACAATGGATTTAAATACATTTGCTTTTTATGCGGCCTGCCTAATGATTTTCCTTTAGCTGTTCTGCCAATTGCCTCAATCTCCTTGCAATTTCTTTGAACCTTTTTTTGAAAAGCACAGGCAAAGAGCCCTCAATTGCATCTGCAAGGGAATTTAAACTGGAGGCAAATTTCTTGGTATACTCTTTTTTCTCATTTAAGTAGCGCTCATATGCATCAAGCTTTGCTTTCATCGCAGAGATGTCTGCCTCTGCATTTTTAAGAAGCCCCTCGTAAGTTAAGGCCTTTGCCTTGAGCCCAGCGTTATCATTCTCCAGCCCAACAAGCTTGGACTTCATCGTTTCATTCAATTTTTGCAGGGATGAAACCTTTTCTTCAAGAATTTTCAGCCTCTTCTTTTTGCTAACCCCGTTCTTATGCTGCTTGGCCTGCTCATGAGGGGTAATGTAGATTGCGCTGTTTGTGACTCTCTTAAGGAAATTGGCAAGGGCGTAGCAGTCGTTGTTTGCTTCCTGCAGCTTGCTAAAGACAATGAAGGCTGTTATCTTTTTTACTGTACGGATCATGCCAGTGCCGGTATGCAGCTCATGGGTTAATCTTGCAAAATAGAATGGAGCCCCTTCTCTGTTTTCCACTAAATCTAAATCTGCACCCACAAAAAATTCCCCCCTAGTGCCAACACCCCCTTCTTTTTTAAGCTGCTCAACAAAATCAGGGAAAACTTTATTGAAAATCGATTTAACCTCTTTCGGCAAGTCCTGGAAAATATGTGCCCTGTTCAGATGCTCTAATGCCCCATCGCACTTATAAAGGCTAAAATCAGCAATAGAGCCGTCCTCTTTCAAGCTAACGCTAAAACGAAGGTTGCCCAAGGATTTCCATCCCCTTTTTTCAAAAATAGGCCAAGATGAAATTTCTTGCTTGAGAATTCTCTCGTATTCTGATACAACCGTTTCCTTAAATCTCTGCTCTTCCTCTGGGCTAAGGAGCTTTCCCTTGCCCTTCTTTAAAACTTTAATTTGCTCCTCTTTTTGCATATACAATCTTGCTTTCAGTAATTTAAACCTTAACTGATATGCCTAAGCAAAAAGCAATGCTACCCTTCCTTTCTTAGTTATTTTCAATTCCTTTGACACCTCTGATTTTTCTGGGTCAATCAATATGAAATAAACCCCAAACTTATCGCTTAACTCTGTGCTCCCGCACTCCTTGCATCTCTCCATCTTATTTTCGTTCCATACAGAGCGGCACTGCTTGCAGCCTATCATCTAATCATCCCCAACCCATTTGCCCTCAAAGTTATCCCTATCTTTACATCTGAGACTGCTTTCATGCTTGCTGTGGAAATCTTCCCTATGAGTTTGTCGCCGGGCTTTATGGTGTTTTTCTTCCCAGAAGAGACAAGGATGCCTTCCTTCTTGTTGTAGGTGTATTTCTCTGCCCCAATCTGCGATATGTGGAGCAATGCCTCGAATGGCCCAATGATAGTGAATGCTCCGAATTCAACAACATCCTTTATTACCCCATATACAACCTCGTTGACCTCTGGCTTGTAAGCCAAAAGGTCAAACCTCACTGAGTAGTAAACCCCTGGGTCGTTGTGGATAACTTTTCCATCGCCTAATATTTCAGGAGAGAAAACCCCAAGCACAAAGCCAATGTCCTTTAGCACTCTCCTTTCATATTCTTCCCTGGCTATATCAAGAACTGCCTGCTTCAAGTCTTTCCCTACTCTGTTTGGCGGAACCCTTATGGTATCTTCTACTTTGTAAAGATAATACATTTTATTTCCTCCTGAGCTTTTTATCCTGCAATATCTTTTTATTCTTTTCCCCTTCCCATTCAGGCAGTGCAACAGAAACCCCTTCCTTGCTTATCTCTATGGGCCTCTTGCCCATGTAGTGCTTTACACCCTTTGCCTTTACTATCTCTATCTCCCTTGAAACATCCTTGCCCTGCCTGTCGTATGACATATATATCCAGGTGTCGCTGAAGTTCTCGAAATGGTAGCGCGTCTGCGGCACTGTGCTGTCAACTGGTGAGTCTTCTGTAATCACAATGGTTGTTGCGCCCCATGACTTTATGTTAGATGCCAAGTTTATGAACATTGACTGCCTTTCCTCCTCTGTGGTCTTCATGAGAGCCAGCGGCAGTATAGAGTCAATGACAACCCTCTCAGCGCTAACGCTCTCTACAAGGTCCTTCACAGCGCTGTTCCTTGTAAGGAATTGGTCAACCTCCTCTATTGGGTAGTCCAAGATAAGCACGCTCTTCTCTTTCTCAAGGCGATCTAGCTCCCAGTTGTATGCGTTCATTTGCAGGAGCAATGAATCCCTCCCTCCTTCTATGGTTATATACACGCCTGGCTCTGTGTAGAGCACTGCGCCATTGACAAGGAACTGCATTGCAAATGTGCTTTTCCCCACTCCTGTTGGGCCGCTCAGTGCTATCAAAGAGCCCTTCATGAAGCCCTTGCCTTCAAGGAGCTCATCAAACCCTCTTATTCCGCTTTTTGAAAAATTGTTCATTTGCCCTCACCTTCCAAAAGCTTCTTTCCCAACTGCTCCCTTGCCTGCACCTCCTTTGCAAATGCCTCTGCCTCCTCTTTTGTGCGCATCCTCTCTATGTAAATCTTTTTCCAGTTAAAGCTCTGGTTAGAGATGTAGACCATAAGGGAGCCGACTTGCGATGAGGTAAGCTTGACCTCATCCGGCATTATCAGGTCAACTGAAACAGGGGTATAAACATATGTCAGGGTTGCGAGGGAATTAATGTCAGCCACTATTGCCTTAACCTCCACGAGAGTAGAATACACACCTTCCTGAAGGATCGGCTCTTCTATCTTTCCGAAAACGAACAACACCCCTTGCTCCTTCATCATCCTATTGACCAGCTCAACTGCAACATTCTGAAGCTTCTTCTCATCTGCTCCGTGTATGTCTAAGTAGAGCGATGCGAAAAGAGCCCCTTCGCTTGTTGCCTTCTTTGCCATCTCGTAAAGTTTGGTTTCGTCAATTTCTTCGCCTTTTCCCATAAGTGATGTTCGCAACCCTTTTTAAAAAGGTTTGTTAATGCCTAAAGCAAGCTTTTTAAATAGCGCCCTGCTCATATTTGCGGTGAACTCATGAAAATGAGTGTTGAGAATGCAAAGAGCTTCAGGGATGCCGTTTCCTCAATAGCAAACCTCGTTGGGGAGGGTGTTTTCGAGGCAACCCCTGAAGGGCTGAGGCTGAAGGCAATAGACCCATCGCAGATTTCAATGGTCTCCTTCTTCATGCCTTCCTCTGCTTTTTCAATGTACGACGCCAGCAAGAAGGAGAAAAAGGAAAGCTTCGGGGTTGACATAGAGAAGCTTATAAAGGTGCTTGACAGGGCAAGGCCTGATGAGAAGCTGGTGGTATCGCTTGAAAAGAATGAGATGGTTGTGGAATTCGTAGGCGGAAAAAGGAAAAGGACCTTCAGGATGCCCCTGCTTGATTTAGGGGAGGGAGTGCAGAAAGAGCCTCCCATAAGCTACAAAAATTACATAAAGATGAATGATTCGCTGCTTAAGGAAAGCATAAAGGACGCTAAGCTCATAAGCTCCCACTTGAGGTTCTTGATAAGCGATGGGGTATTGAGGCTAGAAGTTGCAGGTGAGAATTCCAGGATGGTAAGCGAATATGAGGAGGGAGAAGAGGTTTTGGAGATGAAGGCAGAAGGGAATGTAAGGGCTACATTCCCCTTAAATTACCTTGACGACATTGTGAAAGGGAGCAGCGCAGGCAGCATTATTACTCTCTATCTTGAGACAGACAGCCCCCTTAAGGTTACGTATGAAGTAGGAGGGGCAACAGTGGTTTATTACCTTGCCCCAAGGATGGAAGTAGAGTAATGATAGAAATAATAGGCGCAGGCCCTGTAGGATGCACTGCTGCAATAGAGGGATTGGAAGCAGGGGAAAGGGTTGATATTTATGAAATCAAGAAAGAGGTTGGGGAGCCATCCCACTGCTCAGGGCTTTTATCAAGGGATGGCATGGAAGGGCTCCGCAAGTACATAAACTGGAAGGAGCATGTGCTAAACAGGATAGATGGGGCAATCATAAGCTTTGGAGGCAAGGAAATATTCGTGGGAAGGGAGGGAGTGGCCTATGTGGTGGACAGGAAGGGATGGGACAAGGCGCTTGCCCAGAAGGCAGTTGACAACGGAGCAAAGCTCCATCTGGGGAAAAGGGCTGATCATTTCAGGGGCAATGTCATAATAGGGGCTGATGGGGCGTTCTCAACAGTAGCAAGGAGGTTTGGCTTTCCTGACATAAAGAGGTTTGTAAGGACTGCAAAAGGTTATTGCAGATGGCCTGATGAAAGCATAGTGAGGGTTTACATTGACTCAAGGTGGGTTGGGCTTTTTGGCTGGGTCATACCCCAAGGGGATGGGACAGCAGAATTTGGCATAGGAACTTTTGGCGAGCCAATAAGCAGCTTTTCGCTTTTCACAAGGAGCATAGGCATGAGCGCAAAGGTTGAGAGGATGAATGTAATCCCAATGCAGCTAAGAGAAATAACCTCTATGGAGGTCAATGGAAGGCAGGTGCTGCTTGCAGGAAACGCAGCAGGGCAGGTAAAGCAGACAACAGGAGGGGGGGTCATTATAGGAATGAGCTGCGGCGCAATAGCAGGCAAAACCAGAAACTCCGATGCTTATGAGAAGGAGTGGAGGGCAAGCTACCTCAAGGACCTTCTGCTCCATAGGTATATAATGGCTTTGGTAAGAAGGATGGACAACAGAAGGCTATATGATTTTGGAGTTATGCTAAAAGCCCTTGAGATAGACACACTGCTAAGCAAGTATGGGGAGATGGAAAGGGTAAGCAAGGCCATAAACAGGAATACCATAGTCCAGCTTTCAAGGCTTGCCTTCAATGCCATACCTTTGCTGATATAAGGGTTTCTTGGCTGCATGCGTGCTCCTTGCTGCCTATCTTTTCACAAAGATAGAGAGCTAGCCTTCTGCCTCAGCCTTACCGAGGCTTGAGAGGCAATCTAAGTATTCACCTGTGCGCTTCCACTGGCACTTTCCGCTTATGCATGTGCATGAGCTATATTTAAGGCAATCGTACTCTGGCTTGTATATGCAGGTGCTTACCATCTCCTCGCCTTTGAGGCCGCATAGCTCGCCTGAGCAACCCCCTATGGCGCAATCAGAATCAGAGTAGCAGCGGCTGCTGATCATTGATATGCATTCCTGCTTTTTCTGGGCTGAGGAGATTTTTTCGCACAGTGAGGTGTTGCCAAGCTGTAGTGCGTATTGACCATAGCAGTCGTCTTTTAGAGCGCTGAGCCCTTCGCAAAGCGAAGGTTTGCCCTTTCCAACCAAAATCCTAAGCTTGCAGCGCTCTTGGTCCTCTAAGATGCCACATATCTGCTCATTGTCCTCATGGTAAGCAACTCCTTCTATGCACTGGATTGCGCTTGGGGAGGATAGGCATTTTTCAAGCTGGACAAGCACGTTGTTTATTGATGCCTTTACCTCTGCGTACTTCTGGGCATCAGCAGCAGGGCTGAAAACTGTGCTCCCTTCCTCAAACTTATACCCTCTCTTATAAGAGTACTGGTTGCCATTCAAGGCATAGTAAAGCTCCCTATATACAGGCTTGTAATCCTTTGAATAGCATAAGACATGCCTAAATGAGCCAATGTAAACAACAGAATCAGTTGGGCTCAGCCCGATTTCCCTAAGCTGAGCTGTAGTGAGCTTGGTGTAATCAATAACATACTCAATTTTTGTGCACTCAGAGGTTTCTTCAATACCCTTTATTGAAAGAGCCTTGTTTGCCCATAGGAATTTCATTTCTTTTGCTATCCTTTCTGCCTGGTCCTTTGTAACGATGATGGATTTTAGGTCATTGCTTGTCTGCTTGTCGCAAGCGTAGCTTCCTTGGTAAGAAAGGCAAACGTATTCAGTGCCATTCATCACATACAAGCTCTTTGTGTAGAAAGCGTATATTGCCTTCACCATGGCATTTGCCCCATCATAATTTATCTGGTATGCCCTTTCCATTGATGTGCTGTTCTCATAACCACTTATAGAAACAGGTCTTGCGAGCGATTCCTGCTCCATTGACTTTATTATTGCATCAAGGTAAATACCCTTGTCCCTTGGGGCGAAAAAGTAAAGCAGAGCTGTAACTACTAATGCCAAACCAGCAAAGGCAAGGAACTTCTTTGTATCCATTAGATCCCCTCTTTCTGCTATATTGTGCTTGTTTTTAAATATTTTGGCATTGGTTAGGGCAAGATTATTAAATGGTTGTTAAGTATTATTAGATGGTGATGTTTATGGAAGACGACTTTGAAGACGAGTTTGAGATAATGCGAAAGATGATAAAAAGAATGTTCGGGTTTGATGATGATTTATTCAGCATACCCAAGAGGCAGAGCAGGGAGCATATGCCAAAAGGCTATTCAGTAACTATAAGGATAGGCAGCGACGGCAAGCCAAAAACGATTTACAATGAGGGCTTCAAGCCAGAAGATGAAGGGTTCCTTGTTGACATAATCCCTAGCAAGGAAGGGGTAAAAGTTATAATGGAAATGCCTGGAGTAGAAGAGAAAACTATAGAAGTGAAGGAAGCCACAGGAGGGATAGTAATAGAAGGGCAAAGGTTTGATGGGAAGAAGGTAAAGAAAAGGATAGCAGTAAAGGGCATAGACTTCAAGAGCATGCAGAAGAGGTACAAAAACGGCATACTTGAGTTGAGCTTCAAGGCAGCAAGGGAGATGGATTAGGATGAAAGAGAGGATTTTAGGCTTATTTAAGAAGAAGGGGGAAAAATGGAGGAAAAGTTTTATAGTCAAGAAGGAGGGAAAGGATATAACGCTTTCTTGGAATGAGCGAGAAAACAGGAGTGCGAGGGGCTCATTCAAAGAGCACATCCATGAAAAAAGCCAACGTTATATAGCACTTGAGGACAGCGTAGTTCACATAGGCACTAGAGAGATTATGCTCATGAAAGGAGAGGAGATAGTAATACCAAAAGGAACCCCTCATTATATAGAAAAAGGAAAGGTAAGCATAGAAAAATTTAAAAAGAGAGATTAGAAAAATAACACTCATGAAAAGCAAAACAATTACCGAAAAAGGAAAAGAGACCTATAAAACAAAGTTTAAGTGTTTAGAGCCGTTGGCAGAAGAGAAACCAACAAAGAAATGGTTGCTAAAAAAATTAGCAGGAGCAGCTCTAGCCATGTTTCTCTCTTTTAGCATTGCTTGCGGAACATCAGCTACCACTAGCTATAGCAACCGTGGTGGGGCAAAAGAGACGAAAGAACATCAAGAAAAAATATCAAACAATGATTGGAAAAAAATGATAGAAATCAGATTAGAGGCAATAGATAAATATAACAGAAGAAACCCAAGGAATGAATACCTTAATCTAAGCAGAAAGAAGATGGAAAAGATAGATAAGTTTATTGATGAATTCCTTATAAATAATATAAACAAGCTAAGTAAAGAGCAGCTCGTAGAAAGCATAGTAAAAAAAATGGAAGAGATTGCTGGAGTAAAGAAAACTTATAACAGCCCTGTAACATCAGTTGATGGGCAGAGAACTAAAGCCAATGCTACTGTGGTAGAAAAAACTAATGCCTCTCCTCCACCAACAAAACTTCCATCAGAAGAAGCACCAAAGAGCAATGTCCAAGAGAAAAAACCTGCCCCACCAAATATGGAAAAAGCCTCAAAAAGCATCGAGAAAATAGGGATAGAAAAGGATTTAAGGGAGAGGGTAATAAGAGGGATGAAAGAAAAAAATCTTAATCCAAGTGATAGAGATATGCTATTGATGATAAATAAAACGAGAAGAGCAGAGATTGGAGAGAAAAGAGCTAATGAATTAGGGCAAGAACTTCATAATTGCATTGTGGTTGGTTGCCCAGTTGAAAAGATCGTTGATCTAATGCTCGCAGGAGCAAATACTGATATAGGTTTTCAGGAAATAAATAATCAATTGGAGGAATTTAGGAAAAAGCTTAAAAGGATGCTAGAACAAGGAGACTATGTTATTTTTTCTTACAATATAAAAGAGATAAATGAAAAATATAGAGGACAACTCACAGAATCAGAAGAACTTATGCTTATTGAGTTGGCCAAGGCATGTATAAAAGACCCAAAATGTCCTCTTGAAGACGCTATAACGTTCATGACGTCGGGCATCTCTAAGGTTTTTTATCCTTACGAAATAGACTTGCTAATGAAACAGAGGAAAATAGCCGCTGAAGAAGAAAAGATGAGAGAAAAACAAAACAAGTAAGGAGTTTAATGCAAAAATTTATAAAGATTTGCTAAAATTAAAGATTTAAGAAATACTCTGAGCAAAATTAGTGTATATTTTGTGAGGTGAGGAATATGGCTAAACAGGTAACTGGAGAGCAGGTAATGGTATTGCCTGAAGGCTCCCAAAGGGTCATAGGCAGGGATGCAATGAGGATAAACATAGCCATTGGCTATGCGATAGCGAACATAATAAAGACAACTCTTGGGCCAAAAGGCATGGACAAGATGCTTGTGACAGACATGGGGGACATAGTGATAACAAATGATGGAGCAACGATACTTGAGGAGATGAATGTAGACCACCCTGCTGCAAAGCTTATGGTAGAGATAGCAAAGACGCAGGACAAGGAGGTAGGAGATGGCACCACTACCTCTGTGGTAATAGCAGGTAATCTGCTTAAGAGGGCAGGGGACTTGCTAGAGCAAGGAATACACCCAACAACTATAATAAAGGGCTACGAGCTCGCTTCTGCAAAGGCAGAGGAATTCCTTAAGGAGATTTCAACGGGCGCAGACGGCAAGGATGTGCTTTCAAAGATAGCGCTTGTTGCAATGGGATCAAAAGGAATAGGCAGCCCTGCAGAAAAAGAGGTGCTTGCTGGCTATGTCGTTGAATCAGTGCTCCAAGTGGTAGAAAACAAGGATGGCAAGAAAAGCATTGACTCTGAGCTTATAAAGATAGAGAAAAAGGCAGGCGGGGAGATAATGGACACCAAGCTTGTGAAAGGGGTTGTTATTGACAAAGAAGTGGTCCATCCTGGGATGCCTAAGCTAGTCAAGGATGCCAAGATAGCACTTATTGATTCAGCCCTTGAGATTGAGAAAACAGAGACTGACGCAAAGATAGAGATCACAGGGCCAGAGCAGCTTGAGAGCTTCCTAAAGCAGGAAGAGAAGATGCTTAGAGACATGGTTGAGAAGATAAAGAAGAGCGGGGCTACTGCGGTCTTTGTGCAGAAAGGCATTGATGACACAGCACAGCACTTCCTAGCAAAGGAGAAAATCCTTGCAGTTAGGAGGGTGAAGAAAAGCGACATGGAGAAGCTTGCAAGGGCAACAGGGGCGAAGATAGTCACAAGCTTGGATGACTTAAAAGAAAGTGATTTGGGATATGCAGGCCTTGTTGAAGAAAGGAAAATAAGCGGGGAAGCTATGGTTTTTGTAGAAAACTGCAAGAACCCAAAGAGCGTTACAATATTCGTAAGAGGAGGCACAGAGCATGTTGTTAGCGAGGTTGAGAGGGCTATTGTAGATGCAAGGGGAGCTGTGATCTCAACAATTGAAGAGGGCTCTTATGTTATAGGCGGAGGCGCAGCAGAGATGGCACTAAGCAACAAGATCAACGAATATGCAAAGCAGATAGGAGGGAGGGAGCAGCTTGCAATACAGGCATTTGCAGATGCATTGGAAGCAGTGCCGAAGGCGCTTGCAGAGAATGCTGGCATGGATGCAATTGAAACAATCGTGAAGCTAAGGAACATGCACCAGAAGGGCCATATATATGGCGTCGACGTTATGGCAGGGGAAGTAGGAGACCTGAAGAAGAAAGGCATTTTTGAACCAACTAAAGTCAAGAGGCAGGCAATTGCAAGCGCAACAGAGACAGCAAGGCTCATGCTTAGGATTGATGATATAATAAGTGCAAAGGGAAGCACAACATCAAAGGCTCCTGAGTCAGAGAAGGAAGATTTTGAGTAACTCTAACCTATAATCTCCTTCTTTTTCTTTATCAGCTCTAAATACTTAATCTGGAGCTCAGTGAAATCTTTCTCCTCCTGCTCGCTGAACACCTTTATCTGCCTCTCTGCGTTCTTCAGCTGTATCTTGAGGTTTACCTCGTTGAGTTCCTTTAGGAGCCTCTCAAGCTCTTCTGCCTTCTGCGCTGGAAGCCAAATTTTCCTTTCATCAACTTGGATAAGGCGCTCCTTCTCTTCCATCTCCCCAGGCACTACCTTATCCCCTTGAGCCTTGCAGGTTATGCCTGCCCTGTTAAGGTGCTTGGCAAGCTCAGCAGCATCCTTTACCTGCATCTCCCTGTCCCACTTTCCTTCCTTCACCATCTTTATTATCTCCTCTGAACCACCAAGCCTATTGACAAAGCAGATCAAACGGGCAATATCTTCCTGCCTGTCAAAGTTCTGCCTTATCAAAACACCTCTGCTTTTTATCAGCTCGTAGAGCTCCCCGCTCTTCTCCCTCAGCGCCTTTACAACCTCCTGCTCTGTATGGGCAGAAATCCTTGCAGTAAGCGCCTCTATGTTGTTTTGGAATGGGAAGAAGAGCTTTAAGCCTGAAAGCTTTGAATGGAGCTCTGCTATCCTTCTCTCAAGCTCTGCCTTTTCCTGCAGCTCTTGCTCTGCTTCTACTCCTGTTGTGAGCTTATAGAGGGTAATGAAGTGGAGCTCGAGATATTTTCTCTCGGCGGCCATAAGCTCTGTAATTAGTTTCTCCTGCTTTTCCATAATAGGGAAAGAAAGATTAGGTTTAAATATATGCCCAGCCCTTATTTTTATAGGTGGATAGATGCCAGTGTCTGCTCAAGAAAAAATATCAAACAATGATTGGAAAAAAATGATAGAAATCAGATTAGAGGCAATAGATAAATATAACAGAAGAAACCCAAGGAATGAATACCTTAATCTAAGCAGAAGGAAGATGGAAAAGATAGATAAGTTTATTGATGAATTCCTTATAAAAAACCTAAACAATCCAAATTTTACTAAAAAACAGCTCGTAGAGCATATCGTTGAGAAGATGGAGGAGATCGTTTATGGTAGGAGGAAGGCAGGGAAGGAACCACAACCAAAAGGAGAGGAGAAAGTGAAAAAGGGGGAAGAAGTCCCTAAAAAGGTAGAACCTAAACCTGAAGAAAGGAGAGAGAAAGAAGACAAAACGAAAAAGGAAGATAAGAAGAAAGAAGAGCCTAGTGAATTGGAAACACAATATTTCAACCCAAAAGAGCTTACAGAAAGCCAGAAAAGCATGGTGCTAAAATATTTCATCCAATCTCTAGCACTCTTGGGAAGGGTGGGGGATGTCGATACACAAGGAAGACTAGTTGCAGAAAAGCTCTACAGTGAAATGAGCAAGGATCCACAGGTAAAGAAATATGTAAATAAGTTGCTGATTGAGGCCATCAAAGAAGGAAAATGGCCCTCTCAGCTTGAAGGAGCAGCACGGCTTAAGGATTTTGTAAGAAGGAACAGGGAGAAATTAGCAAAGGTTATAGGGGAAGAAGAGGATGTTGTGCAAAAGGTAATGCAGCTTAATGAAGGATATGCTAACCTTAGTAGTGCAATGGCTGCAGATGCCTCAACTTTTGATGCAGCCCAGTCAGTAGCTAATTTAAGACAGCTTCTAAAAGAAATAGAAAAAAAGAACGGAAGGGAGGGAGTGAACTACCTTATTGAGAAAAAATATGGGCCAAAAGAAAGCCTAAAGAAATGGTTCGGAGTGGATGGCAAAGACGCCTATGAAGTATTGCTGAAAGCATTGCAAAAGATAGAAAATGATAAAGGGTTCCAAGGGTGGAGGGGGGGGTTTGCAGCACAGTATGGCACATTCACCAAGGAAAACAAGGAGAAGCAGCTAGAGCATGTTTCGCTCCTGAAAAACCTTGACCTGCTCCAACAGTACTCGTTCTACAGCAATCTTGTGCCAGTTATAAGGGAAAGCAATTATGTAGGAGTTATGGGCAAATGGAATGAGGAAAAGAAAGGTTATGAATATGTTCTGGACTCAAAGATGGATGAAGTTGAGTGGTTAAGGCTGTTCGCCGAACACTTCGGGGCAGTAAAGCTTGATTCAACAAAGCTGGAACTAATAAACTCTTTTTACCCCCACCTTTTAGGCCAGATTGAGGACTTGGGGGTTTTCATAGACGTGCTTAATGCTGTGACGGTGGCTGAGTCAAAAATAATAAGCTACTACACTTGGGAAGCTGAGAGCAAGGTTGTGGAGCATTTTGAAAGAAAGAAAGAGGTAGTTTCGTTCTCCCTGCAGGAAATGATGAAAATTCTAATTAATGAAATGTATCAAGACAGGGGGTTAAGCACAGCAGCAAGCACCATATATGGGTATGGGTCTAATGCCCAAATAAGAGATGAAAGTATGCGCCTGCTAGGTCCTACTGAGCAGTGGGTAAGGAACTTCTATATTTCCCAACGAGGCTATCCCTCCGCATTTTCGCTCTATCCTGGAGCAAATGCATTGTTCCCTATGCTCACAAGAGGGGAACAAGCAGTGGAAGAACTGCGAGGGCCTTATGAAAGGCCGAATTTCGGAATGCCTTTCGACGCTGAAACAAGGAGCATACTCAGCACAAAAAGGTATGTTCCTGTCCTTCCTTTCAAGATTCTCTCTTCTTCGCTAAGCAAATTTATAGTAGAGATGGAGCGCCCAAAATTTTTTGATAAAACGAAGTTTCTTGAAACGACGGGGGTATTGAGTGGAAGGTATTATGATAGGGGTGAAAGAGACGTAGGGTATGGAACAATAACAGCGAGCTTTATAGGGATAGGGAGGTTAGATACTACTATAACCACTGACTTCCATAGATATAGGCTGGACTCTATCCTTAATGACATATCCAATGGGGAGAACTGGACATTTGACGGCAGAGTAAGTGCGGTTGTAGGTGAAGAGGAGGAAGAGCTCCACACAGCGCTTGACCTAATGGTCAAAGAAGGCCTGCTTAAGGGAAACACACTGCTTTTCTTTGATAAAACAGAGAAAGGATACAGTGTAAGAGGCTACTTCCATGACACTGAAACTGGCTATTGGTATAGGGTGCATTTCGACGCACCTAAAGAGGGCCTTGACAGATTGCTTATAGCGATGTCAGGAAACTCTGCTGAAATGAAAATAATGGCAAGCGAAGATAGATTAGTTGGCGGCCTTTTGAGCATGAGCACAAACAACTTTGCTGCATTCGCTGCTGCTGCAGACAACGCAAGCGCTGTTGGGTTGCTCATGAGCGAAGGAAACAAATACGGCTATGTTGAAGTATACGGGCCACCTGTAATAAAAGGAGGGGAAAAAAGCCTAGACTATGGGTTGATGGCTGGCTATTTCGTAGGCAGAGACAGGAAAAAGGATTTCATGTGGCTTGGAATCGCAGGGGAAAGCAAGGAAGAGAACAACTACTATGTTGCTAGCTATGGAATGAAAGAAGGCAATATTTCCGTTGATGCAAGCATATTCAACCTTAGGAGATATTCAGGAAAAGGAACAGGGGTGGGTGGGACTTTTGGAGGTCATCTTAGTGAGGAGGAATGGGACGGTCTTATACTTGGCACATTTGCAAAAGAAACGCTGCTTGGAATGGACAGCATCATACTCCAGGGAACATATGGAAAAGGCAACAATACAAAGCAGACTGTCCAGTTGAGTTACTACAATTATGCGCAGGAGTTCAGCTTTGCCCTTCTTGAGCTGGCATACATAAACGTGAATATAAGAGAAGAACTGAAAAGATACCAGGAAAAGCTGGATGAAATAAATTCTACAGAAGGAGACAAGGGAAAGCTTCACGCAGAGCTTGGCAGAATAAAGAGCAATATTGAAAGGTACTTGAAGAGAGGCAGATCAGCATTGTCGCTCTTTGCTTTATCGCAAACCTACTACGGCGCTCTTTATGCTGTGAACAAGAAGGGGCTTGGAAAGCTTGAGCTTGCAGCCCTTTACGGGAAAGAGGGGAATTATGGGGTAAACGCTTTCATAAAGATAGATGGAGGTGTTGCGGCATCAATGGGGCTTTTTGAGTACACACAAGCAGAAAAAATGACTGAGGTGCAAGAGGCGCAGGTTGTTGTGCCTATCTCAAGCGCAGTTCTAGGGGTGGTAGTGAAAAAGATAAAGGAAAGCGGCTCTGAAGGCGTAATTAGCACGGATAGCCTCTACGCTGGGATAAAGAGCGGAAATATCACGCTGGTGATGGGCTATACGGAGGGAAATATGGCCCAGAGCATAACCCCTGAAAAGATAGCAGAATATTTCAAGGACGCAAAAATAACTCTTGGTGAGGTAGGGATTGAGGTAAGGACAAAGAATGGGCTCAAATGGTATGTTGGGTTCACAAAACAGGGCATGGTCCTCATTGACGCCAATGCGCAGGCAAAGGATGTAACTGACGAGCTCCTAACCTTCCATGGAGGCATATACAGCTTGCGGGTAAATAATGAAGGAAAGCTTGCGCTTACTGACATAAGGTTTTATCTTGGAGGGGGCAAGACGAATTTCGAAGGAGGGCCTATAAAGGAGCTCGTGATGGGGGTGGCAGTTGATATGAAAAAAGGCTCTGACAGCAGTGGAGTGCTTGACATAAAGTTCGAAAAGGTAGGGCAAAGCTGGGCAATAGGGATTGGAGGCTACTGGTATTGGATATTTTGAGGTGATTAGATGGTAGAAAAACAGATCCAAAATCTTGATAAGGTTGTTGAAGGCAGGACAAATGCAAGCAAAATAATGCTTACAAAGGAGCAAGCTATTGAATCAACAAGGCTTTTCGCAGACAGGGTTGGCTACACTAATTTGGACAAGGTGCAGGAAGAAGTTGAGAAAGCATTCAAGAATAGGAGTAAAATAAGCCTCGCAGAGTTAATTGCCATCACAGACAGTAGCACAGGCGGAAGAATATCAGAAGTTATAAAAATACTTGAAGAAGCAGCAACAAGGATAGAGAATGGAAGAAAGCTCTATTTCAACGGTGAGGCAGGGAAGGGAGCAATGAATATCTGCATTCATGTGCTGATTGAAACAGGGGTTCTCCGGCCTGAGATGATTGGCGACAAGATAACCCAAACCGAAAAAGGATATGTGCTTGAGCCCGGGGATAGTATGAGCTCCAAGAAATTCATGAATAATGCGCTTGAGCAGCTGTTTTACAGACCTGGAGCTGAAAAGCACCTTTATGCAGGGGCTAGATTTTCAAGAGCTGCAAAGAAAATTTTAAGGTTAACGCCTACTAAAACTGTTTATGGAGGCGTAGGAGTGCAAACAGTTGTGAATGACAAAGGAGAACTACAGCATTCTCTTAGCGCCTCGATATCAGGCCAAACAGAGAAGAGCGGTAGTACCTATGCAGGTCTTGCAATAACAAAGAACAGTGCAATTGAGTTTAGGAGGGATATTTATGGGCTTAGTATTTCAAAGAATCCTGCTCTTTCACTCGGGCCTATTTATTGGGGCAGCGGAGGGGCTTCCCTTGGGCTCGGTTTTGCTTCTATTGGAAAGCAAGGCGCAAGCTTTGCAGATCCGATTATAGTAGGGGTTATGGCAATGCTTGACGCATATGGCACCTACAAGGAAAGAATAGCAGAGAAAAAGAGCAAAGGAGAAATTTTAAGTAATGGGGACTATGTGAAGTCATTTGCCGATGAATTCATATTAAAGCTCCCTATTCACCTCGCAAGGACAGTGTACAATTCAATGAAGAGCGCAACCTATCAACTTTCAGAATTATGGTATACGGTGTTCTACCCAAGGAAAGGATATAAGTTTGAAGTTGATGAAAATGGCAGAATGACTCAGGATGGAATCAAGAGCCTTTACAAAAAAATTGATAGCTTACATAAGGCAATGGCAAACGGCCAGAGGCACAAGGCAAAGGCTATTGCTGAAAAGCTTGCTAAAAGCAATGCACCACCTGAGATTGTAGGCTACGCATTAGCAATGTCGCATGTAATAGATGGGGATCCCAAGGTAATTGGAAAAACCGCCAAAGATATGCACCAGATTGCAGAGATGGATCCGACTACTGACGAAGGAAGGAAAGCAGTAGGCTATCTTTCAGCAGTGAATATGCTTAAGGAGAGGTCATACTTCATAGACAGCAAAGAGCTTGCCGAGTACAAGGAAGTTGTAAATTCAAGGGTAAGCGTTGCTGCCTCCATGCTTGGCATTACTACTAATGATGAAAAAATTATAAAGGAAAAGGTCCAGGAGGCAATAAAGAAGAAAGACCCAACAGTGCTTTTCAATCTTATTCTTCTCATCAATTTCGGGGATCCGTGGCAACAACAACTGGCTTTTAACCAGCTTAATGAATTTAGAAAAGAATTAAAAAGCCAGCAAGGAAAAGCGTGAATAGAAGCACATGGACAAGGAAAAGCTCCGTAGGGAGTTCAGCAATGAATGGAAGAAGCACTATGAGCTTCGTGTGCT
Source organism: Candidatus Anstonellales archaeon (assembly GCA_038890615.1). Taxonomy (GTDB): domain Archaea; phylum Micrarchaeota; class Micrarchaeia; order Anstonellales; family J096; genus JAWAFI01. The sequence goes on along the minus strand of JAWAFI010000001.1, from coordinate 391,077 downwards.
AAGGGAAAGGGGGTTCAGCAGGCAGAAGTGCAAAGGCTGCGGGAAGAGCTTCTGGAGCATAGAAGAAAGAGAGTACTGTGGGGACTCTGAATGCGTTGGCTACTCTTTCATAGGCAAGGTTGGCAAAAAGCTTGGCTATATTGAAACTTGGAATGTCATAAAGGACTATTTTTTAAAAACAGGGCATGGCTATGTCAAGCCCTTCCCAACAGTGGCAAGGTGGAGGGATGACCTTTACTTCACAATAGCAAGCATAAACGACTTCCAGCCCTACACAGTTAGGGGCGAGCTTGAGCCAATAGCAAACCCTGTTATAATCCCCCAGCCGTGCATAAGATTCCCTGATGTGGACAATGTTGGGGTTACAGGAAGGCATTATACCAACTTTGTTATGGTGGGCCAGCTGGCCTTTAACACTGAAAAGACAGGGGTTTTCTACTGGAAGGAAGAAGCAATAGAGCACGACATAGGCTACCTTGGAGCCTTAGGAATAAGGCAGGAGGACATTACATTTGTTGAGGATGTTTGGGCAGGAGGTGGCAACTACGGGCCTTCTCTTGAATACTTTAAGGATGGGCTTGAGCTGGGGAACTGCGTTTTCATGCAGTACGAAGATAGCGGAAAGGAGCTCAACACAAAAGTTATAGACATGGGCGCAGGGCTGGCAAGGCTCAGCTGGATAACTCATGGAACCCCAACCTCTTATGAGATCGTTATGGCCAAGGCAGTTGAATATATGAAGGCTCAGGCAGGTGTAGATGTGGATGAAAAGAGAATGGGAGAATATGCCATGCGCTTGGGAAGGATAAACATGGAAGAAACAAAAGGCGCAAAAGAGCTTGAAAGGAAAGTAGTTGAGGAGATTGGGGTTGATGAGAATGAGCTAAGGATGCTTCAGGCGATTTACGCAACTGCAGACCATGTGCTAACGGTGCTCTTCACAACAACAGACGGCATGCTTCCAGGCAATTCAGGAGGCGGCTATAACCTGCGCATGATATTGAGGAGGGCATTCGGGTTTGAGCAGAAGTTTGGCTGGGAATGGGACTATGCAAAGCTTTGCGAGCTCCATGCTGATTTCTTGGAAGAAATGTTCCCATACCTGCAGGAAGGGGTTGAAAGCACAGGGAAGGTAATTGAGGAGGAGAAAAGGAAGTATAGGGAAACAATAGAAAAGGCAGGGAGAAAGGTTGAGAAGGAGATAGCCAAGGGCAGCATAACTACTGAAAAGCTTGTAGAGCTCTACAAGAGCAATGGGATACCGCCTGAATATGTTGCAGAGGAAGCAGCAAAGAAAGGGCTGGAGATAAAGGTGCCTGAGAATTTCTATTCGCTCATAAGCGAAAAGGAGGATATAGCAGAAAGAGGCTTTGACCTAAAGACAGAAGGGGTAGAGAAAACAGAGCCTCTCTACTATGGCAAAGAAGGGGATTTCGAAGCCATTGTGCTTAGGGTTGATGGAAACTACATTGTGCTTGACAGGAGCGCTTTCTACCCTGAAGGCGGGGGCCAGGCGTGCGACAAGGGAAAAATTAATGAAGAAGAGGTTGTTGAGGTCTTCAGGAAGGACGGAGTTATATTCCATAAGGTAAGGGATGCTTCAAAGTTTAGGGAAGGAATGAAGGTTAGGTGCAGCGTTGACATAGAGAGGAGAAAGAGGATTGCAAAGCACCACACTGCAGCTCACCTCATAAACGCAGCAGCAAGGGCTGTGTTGGGAAGGCACTGCTACCAGGCAGGCGCAAAGAAATCAGAGAATATAGCCCATCTTGACATCACCCACTATAAGAGAATAGAAGACAATGAGCTCAAGGAAATGGAAAGGATGATAAACAAGTGGATAAGGGAGGAAAGGAAGATAAGCATTGAGATAATCCCAAGGAACATAGCGGAGCAAAAGTATGGGTTTGGGATATACCAAGGAGGGGCTGTGCCTGGCAAGGAGCTCCGCATAGTGATCATTGAAGGGGTTGATGTTGAGGCATGCGGCGGAACCCACCAGATGCATGACAACATAGGGGAATTTGGCTTATTTAAGATAGTGAGGAGGGAGGGGGTTCAGGACGGGGTAGAAAGGATTGTTTACAAGGTAGGGGAAGCAGCCCTTGAGTATGTGCACGAGCAGGAGGAGTATCTTTCAAAGTCAGCTAGCGTATTTAGGGTAGCAAAGGAGGACTTGCCAAAAACCTCAGAAAGGTTCTTTAATGAGTGGAAGGAGCTCCGCAAGGAGGTTGAGCGCCTTGAAGAGGCGATTGTGGAAAAGGAAATGGAAAAGGCAAGGGGAAAGGACTATGTAGAGGAGATAGTTGAGGACTCAATTATAGACCGCCTGCTTGAAAGGATGAGGAAGGAAGGGGTAAAAGGGGCTTTGCTCATAGGTAAGCAAGGGAAATTCGGGGCTTTTGGCGAAAAAGGGATAATTAGGGCAAAGGAAGTTGTTTATCAATGCGGCGGCAGCTTTGGGGGGAAAGAAGTGGTCAAAGGCAGGCTAAAGGAAGTAAAGAAGTATAGCCCCTGAAACAGGGATTGTTAGGTTGTCATCGAGTGGTGTAAGCAGCTCTATCAAGGAGAGCGCAAGCGCAAAAATAAGGAAGGTTGGAAATGGAAGGAAGAGAAAAGTAAGGAGACAGGTAGCAAAGAATGCAAAAGCCCCTCCAAGCGATTTTCCGTTGCTCATCCGCTTGATTGGGTGGTGCTTCCCAAAAAGCGCAGCGAAGCTGTCGCTAAGGGCAAGAGCAACCAGCACAGCCCTAAACTCATTCATTTCAAGGAGGGGAAGGGCTATGCAAAGGCCTGCAACATAGTTTACAGTTGGGGCTGCAAGGCCTGGAAGAAGGAATTTCATAACCCCTTCCTTTGACTCGTGCATAACCAAAAGGAACACTATGAATAGGACGAAAAGGATAGGGAGAAGGTAGGGCTGGGCCACGTAAGTAAGGAACATAAGGCCTGCTCCTGCTGCAACATGGATTGCCTTCCTCTCATTAAGCCCTATCATTTATCCACCTCGCAAGCGTAGATACAATTATTGAAAGCCCAAGCGAGAACACTACATCAGCAGGCGTGTGCACCCCGCTTATGACGCGCTCCATGCCTGTAAGGACTGAGATTACATATAGCATCAGGAATATATCAGAGCCCACATAATATGATGAGAAAGAGAATGAAAATAAGGTATGCCCGCTTGGGAATGAATAAGATGCAGGGCACCATTCCTGGCCTGAGCAGGGCCGTGGGACTGCAAAGTAGAGCTTTAGGGAAAGCAAGGTTATTAAGGAAAGAATGGCTACAATAGCCACCTCTTTTATGGGCTTCTTTTTAAGTAAAGGTATTGCGAGTATGAAAAGCCCGTATGCTATGTCCCAAGCATCAAACATAAGCATAAAGCTCAGAATGGCTTTAAAAGGCTTAGGAGAAAGAATGAAAGAGCAGGGGCTATGAAAAGGAATGCTGAAAGGGCTGCTGCTTCCTTTTTTTCCATTGAAACAGAAGGGATGTAGAATGAGCTCAAGGAGGAGTAGATAACCAAGTAAGCTCCTATAAGCTCTTCCTTTGGCCCCCACTGCTCGCCCAAATAAGAGCCGAGGTTTAAGGAAAGTGAATTGGCCATGTATAAAATAAGAGGGATAAGCAGGGCGCCAAGAAGGATGGTGTACTTCTGCATGCCAAGGGAGGAGATGAGCTCCCTCCTGTATTCAAGGTAGCGGAGTATGTCAGATGCAGAGTGGCCGCAGGCATCTGCCATGTCAGAGCCAGCAGTGTAGGCGCCCTCAAGAAGCTCACCCACCCGCACAACAACCTCCTCCTTGCCCCTTATGAATTCCCTTATTGCCCGCCCAATGTCTTTTGAGGAGTGGGCTTTTATGCCTGAAAAAAACTTTGAGGTGCTAAGTGCATTTAGTATTTCCTGAGCAGGCCTTCCCTTGAGCGCAGAAGCAGAAAGCAGGGCAGATGAAAGGTCAGAATAATCCTCTGCTTTTTGGGCTGACAGGAAGGCATATAAAAAGTAGAACGCCCCCATCGCTGCCCACAGCAGGGAGAATGAAGGAAAGGCAACCGCAACAGGAGCAAGCAGGAGGGGGTAGTAATTCACTTGTTTTGGGGAGAATGGATGGGGTGGGGAAGAGGCTATTGCAAGCATAAGGATTGCAAACGCAAGGCAAGGCACAGCAAGCATTAGAAGGACCCAAAGGAGCTCAGGGCTTATTGAGAACTCAAGGTAGCCAGAAACAGATGAGAGGATGATAAGGAATGTTGGTACAACAGAAAGGGCAACAACATAGATGAGCCCTATTGTTGTTATCCTTGAGCTGCTCTCCTTTAGGGAGAAGAGCATGTAGCCCGCCATCTCGTTGCCAAGCGAAATTAGCTCCTTGCCTGAGCCATGGAGGTAAGCATTAACCACCTGCGCAAGAGCCCTCCTTATCTGGAGCGATTCAAAAGAAGATGATTTTGCTGAAAGGAAAAGAGGGAGGTTTTTTGCCTGCTCTACCCCTTTAAGGGCTTCTGCAAGCGAAGGGGTGAGGCTTTTGGACAAAGCCCTCTCGAATGTGATTCCGAGCGAAAGGAATGTGCCAAGCTGCCTTAAGAAATAAGGAAGCTCTGCCTCTATTAATGCCTCTTTCTCCCTTGCCTTCATCCGAGGGTATTGGTGCACGATGAGGGCTATTATGGATGAGAAAAGGAAAGAGAGCGAGAGCGGGAGCAGAAGGGAGAGTATTGCTATGGAAACCAAAAACGAGAGAGGGGCCTTATAGTCCATAGAATTCCTTCTGGAAGGCGCTTACGAAGCTGCTGAAATCCCTTTGCTTCCTTATGAAAGATTCCCTTGCCTTTCTTTGGGCTGAAAGCTCCTTTGCTGTTATCCCAAGCGAGGAGGAGATTCGGCTGAGAGAAAGGGTGCTTCTCTCTTTCCATCCTTTTCCGTTGAACATAAACACCTGCTTGCCTTCCTTGACATCAAAAATCTCAAGCATCCTCCTTAGCTCGGCATTCTTCCGCTCTTTTGGGTCATAGCGGAGCATCCTTTTCTGCACAACAACCAAATCTATTGCCTTAAGGTCAAGCTCCGAGATTCCCAAGAGGGAGAGGCGCTTGAGAGCCTCTGATGAGCTGTTTGCGTGGAATGTTGCATAGCAACCCCTCGCCTGACCTGCGAGCAGGGAATCAAACAAGGCATTGACTTCTTGGGCGCTCCTTGCTTCCCCTACTATAAGGCGGTCAGGCCTCATCCTGAAAGTGTCGTATATTATGTCGCTCATTCCCACCCCTGATTCAGGGCTTGCAACAAGGCGGACTACGTGCTCATGGGGTATGTTTATCTCTGGGGTTTGCTCAGTAATAACAACCCGTTCATTCAGGGGCACATATGAGAAGAAGGAGTTTAAAGAAGTCGTTTTACCGCTTGCTGTGTTGCCTGCAATGAGTATTGAAAGGTCTGACTGGAATACGAAGGAAAGGAATGAAAGCGCTTCAAGAGGATAGGTAGAAGAGGAGAAAAGCTCGTGGGGGGAGAACGGGCTTTGCCTGAACTTCCTTATTGTCAGCTCACCCCCTGAGATTGGGAATAAGGAGGCATGCAGGCGCGAGCCATCTGGCAGCACTGCATCAAGCCGAGGGCTCTTGTAGGTTATGCGCCTTCCGCATGACTTCGCCATCTTGTTGGCTGTTTCCATAACTGCCTCTTCTGTTGTAAACATTGCGTTGACCTTCTGCCATCCCTTCTTCCTTATGAAAACATATGCGTTCTTGCCTACCTGAGGTATGCTTATCTCCTCTATTGAATCGTCCTTTAGCAGGAAATCTAGGAAGGCAAAGCCGAATACATGGTGGAAAAGGTATTCTGAAAGGTAGCCAAGCTGGCCATGGTCAAGGTATATTCCCTGAGAATGGGCAAATGAGTCAAGCTCTGCCTTTATTGAAGAAAGCTCTGATTCTTGGAGCGAAACATTTGAAAGGAATGTTGAGAGAAGGCCCTCTTCATCACTGCTTAAGGCCTTTAGCGGGATCCTATAAGCCCCTTGCTCAACTATCTTCCACCCAAGCAACCCTATCGCCCTTTTTTGCGTTGCATTCCCCAGGCACTTCAATCATGTATTCTGCGGGGTGGCTATTCTTGTAATGCGCTGTAAAAGGCATTAGGAGGTGCTTCTCCACAACCCTCCTTTTTTTTATGTAGAGCAAAGTTATTGGGAAGAACACAAAGAACGAATGGACTGGAAGGAAGCCATCGCATTTGAAAACCAAGCATTTCTTTTGGCTGAACATAAGACCCCTTGCCCTCTCAAAATTTGTTTCAACCAAGAAGCATTCCTTTGCAATAAGCGAACCCTTTGTCAAGTTCATCAGCTTGCCAAGTGCCTTCACTTTCCAAACCTCCTTTCCCTGCTTTTGAAGTCAGCAAATATCTTTTCTATGTCCTGCTCTGTCAGCTCAGGCCAGTACTTGTCAAGGAACACGAATTCAGCGTATGCCCCCTTCCAGAGGGCAAAGTTGCTGAACCTTTTCTCCCCAGAAGTGCGCACTATGATGTCTATGTCAGAAAGCATGGGGCTTATCTCTTTTGAGATTGATTCAACGGTTATCTCCTTTCCCTGCTTTGAGAGGTTTGCAGCTGCTTGCGCTATCTCTTCGCGCCCCCCATAAGCAGCGTATATGTTTATTATTTTTGACCTGCCTTTTGTGCGGCTCATAACATCCCGCATCATGTCTGCAATGTCCTTTGGGAACCTGTCAATGTCCCCAGTGAATAGGATTGATACCTTATCTGTCTCTGAAAGCTCCTCAACAACCTGCATCAGGAAGCGCCTGAAAAGGGCAAACAACTGCGCCTTTTCTGACTCTGAGCGGTTGAAGTTGTCTGTTGAGAACCCCCAGAAGCTAACCTGGTCTGCGCCGTGCTTTAGCGACCACTCTGCAACATCCTTGACTTTTTTTATGCCAACCTCATATGCCTCTGCAAGCTTGAGGCCCTTGCTTGCAGCCCACCTTCTATTGCCATCTGGTATAAAAGCCAAGTGCATGCAAGAAAAAGGGGAAAATAGTTTAAAAGGTTAGGCTTTGGCTCAGCCGCAGCTGCCTGAAGGTGCTGATGTTGCCCCGCTAAGCTCTGCGCTGCACTCTGAAGGCGGGTTATTGAAGCCAGAGCATATCCCTTCCAAGTATGCACTTGCAGACCTTTGCCCATTGTACGGCTTCCCGTTTATTAGCAGCGTTGGGGAGCCAGTTACTTGGTAGCTAATGGTCTTCTGCACTTCTTCATCAGCAATTGCATTGAACTCAGAATCGTACCTCTGCTGTATCTTTGAAGAATCAATACCCATTGAATCAGCTACTTCTTTCCAGCAGGTCTCAATTGTGTCTAGAGAGCATTGGGCATTCACAGCATATACGTATTCCATCCAAACCTTTGAGCCATACTCTTTGTAGATTAGCTTCTCCCTTATGTCTTGGTTCAGCTCGTTTACCCCATGCAGGGATTGGTAGTTGCCGTTGCTCCCTGAAATTATATAAACTGGCTCAAAATCAATCTTGTTGTCTAAGAGGAGAATCACGTCCTTTATGGCATTCTCAGCTATGTTGCCGTACGGGCAGTAGCTCATTATGAAGAGCTTAACCACTGGCTTTTCTGCTGTTGGTATGACAAACTGCTGCTTTATCTGGTCAAGCACTTCCTTTAGGTTTACAGGCCCTTGGGGCACAAAGTTGTATTTCTGGGTAAAGTAGAATGTTATTTCTTGCCCTGTTGTTGCCTCCTTTACAGAAGCCTCTATCAAACCCTCTTGGTTAAGCTTTGCTGAGACAAGGGTGAACTTTATTTTCTGGCCCATTAGTGCATAGTATTCCTCAAAGTAGCCCAGCTGCTCTTGGATCTTTGCGTTGCTTATCTGGAAGGAAGTTGTGTTGTTTGCAGTTGTTTGGGTGATTTGCTGCTGTGGCGGTGCCATAAGAACAAAAACACCGTAACCTATTGCAATCCCAAGCACAACACCAACGAGGAGCGCCCCTGCGAGCATAACGCTCTCTTGCTGGCTTGTGCTTTCTCGTGAAGGCTGTTTTTTCATGGGAGCTATTTGCATGGGTGGTTTAAATATCTTTGCCAAAAACAATTTAGTGGCAACCAAAGAGGTATTTTATGGCAGCAAAAGGTCAATGTATTTTTTCCCATCAAAAGGCTCTATGTCTTTGTAGCCCTGGCCGTTTGTCACATATAGGATCGGGACCCCTGTAGCCTTCTCAACAGATATTACGCTGCCGCCTTTCCGGTCTAAGTCGACCTTGGTCAGGATTACACCATCAATCTTTATCTCTTTGTTGAATGCATTCACCTGCTCAACTATCGCATTGCCTGTAATGCTTTCACCTATGTAAAACTTAGCATCGGGGGAAGAAACCCTAGCTATCTTCGCAAGCTCCTTCATGAGGTTCCTGTTAAGGTCCTGCCTCCCTGCTGTGTCAACAAGCACCACATCGCAGGAATGGGCAATTGCATACTGCTTGGCAGTGTAAGCAACAGAAGCAGGGTCAGCGCCATACTTGCTCTTTATAACTTTGACATCTATGTTGGCTCCGTGCTTCTCAAGCTGCTCTATTGCAGCAGCACGGAATGTGTCTGCTGCAGCAATTACTGGGTTATAGCCTTGCTCCTTTAGGAGAAGGGCAACCTTTGCTATTGTTGTTGTTTTGCCAGTGCCATTTGGGCCAAAGAAAAGGATTACAGAAGGCTTGCCCTTGATGAAATCTTTTATCAGGGGGCGCTCCTTCATAAGGAGACGTTCAAACGATGAGCGAAGGGATGCCTTTACAACAGAGTTCAATTCTGCTTTTTTGAGCTTCCTGCCCACCAAGTCTTTCTTCAGGTCTGAAATGACCTGCTGCACTGCTTCTTGGGCAACATTTGAGGAGAGCAGGCTTATCTCAAGCTCGCGCAGATGGGGCTCTAAGTCCTTTTCCTCTATCTCAAGCTCCCCAGTGGCTATTTCCTTTACCCCTTTCCCTATTGTGGCTACTTTTGCTGCAACTTCCTGGCTAACCTCTTTTTTCTTCTCACCAATGAACTCTTTTGCGCCTTCAACAAAGTTGCTTATATGCTTCTTGAGTAGGTCAAACATCTCCTTTTCTCGCCTTCAGCGCCTCTTTGCGCATCTCAAGCATGCGCCTCTCAATCTTCTCCACCTCTTCATTAAGCTTGGCTATTGCCTTCCTTACTTGATTAACCCTTTTCTCTATCTTTTCTTTGGCAGAAGCCTTTGGCATTTTCAAGTAGAAGCGGAAGCCAACTGGCACAAGGACCTCATCGCTTATCTCCTTTGCAAGTATGAAACCTGCTTGCGCCCCAAGCGAGACCCAGGCGCTGTTCTTCATTTCCTCAAGCGATACAGCTGCTCCGCTAAGCACTGCCAAAAGCGAGGCAAGGTTCTCAAGCTCAGAGGCAAAAACAGACCTCTGGCTTAGGAGCACTTGGTACTCCTGCTCTATGCTCTGCATTCATGCCACCTCTGTTATCTCAACTGTTCCTCTCTTCATGCCCATCTTTGAGCCGAAGTAAGAATAGGCCTTTTCCATTGCCTCCTTCTTTGATTTTGCATCCACCTCAATCTCGAACCTCTTTTTTAGCTTTTTAAAAAACCCTTTTACTTTCATTCACATCACCCTTTCCCCTGGGCGCTGCTCCCTGTCCAGGGTTATTACAGACCCAGCAGTAGCCAGTATCATGCCTTCTGATTTTATTCCTTTTACTATTCGCGGCTCAAGGTTCTTTAGCAATACAAGCTGCTTGCCTAAAAGCTCCTCTTTTTTATAGAAGCCCTTTATCCCAGCCACAACAGTAGCAGTTGAGCCGCCTATGTCAAGGGTAAGCTTGTAGAGCCTGTCAGCGCCTTCCACATCTTCCACGCTTAAGACCTTCGCGACAACCAGCTCGAGCTTTGCGAAATCAGCGTATTGTATCATAGCATAAACACCTCTTCCATGGTACCGATCTCGACCCCAGAGCAGGCAGATCCTGCTATATAAGCTTTGTTGTTTACAACGCAACCTAATTTTATTATTGGCGAACCCATGTTCACAGAGCCAGCCTTTCCCTCCATGCCAAGAATTTCCTTAAGATGATCAATCTCTTCCTCTGCCTTGTAGCCCAGAAGGAAGGCGGTATCGTTCATCCTTATAAGAGACCCTACTGTAGGGTAGCCAGCTAAGTCAACCTCTATTACTTCTACATCAAGCGCATCCCTTATTGCTTCCTTCTCCTTTGAATTGTATACTGGGCCAACTAGGGCAACCTTAGAGTTTGCAGCTATGTTGTTGCCAAATGCATTTGCCCTGCTCCTTATTTGGAATACCTCAACCCCTTCAATGGATCCTGCCTCTTCTTTTGTTGCCATTTCTGGGATTATTATGCCGTTGTTGTTGCCTGCGCAGTAAATACCTATAAAATCGCTTCCGCATACCTCGGTGCGCACTACCTTGGTGCCAAGCCTCCTGCCTATCGCCTCTGCATCCTTTTCAGGCAGTGCAGGAGGGGCAATAGTAACCCTGTCATTGGTGAAAAAGTAGAGCCCTATATTCTCGTTCCTGAAGTAGGACAGCTTCATGTGGAGCTCTTTGCTTGCTTATTTTCTGCCTTGCTTTTTGCCCCTTCCTTGGGCTCCTCTTTCTTTGGCTCTTCCTTTTTGGGCTCTTCCTTGCCTTCAGGCTTCTCCTCTTTTTTCTCTTTCTTTGGCTCTTCCTTTTTGGGCTCTTCCCCGAACAGGTAGGCCTTTGCAGAATCTTCTTCTATTCTGACTATTACTTTGACTTTCCTTGGGCACTTCTTGTAGCCCCTTGCATAGACCGCCTGCGATATTGCATTGCTTATAGACACCTTTTCCTTCTTAGTGTGCTTCTTTAAGTATTCCTTTATCTCTTTAACAGCCCTTTCTGCCTTTTTTGCCCTGCTGTGGCTGAATGCCTCCCTCAGGCTTATTGTGTAAATGCGCTCTTCCATAGCATCACCTTAGCTTAAGCTTTGGGCCTTTCCAATGTCTTCGCTTCCCTGCACTCTTTATTCTTCTCCTTGTCCTTACTAAAACGAAATTTGAAAGCCCTTTTGTCCTTCTTGCAGCTTTTGCAAGCCTCATTTTTGTCTTAAGGTCTTTTGCCATAAAATCATCTTCTCCTTATATTGATGGAGCCGCTTTGCTTTGGCCCCTTCAGGCGCCTTAGAATGGTAAGCATCTCTGCATCATTGAGCTTCCTGCCAAGCCTCCTTGAATTGGCTATGACCACTTCAGAAGAGGTTAGGTAAAGCTCCTCATTCGCAAGCCTCACATTCATAAGCCTTTCATAAGCATCATTCTCCAAGCATTGCCTTAGCAATGCCTTGAGCTGCATCTCTTTTCTTAAAGATTCATCAATCTCGCTCATGCTTCTTTCGCCACCTTGTCAAGGAAGCTCCTGCCTTTTGCGCTTAGCTTCCTCCCATGCTCAGCCCTCTCAAGGAATCCTGCTGCCTCAAGTGCCCTTAGTGCATCCCTTATGATCTTCCCCCCTGCTGGCCTGTGCTTTTCAGGGAGCAAGCCCCTGTTCTTCCTGCCCCCATAATGCCTCCTTAGCCTATTGACCCCCACAACCGGGTTGGCATATGCATGCCTAAGTATTGAGGCGCATCTTATATACCAAAAGTCCTCTTGCTCAGGCGGCCTCTCAGCATGCGCGCCGCTCTTTACGAAATCTATGTAAGCAGGCTTGCTGATTACGCCTTTAAGGCTTTCTGCAACCTTTTTGATGATAATGTTTGGCTCAACATCTAATGCTGTTTTCATAAAATCACCGCTAAGTTTAATACCTTCAACCTTTAAAAGCATTTTTGTAGAAAGTGATAGCAATGAGAACCCTTGTCCTTTGCATAGACATAGACAATGACTTGTTTGAAAAGGCAAAGGTAAGGGGGCCTGTGGTTGGGCTTGAGAATGTAAAGGCAGCAGCAATTAAGATGGCAATCGCAGACCCTGAGGAGCCTGATGCAAACGCCATGTTCGCAGCAGTGCAGATATACTCTGAATTGAAGAAGGGAGGTAGGGAAGTTGAGATTGCAGTGCTCACAGGCCACAAAAACTTGGGATACTCTGCCAACCAGCTGATAAAGAAGCAGCTTGACATGATTGTTTATGATTTCAAGCCAGAGAGCGCAATAGTAGTGGGAGATGGGGTGGGAGATGAAGAAGTGCTGCCTATGATTAACACAGTGGTAAAGGTAGAAGCAGTGAAGAACATCGTGATGAAGCAAGCAAAAGAGCTTGAAAAAACCTACTTTGTGCTGCTCGAGAAGCTGAAGGATCCCTACTACGCAAGGCTTTTGCTGGGAGTCCCTGCGCTTTTTATACTTGTGGTTTCAGCCATAACGCTTCTCAACCTGCCATGGCAGTATGTCGGGATAATAGTTGGCTTCTACCTTTTGCTGAAGGGCTTTGGCATAGATGAGCTTATTGGCAGCAGCTTGAAAAGCTTTAAGTTCTCAGTGGAGAGGCCTGGATGGATAGCAGGAGGGGCTTCCTTACTCCTTTTCATAATATCTCTGTGGATGGGAATGCAGGCAATCCATAGTGATGACAGAGTAAAGGAGATAGGAGAGTTCGTGCTAGGGGCAATGATAATAATGCCTTGGGCGGCTTTCCTTTTCATAATAGGAGGGGTTGTTGATGCCCTGATTGAGAAGAACAGGAGTTACAAGATAGCCACCTACGGAATGTACACCATTGGCATAATAGCAATATACTTCGTGATAAACTGGTTTGCAAGATGGATTACAAATGAGAGCGAGCCATACATAGGGTTCAGCGACTTGGTTATAGGCATAATAGCAGTTGGCATTGTTACTGCTGTAGGCATAAGCGTGGTGAAAGGGCTTAGGACAGAGGCGCTCCTTAAGATGAGCATAGTTGGTAAAGAAGTAATAGACCAAAATGGGATGCTCATAGGGAGCGCAGTTGGGATTGACCCTAAGAAAGAGAGGATTGTAATAAAGAGCACCACAGGGACCAACATAGAGATAAGCCTGGATAGGATAAGGGAGGTTGGGGAAGGCTTGATTATAAGCATGGGATAGCCCGCGATAGCTATTTAATGGTTTCTAATTCTTTAAAGCATAGGTGATAAGTATGTTTGCAGACCTGGATGACGAAGATGAAGAAGACTGGGAAGACGAGGAGGAAGAGGAGGAAGAGCTTGAAGAAGAGGAGGAAGAGTGGGAAGACGAGGAAGAGGAGTAATCAACTAACTTAATTAAGCTCTTTTTTGGGCTCGTAGCGCAGCCTGGATAGCGCGGCACTCTCCTAAGGTGTAGGTCGGGGGTTCAAATCCCTCCGAGCCCGCTACTTTTTATGCTTTGCCTTTCTTCTTTTGCTTGGCTTTTTCTTTGCTGGCTTTTTCACTGGCAGCCTTTCCCGGCTCTTGCCTGCTTTTGCTCTTTGGGCTTTTGGCTCCTTGGAAGGGGCTGGCCTTTGTGTTGGCTTATTTTCCTCTTCAATGCCTGAAAGGGCAACAACCTTCTCTTTTCCCTCCTTGCTTACTTTTATGAAGCCGTAATCCTCCAGCTCTGCAAGCACAAGGTCAAGGGTTGAATCAGGGTACTTGAGGATTCTCTTTAGGTCCTTCTTCAGCATCCTTCCTCTGTGCAGCTTCAGCTCAAGGATGAGCTTACGAGAATCAGAGGGCAGCTCGCTCTCCTTTGGCCTTTCCTGCTTTTCCTCGCCTTCAAACTCAACCTCAAATGATGCAATGGGCTCTGGCTTTTCCTCTTTCTCTTCCTTTGGGCCCTTCTTTATTTCTTCAATCTTTTCCTTATGTGCCTTGCCCTCCTCTTCCTTTGGCTCCTTCTTTTCCTCTTTAATGGCATTCCTTGCCTTTGCTTCCTTCTTGGCTGCTGGCTTGCTCTCCTTTGCCTTTTTGGGCTCATCTTCCGGGGATTTAGGCGTCTCTGCATCGAGCTGGCTCTGCCTCTGCGCCTCTTGGTAATACCTCCACTGCTCCTCTTGGTAGCGCTGGTAGAAAAAGAAAAGCGCAACAAGCATAAGGAAAAATACAAGTATGATAAGCCAATAAGGAAACTCCTCTTTTGGGGGCACAAAGAGGATGTCAAGCTTTGTGTCTTGTGAGAGCGAGGTCTTGTTGGAGAATGAATAGAGCAGCAAGCCATCAGCTGAGACGAATTCAGCAGTTATGGTATAGTTGCCCTCTGGAAGCTCAAGTGAATAGTTTTGCTTTCCGTAGAGGGAATAGAGGTAGGAGAATCCCTCCCCTTTTATGAGAAGGGTTGCATTATGCACCATTGAGCCCTCGGGTATTGATATTGAGCCATAAAGGCGGGCTGCCCATAAAGGGCTGAGCAGCAGAAGTGCCAAGAGGAGCATCCTTATTTGAAGCTCTTTGAGAGCCATGGAGAAAGTTGCGCTTCTGGTTTAAAATGGTTTTTGTTTGGAAGGTTTTTAAATTATGCCCACGAATTAATGCCAATGAGATGGCTTTTGGTTGCGCTTGGTCTTGCGCTGGCTTTTTTGGGATGCGTACAGCCTGAAGATGGGAATAGCGCCAATAGAAGCATTGGCCAAAATACAAGCGCAACAGAAGGAAAGCAGGACGTTGTAGTGGTAAGGGCATATGAAGGCAGATTCAGCCCTGTTGAGCTTGATGGGGAGAGCTTGAGCATGCTTGAAGGAGGGTGCTCAGGAAAAGAAAAGCAAGGCATAAGGCTTGTGCCTGCAGTGATTAGGGGCAGGGGGGCATTGTTAGAGGCAGTTTACTATGCTGAATACCCAGAGGAATGCATAAATGTGATGTTCCTTGGCAAGGAATATTCCTTGCTTTCAGTGTGTGCCCAAGGATGCTTTGATGTGCTAAAAAGCACAGAAGGGAATTCAATAATGCTTGTTGATGGGGTGATTTTCAAGGACTCAAAATGGAGGATAAGGAGGGCTGTAAGCGATACTGGGATGAGAAGGGTTGAGGTTTATATGGATGGCAGCTTCATTGAGGTAGAAGACAGAAAGGAGATTGAGCTTTTTGGGACAAGCGGGCTTGTTTTCAGGTTTGAGGCAACTGAAGATGAGCTGGTGTTTGTAGTGGAAGCTACCTCTGTAGAGAGGCAAAAGCCCAAGCCGCCTTCATTCACTTTTGCAATCAGCGACCCCTTGAATAGAAAGGAGTATGCAGGGGAGGAAGACCTTGAGGAAGGAGGGGTCAGGATAATAATGAAAGACCCAATACCTGCAATGAGCGGCTTAGGAGGGGAAGCAAAACTAAGACCACTAAGCATTCCATTCGGGAACTCAACTTATCTGACCACCTGCTTGGAGTACAACAATGAAACGCATTCCTCAAAGCTCTGCCTAGGGAAGGAAAGGGAGAGGGTTGTGCTAAACCCTGTTGGGTGCGAATTCCAAGAGGGCAAGGGCTTTGTTAGGGTTGGGGAAAATCAGTTTGCCTTTGAGGGAACATCCATTCTAGTAAACGATAGCGCTGACAAGATAAGGCTGGTGATATGCAAGCTTGACAAAGGAAGCTGCAGCAATGAAAAGATGGCAATGGCAATGGGAGAAAGGGTTTATGGGGAGGAAGACCTTGCAATACTCTGGAATGCCAAAATAGGCCAAGGGTGGTGCACAAAGAGCTTGGAATTTTCAGAGCTGGAATGGGAGGTTGTGCTTGAAGATGGCAAGGATGGGGTAGTGCTTGACTGGGTTGGAATGGCTGATCCAAAGCTTAAGGGGGTTTATGTAAGCAAAGGAAGCAAAGCATACCAGGTCCTGATGGGCAACTGACCGTTCAGTATTTAAACCTAATAGTGCATCTTAATGCATGAGGGTGCAATTCATCTTGCTAATTATTTTGGCTGCAGCGATGTTTGGCTGCACTTCGCAACCAAGTGATGGCGGAGGCAGCAGCAGTGGAAAGAAAAACCTCCAGTTCGAAATAACGCTTGGAGAGCAACAGAACTCAACAGTAGGGGGGCAGGCAAATTATTCAGGCGAAGTGGAAGGCAGCAATTACACTGTCGGCTATGTTTACAACCCTGAAAGCACAATGAAGGTTTACTTCTTCAAGACAGATGACAACAGGCACAGGGAAACAGTATACATAAAGAAAGGTGATGTTGACATACTTTTTGACGCTGGGGTTGAAGGGACAGCTGACAAGATAAAGGCATTAGGTGCAGATGACATTGAACTCCTTATAGTTAGCAACAGCGTTGCTGGCAGGACTGATGAGCTCAAAGCAGTTGCTGATAAGTTCGTAATTGAAAGCATGTGGACAAATGGGATAGGGGACGATGAAGGCAATGTAGCTTATGCAAAAGCAAAGGCAAGGATCTACGAAAAGGTAAGGCACCCCAAGGCTTACAGCATAAATGGGATGGAAATAACTGTGTACAACCCAAACGTGAAAGAAGACGGCACCTTTGTGTTCTCAACCAAGGAGGAAGAGAAGGAGAACAATGGCATTGTTGTGGCAATAAGGGACAGGGGCTCGTGCATACTCCTTACTGGAAACATACTTGGAGGGGCACAGGGATACCTTGCCAACAAGTTTGACAAAGAAATAGGTTGCAAGGTCCTTGAGGTGCCATACTACGGCACTGGGTTTGGCACTGCCGCAACAGACATCTTCCTGCTTAAGGTTTCGCCTGAGAAGGCAGTGATCACTGGCTCCTCATACGAACCAACAAACAGCAGGTACAGCATAGAGAATAAGCTGAACACAAAAGGAATAGCGTTGTATGAGACCTTCAAAGGAGGCACAGTAATTGTAACAGTAAATGCATCAGGCTATTCAGTTGTCTATGAATAAGAAAATGAAGTTTGAAGTATTGAAGGAATGCAGGAGCTCATTAGCTTTCAGGGTTATTGGATTCATTGAAAAAATTCTGGAGGGGGGCAAATGAAGATAATGTGCGCAGGCAGGGGCGGGGCAAGTGTTCATGTATTGACAAGGGCATGCGCAAAAACAGCAGAGGTGTTTGTGCTTGCAAGAAGGCCAAACCCAGGGGCAATGAGGATAGCAACAAAGAGTTTCATATTTGAAAAAATAACGCCTAGCGCTGCAGCGCTGTGGGCTCTCAAGGAAGGCATAGAGTACAGCATAATCACAGACTGGCCATCGATAAGCGCAGGGTTTGCAGATGCCCTTGAGAAGGTTGGCGTAAAGGTAGCTACAGCAACAAAAGAGCAGTGCGAATGCTGCACCGACAGGGAAAAACTTTCAGAGATAATAGAAAGCTCCACTAAGCATCACTTGCCACATAAAATAACAAAAGACGTTGATGAGGCGCTTTCTTTTGCAAAAGAAATAGGTTCTGTATTCATATCGCCAGTGAAGATGAAGGGCTACTTTGACTACTACTTTTGGAACCACAAGAAAGACAGCACAACGATAGCAAAGAAGGCTATTGCCAAGGTTATATCAAAGCACGGGGAAGCTTATTTAAGAGGGAGGGAGACAGGGCAGGCATTCGCGGTTTACGGGTTCAGCAACGGGAAGAGCATGAAATTTTCCCCAATAATTTACAGCGAGAACAGGCTTTACGAGGAAAACCAGGGGCCTGGGACAAAAGGGATGGGCAGCTATACTGCAGAGCAGCTCTTTTTCCTTAGCGAAGCACAAAAAGAGGAAGTTTATGATGCGGTCAAGAGGGCATCCAAAAAGCTCCTTGAGCACGGCTACAAGGGTGTTGCCAAGTTTGGCTGGCATGTAGGCAAAAACATTTCGTTTGAAACGATGGTGCCTGCAATCTGGGTCCCTGATGGAATAAATGCGCTCTCGCTCATAAATGGGGACTTGGTGGATGTTGTAGTTAGGATGGCGAATGAAGAGCCGTTTGAGTTGGAATTCAAAAACAGGGCGAGCATAGCCAAGGTATATGTGCCTGTTGGCTTCCCAAAGATAACCCAGCCAAGGGAGGTAAAGATAAATGAGATGGAGATAATAAGGTCAGGGGCTTTGCTCCTGCACCACAATGTAAGCGAAGCAAACAGGGCGCTTTACTCAGGGAAGGGCAGGTCATTAGTACTCTATGCAGAGGGAAATACTCTTGAGGAAGCATATTCAAAGATAGCCAATGCAGAGAAAGGCATAAGCGGAGTATGGGGGAGGAAAGATATAGGGAATGTTAGAATAATAGCAGACAAGGAAAGGAAGCTAAAGGAATCCATAGAAGAGATAGAAGAAGGTTAAGCATTCCTTAAAAGTAGTTTACTAAAAAGGATGCTAAGAAAGGTCCCTGAGTGCAAATTTTGCCTTCTCTGCGTGGGCAGGGCTTCTCTCCAGTGGTTTAATCATGTGGCTGAGCTCAGTTGCCTTGCAAGCCCTTGCAAGTTCTATACCTGAGCTTACTTTGTCAGGATCAGGGGACATTAGGAGCCCCTTTATGGATTCCAGAGCCATCTGCCTGTTGTTGTTTCGCAATGCGATTAATGGAGCCCTTGCATCTTCCCTTGGAATCACCCTGCTGGCTATCAAATTCTCTACTTTCTTTGCAAATATCTCATTCCCTACTGCTCCACTGTCAAGCAATGGCATTGGAAGCTTAACAGTGTCTATAGGTCGCCCTCTTCTTAACCTATACTGAAGTTCCCCCATAATTTTGTTTGTGGTATTTTGTTTAAAAATGTATGCCTAAAACAGGTAATGTGTTGGAGATTGACTGTTAATGGTTGAATTAAGTTAGATGGTGGGTTAAAGGTTCTGTAAGGGTTTAAAATGGTAATGCACAAGGAAAGGCATGAAATATGCTGTTGCCCTTTTGCTCTTGGGCTTCGCCTGGGCAGTTCCTGCTGCTCCAATGCCTATTTGCAGCATAACTGCTGAAGTGGCTTCTGTAGAGCATGTGCAACAGAAGATAAACAGTATGTTTGGGGAAAAGCGCCGAATAGAGTACTACTCTGTCAAGCTCAATATAGAAAATTATACTACGCAGGAGTATGTCAATGGTAGGGGATGCGACTGGGAATACATAAGCCGCTCAAAGGAATCAAAAATAATTGTAGGCAAGGAGGAATATGAGGCAAACCCATTTTATGCAGGCGGCAGGATAAGCGGCAGCATGCAATTCAGGGGAGATGAGTGGTTCAGCGGCTACTTCTTGTCTGTTGACAATGTGATTGACAAGGGCAAAGGGCCTGGTGGAGCATGCCCTCTTGCTGCAGCTCTCCTAATTACAGGCATATGTGCAATTGCATCATTGCGAAGGGATTTTTATGGGCTTTGAAGAGGTAAGAGATTTTCTTTACTCAATGCCTAAGATGGGCACAGATTTAGAGAGGTTTAGGAAGGCATTGAAGAACCTTGGGGACCCGCAGGAAAAATTTGATGCAGTCAATATTGTTGGGACTAATGGGAAGGGCTCTGTTGCTGCGATGGTGCATTCTTCAATGGAGGCAGATGGGTTAAAGGCAGGCCTCTTCATGTCCCCCCACTTGCAGACACTCCTTGAAAGGATTGTCGTGAACAGGAAACTAATTGGGGAAAAGAGGTTCTGCTCATTGTTTGAGGAAGTTAAGCAAGCAGGAAACCTCTCATTCTTTGAGCATCTCACAGCTATGGCATATCTCTACTTCGCAGATGAAGGGGTTGATTATGCAGTGGTAGAGGCAGGTGTAGGAGGGGCACATGACCCTACATCAATAAGCAAGCAAAAGGCTGTGGCAATTACATCAGTTTCAATGGATCATGAGGATATATTGGGAAGCACTTTAAGGGAAGTAGCAAAAGAGAAGGCAGGGATAATCAAAGAAGGCATAACAGCAATAACCCTTGAGCAAGGGGAGGCGCTTGAAGAGATAAGGAAAATGCGAGGAAAGGTTATCTGGCCTGCCCCTTATTTTGGCAAAATAGGGATGGAAGGGCCTTGGCAGAAGGATAACGCAGCAATTGCATCAGCATTGTGCAGAATCATTGGGGTTGGGGGTGATGCAATCGAAAAGGGTATTGCCAGCGCAAAGCTCCATGGCAGGTTTGAAAGGGTTGGCGGGATAATACTTGATGTGGCCAAGAATCCTGCAGGCTGGGAAAAGGTAAGCAGGCATATTGACTGCTACAAGGAAAAGGACTTGGCAGTTGTGTTCGCATGCAGAAAAGGAAAAAAAGTTGAAAATATTTTCATGCCTAAAAAAGCAAAGGAGATAATAGCAACTGAATTCCCAGGGCCTATGGAATGCACGCCTGCTAGCGAGATTGCTGATAAGCTAGGATGCTCTGCAGAGCCAGACATGTGGAAGGCATTAGAAAAAGCATTGGAGCATGAGCGCGTGCTTGTTTTTGGCTCCTTCTTCCTTGTTGGGCCCATTTCTGAGAAATTCTATAAGATAGAGGAAACGCTTTATTAACAAAGTTTTAAAAACATATAAGTTTATACTTATATGAATTAAATGAAAGTGCTGAAGGCAGTTGCTGATATAAACAGGCTTAAAATAATGAAAAGGCTAGCCAAGGGTGAAGAGTGCGCATGCAGACTTCTAAGTCACCTTAAGGTAAGCCAGCCGGCTTGTTCCCAGCATCTAAAAGTTCTCCTAGAGGCTGGGTTGGTAAAGGTTAGGGAGGAGGGGTCAAGAAGAATTTATTCCCTATCCAAAAAAGGGTTGAATGTGCTCAAAGATATTGCTAGGTGGTAATATGAAAATAAAGGTATTGGGAATCGGGTGCAAAAGATGTAGAATGCTTGAGGAAAATGTAAAGAGAGCTCTTGACCTTGCAGGAGTAAAAGCAGATATAGAGAAGGTGCAGGACTATGAAAAGATCGCAGAATACGGGGTGATTTCAACCCCGGCGCTGGTGATAGATAGTGAAATTGTTTGCCAAGGAAGTATTCCGGAGGTAGAGGAGCTTAGGAGGATAGTAGAGGGTGCCAAATGATAAAGGAGTTTGCGGATTGGTTAACCTATTCATTGCTTGGGCTATCAGAAGAAAGCAGCCTTGGTTCTGCAATAAACTTCTTTGTTTATGACTCAATAAAGGTGACCTTGCTTCTTGCAGCAGTTGTGTTTTTTATAGGCATAGCAAGGACTTTCATTACCCCTAAAAAGGTGAAGAAATGGCTTGGGGGGAAGAGAGAAGGGATTGGGAATGTGATGGCAGCGTTACTTGGGGTACCTACACCTTTTTGCTCCTGCTCCGCAGTTCCTCTTTTCATTGGCTTTGTAGAGGCAGGGGTTCCACTAGGCGTAACCTTTTCTTTCCTGATAGCGTCCCCATTGATAAATGAGGTTGCAGCAACAATGCTTCTGGCCATGTTTGGATGGGAGATTGCAACACTTTACATAGGCAGCGGAATTATCATTGCATCAGCTACGGGGATAGCCATAGGCAGGATGGGCCTTGAAAGCGAAGTTGAAGACTTTGTATACAAGATAAAGGCAAATGAGGTTGTTGAAAAGCAGATGAATTGGAAGGAAAGGGTTAGATTTGGAATTTCTGAATCAAAGGACATAACAACGAGGGTGTTGCCTTACCTTTTAGTTGGTATTGGAATAGGAGGGATAATACATGGCTATGCCCCTGGTGACTTCCTTGCTTCAGTAGCAGGAAAGGACAACCCTCTGGCAGTGCCTCTAGCAGTGCTTGTAGGAATACCCCTTTACTCAAACGCAGCAGGCATGATTCCAATAATTGGAGTCCTTATTTCAAAAGGGGTCGCCATAGGAACTGCGCTTGCATTCATGATGAGTGTTATAGGGCTTTCCCTCCCTGAAATAATAATACTGCGGAAGGTGCTTAAGCCAAAGCTTCTTGCAATCTTTGTGGTTAGCCTTTTCATTTCGTTTGTACTTACTGGATACTTCTTCAATTATATCTTAGGGTGATTCTTTAGCCACGCCTTCCCCTTGCGTGGCCATGGCCCCTGCCACTTTGGGTCCTTCCATAAACTCTTCTTTTGTGTGAGCCTGTGCTTCTGCGCCTCTCAACAACGCCAAAGGTTGGCCTCCTCAACACGATGTCCTCCTGCCTTGGCTCATAATACTCGCGCCCTTTGTAAGAGTCAGCAACCTTTATCTCTTCTATCGGCGCCCTTGTCCTGAAAGAGTATTCCTCAATCCTCCTATGCTCTTCCATGTTGGAGATTATGCTCACTGCCTCCCCTTTCTCATCAGCCCTTGCAGTCCTTCCTACCTTGTGTATGTAAGAGTCAGAATCCTCCGGGATGTCGTAGTTGATTACAAGGTCAATGCTTGAGATGTCAATGCCCCTTGCTGCAACATCTGTTGCTATAAGCACTTGTGAATGGCCCTTGCGCATGCTCGTGATTGAGCTCTCCCTGTTTTTCTGGCTCATATCCCCATGAAGCTTTGAGGCCTTAAACTCCTTTGACAAAATGCGAAAAAGGAAATCAGCAGTGCGTTTTGTCCTGGTAAATACAAGCGCAGCATCGTATTTCCTTGTGCGGAGTAGCTCTGCAAGCGCAGACACCTTCCTGTTCTGGGGCACATGGACATAGTATTGCGCCAAGGTTTCTACTGTGTGCTTGTCCCCTATTGCATCAATTGTTATTGGGTCGCGCATAAAGTCCTGCGAAAGCCTTATTATCTCAGGAGGTAGAGTTGCTGAGAAAAGCGCAGATTGCCTGTCTTCAGGAAGATGTCTAAGTATTTCCCTTATGTCGTCTATGAAGCCCATGTCCAGCATCCTGTCTGCCTCATCCAATACTAAGAAGCTTATCTTTGATAGGTCTATGTTGCCCCTGCCTATATGATCAAGCAGCCTTCCAGGCGTGGCTACAACTATGCTGGCGTGCTTAAGCTGGTCAGCCTGCCTTCCTATTGAAACCCCTCCGTATACCGCAACTATGCTGAACCTTTCATTCCTTCCAAGCTTCTTGAACTCATCAACTATCTGCAAGCATAGCTCCCTTGTAGGCACTACTATAAGCCCATAAAGATAGGGCTTTATGCTGCTTAGCATGCTCAGCGCAAACGCGCCTGTCTTTCCTGTGCCGGTCCTTGCCTTTCCTATCACATCCTGGCCTTCAAGGAGAGGCGGTATTGCCTTTTCTTGTATCTCTGTTGGCTTCCTGAAGCCTGCCCTCTCTATGGATAAGAGTAGCGTGCCTTTCTTTATCAAATCCTTAAATTCCATTATGATAAATAACAGCAAATCTTAATAATGATGCGCATAGGTTAGTGATGGAAAGAAAGGAAGGCCTTGATACCCTTCGCGGCATAGCCATATCGCTGATGGTGCTTGACCACTTCCTTGCGATAGTGCTGTTCCAGCCAGTTGAGACAAGCAATCTGAGGATTTTAACAAGGTTGGCAGAGCCAATATTCGCAGTGCTTATAGGTTATTTCCTTGTTGGGAGGGGCAGGGAAAGGCTTATGGTTAGGGCAGTGGATATTTTGCTTGTTGCGTTTTTTGTTAACTTCTTTTATTTGCCAATAATGAGGAAGGTGGAGATACTTGCAAGCTTCCTTGCTGTTTATGCTCTGTGCATTTTGTTTGGAGAGGCGCTTGCGCTGCTTCTTCCAGCAGTTTTCCTTTACCCTCTTGATCCAACCTCTTATTTTTTTGATTACCCGCTACCTCTTGTCTTCTCGCAGGCTGCTCTTGGCATGCTTATAAGAAAAGGCAGCAGCCCTTGGGTTTCGCTGGTTTTCTTGCCTGCTGCCTTGCTCCTGCCTGCACCATACAATTATACCTCGCTCTGCACTCCAATTGCTGCATTTGCAACAAAACAGCTTGAGAAAAGCAGCGTTAAGGCTCCGATAATTTCTTTGATGGGTAGGTATCCCCTGTCCTCTTATGCAATCCAATACTCCTTGATTGTGCTTATATCTCTCTTTTACAACCTGCCAGCTTATATTTGATAAGTAGCTCTATAGATTAAGATTAAAAAGGTTGTGAGCGAATTTCCTTTATGCCTCTTAAGGAAGCTGACAAAAAAAAGCAGCAGGAAGGGCTTGAACTGCTAATCAAGAAAGCAGAAGAAAAGGGCCTTGATGCTGGTTGGGTGATGGATTCGCTGATAAGCAACCCTTATTTAAGAAAGAATCTAGTTGAAGAAAAGGTGCTTGACAGGTTCTTAGAACTCATAAGAGTTATAAAAAATAGGGGGGCAAATTTCAGTGATATGCTGTGCTTTACTTCTATGCTTCAATTCAACCCGGATGTGGAAGTGCTGCTTTCCATAAACAAAGAAGTTTACCTCAAAGCAGAGAAGATGCTCAAGGACAGCGGCATAAAAAAGCCCAAGCCCATAACAGTGCTCAACTTTGCCTATGCTATAAATGCAATAGGGATTGAAAATACATTTACGCTTTACAGGGAATTAGGAATAGAAAACTTTGGGAGGTATACAAAAAATCTTCTTGAAAAGGTATACTCAAATCTTAAAAAGGCAAGCAAAAAGCCCTTGCTCCTTGTGGCTTTCAACAAAAGCGATTATATAGGGGCTTTTTACAAAGAAGGGGCTGAGCTTGAAAGATTGGCTAAATACTACAATGTCATCTTATTTGAAGTAGAGAAAGAGGAGAAGCTATACTCAAACATTGTATATTTCTCAAATATGTACGGAAAGATAGATACGCTCATATTGGCAGGCCATGGGGAGCCGACCAACATAACCCTTGGCGATAAGAATGAAATGGGTATGATTGACTTGAGCGACAAGGAAGAGATAGCCAAGCTCAAGAAATTCTTCGTGGACAACCCAACTGTTGTGCTTCTTTCGTGCTCAACAGGGGGGATGAACATTGGAGGGATCGGCCATCTGATTTCAAAGGAGCTGGAATGCACTGTTTTTGCCCCGCAGGATGTGACAGAAAGGACCCATTACATCCTCAACCCTGAAGGCAAAATAATTGGTGTTGAGTACGATGTTCCAAAAAGGACTTACCTCAAGGGCGTTCCAATAAAATAGAAAGGGTATTAAAAGGAGAAAAGGAATAGATATGCATGAAGAGCAAGGCCTCAAAGCTCCTTGAGGGGGAGCTCGCAAAATTAAGGAATGAGTTCAGGAAAAGCGTGCTTCTTGAAGAAAACCCTTCCTCCAAGCTGGCAAAACTAAGCGGAAGGGATATAGTAGGCAAGGATGAAAACGGGCAGTCAGTAATAACCAAACACCCAGAAGACATGAAGATGCGCTTCTTTGGGGGCATGGTGGAGATAAAATTCAAGGAATGGGAGGAGGAGAAGAAAGCCGTTGTCAGCATAGCAAAAGGGGTGAGGATGCTAAAGCACATTGGGGAAAATTACATCAAAGAGTTTAAGAAGCGGGACAAGGTCCTTAAGATCGCTGAGAAAATAAATGCGCAGCTTGCTGAAAATGGGGAATCTATGGGAAGCAAAGAGATCGAAGCAGTGAAAAGAGATATTGATTTCATTCTTGAAAACACAACGCTTGCAAGGTCATTGAGCAAGCAGCTGGCCAATGAAAAGCTTGAAGAGGTGTACAAATACCTTGATGAGATGAAGGATGGAACCATCTCTATTTTCAGGAAGCGCGCCCTTATAGCTGCAGCTTGCTCCAAGATAGTGGCATTTAGGAACAGGTTTGGCAATTGGAGGGACAAGGAAAGCAGCGGCATAATGGCATACAACAAGCTCAGGGAATACGGGCTTAGGCAAGTTAGGGATGTGATGCTCAAGGAGGTGCTCCTGCTATTTGAGGGCAAGAGCAAGGCACAGAGGTACGCTTTGCTATCGCTTTGGGAAAGGGATAAGAAGCATATAGATATGCTTAAGGAAGTGGAAAAGAAGATAAGGAAAGAAGATCCTAGTTCAAAGGAGGAGCTAGAGCAAATTAGAGACAGCCTCAAGTACAAGGGAACTGAAGAATATGCAAAGAAGAAAGTTATCTCAGCCCTTTACTATTTATCCAATGGAAATTCATCCATGGCGCTCCAGAGGGTTGCTGAAGCATGCGAAATTATCGAGAGCACAAAGCTTTGGTATATCGTAAAGGAAATAGAAAAAACAAAGGACAGCTATATGAAGGAGCCTATTGAGCTTATAAAAAATGGGCTTAAGATACTGATGGGGAATAGGGATGTTTACAGGAGCTCAGCAGAATTCAAGAAGGCAGCTGAAAAATTAGGAAATTAAAAGTTAGCTTACCTCACCTGTCTGTGCATCCACTGCCACCTCCAATTCTTCATCAAATGGAATAGGGAGCACTCCAAAAAGCCTCATCTGCTTCCTTACCTTCATCTTGTAGAGCGCTTTGCAGTCCTTGAATTCTAGGCGCACCTGCCCAACTATATCTTTTAATTCGCCAAACTTTGACCTAACCCTGTTCTTTGCCTGCTCTGCGCTCATCTGGGGGCCTGTGTTGGCACACACCTGCATTGAGCCTGCTTCGGCTGATTGTATTGTGTTGCTTGAAAGGTCTATAGTGTAGTCGCCTGCTGAAACATCAAGGGTTTTTATAGGATAACCAACAGCTATAACCATAAGGGTGTATTCGCCTTCGCCTTTGAGATTCAGCCTGTGGCCCATGGTTGCATCAACTACTATGCCATCCTTAAGCAGCACTCCAATAGCGTTAACAGGGTTGCCGGCATCGTATACAAAAACCCTTATGAAATCAGAGCTTGCGCCATTGCTCGTACCATCCTGACCTTGCAGGCCATTGCCCTGCCCTCCCCCTGCACTTCCTTGATTTTTCTGGCCATCCCCTAAGCTGCCCTTAGGGCCTGAAACTGTTTTCCATCCTTTTGGCACATCGCAAGGCGTTGGGAATGCCTCAACCCCCCCTGTTGAGGGGTTCTCAGCATATGTAATTACCTGTGCGCATGCTCCCTGCCCATAAGGGCCTTGGGCGCTTAGCCCTGCTGTGAAAAAACCAAGCAGGAGCAAACCCAAAAACATTGTTTTTGCTTCCATATGCATCACCAGCAACCATCATTCTGAATGGTATTTAAATATGAGCATGAACAGGGTTGAACAGACTTGAACCGGGATAAATTATGGCTTTTTGGCAGGATAAAGCTTTACAGAAATGCCTACCTTCGCACGATCCACCAAGCCTTTTGAGATGAGGCGCTTGAGCGTTATTGAAAGCGTTGATTTAGGTAGGCCTGAAAGCGCAAACAGCTCCTTCTGTGTTATTCCAGGCCTCTCTGCTATCTTAGTATAAAGGGCTTTTTCGTTTTCAGTGAGCAAACGCAAAATGTCTTCTTTTGGGGCTTGGTGCTGAACAACCTGCGCTGCTGGTTTTCCCCCCTCCTTAAGGAAGAAGTAGATGAGCAGAGCTATTGCTGCAATCAGCAGCATTGCCAATGCGGCAAGCACAGTGGAAAGAGGGACTGAAGAGGCATCCTGCTTATCCAATGAGTAATAGAGGTTCCCTGGGGAAGCAACAACAGAAACCCTGTCAAATGAGAAGGAAACCTTTTCTATGTTAGGTGTATTCACTATTGAAACCGGCTTTGGCAGGAGCACTGTTGCGCGGAAAGGAAGCTTTAAGGACCATTCTGTTCCGTTCTTTGAGGTAATGTCTTGTGTTTGGAGCGTAAGGTGGGTTGAAGGAATTACTTCTGTGCCTTCAATACTGAAGTTCCCCTCAATAACATCAAAGCTGAATGTATTTTGGAAGGGCTCATCAATTTCTATTATGGCTGTTCCATCCCTTTCAACAGTGATTAAGGGGATAGCAAAGCACGTTGAAACCAAAATAATCAAAGCAAGAGGCTTCATCCTTAACCTTAAGTTATTTTTAGTGTTTATTTAAATATGTTTTATTAATTCAATTTCTACGATCAACGAAGCAAGGCAAGCAATATTAAAATACCTGCTGGAGGGTTTTCGCTATGGCAGATATAGTTTCGTATGGAGCTTATATACCAAAATACAGGATACAGACGAGGGAGATAGCAGAAGTATGGGGAGAGGACCCAGCAAGAATAGAGGATGGCCTTGGCATAAAGGAAAAGGCAGTACCTGCTTTTGACGAGGATGCAGCAACAATGGCTGTTGAGGCAGCAAGGGTTGCCATAAGG
Organism: Candidatus Anstonellales archaeon; assembly: GCA_038890615.1. Lineage (GTDB taxonomy): Archaea > Micrarchaeota > Micrarchaeia > Anstonellales > J096 > JAWAFI01. The sequence continues at coordinate 363,121 of JAWAFI010000001.1, read as the reverse complement.
AGAGGCAGGATAAACCCAAAGGATATTGGGGCTGTATATGTTGGGAGCGAAAGCCATCCATATGCAGTGAAGCCAACGGCAACAATAGTTGCAGAGGCAATAGATGCAACGCCTTCGCTAACTGCTGCTGACCTTGAGTTCGCATGCAAGGCAGGCACTGCAGGAGTGCAGATAGGCATAGGAATGGTTGACTCAGGGCTCATGAAATACGCGCTAGCAATAGGTTCTGACACTGCGCAGGGAAGGCCTGCAGATGCATTGGAGTACAGCGCTGCTGCAGGGGCTGGGGCTATAGTTGTAGGGAAGAGCGGCATAGCGCATATAGAGATGACATACTCTTTCAGCACTGACACCCCTGATTTTTGGAGAAGGCAAGGGGCAGAGTTCCCAAGCCATGGAGGGAGGTTCACTGGGGAGCCAGCATACTTCAAGCACATAATAGGTGCAACAAAAGGCATACTTGAGAAAGGGGGGTACAGTTTAAACGAGTTTGATTATGTGGTGTTCCACCAGCCAAATGCAAAGTTTCCAACCCAAGCAGCAAAGAAGCTTGGAATACCAAAGGAGAAGCTTATGCCTGGCCTTTTGGTGCCAAGAATAGGAAACACTTACTCAGGGGCAACAATGCTTGGGCTTTGCGCAGTTCTTGATGTTGCCAAGCCAGGGCAAAAGATACTTGCAACAAGCTTCGGCAGCGGTGCAGGGAGCGATTCCTTTGTGATTGAGGTCAAGGAAGGTATTGAAGAATTGCAGAAAGTTGGGCCAAGCGTTGAGGAAATGATAGCAGACAAAGAATATGTTACTTATGCAAGGTATGTTAAGCTGAGGAGAAAATTGAAGGGGTTGGTAGAATGAGGAAAGTAGCTGTGATAGGAGTAGGAATGACAAAGTTTGGGGAGCATTGGGATAAGGGGCTTAGGGACTTGACACTCGAAGCAGGCATAAAGGCAATTGAAGACGCAGGAGTAGGAGGCAAGGACATAGAGGCAGGGTACGTTGGGAATATGGCAGGAGGTAGCTTTGCAGGGCAGGAGCACTTGGGGGCTTTGCTTGCTGATTACATGGGGCTTAACCCAATACCCATGACAAGGGTGGAGGGCGCCTGCGCTTCAGGAGGAATGGCAGTCAGGCAAGGGTTTATGGCAGTGGCATCAGGGATGCACGACATAGTGGTAGTAGGTGGCGTTGAGAAAATGACAGATATAGGGACAGAGGCAACAACAAAAGTGCTTGGAGGAGCAGGGGACCAGGAATGGGAGCTCTTCCTTGGGGCAACTTTCCCAGGGCTTTATGCGCTAATGGCAACTAGGTATATGAATGACTTTGGCGCAAAAGAAGAGCACTTGGCAATGGTTGCTGTCAAGAACCACAAGCACGGCTCGCTTAATCCATATGCGCAGTACCAGAATGAGATTACAGTGGAAACAGTGATGAAATCAAAGATGATCGCAGATCCGCTCAAGGTGTTTGACTCATCGCCAATAACAGATGGGGCTGCAGCGGTTGTGCTAGCTCCTTTGGAAAGGGCAAAGGAATTCACTGACACGCCTGTAGAGATAGCTGCAAGCACGCAGGCAAGCGATAGCTTAGCCCTAAACAATAGGCAAAGTCTTACTTCCTTGAATGCTACGCGGATCGCTGCCAAAAAGGCCTATGAAAGGGCAGGCATAAGCGCGCAGGACATTGATTTTGCAGAAGTGCACGACTGCTTCACAATTGCTGAACTCCTAGCAATAGAGGACTTGGGCTTCTTCGAAAAAGGGCAGGGCTACAAGGCAGTAGAAGAGGGCCTTACTTACCTTGGAAGCAAGATTCCCATAAACACCAGCGGAGGCTTGAAAGCATGCGGGCATCCGGTAGGGGCAACAGGGGTAAAGCAGGTTGTCGAGGCAGTATGGCAACTGAGGGGCGAAGCAGGGAACAGACAAGTAAGCGGGGCAGAGATAGGGCTTACCCATAATGTTGGGGGCAGTGGGGCTACTGCAGTGGTCCATATACTTAGGAGGATGACTTAACCAAAACAATACTATTTTAAATCAAAAGAGCCATTGAGTTGTGTGAGAGCATGAATAAATTTTTAGCTGTAGGTGTTTTTGCTGTGATGCTCTTCTTTGGGTGCATTGATTTTCCCAATGAGCTCAAGAATGAAACGCAGAATATAACAAACGAAACTAATGAGAGCTTGATAGACAGCACAGCTCCTTATGTTGCAGAAGTAGAGGTATCTGATAAGCTGATAACAAAAGCAGATGCCGGGGGTGTTTTCAGGGTAAGTGTTAGGTTTAGCGAAAGCATGGATAGGGAGGTTGAGCCAAGCATAAGGTTCAGCCGTGACCTTAGCCATTTGCTTTTACCAAGTACTGAAGGATGGATTGATGAATACAGCTATGCAGCAGAGTATATGATAGGCAACGCAGGCTTGGAGGCAGAAGGGTTTGACATAATAGTGACAGGGGCAAGGGATTTGGCTGGCAACGAGAATGAAGAATATGTAGAAAGGGACGCCTTCAGCATAGACAATGTTGGGCCAAAGGTCGCCTTAGTAGAAGCTTCTGATTCAAAGATAAGCACAGAGGATGTTGGGGGCACTCTTGCAGTTAGGATAAGATACAGCGAAAAAATGGGCAAAGGCAATCCCTCTGTTGTTTTCAGCCCTGATATGGCAAGAGTGCTTGCATTCAAGGAAGGAAGCTGGATAAGCGATAACGATTATGAAATGCTCTATAGCATAAAGGAGAGCAGCTTTGAGGCGCAAAGAGTTGATGCACAAGTGAGCGGCGGAAGGGATAGCGCTGGAAACCTGCAAGAAGAATATTCTGGAGCTGTGTTTATGGTAGATATGATAAGGCCTTATGTTGTTGGGCTTGAGATAAGCGACGATTTTATAACGAGGAAGGATATTGGAAAGGTAATAGAAGTGAGAGTTAAGTACAGTGAGCCAATGGAAGCAAGCGAGCCAAGCATAGAATTCTCAAAAGCCCTTAAAGTTCTGGGCCCAAAAGGAGGCAGCTGGATCAACGAGCTTACTTATGTCGCCAAGTACGAGATACTGGACAAAGAGGAAAGGGCAACAGGCCTTGACATAAAAATAAGTGGGGCAAAGGATGTTGCAGGAAATAGGCAACAGGAATGGAAAAAGGAGGATGTGCTGGACATAAACACCGAGAAAACGAGCAGCAGCGGAACCGGAGTTGGCCCTTATTAGATTGACAACCTCAAGGGAAAATGATTGTGCTAGTTCTAGCTGGCCCTCCTATCTTTTTGTTCACCCTTAATTCAGCAACAACCTTGCCAAGGTTTTTCACCCCAAAAGCTTCTAGTTTTTTTATTGCAGCCCCATATTCTTCTATCATCTCTCTGCAATTTGAGTTTTTAGGGGCTGTGAAGTTTATGCTTCCTTCAAGCCCCTCTGCGTAGATTTTTATGGTTGTACTTCCTTCTTGGAGTATATTGGGTCTCAAGAATTCCATGAGTAATTCTATCTGGTCACACGTCTTAAGGTACTCGCGCGGTGACACAGCGTTTACCCCTAAGAAAAATAAGAACTCTGAAAGGGCATCTGGGCTATAGACATAAGTGCCCCTTTCCTTATTGGAAGACTTAAGTGTCTTTAGCCCTGCCAATTCTATTGCCTCTGCAGCTTTATCAACCAAGTGGTTTGGCAAAATGCAATATGGTTTCATTCTTGTTATGGTTAGCATGAGCTCAAGCTCCCTGGGACTTTTCTCAAGAGCTTTCTGGATTTTTTCGGAAGTCTTTTTGTCCTCAAGAAATATTTTTGAGAAGAGGGATGGTCTTATCTCGTGAAGCTCCTGCTTTCTTTGGCGCACAGCCAGGAAAAGAGGCACAACCATAAAAAGTGCCTTTGCGCTTTTTATTAAAAAGGTTGCTTTTATACATTTTATGGCACTTTCATTTGGAACATCAGGGGTAAGGGAGATAACAGGGAAATTTGACCTAAGGAGAATAGTTGAGATAGGCTACAACTTCTCAAAAGGTAGGAAAAGGGTTGGGGTTGCATGGGATTGCAGAAGCTCTTCTGAGCTTTATGCGCATGCATTGATAAGCGGGATAGAAGCAGGGGGCACTGATGTTGAAGTCCTTGGCTTTGTGCCTTCTCCTGTTGCTGAATTCATGATAAGGCACAGAAAGCTTGATGGGGTTGCAATAATAACTGCCTCACACAACCCAAAGGAATGGAATGGGATAAAGATTGTTGACAAGAACGGGGTAATAATACCCCAAGAAAGGGCTAATGCAATGCTTGAAGAGAAGGTTGTGGTGCCTTCTGCGTGGAATTCAATAGGGAAGGATATAGTAGTGAAAGGTGTTATGGAAACTTATCTAAGCGAGATAAGGAAGCATGCTGACATTCAGCTCATAAAGAAAGCTAAGCTCAAGGTTGCTGTTGACTGCTCAAACTGCACTGCAGTCAATGTGCTGCCTCTTTTTAGGGAGATTGCTGAGTTATTTGTTTTCAATGAGAAGGTTGATGGGTCTTTCCCTGGAAGGCCCTCTGAGCCAAAGGAAGCAAACATACAGGAGCTCATAAATTTTGTCAAGGAAGGCAATGCTGACATAGGGATCGCATGGGACGGAGATGGAGACAGGATATCGCTTGCAGCCCCCTCTGGCTTTGTCTCTGGGGATGTGGTGTTTGCCTTGGCTGCAGAAAGAAAGCTTAGGCACAAAAAAGGGATTGTGGTAAGCACAGTTGGCACAAGCAACGTCGTTGATGAGGTTGTAAAAGCAGCAGGGGGGAGTGTTGTCAAAACTAAAGTTGGGGTGCCGTACATAGTTGAAAAGCTCATTGAGGTAGGTGGCATTATGGCAGGGGAAGAGGTTGGGGGCACTGTGTGGCCTGAGTTCAGCTACGCAAAGGACGGCTTCCTAACTGGGCTTAAGATGCTTGAGATAGAGGCAGAGGAAGGGATTGAAAATGCCCTAAGAAGGATGCCAAAGTACTGGCTGATTAAAGAAAAGGTTGAGTGCACTGAAAAGAAAAAGGCAATGGAGGCAATATACGCAAAATACCCTCAAGCGAACATGGTTGATGGGGTCAGGGTGGACATGGAAGATGGCTCTTGGTTCCTCATAAGGCCTTCTGGCACAGAGAATTTCATAAGGGTCTTCGCAGAATCAAAAGACAAGGCAAAAGCAGAGAAGATTGCAAGGGAGCTTGTGGAGTTCGTTAAGCAAAATGCTTAAGCTAAAGGTTAAGCTCCCTTTTAAGGTTGGAAAGCATGGCTTCCACAATTTCCTTCAACCCATAGCGATGGCTCCACCCCCAATCAGAGCGTGCTGCGGAATCGTCTATTGAGCGCGGCCAAGAATCAGCGATCTGTTGCCTGAAGTCAGGATTGTATGAAATCCTGAATCCAGGGATATGCTTTGCTATTTCCTCTGCAATATGCTCTGGGGCGAAGCTTACTGCAGCAATGTTGTAGCTTGTCCTTACCTTTATGCGTGAAGGCTCTGCCTCCATAAGCTCTATAGTCCCCCTTATGGCATCATCCATATACATCATGGGCAAGTATGTTCCCTTGTTTAAGAAGCATGTGTATGATTTGTTCTTTAGAGCTTCATGAAAAATCTCAACTGCGTAATCTGTGGTGCCCCCGCCTGGAGGCGTTTTCCAGCTTATTATGCCTGGATAGCGGACGCTTCGTGTGTCTATTCCGAATTTTTTGAAATAGTAATTTACAAGAAGCTCCCCCGCAACCTTTGTGACCCCGTACATTGTGGATGGCTCAAGCACAGTGTGCTGTGGCGTTTTGTCCCTTGGCGTTGTTGGGCCAAAGGCAGCAATAGAGCTTGGCCAGAATACTTTTATTGGCTTGCCATTCTCCTTGAGCCATCTGGCAATGTCAAGCACGTTTTTCAGGCTGCCCATATTCACTGAATAGGCAAGGTCAGGGTCCTTCTCCCCTTTTGCTGACAGAATCCCTACAAGGTGGTAAATAACATCTATCTCATTGTCTTTTATTGCTCCAAAAAGGAAATCCTTGTCAGTGGCATCCCCTATAATGTAAGGCTTCTCAATGCCTTTGGGAATGGTGTGGTGGTATAGAGGTATCACGCTTTCGGTTCCATATCTTTCGCGAAGGGCAGGCACAAGCTCAGACCCAATCTGGCCTGCTGCGCCCGTTACAAGTATTTTCATAATGGGGTTAAGAAAAGCAGGATTAAAAAAGGTTGGGGAAGATATAAGGCACATGCCGAAGGAAAAATTCTATGAGCTAATAGCAAGGGAGCTGAAGAGGACAGATGACTCAAAAACATCTAAAAGATGGGAGAAAGTGATTGAAGGATTTACCAAAGACAAAAAGGCGATTATTGGAGGGAAAAAATACTTAGTGTTCAACTCAAATGACTACTTGGGGCTCAGGTTCAACCCAAGGGTAAACAAGGCAGAAGAAGAAGCTGCAAAGAAGTACGGCTCTGGGCCAGGCGCTGTCAGGTTCATCGCTGGAACGCTTAAAGTTCATGTTGAGCTTGAGGAGAAGGTGGCTGAGTTCCACAAGAGAGAGGCAGGGATGGTTTTCTCTTCTGCATTTGCTGCAAACATGGCAGTGCTCCACTGCATAATAAAAGGGCAGAGCAGCGCCTCGCTTGTTGGGGGGGAAACGCTTGTAGTTTCAGATGAGCTGAACCACAGGAGCATAATAGATGGCATAAGGGTTGCAGGGCTTCCAAAGGAAAACAGGGCGATATTCAAGCATATGGATTATGAAGAGTTGGATAAGGTGCTAAGCGAAAATGCAGGGAAGTTCAAGAGGGCAATAGTGGTAAGCGATGGCATATTCTCAATGCTAGGGGAATGCCCTGATCTTAGGAAGATGGTTGAGGTTTGCAATAAGCACGATGGCGATTATGAAGAAGGGGTGATAAGCGTGGTTGACGACAGCCATGGGGTTGCGTGCTTTGGGGAAACAGGAAGGGGGTGCGAAGAGAAGGCAGGGGCAAAGTGCGACTTGCTTGTAGGCACCTTTGGAAAGGGATTTGGAAGCGATGGGGGATATGTTGTTGGGGACAAGATTATTGTTGATTACCTTAGGGAATCAGCTGCCACTTACATATACTCAAACCCTGTATCCCCAGGAACTGCTGCTGCTGCGCTTGAAGCTCTCAATGTTGTTGATTCCCCAGAGGGTAAGGGGCTCATCAGGAAGCTAAATGAAAACATACGATACTTTAAGGAGAAGGCAAAGAACGCAGGGCTGAAGTTCTCTGCTGAATCAGAGCACCCAATACAGCCTGTGCTTATAGGGGATGCAGCAAAGGCAAAGGAGCTAACAGATGCTCTTTTTGAGAATGGAATTTTGGTTACAAACATAAGCTTCCCTGTTGTGCCAAAAGGGAAGGATGAGATAAGAGTCCAGCTAAGCGCCGCCCACTCAAAAGCTGATATTGATGAATTCATTGGGAAAATAAGCTCATGCGCAAAAGAGCTAGGGATTTAAAGCTTCCCTACCCTCCTCTTCTGCTGCCTTTTTATCCTTCTCCTTTTCTTCTTTACCCATTTCCAGCGCATCTTGCCTTTCTTCTTCCACTTCCTTGGCTTGGCTCCCAAATGCTCACCTTTATTAACTGCTTAGAATGCGAGGATTTTAAAGGGTTTCGGGAAGTGCTAATTATAATGCAGAGAGAAACGGTATTGCCATGAAAGAAAAGGAAAAGGGAAGGAAGGCGGTGTACAGCAAGGAGAGGATGCCCAGCAGATTTCTTAAAAACCCTGAAAGATTATTAAACCAACTAGAGCATGAGCTTATATTGGCAGCTAGGGAAGGCTATTTAGAAAGGTGCAAGGATGCTGTTGCAAAAGGCGCTTCTGTCAATGCTGTAGGGCTTGATGGCTGGACCCCTTTGATGGAAGCTGTTTTCAGCGGAAAAGAGGATGTAGTTAAAGCCCTTATTAGCATGGGGGCTTGCATAGAACAGAAAAATTGCGATGGAGACACAGCCCTTATTATTGCTGTTTGGAGCGACAGCGAGAAGATTGCCAGCATCCTGCTTGATGCAGGCGCAGACCCAAATGCAAAAAGGAAGAGTGGAATGACTGCGCTTATGTTTGCTGCCATAAACAGCCCAAAATTGATTGAGCCACTTGTCAAAAAAGGGGCTAATATAGATGCAACTGATTGCATGCAAAGGACAGCGCTGATGATCGCAGCAATATGGGGCAATAAAGAAGGGTGCATTGAGCTCATGAGGCTTGGGGCAAACCCGTTGCTGCAGGATAATGAAGGCAGGATGGCAGAGGACCTTGCAAAGGACAAGGGATTGCAGAAATGATAAGGAAATACAGGGAAGAAGCTGCCGATAGGGTAAAGAGGTTTAAAAGAACGCTTAAATAGCAAGGGGATGTTATAGAAGAGGAGCAGGGATCGCCAAGTGGTCAAAGGCGCAGGCCTCAGGAGCCTGTCCCTAAGTGGGTTCGTGGGTTCGAATCCCACTCCCTGCACTTTCTAGTAAGGCCGCCCCTTCCACTTCTTCATCGCTTTGACCGCTTCCTTGCGCAGGAGGCCTGGAATGATCTTTATGGAAGAACCTTTCGAAAGGAAATCTTTGTTGTATATGGAAATCTCCCTGAACCCCAGCTTTCTTGCGTCATCTATTGTTGCGCCGTATACAATCTCGCTTATCTTAGCCCAATGAGATGCAGAGAAGCACATTGGGCAGGGCTCGCAGGAAGAGAACAATATCGCCCCTTTTAGGTTTATGCCTGCCTTTGATGATGCAATGCGTATAGCGTTCATTTCAGCATGCGCAGTTGGGTCAGAGGTTTTGTAGACACTGTTGTGCGCTTTTGCTATTATTTTTCCATCCTTGACTATTACGGCTCCAAAAGGAGTCTGGCCTTCCTTCACAGAAATAATGCTCTCCTCTATTGCCATTCTCATAAATTTCTCGTAATCCTCCTGCTTTGGATTGCAGCTGCATAGTTTTTTTGGCATTTTACTCCTCAATTGCTTTTACATTCCTTCTTTAAAAATTTACTTTACCAAAATCTTCTGCTCTTTTTCGCCTAGATGGGTTATGTTAAGTTGTGTGTTGAACATCCTGTTTGTTTGGTCTATCCTTCTACTGGCCATTTGGTTCCATTCTTGGTTTTCCCCATAGAAAATTTTTCCTTCTTTTGTTATTGCAAGGCTGTCATTCCTTGATCCTTCAAGGTCAACATCAAAATACTTTATGTCTTTCACATTGTTGAATTCGTTGAGGACTTCGTATATTTTAAGCACCAGGTTTTCTTGCCCGCTTATTATTGAAAATTCTACTTGGTGGCTCCCGAAGTTGATGATGCCCAAAAGCTTCCTCATGTCCTGCTTGCTTACAAAAATATCAAGGTGAGCCAGGGCAACCTTCTCCACCTCCCCTTTTTCGTTCTTAACCACTGCTGCAACAATTGAGCAGGGGCCTGCCCCAAAAGTATAAAGCGCATCGTGTGGGTTGTCTTTGCTTAGGATTGCTGCCTCGCCCTGCACCACTACATAGGGTTTTTTGGCAATTGAGGATGGTATTTCTGGTTCTTTGTAAATTAAAGGTGATATAACTCCTAGCTCTTTTTTTAGCTCTTTTGTTCCTGGTTTTTTCTTATTCATTTCCCTTATTTCAAGCACTTCCTGGGCTTTTGTTGAGGCTTCATCAACCAATTCTTTTGGAAATCCAAAAAAAGACACAAGCTCTTTTTTTATTAGCCCTGATGAAAGAATGTCAAAAACAAAAGTAAATGCTTTATTGTATGTTTCATCTATTTCAGTTTTTATGCCAACTATTTTATCCTTTTTATCATTGAGCTTTAGGGAAATGGGTGGTTTATCCTCCCCGTATCTATAAAAGATAATGCAGTTTTTTTCTGAATCATAGCGGAGTAATGTGCCCCATGTAGCCATATGTTTTTTCCAGAAAAAAGATCTTCCTCTAGTTTTTTCCTGTTTGAGTTTTTTCTTTAAAATTGAAAACTTCTTTAAAGGCCCATTCCCCAGAGAGCTCTTTCCTAATCTCAACAGGGAGGTTGGCTTTGAACTCGTTCTCAACCATATGCGGCTGCCGGGATTTGAACCCGGGTCTTAACCTTGGCAAGGTTATATCCTACCGACTAGACTACAGCCGCTCCTGCTTTTTATAAGAAGAGTTGGCTTTTTTAAATATAACTGAGTTATTGCTTTGTGAAGGCTGAATTGAGGGAATACCAAAAAAATATCGTTGAATCTGCTCTCAGCAAGGGAAACACGCTTGTTGTGCTGCCTACTGGGCTTGGGAAAACCCTTGTTGCTTTTGCAGTTATGGAAAGGGTTGGAGGAAGATGCATATTCATGGCCCCTACCAAGCCCCTTTGCGAGCAGCATTGGCAATCTTATAGGGAGCTCACAGGGAAGGAAGGCGTGCTTATAACTGGTGAAAGCAGGAATAGGGAGGATTTGTGGAAATGTGAAGCAATATTTGCAACGCCCCAAACAGTAAGGAATGACATGAGGAAAGGCCTAGTAAAGGATGCCTCACTGATAGTTTTTGATGAAGCGCACAGGGCTGTAGGTGATTACGCATATGTTGAGATTGCGCAGAAGTTTGACTGCCTTTTCCTGGCACTCACAGCATCCCCAGGAGGCAAGAAAGCAAGGATTGAAGAAGTGGTCAAGAACCTAAAGATAAAAAACATAGAGATAAGGGCAGCAAGCGATGAGGATGTCAAAGGCTATGTAAAGAACATAGAGATAGAGTGGGTAAAGGTTGGTTTAGGGCCAATAGCAGCTGAAATAAAGGAGCTTAAGGGGTTGCTAGAGCATTATGCCAAGCTAATGAGCGAAGCCGGCTTCCCCCTTCCATTGAAATCAAAGGCAAAGCTTATTGAAGTTGGAAAGAAGATAATGGGCATACAGCACGGGATGAAGTATAGGCTCCTTGTGAATTACAATGTTGCGCTCCACCTGAACCACATGCTTGAGCTCCTTGAAACAGAGAGCGTGCATGCTTTCTTAAAGTACCTTGATGGGCTAAGGGCAAAGCAGGGCAAAAGCGCAGCAATAGTGTCAAGGCATCCTAAGGTCATTGAGATTGAAAAAAGGCTAAAGGGAATGGAGCACCCAAAGATGGGCAAGCTTTTGGAACTGGTTGAAAGGATAAGAGGCAAGAAGGTCATAATTTTTGCGCAATATAGGGAGCAGGTCAGGCACATAGTGGAAAAACTTAAGGAGAAAGGAATAAAGGCAGAGGTTTTCATAGGCAAAAAAGAGGGATACAGCAGGAAGAAGCAAGAGGAGGTAATAAGCAGGTTCAGGAGCGGGGAGATTGACATAATGGTTGCGAGCTCTATAGGCGAAGAAGGGCTTGATATACCGAAGGTTGATGTGGTGGTTTTTTACGAGCCGATACCAAGCGAGATAAGGACAATACAAAGAAGAGGGAGGGCAGGAAGGTTCATGGATGGGAAGGTTTATGTGCTCATGAGCGAGGGCACCAGGGACGAATTCCATTATTGGGCTTCGTTCACCAAAGAGAAGAAGATGAAGAGCATACTTGGAAGGATGAGGAAGGAGATGGATGGCAGGGCTAGCAGGGATAGGGTTGTTGGAGCAAAGGAAGCCCCAAAAGAAGTTAAGAGAAAGGGCCAAACAACTATATCAGATTTTCTTTAGCCTCCTTAATTCTTTTTCCTTGCTCCCTTTCATGTACAGGAAAGCAACGGCTCCAAGCACAACCAGTGCAACTGCACCTATGATTAGAAGATTGTTGTCCTTGCCCCTTGAGCTTAAGAGGGATTGTGCAGCTGCTATTGCTTTTATGTATCGGCCTTCTTTTATATGGTCTCTTACTCTTGATGAGTCGATGCCCAATTTTTCAAGGGAAGAGGCAGAAGACTCTGCCTTTTCCTCCAGCCGTTCCATAACCGAGGAAAGAAGCTCCTTGAAGCGCTGTAGCTCTGCTTCCCCTGCTTTCTTTGCCTTTTGGTAGCTTGATTCAACCCCTTGTGTTGTGTAGGGAAGTAGGGAGGTTAGGCCCAGCTCCTTTGCATCAGCAAACTCGTTGTTATATCGCGATATAAGGGATTCCACTTCTTTCAAAAGCGAAGCTGCAGGGGTTTCTGGTTGGGGCAGTGGCTGGCAAGAAGAGAGCTCGCGCTCTGTTGCCTCTAGGATTGAGCTTATGCGCACAGCAGTTTCAAGTGATGGGGAAAGCTCCAGCGATGAGAATAAGGAATCAGCGCTTGAAAGAGAGGAATTGCAGCCATAGGATTTTTCCTTGAGCGAATAATAGTAATTGTAAAGGGCTTCTTTGAATTCCTTTATCCTTCTCTTTTCTATTGAGAAGTCAACCTTGGCCCCTGTGCGGTTGGCTTCAATAAGCGCCGAAAGGTCTGCAGAAATGGTTGGGGAAAGGGTCTTCTCGCCAAGCGAGTTGGCAAGCGAAAGTGCGGATGAGTAGCGGCTTATTAATGAGGAGAGGGCTTCCTGCTCCTGCTCAAGCTGGGCTGCCTTTTTCGCTTCTTCAAGAAGGCGCTTGTCAACTGCCTTTTTCAGCGAAAGGAGAAGCTTCGCCTTCTCAGCGCTGTCTGCCATAAGCTCTATTTGGTCAAATTGGAACTGCTCGGATTCTGTAAGGTTCAGCAAGCTAAGCTGGGATTCAAGGGAATCTATTTCGCTGCTTATATTTTCTGCTGTCCAAAAGATTCGCACCTTTGCCTGCTCCCCGTTGTGCACTTTGGCTATCACCACGTAGGAAGCGGCTGTTTCAATCTCATGGTAAGATATAGGCTCTGCATTGGCTCCGTATTCTATTGGAAGGTAAGCTACATCCAAATCCATATGCGGGGTTAGGGTTATTGTGTAGGAGAAGTAGGTGCCTCCTGATACGGGCGTTGCAGAGACACTGGTATACTCCACATTGTAGGCATTTGGCACAACGTAGGAAAAGGAGAGCGTGTGCTTTCCCTGCTTTATTGGCTTAGCCATGATAGAGTTGTAAAATGGGACTCCGTCTATAGTTCCTTCATCAGTTAGCGGTATCTCCAGTGCATCGCAGTCTATCTCCAAGAATATTGAGCGCTCCTCATCAACGTATGCATTCCCATATTTGCCTTCTGCCATTGTTTCTATTTTTATTGTGGAAGCAAGCACTGCTTCCTTAGAAACCTTTATTGTTTTTGATTCGTGGGGCGCAACATCAAAGTAGAGGTTTAGGGTGCCACTCTTGTATGAAAATGTTTTCACATTTTGAAGGTCAGAAGAGATTACCTGGAGCGGGAATGGGATTGAGGCTGATGCCCCTGAAGCATAATAATCAGTCGGGTTCGTGGCAACTATGTAGGCAGAAACCAGAGAAGGGGAATCAAGGGTTGCAACTATTGGGCGTGAGCTGTGCTCCAATATTAGGGAAGAGAGCGCTATCTCTCCTTTTCGCCCTTCAATCTCCTCCAGAGTTTCAATGTAGAACGCTTCAAGCGCATGAAGGCTCCCCAAGGCAAGCTCAAAAGAGAAGCTATCGTACACTAAGCCACGCTCTTTCTGCCTGACTTTTGCCTGCAGGTCTGGGAATGCCCCTGTGGAAAGGTAGGAAAGCACCTGCTCGCGCAGGAAGGGCACTTCTGCGTACTTTATTGAGGCCTTGAGGATTATTGAATCTTGTATGCTTTGAATCCCATCTTCTGTTGGGCCCATTTCCTCCAGCAGGGCAAGGCGCTGCTCCTCTTCTTGAATTGGAATGCCATCTTTCTTTGCCTTTTCCATAAGCTCTCGCAGCGAGCTGAGTTTGTAGGAAAGCACAGCTATGCTGCCGCTCTTTGCCTCTTCATTTATTGTTTTGCATTCCTTGATAATATTTTCATATAATAAGTATTGGTCGCCAAGAGGCAGGGATTCAGATGAGAGAAGCGATGAGTTGAGCGCTTCAAGCCTTTCCTTTTGCCTAAGAGAAAGCTGCATATTGTACAGCTCGGCTGTTGCTGACATGGCATCTTGCCTTTTTGAAGAAACTGCAGAGCGGGCATCAGCAAGAAGAGCAGGGCTTTCTGATGCGACCCGCGAATATAGGAGCTTTGCTTCCTGCAGGTTCTGCATTGATTCTGCGAGCCAGCCGCGCGGCTTTTCGGATTGGAGCTTTTTGGCATATGACATGTGGGAATCTCCTGCCTGGATAGCATCCTCAAAGGACTGCATTGAAGCCAAGAAGCTTTGCTGCTGGACTGTTGAAACCTCTCTTGGGGATGCTATGAGCCCAACCTTCTCGTCCTTTAGCTTCTTAAGAGATGACTTGGCTTGGGAGGAAAGGGATTCGGCAGAAAATTCCTCGCTTTTTAACGAATCCTTGGCTGATTCTATGGCTGAAGAGGACTGGCTTTGGATTTCGCGGGCGTAAATTATGCTTCCATTTGGGCCCCACAGCTCCTCCATTGCCAATGAGTAAGAAGAGAAGTCTGGCTTCTGGCTGTAGAAAGATTGTGTGAGTTTGTTCAAGTGGGAGAAGGCGCGGGAATAAGAGCCAGCCCTGCCAGCGTCTGTATGCCCTAGAGCAGAAAGCATTTGCCTTGAATACTTGCATTCAGCGGATGCAGGCCCAAGGTAATCAGCATTGCACAGCCCCATATAGTCCATTTCCCTGTACAATGAGTAAACCCTGCCCCATTCCATGTCATTTATCTGGAAGCTTTTGTCAAGGGCATCAAGGGCGCTGTTTGCAGTGCCCTTCCAGTATGATGGGTAAGCAAGGTAGGGGCTTATTGCCTGCAATATAAGGTCAATGCCATAGTTTAGCAACTCCCTGAAATCTGATTGGGTAGGCGCGCTTCGCTCAAATACCACCTTTTCAAGTATGAACACTATGTTTGAAGGAAGGCCTGGAAAGCAAGATAGGGAGCATGTTATGCTCCAAGTATAAACTTCCTTTGCATTCCCGTAGCTCTTCCGCGCTGATTCTATTTCCTTTGAAACCTCTGGCCCATAGGCAACCCTGCTTAGGTTTAGGGAATCAAGCGGGGGTGTCATTGCCTTCACATCCCATATCTCTGGGAAATAGGGGATTGAAATTACATAAGGGCAGTATTCTGAATAATATGGCTCATTCCACGGCCTGTCATGAGTATATGCTGAGAATGAAAGGGCAATAAGAAAAACAAGAAACAGAGCTCGTGTGTGCATGATAATAGTAGGATCTTATTTTTAAAGGTTGTTTATATCTATGATGCTGGCTGAAAAATACAGGCCTGAAAATCTTGAAGGGATTGTGGGCAACTTCAAAGCTGTCCAAGAATGCAATGAATGGATGGATGCATATGCAAAAGGTGAAGCGTATCCGCTTGTGCTTTATGGGCCGCCTGGCACTGGCAAAAGCAGCGCTGCCATTGCAATAATAAGAGAGATGGGCTGGGATTTAGTAAGGGTTGAGCCGGGTTCAATAGAAGGAATTGATGATGTGGAAAGGATAAGCAGCTCGCTTGATGCAAGGGGGCTTTTCGCAGGAAGGAGGGCTGTGCTTTTTGATGATGTAGACTGCCTCCAGCCAAATAGAGGAGGTGTTGGATCTATACTGAAAGAAATAATGAATAAAGCAAAGGAGAAAAAGGTGCCTCTTATAATGACCCTCCAAGACATTTGGGCTAGAGGATTTGAGGTTCTGAGGGAAGGCGCAAAGGCAGTGAAGTTCAGCAGGGTTTCTGAAAAAGAGATAGCAAAGCTGCTTGCGAGCGTGGCAAGAAAAGAAGGGATAAGCATTGGGCAGCAGGATATAGAAGCCATAGCTGCACAAAGCAACGGCGATGTAAGGGCAGCATTGAACAGCTTGGAAGGCATGGCTGGTAGGGGCAGGGACATTAAGCAAGACATGTTTTCTTATGTAGGGGAATTCATGAGAGCGAGAAGCATGAGGGAAGCATTGAATACTGTTTGGGGCGCTGTTTCTCTCGATGATGCAGAGCCTTGGCTGCTTGAGAACGCTCCTGTTTTTTTCAGGAAGATTGAGCTAGCTCAAGCATTGGATCTGCTTGCTCTTTCTACGCTATACAACGCTAGGACAAAAAGCAGCTGGAAGATGCTTAGGTACAGGTCTGCTCTTGTAGCAGGAATGCCTGCTTTCAGGAATTCAAGTGGAAGGATCAATTTCCCACAGCTTTTAAGGAGCAGGGCTGCTATCTGGGCGAAGAGGAAGGAGATGGAGGAAAGGAGCAAGCTGCTTGAGAAGCATTGCTCAGCTTCAAAGCTAAGGGAGTATGTGTGGTATTTTGCCTGAAGTTAATGTGTCAAGGAAGAATAAATGTGTCATGATCTTCGAGATAGGTGCCGAGAGAAAGGCTTTTAAACCTTTTCTCTCTTATAACTCTCGGTGATATGATGGGAAAGCATGAAAGGGTTTCTACAAAGCCTGTGCAAGTAGAGAAAGGATATCTGTATTACCTGGCCAATGATGGGTATGTATGGAGAGTGCCCATGAAGCACAACAAAGGAGGAAGGAAGCTCAAAGTCGGCTCTGAATATATGAAGAAAGAGGCTGGCTGGCTTTACTTCGTCAAGACAGACGGCCATGTATACAGAGTGAAGATGAAGAACGCATAATAAAACGTTGCATCTTTGCCATCAGTTTTTTAAACTCTTCTTTTTTATTTTTATTCGGTAGATATAATGAAGATAGTAGTTGGCACAAAGCAAGGGAAGGCATATTCAAAAGAGCTAAGCGAAAGCGAGGTCATGGCGCTCCGAGGCAAAAAAATAGGGGATGAGATAGATGGCGGAATGGTTGGGCTTCCAGGGTATATACTAGTAATAACAGGAGGGAGCGACAGCACAGGGGCCCCTATGAGGGCAGATGTGAAGGGTGCTGGCTCTTCAAGCGCTTTCCTTTCCCCTGGGGTTGGTTTCAGAGGGAAAAAAGGGGAAAGGAAGAGAAAAAGGATAAGGGGGAACATTGTTGGAGAAGACATAAGCCAACTAAACTGCATTGTCAAGCAAGAAGGAATCCAGAAGCTTGACGAGTTGATGCCCAAGCAGGAAAAGAAGGAAGGGGGGAAAGAGGGAGATTAGTTGCAATCTGAAATAAATGTAGGTATTCTTGGGCATGTCGACCATGGAAAAACCACCCTTGTTGAAGCCCTGACAGGCAAATGGACAGATACACACAGCGAAGAGATGAAAAGAGGCATCAGCATAAAGCTTGGGTATGCAACGTTTGAATCACATTACTGCGAAGCGTGCAATGCGTGGTCGGTAAAGCCAAAATGCCCTAAGTGCAAAAAGAAGCTTGAGCCAAAAAGAAGGATATCTTTGTTGGATTCGCCTGGGCATGAAGCGCTTATGACTACTGCTATTTCAGGCTCAGCGCTTATGGATGGGGTGCTTTTCTTAATATCAGCAAACGAAAAATGCCCTCAGCCGCAGACAATCGAGCATATGCTCATACTAAAAGTCATGGGAATAAGGAATGTAGTGGTTGTGCAGACAAAGCTTGACTTAGTTAGCAAGGAGAGGGCATATGAAAGCTATAGAGAGATAAAGAATTTCCTGTCAGAAAATGGTGTTGATGCCCCAATAGTCCCAGTAGCTGCTATACACAAGATAAACATTGACAAGCTGGTTGAGGCGATAGAGAGCAACATAAAGACGCCAAAGAGGGATATTAATGCCCCCCCAAAGATGTTTATTGTTAGGTCATTTGATGTGAACAAGCCAGGCACCCCTCCTGAAAAGCTTGTAGGAGGGGTAATAGGAGGGAGCCTGGCAAGGGGGGTGCTTAGAAAAGGGGATATTGTAAAGAGCAGCGGCCATATAGTAAAGAGGTTTAGGATAACCTCGCTTGCAGAGGAAAACGAGAGGCTTGAGGAAGCAACCCCTGGAGGGCTGATAGCTGTGGGCACTGAATTGGACCCGGCAATCACAAAGAAAGACAAGATGGTTGGGATTGTGATAGGAAGGGATGGCGAGATAGAAGACCCTGTGGACCTGCTAAAAGTCAAGGTGCATATGCTTGATAGGAAGGACTTTGAAAACAAGGGGCTTACGCCTTCAGAGCAGGTTGTGGTTTCTGTAAACACAGCCACAACGATAGGGTTTGTTGACAAGATAAAGAAGCACTCCGCAGAGATAAGGCTTAAGTACCCTGTATGGGTTGAGAAGGGCAATAAGGTTGCCATAAGCAGGAAGATAGGCCATATGTGGAGGCTCTCAGCTTATGCAGTCGTTGAGTGAGGAAGGAATAGCAAAGATTTAAAAATGAATAAGGAGAAGTAGAAAAAGCAGCGGTGATCATATGGCTGGAAAGTACGCTATTGCAAGGCAGTTGTCTGGAAAGAAGGTTGTGACCAATGAAGGTGAAGATTTCGGAAAGGTAGTGGATATAAATATAAATGAAGTGACAGGGAGCATAGAGGCTCTTGTTGTTGACCCAAACCCAGACAGCGAGCTTGCCTCAAAGATGAAGAAAGAAGATGGGCTTGTGTGTGCCCCATATGAATGCGTTCTTGCTGTCGGGGACTATGTGCTCGTTGACAGGAAGAATATAACCTCTGAAGTTTGACCCCCTATGGCAAGGGCAGGTCTGGATGAGGCAGGGAGGGGTTCTGTAATAGGGCCTCTTGTTGTTGCTATTTTTTGGAACGAAGCGATATTGGAAAGGTTGGATGTCAGGGACTCGAAGCAGATGAGCCCTGAAGAGAGGGAAGAATTCTTTAAGAAGGTGCTCCCTAGCGACTATGCTGTAAAAAAGATAATGCCTGAAGAGATAGACAAGGAAAACATAAATGTGCTTGAGGCAAAGGCAATGGCTGAGCTGATAAGGAAAAGCAGGGCTGAAAAGATTTATGCTGATTTGCCTTCTGTAAACAGGAAAGGGTTCAGGGCCATGCTTCCAAAGGACAGGGATATAGTGCTTTCATTCAAGGCAGACGAAAAGTACAAGATAGTTTCTGCTGCTTCTGTAATTGCAAAGGTAATTAGGGATAGGGAGATTGAAGAGATAAGGAGAAAAACAGTGGATTTTGGAAGCGGCTATCCCTCTGACAAAAAAACAATTGCAGCCCTTCAGGGCAATTTTGAAGTCCTTAAGCCCTATGTGAGGAAGAAGTGGAAAACGCTTGAGAGGGTCATGCAGAAAAGGCTGTTCTGATGCCAAGGGGGGGATTTGAACCCCCGACCTCCAGATTGCCCAGTTCTTTCATAGCAGGATGCTCAACACTCATTCTTATGAGTCTGGCGCTCTTCGCAGGCTGAGCTACCTTGGCTAGAGGTTAAAAGAGGGCAACAATTAAAAAAGTTGAGGGGATATGTAGTTTATGAGGCAAAAGAAAAAAGAGTATGGATCCAATAAGGAAAGAAAAAAACTTTTAGCAGAACCTATGCTAGACGAAGAAACAAAGGCAATTGTTTCTTGGCTTAAAAAAGAAAGGATAAGCAAGATGCTTGTAGTTGACGACAAAGAGAAAAACAGAAAGGCTGCAAAAGAGTTCTTTGGAGAATTGCCCTTTGAGGTAGAATATGCAAAAAGCGGTAAGGAAGCAATGGAGAAGATAAGGAAAGGATGCTATCACCTAGTAATTACTGACCTTAAGATGGAAAAAGACGAATCAGGGCTGGAAGTGGCAAACGAGGCATGGAGGTATGGTGCATTCGCAATCATTGTAAGCGCATTTGCACATGGCAGTACAGAATATACAAGGATATATCCGCCTCTTTTTGAAGGAGGCAAAATAGGAGGCGAAATCAAGCACCCGCCTTTGGAAGCAAACAAGAGCCAAAAGAATGGTTGGATTGCTATTATGAATTATTCCATTGAAGTCATGAGCATGGAAAGCGTACATCGTGTTATGAAATCCCTTCGCGCATTGTTTGAGCATAGAGGGCCAGCACATAATTCAAAATATTGGGACGATGAATTCATAAGCAATCAGTTAAGATACTACTATGGATTAGGAGTTTATTGAGTAAGCCTCTTGTGCTTTGATGAAGAGAAGAAACGAAGCATCGCATTGAGCTCCTTCTCAGTTGGCGATGAGCGCACAATGATTGAGCGCATTGCTTTTGAGAGCTCCTTTCCTCCTAATTCTTCTGCCAAGGAGACAAGGGCTGAAAGCTTCTTTTCATATAGCTGATGTTTTGGAGCTGGTGGAAAAGAGGATATATGGAATAGGGTTATGGCAACTGCATTTACAACATTCAAGGAAGGGTAAGCAGGGGAGGTTTCTATGTGGACAAGGGCGTCTGCCTTTGCAAGCTCGTCTGAATGCAGCCCTTCGCCTTCCCTCCCAAAGATAAGAGTGTAAGGCGATTTTGGAGGGGCAAAATCCTTCAAAAGGATGGAGTTGCGGCGCCTTATTCCAGATGTGGCTATGACAAAGCCCTCAAGGGCCTCATCAATAGTGCCAACTATGCGCGCTCTTTCAAGAATGTCTGTGGCGTGCTTGGCAAACATTCTTGCGTTGAAGCCCATTGGGCAGGCAGGGCGCACGAGATAAAGCTCACTGAAGCCAAAGTTTTTCATAACCCGGCAAACTGCGCCAACATTCATGTCGTATTCTGGCTCAACTAAAACCAAGCGCATAGGTTAGGAAGTTTTTTAAACCTTAATAATGTTATGTTTTGAGGAGAATGCATGGACGAGCCAAAGATTATAGATGATATAGGCAAGCTAGAAGGAGAGATAGCAAAATTAGAGGAAAGGAAGAAAGAACTTATAGAGAAGATAAAGGAGGTAAACAGGAGAGTTCTCTATAAGAAGTATGAGCTTAAGGCATTGGAGCCATTCCTGAAGGAAACATCAGAGGTTAACACGCTTCCAATAAGGAAGACCATTTCTAGGCTTGAGTTCAAGCTTTCTACGCAGGGCTATACTTTGAAGAGGGAAAGAGAAATAGTGAAGATGATAAAATCCCTTGAAAAGGAGCTTAAAAAGATAGAGCCTATAGAAAAGGCAAGGAAGAAAAAGAGGTTTATAGAAAAGGACTTGCAGGATCTAGGCGCACAGGCAGAAGAGATAGAGAAGCAGCTAAAGGAGATAAGGGAAAATATAGCTGACCTCCAAAAGAAGAGAAAGGAGATGAAGAAGGACCTAGTAAGGAGGAAGAGAATAGAAGACACAGAGCTAGTAAGCCTAGAGGATGTAGTTGTTATAGAAAAGGAAGAAAACTGATTCTATGGGCATAGGTGAAAAGATAAGGGATGCCCTTGACTCCTTTGCAAGGAGGCACGCTGTAGATGAAAAGTCAGTTAAAGCGCTAATAAGGGATATTGAAAGGATTCTCATTTCTTCTGATGTTGATGTTGAGATAGTTCTCAAGCTTGGAAAGGAGATAGAGAAGGAGGCGCTAGCGCAAGAGCTGAAAAAAGGGCTCACGCTGAGGGAGCATGTGCTTAGGGTGGTTTATGACAAGCTAGTGCAGGTAATGGGGGAAGGCTACACAATGCCTCTTAAGAAGGGCAGGATAATGGTTGCAGGCATTTATGGGGTTGGCAAAACAACCACTGCAGTAAAGCTGGCTAAGTACTTGATGAAAAAAGGGCTTAGTGCAGCTGTATTGGGTGCAGACTTATCAAGGCCTGCTGCGCTCGATCAGCTGAGGCAGCTTGCTGAGGAAAATGGGGTAAGGTATTATGGCATAAAGGAGGGCATTGAGGAATTGCCTTCAGTGATTTCAGGAATAAAGGAGGATGTTGTGATTGTGGACAGTGCAGGCAGGGATGGGATGGACGAAAGGCTGAAAAAAGACCTGCAGAGGACTTATGAGCTTGCAAAGCCAGATGAGGTTTTTCTTGTTGTTTCTGCTGACATGGGGCAGGAGGCAAAGGCACAGGCAATTGCGTTTAGGGAGGCAGTTCCGCTTAGCGCGCTTATCGTCACAAGAGTTGATGGGAGCGGAAAAGGGGGGGCTGCGCTTAGCAGCGCATCAGCAGCAGGCGCAAAGGTAGCATTCATAGGAACAGGGGAGAAAGTAGGCGATTTTGAGGAATATGACCCAAAAAGCTACATAGCGCGGCTCCTAGGCATGCCGGACATAAAGGCAATAATGGAGAAATTCAAGGAAGCAGGAATAGAAGCCCAAGAAATCCCTGAGGAGATAACAGCAGATGTGCTTCTCCAGCAGATAAAGCAGGCAAGGAAGGCAGGCCCTCTAGACCAGCTTTTCTCAATGGTTGGGATGAAAGCGAAGAAGGATGAGGCAGCAGAGAAAATGAAGAAGATTATCGCAATCATCGAATCAATGACAAAAGAGGAGAGGAAGGATGTTGAGATAGTCAAAAAAAGCAAGTCAAGGATGGCAAGGATTGCCAAGGGCGCAGGAGTTGGGGAAAAGGATGTTGCTTCATTCATAAAAGAGTTTGAGAAAATGAAGAAGCTCTTTGATAAGGTAAAGAAGGACAGGAAGCTAAGGGGTGAGCTGGAAAAGATGGTCAAGAACTTTGGCTAGCAAGGACAACAACGCTTAAATAAGGGGTGGGAAGGTAAAACATGCAAGCAAAAGCATTGGAAGTTCTTTTTGAGAGCGGCTATCTTTACTTGAAAGTGGAAAAGGTCTGTGAATACCGAGCAGGCCAGTATTTTGTTGTTGAATACAAAGGCATAAAGAGGCCTTACTCAGCTGCCTCTTCCCCTCTTGAAGAAAGCATCTTGTTTCTGGTTAAGCTTGGCCTTGGGGAGATGAGCAATGCCCTTAGAAGCATAAAGGCAGGGGATATTGTAGGTATCGAAGGGCCGTTTGGGGATTTTGTTTACGGAGGGTCAAGGCAGGCCTTCTTCGCAGCAGGCAGCGGGATAGCCCCTATCAGGGGAATTGTAAAGGACATGGAGCTAAGGGGGGTTGGGAAAGGCACTATATTCTACTCATGCAGAGAGGGGTACTTCCCTTTTAAGGAAGAGCTTCTTGGGCTGAAAAGGAGCAGGGTAGTGCTTACGGTGACTGGGAGCGCCCCAGAAGGATGGGAGTATGAGAAAGGGAGGATAAATGCAGCTCTTGTAGCAAAGCATAAGGATTCTTGGGATATTGCTTATATATGCGGCCCTGTTGGCTTTGCAAAATCTATGAAAGAGATCGCAGAGTCAGAGGGAGTTAAGGAATTAAGGATTGAAGCATGGGGCTGACTTTCTTCTTGGGGGAATAGAGCATCATTGTAAGCGCTGCAGAAAAATGCTGGAGAGCTGGGAAACCTATGAAGAGCCATATGAAAGATAGCCCAGATGCAATGTAGTTTGAAGTAAATATGCCGACGCATATGCCGATTAATGAATTGATTGGGTGCGTATAGAGCAATGTGAAGCTAACAATCTCGGAAGTGGTGAAGGGGTCGTATTTCCTGAGCATCGTGGCTGCCTGCAGCATTGTTATTGTCGTATAGAGCAGCAAGAGTGCAAAATCAGGGAAAGGGCTGTTGAATATCCTCATAAGCCCTGTGGTTGCGCTTACCAATAGGAGCACACCTATGAAAGGCAAGGAGCGGTTGAAATAAAACTCAAACTCTATTGCTGCTTCAACACCCTTATTCATGCAATACTGTTGTATTGTTAATTTATAAGCTTTCGGTTTTGGTGAATGCATTGGCTTTTATGACCCCTGCAAAAGATTTTAAAATAGGGTGCCTTTGTTTTAGGCATGTACGGAATATCTCCTCAGGCATATGACAGGGCTATCACTGTATTTAGCCCTGACGGAAGGCTCTTTCAGGTCTCTTATGCGAAAGAAGCAGTGAAAAGGGGCTCAATTGCCCTAGGGGTTGTTGTTGATGGGGGTTTGGTGATGGGCGCGCACAAAACATCCCCCAGCCCTTTGGCAGTCCCTTCATCTCTGCATAAGGTATTTGTTGTTGATGACCACATCTGCATTGCTGCAAGCGGGCTCATAGCAGACGCAAGAAGGCTGGTGGATTATGCTAGGAATGAGGCAAACAAGCATAGAATGGTTTACAACGAGCCAATAAGCGTCTATGGATTGAGCAAAAGCTTAGGTGACACAATGCAGGCCTACACGCAGTATGGGGGGGCAAGGCCATTCGGGGTCTCCCTTCTGGTTGGAGGGTTAGATGGGGAGAACAAGCTTTATGAAATAGAGCCAAGCGGGGCGATAACTGGGTATATGGCTGATGCAATAGGCAGCGGAAAGGATGAAGTGATGGCAATGCTTGAGAAAGAGTATAAGAAAGAGATGAGCATAGATGGCGCAATTAGGCTTGTTGTTGCAGGCATAAAGAAAAGCGTTGAGCAGAAAATAGGCTCTTCAGACATAGAGATAACTGTAGGGAAGGAGGATAAAAAAGTCTTCCAGTTCCTGTCTGAAGAAGAAATACAGAAGTATCTATGACAAAGGACTTTGAAGTAACCCCCTGGGAAGTAAAGGGCTCTGTAGATTACAGCAAGCTGGTGCAGAAGTTCGGGACTCAGGTTATAGGGGATGAGCTTGCCAATAAGCTGGAAGCCATGGCTGGCGAAAGCCATGTGATGCTCAGAAGGAGGTATTTCTTTTCGCACAGGGACCTTGATAAGGTGGTTGAGGGTTTGGAAAGGGGAAAGAGCTTCTTTGTTTATACAGGAAGGGGCCCATCAGGAAGAATGCATATAGGGCATATCGCGCCTTTTTTCTTCAGCGCATGGCTCCAGAAGGTGTTTGGGGTCAATGTCTACATAGCAATAAGCGATGATGAGAAGCTGTTTGTAAAGGATATTGAAAGGTGGGATGAGCTGGATAAGATGTCAGCCAACAATATAGAGGTTATAAGCGGGGTTGGGTTCGACCCTGACAAGACCTTTATATTCAAGGACAGTGAGTACATAGGCAATGTTTATCCTATGCTTGCGAGGATAGCAAAAAAAATCAACTTCAGCAGCGCAAAGGCTGTGTTTGGCTTCAGTGGGGAAAGCAATATAGGGATCATATTTTACCCAGCATATCAGATAGTGCCTACTTTTTTTGAGCAGAAGAGGTGTCTTATACCTTGCGGAATAGACCAAGACCCTTACTGGAGGATACAGCGCGACATCGCAGAAAGCTTTGGCCAGAAAGCGAGCATAATACACAGCAAATTCCTGCCTCCATTGCAGGGAGTTGATGGTAAGATGAGCTCATCCGATGCCAACAGCGGAATATGGGTTGATGATGATGAGAAAACCGTTGAAAGGAAAGTGAACAAGTATGCCTTTTCCGGAGGAAGGGATACGCTTGAAGAGCACAGGAAGCTTGGCGGCAGGGTTGAGGTTGATGTCCCTTTCCAGTGGCTATACTATTTTTTTGAGGAAGATGACAGGCGAATAAAGGAAATAGAAGAGGGCTACAGGAAAGGAGATATTACCAGCGGCGAGATGAAGGCTTTTGTGATTGAGAAGATAAACCTTATGCTTGGCAAGCTCAGAAAGAACATGGACAGGGGGAAAGTAGAGAAATACATGAAGACAGGAAAGCTTGCCAAGGAGATGTGGGGCAGGAAGTATGTATAAGGTGACGAAAGGCATAATCCTTGCAGGAGGAAAGGGGAAGCGGATGTGGCCAATAACACAGCCAAAGCCTCTGATCCCTTATGCAGGGGGCACAATGCTTGGCAATTTGGTAAGGAAGATGAGGGCTGCTGGCATTGAAGACATTGTGGTGGTAGGTAGTGGTGAGGGGGGGATTGAAAAGGAGGCAAGGCGGCTGGGAGCGAAGCATATTGTGCAGAAGAAGTGCGGGAGCGGAGGGGCTTTGTGGAGCGCAAGGAATGAGGTTGATGGAAGCTTTTTGGCAATTGCAGTGGATACTTATTGCGAGGCAAGGGACATAAAGGGTGTTGTCAAATCAGGCGGAGGCTGGGTGGTATCTGTAAAGGAGGCTGATGCTGGGGAAAGGTATGGCAAGGTAGTAGTCAAGGAAGGCAGGGTTGCAAGAATAGACGAGAAAGAAAAGGGGAAAGGGCTTGTAAACACCTCAATCTATGTTTTTGACCCGGGGGTTTTTGAATTGCTGGAAAAAGCAAAGGAGCAAAATAACGGGGAGGTCTATATTACTGATGTAGTAAAAGGCTCTCGCATTTACATGATGAAAGGTGAATGGATTGATATGGGCTATCCATGGGATGTGCTTAAGGCAAACGAGCTTGAGCTTTCTGGCATGAAGACAAAGGTTAAGGGAAGGGTGAGTGGGACAAAGGTTAAAGGTAATGTGGTTGTTGAAGAGGGGGCTATAGTGGAGGGTTCTTTCATATATGGAAACGCTTATATAGGGAAGGGCTGCGTTGTTGGGCCAAATAGCATGCTCAACGGTGCTGTATGCCTTATGGATGGGGTAGAGATAGGCTTTGGCACGATAGTCAAAAATAGCATAATTATGCAAGGCACAAAGGCAAAGCACCTTAGCTACATAGGGGATAGCGTTGTTGGCAGGGATGTAAATTTTGGAGGCGGCTCTATGATAGCAAACCTGAGGTTTGACAGGAATGAAGTCAAATGCCCCTCCAACGGGAGGTTTGTAGGCACTGGGAGAGTGAAGTTTGGTGCAGTTGTAGGGGATAGGGTGCAGATAGGGGTAAACGCAAGCATAATGCCTGGCACTTTGGTAGAAGAAGGGGCTTTTATAGGGCCTGGATGCGTCGCAAAAGGCAAGGTTGAGGCCGCTTACCCTTGAGACCTTCTCCTTCCGCTTACTATGTTTTTCTTTCTTTCATCCCCGCCCGTTGGGTACACTTTCTCTATGTGCCTAAATGCATTTAGGTAGTGGTTGTAGGCCTTGCGTGCAGCAGCATAAGCGTCCCTTTCATGCGGGTCTGAAAAGTCAGAAGCTCTGCACTTCTCCTCAAGCGTTAAATTCCTCCTTAGCCTGAATACTTTTACCCCAAGGGCAGAAGCTATCTTTCTGACTTTTGAGCTCGGCTTCTTAACATCAGTTGCAACAAGCACAGGAGCATATCCTTGAAGCATTGAAATGAAGTTGTTTATCGAGCCGCCCTTTATTGAGCCGCTTGCGATCTTTTTACCGTCAAGGGAAAGCAGAGCATAGCCAAGATTTTGCCCAGGATCAACTCCTACAATCACGTACTCCATTCGATATATGAAAAGCATGGAGGTATAAAAAGGTTTTGAAAAAACAAAGGTTAAAGGTTATTGGTGGCAAAACAAGCCATTATTTCTTCTTTTTTGCTTTCTTCTTTGCTGCCATTTATTTCACCTTTTTAAGGTCGGAAAATGAGCCTAAGGAAACAAGCGCAGAATTCCTTTGGATTGCAAAAGCCCTTTTCATCGGCTATATTTTTATGGCCTACTTTATAAACCTAATTATTTTAGGCATGCCTAAAATTATGGCAAGGGCAATGGAGCTGCATATGTTTTGGTATTTTGGCTCATACTGCTGGCAATAAGCCAAACGGGAGAAATTGCCGTTGCAGGAAGATTGGTTGTGGGTAGTGATGGTATACTCCCAGTAAAAAGAGTTCCCGAAGTGGTCGGTTGATGAAAGCGTTGCTTTGTGGACGCCGAATGAAGGATAGGAAGCATTTATGCAATATAGCAGTATGTATGAGTCGTTCTGCTGGAGGATTGGGTAAGGTACTCTTTTCTCTGCTGATTCAAGGCATTGGGAAGGGCTCCTTTCTGAGCTTATGCTCTGGAAAGAAATAGGGCTTTCGTTTATGGAGAAGCTGTAAAGCAGGCAGGAATGGTTTTGGGCGCTTATGTTGTAAAAGAAGCGGTTGGTGAATATGCATGACGCAAAGGATGATTCTGCGGTTTCCTGCTCAAGGAGCGGCGGGATGTGCTGGAAAGGGAGAGGTGCTCCCCCTTCAACAATATATTCCTTGCGATCATGGAATCTCTTTGTTATGTTGACCTCTTTTTGTATTTCATACCCTATGCAGGAGCAGTGGCAGGCTCCGTTCTCATCGCACACTGTTACCTCTTCCTCTATGTAAAAAACCTGCAAGTAGGGGAAAACCATTGTAGCATTTAGCTCAATAGAAACAGTGTCGTTGCGGCTTAGGTTCAGGAAGCTGCTGGAAAATGGGGGGAGCACAGGATTGGGAGGGGATTCAACTGTTGTGGAGTTGTTCAGGAACGAAAATGTTATATTTATCTTTATATCTGGCGGGCCAAGGCTTGTTGCCTGCTCTGTGTCAATGCAGCATCCGTGCTTGTAGTATTCCAATACATGCTTCTCATACCTGTAGCCCATGAACCAGAGTGTCTTGAAGTTGTTTATTGAGGAAACCCTGTTGTCAACCATTGGGTATGGGCCAGCTATGCCTGCAACTGCATAAGGCACTGGGTCGGAAGGGCTCCCTCGCAAGCCATTATCCATTGCGTTGGTATTCACCAATGAAGCAGCAATCCCATCATTATGGGTTGAGACCTCCTCAATAGGAGGGAGGGCAAGGAGAAAGAAAAGCAATATCATAAGCGCTCCCTAAGCTCCTTCTTAGTGAAGAACTGCAGGGAACCGGATTTTTCCATGAGCAGGAACTTGGCAAGCTTCTTTGGAGGTATATTTGCCCCTGAAAGGGCTTCTCTCTTTTCGCGTGCTGAATCAAAAACAATAATTGAGGGGAATGTGTCTGGGTTTGTAGAGGTTGTTATGAGCCCTTTTGGCGTCCTGAACCCTTCCTTGGTTTCTTTGAATTTTATGCCTTTGAGCACAAGTATGTCCCTTATTTCCCTCTTGGACGCAAGTGTCTTTGCATCGCCCCATTGCCTTAATGAGTAGATGTGGTTGTGGTGCTGGACCCCGTGCTTTTCCATTTTAAGCAGCACCGACTCTATGTTTGCTGCCTCAATTACTTGCCTCTGGGAATAGCTTTCAGCAACCTGCTCTGCTATCTCTTCAGGATAAAGAGCAACCTTCGACCACCCTCTTTTCGAATTAGCTAGCTCAAATGCCTTGATTATGCTTTTGGGGCTCACCTTAAGAGGTTGCCTGCTTATTGCCACTTTTTCATGGAACCTTATAGTATAAAATGATGGCTTGTAGGGCTTCGCCAGGAATACTACCCCTAGGAAAAATAATATGGCAAGAAGAACAGCAATGTATTGGAATGGCGGAGAGGAACTTTGCTTAACCTCATAAACCTGCCCCATTATGCTTACGGCAGCAAGCGCTGGGGTTGTGCGCAGGCGGCCGCCTGAAACTGTTGTAGTTGAATTTGAGCCATTAGCAAAAAACAGAGTGGCAGGACCATTATATTCTGAACCGTCCAAAGTTATCCTCAGCTCGTCCTTTTCCTGTGCAATAGATAAGTTGTATATGTGCACTATTCTGAATTCTTCCTTGTTTCCTTTTATTATGATGGCATAGTCGCCTGGCTCTTCGAATGAAACAGAATAGCGGAGAAGCCCGTTGTCTGTTGGATGGGCTGATGTTTTGGGCTGGCTGTTTGAAAATATTGTTACAAGTGCCTCTCTTGAATTCTGGACTGAAAGAATGTTGATTGATTGGTTCGGATGGGCACTGATAAAGAGCCCCTGGATATTAGGGGGGCTTAGGGTGTACGCCTTTGCGAAAGGTGACTTCAGTATAATGCGGGAATGGCTGTGCGGCTTTGTTGATATGATCTTCCCAGATATGTTGTATATCTTGGATGTGTGCCATGGCTCATAGAGAAGGACCTTGTCTATGGCAGAAGAAGAGGTGTCATCTGGGAGGGTGCCTGTAGAGTAAAGCAGTTTTGGCGGCTCGCATATTTCAATGGCTGAGGAATTGAAGCACATTGAAGGGATGCCTATCAGGATGTAGCTGGTGGTGTTTGAAAGGTTTTCAGGGACAGCACCTGTGGGAAGGATAACTGTCCCACCTGGGTGCTCAAGCACAGAAGTCTGCTCAATTTGGATTCCAAGCCTCTCAGAATAAGATGCCTTTTCCAAGAAAGACTGGAAGGATGAAAGCCCGACTGAGCGCTGCGGCCTGTATATGTAGAATTTTTCGCAGTATGGGGAATCAGAAACCAGCAGCTCTGCTTCCAATGGCTCGCTGAAAACATATGCAGTAAGGTTTTCAGCGGTTGCGTAGTAATCGATTCTCAGGGCGCTTATGGTACTGAAAAGCAGCAGAGCAATCAGAATCTTATCCGCTGCCATCTTCCTTCTCTCAGCCAATCAAGGTCGCTGATGTAAAAGTTCCTTATGTCGTCCATCTCAAGCAACACCATCAATGGCCTTTCAAGGCTCTGCCCAAAAGCAAGGACAGGGTATGGGGCTTCCAGTATTTCGCTTACCTCTGGCCTGAAAACCCCTGCCCCGCCTATTTCTATCCATGATTTTTTCTTCTCATAAAAAAATTCAACCTGAACGCTGGGCTCGGTATAGGGGTAGTATGATGGTATGAACCTAACCCTCTGCAGCCCTAGCATTGAATAAAACCCTTTTATTATTGAAAGCAAGTCTCTGAACGATGCCCCTTCCCAACTGGCAATCCCCTCAACATGGTGGAACTCTGTCAAATGCTTCTGATCCGTAGCCTCGTTCCTAAAAACGCGGGATATGTTGAACATGCGCAGCGGCCCTTTTTTCTGGAATAAAGTGCGGGCGCTTACTGCAGTTGTGTGGGTGCGGAGGACCTTCTGCAGGGCTATCTCTGGCTTCCACTCTTCCTGCCAAAAGCGCTCATGGACTTCTTTTGTCCTCTCAGTAAAAACCTTGCCTTTTGGCTCGGCTTGGCCGCTCAGGTAGAAAGTATCGGCAAGGTCTCTTGATGGGTGGTCTTGGGGCTGGAGCAAGGCGTCAAAGTTCCAAAATGCGTCTTCTATGTACGGCCCATCCTCCATCTCTGTGAACCCCATCCTGACAAAAATGCTTTTTATCTTCGCTATTATGATGTCCAAAGGATGGCGCTTTCCTATCTCAGAGCAGCCTGATTTGACCATGCGGTAGGGCTCAACCCCTTTTTTCCACTCCTTGCTCTTTATGACTTCAGAAGTTATTGCCTTAATGAGTGGGGCCCTTGAAAGCTGGAGCCCTGAATATGCCTCTTCTTTTATGGTTGCAACAACCTTGCGGATTCCTTTCCTTTTTACCAACCCTCTCCTTATTAGATCCTTTACTTCTTCTTCAGAAACCCCTTTGCTGGCCTTTATGCGCTCGCATATGCGCCTATGCTCGCTAAGCTCCGGCTTGTTTAGCACTTTGAGAGAGGTGCCCTCTACTTTAAGCCATCCGTTCTTCCTTGCCCAAAAAAGCCCTATCTTCTTCTCCTGCTCAGTGAGCTGGGCAATGGAACTCTTTTTCAGCACTGTTTCTTCCGGGAAGCCCTCTTTCAGGTAGCGCTCTGCTTCTTCTGTAAGCTCATAAGAATGCTCAACCCATTCCTTTAATTCTATTGCACCTTGCTTCTGGAGCTCGTAGAGAGCGCCCATTGCTGAGTTTGGCTCGAAGCCTTGCTCTATGATTTCATCTAGGGTGGCTGTCTTCTTCTGCTTTATAAATTCAAGTATGCTGCGCTCAGCCAACCTTCCACCCCTTTCTAAGCTTTTCTGCATATATGAAAACCCCAACTATGAGTATAATCACTGCCCCCATTATGACCCCTTCTGGCTTCGTAAATATTGAGAAAAGGGACAGGTATAGGTAGGAAAAGAAATCTGAAACCTCAACTATAATAGATTCCTCCCTTTCAAAAACAAGGGAGAACTGGACTAGGATTGTGTTCCTGAATGAAACCTGGGAAACCCCCTTAAGCGGGAAATCGCTTGGCGAGTAGCCTATGAGTGGATTTAAGGAGACAATAACTGAATCTTTTGGGAGGGTAAAAGTCAATGTGGTTTTGCTGTCAATAAGCATGTCTCCTGCATCGCTGCGCAAGAACGAAAGTATTGAAGGATTGAATGTATATCTTTTTGTCCTTGGCTTGTACTCCATTATGGCTACTATGGTTGTGTTCGTGCCCGGATATGGGGAAACATCATAATCCACTATTATTATACCGTGGCATATGTATGAAAGGGGGTTGCATTGGGAAAGCGGCTGGGGCTTTATGGCAAGGTTGTCTACGCTTACCACCCCCCTGTCAACATGCAGGCGCAGCTCCGATATGTTGGTGCTTGTGCTCCATGTAGCCAAATCATGCGGCTTTGAAAGCAGGCTATTGTATGTTGTAGTTTCAAAGCCAGAAGGCACAAGTATGTCGTACTTCTCCGTAACATGGACTTCCCCTGATGGGGATATTATAACCTCTATGTCAGCTGACCTAAGGTCAAAAGCTGCATGCAGAGGGGCCAGCAGAAGCAAAAGCACGAGGAGCTTTCTCACATAAATCCATGAGGGAATAACTTTAAATGCTTGATGGTATAAAACAATCAAGAGTGTGGTCAAATGATCGTTGGAGGAAAGATAACAAAAGTGGAAGCAGAAAAGTACAAGGAGGAGATTCACAAAGGCCTTAATGTCAATATAGGGATAGAGGGTGTGGAAGACAAAGAGTACGTAGAGATCAGTTATTACTACACAGTGGAATACAAGGATAATGTTGGCAAGATAATGATAAAAGGCGTGCTTTTCCTTCAGGAAGACAAGAAGACGAGGGAAAAGATTGTTGATAAGTGGAAGAAGGAGAAGAAGCTTCCTGAGGATATGGTTGAAAGCGTGCTGAATGCGCTCAACTACAGCGGAAGCTATAATGCAACGATGGTTGCCAAGGTCCTAAACCTTGGGGCGCCTTTCGTGCCGCCAAGGATAAGCCTCAGCAAGAAATAGACCCTTTGCCCCTCAGTGCAAGGAAAGTCGCATAAGAGAGGTTTAGTGTGTAGGTTGAGGAAGGGCTTAGTTCCTCTTGGGTGACCCCCCCAAACTCAATAGAAGGTATATGCTGGTTAGGAGTAAAAAGGGCTGTGGATTTTGTCTTCACAACAGCATCATTGAAAGGATCGAATGAGTAAGGGTCGTCTAAATTTTTGACTATTAATCCTGTTGACCCATGCAAGCTCAAAGGCATCCTTATGAGCTTTGAAAGGTCTGTTGTAACTGCTGCATCTATAGGGACTGATATTTGCGGAAGTATAGAAAGCACTTTCTCCTCAACAGGCTTAAGAAGCGTCCAGTTGTTCCCTTTTATTTTCCCAAACTTGGCGAAAACAGCTCTTGCTATCCTGCCTTTCTGCCCCATATCATCAGTGGAAGGGCCTATAATCTTCTCGGAGCGCCCGACCGGCTCTGCCCTGAATAAGTCAGCATAGCTTGCGCAGGTAAGGTAGTCAGCAATCTGGCGCCTGGAATCAGAGCTTAAGGGCAGGTAATCTTCAGCTATCACATGCAAATGGAAGCCCCTGTTTCCAGAGAAGAAAACAAGGTAATCGTTCTTGGAAAGGCCAAAATCCTCTTCAATTATGTTCATCAGCTTTATTAGGGCATCGCGGGACTGCGCTATTGAGCTTCTTGAGCATTCCTTTCCGTCTATGTCAAATATGAGCTCGCACCCTATGCGCCCTTTGCTTTCCATTGGTGTTGCCCATGGCTGCTTGTAAAGGGAGGCTGAATATGATATATAGAAAGGGGCGCCGTTGCGCAGGAAGGAGTTAAGCTCGCTGTTGCTCTTGAATGAAAGGTGGCGGACAGCTATCTTCCTTTCAAGGTTGCCAACTCCAAACTCGCGCAGGGAAACCTTCCTTGCCTGAATCTCTGCGCTTTTGTAATATTCTTTGAAAAGCATGTTCATTTTGCCTTCCCCCTGAAATAGCCTTTCTTGCAATCCTCTGTGCATATGCCATACATCTTAAGCTTGTCGCATGAAGGAACGGAGTAGCCCTTTTTCCTTATATGCTCCAGATGGTAGCTTGTTATCTTTTCATTGTAGTCAGGAAGGTTGCTGAATATGCTGCTTATCTCGCTGTTTGAATAGCCATTCCTTATTAAATATGCTGCAAGCACCCATCGCTCTGTATGGCTTAGGTTGCGGTGGGCCAATGCATCCTCTATCATCCTTTTTATGCAAGGCGGCATCCCTGCTGATGGCTTGATCTTGGAAGGTGAAGAAGGTATAAGCGAGATAGCCATAGAAGCGTACTTTTGGGCCAGCTTGTTCGGCTCCGCAGGCTTTTCTATTGAAAGCAGGCGCCTCGTTATTGCCTCCTCTATGAGGCGCTCGTGCTCCTCGTGGTTTATTTTCACGACCCCTTTGGAGAGCTCGCGGTTAAGGAGCATGTAGTGAGGGGTACTGGGGGCAAACATCAAATAAGAAGTGACTTTTAGCTCATGCCCCTGTATGCCAAACTCCGCTGAAAGATAAGGGATGCTCTGCATTGTCATGTTCCGCCTTGCCTGCTTTGCCTCAAAAATAGCGCAGCGGGAGAGGAGATAGTGGTTCTGGGCGTATGCGAGAATAAGCCTAGAAAATGCATAGGAAATGATTTCCTCTTCTGCATATTTCTCATCAAAGAATACTTTCTGCGCTGGCTTTCCCTTAATGGCCTTTTCAATCCTGCGGAGCCCAAGCTCAAGGTTGTATTCGTTGACCTCTGGCTTCAGCTGCTCTATGAAAATCTTTGCCTCCCTGCAGAAAGGGAACGTCGCTATTGTTTGGATGTCTGCCATTGCTAAT
This sequence comes from Candidatus Anstonellales archaeon, assembly GCA_038890615.1. GTDB lineage: Archaea > Micrarchaeota > Micrarchaeia > Anstonellales > J096 > JAWAFI01. The sequence goes on along the minus strand of JAWAFI010000001.1, from coordinate 328,683 downwards.
TTTTGGGGGAGCTATTAATAAATGATATATATTCACCCAAAAGATAAAGATAATCTAGGAAAAAAAATGGGGCCTTTTGCTTTAGCACCCCCTTCTCTATCTGGAAAAGGACCTCTTCTATGTGCTGATGGCATGTTTTGCACAGCACTATTATGTTTGCCGGGTCGTTGGTGCCCTTAAGAGAAACGGGCACTATATGGTGGAGGGTTAGGTTGTGGTGGCTATTGGAAGTCGCAGCGCAGCAGGCGCAAGCTATCTTAGGAATGCTCCTTAGGTGCTTGTGATTGGAGCGCTTTGCCCTGTTTGGGATGCATGCATATAAGAATCCAAACTTTGGGGAGCCGTTGCTATTCAAGTAAGCAGAGATGGGGACCTGCTTGAAATGACCGTTGTATTTGACCATGAAGTATGCATAAGTATTCTCTATATGCGCCATTGATATGCTCAAGAAGTAGAAAAGCCCTTTTTTCTTCCAGGGAAACTGTTGGGAGATTGAAGAAGCATGATCATAGAGGGTGTTTATGTCGAAATCCGATATATATGTCTTGCGAGAGGAATGGGATATCTCTATAGGTGGCTCAATCTTGAATTTGCTGAACAAAGAAGCCATGTTCTGGAATTTAGAGGATCTTTCAAGGGCCTGTTCTGCAAATTGGCGGACAAGCGAATGCATTGATAGTTTATGTTTTGTTTTTTTTTAAAAGCGTTTCGCTTTACCACTTTTCAAGAGGTGCAGAATTCTGCAGAATGTTGAGAAAAACAGCTAGCGCGCCAACTTCTGAATGGGGCTGCTTTGTGATTGCTATGTTGTAATCTGAGTTCTTATAAACTGAAATGGGGACCTTCTCAGCGCCAACAATGGCAAGTATCCTGCTTTTGGATTGAAGTACTGGAAGGAGCTTCTTTATTGGCTCGCCCTTCATAGTAAGGTGGCATGCAGCATACCCTTTCTTCCTGTAGGATAGGATTGTTGATATGTAGTCCTTTGAGTAGGATGCCCTAAAGGAGCCACCCCAATGTTTGACAACCTTGCTGATGCTATCTATTACGCTATTGTCCTTTTCCCCGCTTAGAACAATTTCATCTGCAAGGAAGGCGCGGGCAACTAAAGCCACGTGGGTTGTTATTCGCTTGTCCCTCCGTATGCGATGGCCCAAGCGGAGGACAGATATGCGCATATGCGGCCACCGGGATTTGAACCCGGGTCGCCAGCTTGGGAAGCTGGAATCCTGCCACTAGACTATGACCGCTTAGATATTAAAACAAAAAGAGGTTTTAAAAGATTAGGGTTGCACCCAAGCAATCTCAAAGTAAGAGAGGGGGCTTTCAGCAAGCTGTATTCTTTTTATTTCATAATAAGTAACGCTGGTTTCGCGGTCAACTATTGCAACCAAAAGGGTTAGCCCTGCCTTTTCAGCAGAGGCCAAGTATGAAGCAAAGTCCTTTCCTCCTATATACTGGTCCTCGTGGAGGCAGAGCAAGGCATAAGATGGTTTAGATGTTGCCGGGGTAAGGCCTGCAGTGCCCTCGCGGCTGAATGCTGCGAAATGTGGTTTTGCCCTTGATGAAGCTTTGGAGGGCTTCATCCCAAGTATGAAGGTTTTTTTTACTGAGTGGGCTACCCTGACAGCGCGCGCCCATTCTGAAACGAGCAAGCGGTCCTTCTCTGAAAACACATGGAGCACATGCTTGGAATGCTTCCATGCCCCTGCAAAGCCTGGCTTTGCGCCTGGAAAGTATATGCGGAAATGGGAGCCAAACTTGAACCCTGTTTTTACTACATAGCCATGGTCGCGCCAATCAGAATATACAGAAAGCATGTCTTCAAAGTCCGGAAGGCGGGAGGATGCTATGCGGAAGAATTCCCTTGGCACTGAAAGAAGCCCTTTCTTTGAAAGATAGGCTGTTTCGAACACATCGAGCTTCAAGGATTTGCCCTTCTGCTCTGCCTTGTAGTCTCCGAGCTGGCCGAACCAGTATTCAGTATAAAGGGTTTTAGGGGGGTTTGGTATGTATGCAGTCAATGTCTCTGCTGAAAATATTCCTGAGAGGGTGTAGGGGGGAAGGCAAACTGGGGAGGATTTGTAAGAAAGGGCAGGCTTTGGCTCGCCTGAGGCTGAGCTTGAAAAAGGGAGCAGGAAAAGGCCCCTTTCCTTCCAGTCCTTGTAAACGAAGTAGAGGGTTAGGTTTGGCTTAACACCTTCATAAATTTCGTGGAGGGAAAGCGGGGTTTTTGTATCTATAGATACAATCTCCTCGTTGCGCATCTCTGCAAGGTAGAGCGCCTCCACTGGGGAAAGGAATATCTTTTTTCCTTTCTTTTTGCCGAAAAAGGATTCTATGAGGTAGGAATGCTCGCTTGCGTCAGCCCATACCTTGCCTTTTTCAAAGAAAATCATCTTTAGTCCTCAATCCCCTTTTCAGTGATTCGGAAAACAACTTCCCCTTCAGGCATTGATGGAGAATCGGTAAGGCGGGCGATCCTCTTGGTATCCTTGCTTTTCCTGAGATAGACCCTGTATGTTGCTGCATGAGCTATCACGTTGCCGCCTATGGGGGTGGTTGGGTCCCCAAACATTATTGCTGGGTTGTCCATCACTTGGTTGGTGAAATACACTGCGAGGTTGTATTTGTCTGCGTATCTCTGGAGAAGGTGTATGTGCTTGTTTAGCTTCTGCTGGCGCTCCCCAAGTGCCCCTCTGCCCAAGTAGTCAGCCCTGAAGTGGGAGGTCATTGAATCTATTACGATAAGCTTTATGTTCTGCTCGCTTATAAGCTCCTCTGCCTTTTCAGTGATAAGGAGCTGGTGGTCTGAATTCTCTGCTCGGGTGTAAAATATGTTCTTAAGCACTTCTTCTTGGTCAAGCCCCTTTGCCTTGGCTATTTCTGCTATCCTTTCAGGCCTAAAGGTGCTTTCGGTGTCTATGAAAAGCACCCTGCCGCCCAAGCCCCCTTGTCCCTCAGGCAGCTGCACATTTACGCTGAGCTGGAAGCCAATCTGGCTTTTCCCTGAGCTGAACTTGCCGTAGCATTCTGTCAGAGCTTGTGTTTCAATCCCCCCTCCTAAGAGCGAATCAAATTTATCTGAGCCTGTGGTTATCCTCTTTATTGTCTTCCTTCTTTCGAGTATCTTGTCTGCTGTTTCAAATTCGGCTATAAGCGCAGCTTTTGATGCCTCTATTGCCTTTTTTGCTGACTCGAGCGAAATCTCTGCAACCTCACTTATTTCATAAGGTGATGCGACTGCGATCTGTGTAACCTCTGTATAGCCGGCCTTCCTGAGCTTCTCTGCAGTAACCTCCCCAATTCCTGGGAGGTCTTCAAGATCCTTAATAAGCTTCTTCTCCACTTGGCCCACCTTCATTTGCCTGGAACATAAGAAGCCTCATGTTCCCTATTTTGAGGACATAGAAAACCTTCCCGTTTTTGCTTGTGTTCTTCCAAACTGCACCTACGCTCCTGTAAACCTGCTCTCCGTTTGGCCCCCTATCTGACTGGACAACCCGGAATTCTGGCTTCTGCTTTTCAGCAGGGAGCTCTTCAAAACCTTCATCTGCCATTCGAATCACCATATGTATATACTTTCGGTATTTAAAAAACCTTTTTTGGCGTTGGCGCCACTACAGGAAGTTGGGCAGGAAGTTTATTGCAAGCGCAATTACTGTGGTTAAGTTAAGCGACCTTTCTAGTGAAGGCACATAGAGAGCGAATAATCTTGCCCCATCTGTTATGAATATGGGAAGGCAGTTTACAGTAGCTATTATATAATTAAGGAAAAGTGAATAAAAGAGGAAAGTTGATATGGGCTGGAACTGGACTCCTACATAAGAATAAGCGAAAAACAGGCCTGCAAAGAATATTGAAAGGAGGTAGTTTGAGCCTGAGCCGGCTGCAAGTATGTCTGCATGGTCTTCCTTGCTCAGCTTTTTCATTGCTTCCTCGTCCGGCTCTACAAATGCCCCTATAGGGATAACTCCGAAAAGAAGCGCCCCTGCTGAGTGCATCTTAATATTCTTGAACAAAGACAGTGCAGCATGCCCAAGCTCGTGGAATACTGCAAGTATTATGACTGCTAAAATGCCTTCCACCAAAGGCAGGTTGATGCCAGGAAGCAGCAGTGTTGCCCCGGGGTCAGGTGAGCCCCCGGATATGAGAGTATATATTATGAGCGCGCTGTTGGCAATCAAGCTTATCAGGGTTACTGTGCCATGCCCAAGCACAGTAAGGACCCCTATTGCCAAGAAGTTTGGAGATCCGCCTAGAAACTGTGAAAGTGCAGAGAAGGTAAGCACACCTATGCCAATAGCCATAAAGAGGTAAAAGGCAAGTATGCGAAGCTTTCTCGGGTGCTTCAAGAAAGCAAGGATATAGAATACTCCGAATGATAGGATGAGCGTAGCGCGCACCAAGTCCTCAGCAAGCTCTTTGTATGCGTGGCTTATCCTTATGTGCTTATGGACATCTGATTTTAGGAGCACAAACCCATAGCTCCCCTCCATGCCAAGGTAAGTAAGCGCCATGCCTGCTGAAAACAGAACGAGAATTGCGCCTAATGCCTTCAGCTGCCCAGAAAGAGGGCTTATTAATATAAAGAAGAAAAGCGCAAGGGCTACTATTGCAACTATCCTTTTCATATCCCTTCAAGCAAGCGGTCAAATGTCTGTATGTCTCTATAGCCGATTACTGCGAAGGTGTAGGAAGATGCATCTTCGTAGAGCTTCAGGTTTAAATCTGCTGCCCTCTTTGCTGCCTCCTCCTTTGAGAGCATATCCTTGCTTATTATAACTATTATTGTGGGAGTGCCTGTAACCCCATATTCCTGTGCTGCTTTCGCATCTGCGCTTATTTGTGAATAGTATTTTTTTGAGTCGATGCAATGGCTTAATGCTTGCGAATCAAGACCTATTTCTTCGCCTATTTCTTTTATTGGGCTCGTATCAGAAGAGAGCTGAGGGGCCCTTTCAAAAAGCAATGTGTGCATCTGGTAGAATGCCCCCTGATCGCCAGCGCACATTGCTCCGTTGGCAGCAATAGAAGAAGGCTCTCCGTGGACAGGGAAGTAGCGCACGAAGTATTCTGCTTTGGAGGAATATTTCTCCTTTATCTTCGGCTCTGTCTCAATTGCAAATCTCCTGCAGAATGGGCAAAGGTAATCGGTTATTTCTACTATTTTCACCTGCCCTATGCCAAAAAGCTTGTTCTGCCCGGTTGAAACTGTGAGTTGGGGGAAAGGTTTGGTTGGGTCAAGCGGTTGTGATGGGGGCTTGTTCAGCTGGAAAAGCGCCCATGCTAGCAAGAGGATTATTATTGCAAGTGCTGCAATAGTCTTGGTTTCGTTATCCATGGAAGAAATTAGTGCTGCTGTTTTAAAACCCTTGTGTTATTGTTTGGGGCTTTGTTAATTGCATAATTATTTAAAAGCACAGAATGAAGAGAGATATATGGCTGTTGTGAGGTTCTCAAAAAGCAAAATAAACAAGGAATTTGGGCTAGACCGTTTTATGAGCACCCTTTACAAGATGGGAATGCCTACTGAAGAAGATGGGGAGGATGTTGTTATAGAGATTACACCAAACAGGCCGGACCTTTTTGGATGGTTTGGGGTGAAGAGAGCTTTCCTTAACTATGAAGGTATTGAGAAGCCGAGGAGATATGTTGCCAAAAGAGGAGAATATTCCATAGAGAACAAAGTCGGAAGCGGAAGAAAATACATATATGGCCTTGTTGCTAAGAATTCCAAGATAGATCTTGTAGAGCTTATACAGATGCAGGAGAAGCTGACTGACACCTTAGGCAGGAAAAGGAGAAAGGTCGCTATAGGCATACACGACCTAAGCAAAGTTAAGTTCCCGTTGGTCTACGATGCAAAAAGACATGACAAGTTCGTGCCGCTTGGGCATAGCTTAGAGATGACTTTGGACCAGATGGCAGGATCCACTGAGCAGGGCAGGAAGTATTATGATGGAAGTGGCATCTTTTATGTTCTTAGGGATTCTGAAAAGGTAATTTCTGTGCCTCCAATAATAAATTCTGAGGCAACCAGGCTTGAAGAAAGCACGCGCGATTTCTTTGTTGATGTAACCGGCACATCTGAAAAGGCGGTGCTTGAAGTGCTTAGGGTCCTTGCGTGCGAGTTTATAGACTCCGGAGCAGATGTTTATACTGTTTCTGTCAATAGAAGGGAAGAGCCTTCTTTGGAATATAAGGAGGCCAAGGTTGATGCAAAGAAAGTTGTTGAGCTTGGGGGGTTCTATATAGACCAGGAAGGGGTTGTTGAAGCTCTTGAGAAGATGGGTTTTTATGTTGACGGAGAGAGGGTGTTTGCTCAGCCGTATAGGGTGGATTTGTGGGGTGAGGTTGACTTGATTGAGGATGTGGTGATAGGCTATGGGTTTGACAAGCTGGATGCAGACCAGCTTAAGCTTCCTTTTATGCTGGGCAGAACCAGTGATTTGGACGACCAAATAAAAGAGGTTATGGTTGGGATGGGCTTCACGCAGGTCTTTAACTCTTTCTTGTGCTCAAACAGCGACTTGAAAAGGACTGGGCTTAAGTCAGAGGTAGAGATATTGAATCCTGCTTCTGATTACAATGCAGTAAAGCCGTCCTCTTTGGTTTCTTACCTTGTGCTGCTTGAAAAGAACAAGACCAAGAAGCTGCCGATAAAGCTTTTCTCCCTGGAACGAGTCTTTAAGGATGGTGAAGAGAGGGAGGTCGTTTCCATTATTATAGGCAGCCATCGTGATGAAACGAATGAGGTCAGGGCTGCTGTTGAGCGCCTTCTTTATGAGTTTGGTCTTGAGTATGAAATAAGTGGGGGTTCTTGTGCCCTTCTCCAACAAGGAAGGCAAGCTATTGTATCAAATACCAAGGGAGATGTGATGGGTGTGTTTGGCCTTGTAAATCTAAGTTTGATAGAGGAGTTTGGCCTTCCTTTTGGGGTATATTTTGCAGAACTTGAAAAGAGGTTCTTCAGAAAATAATTTATTTTATTGTCTTTAATTTTATTGTCTTTATTCCTTTTGCCTCTATCATAAAGGCAGTAGCATCTTCTGTTTCTGAAAAAAGCTCTATGACTTGGGCCCTCATGTTTGGGGAAATTGAAAAAACCGATTCTGTTATAAAAACTCCCTGGCCTTCTTTAATTAGTTTGTTTAGGTTGTAATAAAATCTGCGTTTTATTCTGTTGCGCTCTTTTTCGTTTTTATGTGAGACAGAAAGGTCATAAACAAAAACAAGGAGCTCTTTTTCTTCGTTTTTGGGTGTGATGGTTCTTTTGTTATTCTCTTTTTTCATGATAAAGAAGCAACACAATATATTATAAATGTATCTATAGATACAAAAAGGCAAAAACAAAACCAACCAAAAAGTGGAAACAACCCCCCTCCCTATCACAAAAACCTAAAATCCAAAACAACAAACTAAAATTCAAAAACAACCCTCCCTTTCTCAGGAAGCTGCTTTGCCTGCACAAAACAACCCAACCGTTCCTGTATTTTCTCCTTAATTTTTTGGGCCGTGCTTTCTCCTTGGATAACAACAGCTCCTTTTCTGCTGCTTTCCTTGCCAGCAAGACAACCCCACCCCTCTTTGCAAACAATTTTATAACCTAGCTTAACTTTCCTTAACCATTCCCTCTTGCCAAATATCTGTATCTGGCCTGCCTTCATTCCTTCTTTGCCTATTTGCCTTTTTGTTATATAAAAAACATCAACAAAAGGCACCCCATCTTTCCAAGCCTTGCAGAAAGAGGCAGCTATATCTCCTGCTTCAGCCCTGTCTCTTTCCCCTGCCTCTATGCCATTTTTGAGCAAGACCATAGAGCCGCCCCAATAATCAGCATGGAAAAGCAGATCCTTGTCCTCCATCATTTTTATAATCTCCTCATTCTGCTTGCTGTCCTTTCCGCCGACAAAAAGAAAGCCGCTATCAGTAAAGCCCCACCTGAACCTTGAAAACCACCCAGCCTCCTTTTCCGGCTCTTTAACCTCCTTCTTCTTCTCCTTGGTTTGTTCCTGCAGCGCTAGCGCACCCCTCTGCCTTTTGACCTCTTCATAAAGCTCCGACAAGTTCTGATAATAGTTTCTGTCAACATCTAATATTATTTCCATGTTTGCATTTACTTGATGGGTTTTTAATCTTTTTTTGTATCTGTAGATACAACTAATTAGGCTGCTGAACTTTATGGTTTTTTTCCGCTTCTTCATTAGCTTCCTTTTCAATTACCTCCCCATCTTCAATCCCTCTGCTTAGGGCAGAAAAGCAATCAAAAATGAAGACATCCCTCAAGGAGGGCTTTCTGCTGAATTCGGCTGCATCTGCAGAAAGCCAGAAGGCAAACCCTTCCCCAAACTCCTCTTTGTAGAAATAACTGCTCTTTCTGGCTAGTTTGGCTCCCTTAACAGCAGAAAGGTTGGCAAATTTTATATTCTCTACTGCCAAAGAAGCCCCAACCCCGAAAAAAGAATAGGCTGCAAAAGGCAAGAAGGCCAGAGCCTTAGAGAAAACAACACCAACTTCACCTGGCACAGGTATAACAATGCTTGAAGAAGAAACATCTTTGTACATAGTATAAAGGAAGAACAGCTCCTTACCCAACCACTCAAGCGATTTCACAAAACCTGCCTCGCTTTTTTCATATGCTTTCATCACAGCGCCAGCAAACAAGCAATTTATCCTAACTTTCAAATCCACATTCTTCCCCAGCAGTCCTAGCTCTCCTACGCCTTTCTTTCTGCTTTCCAACAAAACCAGATACTTCCTAACTTCTTCCACATCCTCATGCTGAGGGAACATAAATTCCCTAAGGCCAGGTACTTTCTGTTTGTTTTGGGAAAGCTTCATGGCATTACTTTCGCTTGCTTTATTTATAACCTTTTCCTATTTATTCCATGAAAATCCCTGGCTCCATTTGCGTTATATGCAAAGGCACAAAACACCTTTGTGGCGCGCAGGCATGCCCAATATTAGCCAGGATAAGGACACAACTGAGGGCAGAATTCAAGAAAGAAGAGCAGCTGACTGCAGGCAACTTCTTAGTAACAGAAAACCTTGCACTTGGCCCAATATCAGGCCCTTACTCCCTACCTTCTCTTTTTGGAAAAGAGTATTCAGAGGTCGTTTCAGCCCTTTCCTCCTCGCTTTTTGCCAAAAGTTTTTCAATGCGTTCAGAGTTAGAAGAGATAGCCCTTTCCTCAAAGCCAATTGACATTTCAGTTGAATTTACGAGGAAGCCAGAGCCCAGGCCTAAATTTTCCCCTTTCATAAGCCCAATAGGAGCGTCTGCCCCTATAAAGACCATAGAGTTAGAGTCCAACCCCTCCATTCCACCTATTGTGGATGAGGTCATGGAAGATCGCCTTCTTGCAAAGGAAGCCATTTTTGAAATAGAGAGAAAAGAAAAGGATATATACTATCTTTCTCGTGTGCTTAGCTCAGGCCTTTTGGGCAAGAGCCCTCGTCTAGTTCCAACACGCAACTCAATAACAGCTGTTGACTCAATTCTAAGCAAGCGCAACATCGAAAAGATAAAAGAGTTTCCCCAGGCAAGCTCCTATAGCATCGCCTTTTCCTCCTTCCTCCACAACACCTTCACAATAATCCTCTTGCCTACCCCATGGCAGTTTGAGAACTTTGAGGCATATATCCCTGGCTCTCTTTGGGTGCCATCTTCCACAAGCCCAGTGATAACTGAGGAGTACGAGCCATACCAAGGGAGAGGTACTTACGCTGATAAGCAGGCAGGCGGCTACTATGCAGTGCGCTTTGCAGTTACAGAATACTTATTAAAGGAAGGGAGGCAGGCAGGCGTTGTGGTCATACGCGAAGTAGGCGAGGCCTATAAAGTTCCTGTTGGGGTGTGGCAGGTGCGCGAGAATGCAAGGAACGCCTTAAAGAAGGTTCTTTCGTTCCTAACCCTCAGCGAAGCGCTGGAAGAGGCAAAGAAGCGCCTCTCCTTGCCTATCAACGAATACATAAAGAGGAGCAGGGTGCTCTACCAGAAGAGGCTTTTCTAGTCATTCAACCATAATTTCAAGAAAGCCATCTAAATTCATCAAATCGTCAGTAGTAGCTTTTTTTCCTCTTTTTGAGAGTAAATTTTCCATTCCCTCCTAACACTAATTTTTTTTGGCTCCTTTGGAACCCTTTCAAAAGTGAAAACCTTCATACCAGTAAATCCAAGATCCTTGTAGGTGTTTTTCCAATATTCAAAATATTCTTTAATCCCCCTTGCCCACACACCTTCTTTCGGATCTATTACATAAACCTCGTCATTTATTCTCGCAACAACAGCCATATGCTGATAACTTTCAACGCCATATTTAACATACATGCCTAGTGGCTTTGCCTCAATCCCCAAGTTTCTTAAGAGCTTAAGCACAACTGCGCTCATCTCCATGCACTCACCTATACCTGCTTTTTCCACTTCCTCTGCAGTAAGCACATAAGGGTTAGTATACCTATATTTCTCTTCTTTTATTGCAGCAACCTTCGCCATAACCCGGCTTTTTACCTCTGCTTCACTAAGAGCCCTTCCTCTTTCCCCAAAACCCATCCTTTCTTCTGGAGAAAGCTTGAAAGAAATAGTGTTTGGCTGCTCCCCATTATAAACCCACGAAGTGTAAAACTCTTTATTGCCCTTCCAGTTGCACAGCTTATGTTTATTAAAGCACTAAGCGCAAGCACAGCACTAGCGCGCTTAAGTTTTTGGTTCATTTCAAAACTTTGTTTTTTGCCTAACACTAAGCATCAATTCACCATTAACTTTTTTATATTCTACCACCAGCCCTTCACTCTCCATTTTTTTAATAAACTTATTTTTTAATGTGCCACAATACACGTCTCCTTCTAGCCCCTTTTTAATCCTTTTCATAAAATCAGTCGGTTCACCTCCAAGGATTTGATATCCTCCCTGCATTTACTATTAGGTTTTCAACTCAGATCGTTTCAAAGTAAACTAATACTCTATTGTCACATTTCCTCTTTTTATAATCGTTTGGCACAAAAGCCTTTGAGTAGGCTTGGTTGCAAAGAGCTCCAGCCCTATCTTCTCTGTTTCATTAGGCTCGTTCAGGTTTTCCATTCCACTGACAACATTAACAAGGCACGAACCACAGGTGCCTGCCTTGCATGCGAAGAGGACACCACATTTTCCCTCTAATATTGACAGATTGCTCCCATCTGGTATCTCTAGCGTTATTCCTTCATTCTTAAGCGTTACTTTTGCCATAAAACTGCTTTGCGCATCTTTTTTAAAACTTGCGGTGTTGGCATACTGTTTTTAACTTTCTTGACTCTTTACTTTTATGGCAAAGAAAGGGCTTTTGCATTACCTCATCCTTCTGCTCAAATACATTTACGGCTTGGTTAAATGGGTTGCAATAACGCTTTGGGGCCTCCTGAAATGGCTATTTTTCGGCTTGGTTTTGGCGCTTAAGTGGGTCTCCTCCCTTCTCAGCGCAGGTGCTAGAAAGATTGGGCATGCATACGAGCACAGCAAAAGGCCAAAAGGAGAAGCCAAGCTAGAACCATTTGTAGAGATTAAGAGGGCAAACGGCTCCCTACCCGATTTCGAAGAGAAACTTTATTCTGGCAAAAGCATGATAGGGCTTGTGCTTGGCTCAAGGGGTTCAGGCAAGAGCGCAATAGGCATGCGCATTGCAGAAAATATAAGGGCAACATCCAAGCTTCCACTATACACCGTGGGCTTTGCCAAAAACTCCCTTCCTTCTTGGATAACCCCAGTAGAAAAATTTTCTGAAGTAAAAAACAACTCTTTCCTCCTTGTTGATGAAGGGGGCATACAATTCTCATCAAGGAATTCAATGTCAGAGCTCAACAAGCTTCTGAGCGAACTTCTTCTCATCTCACGCCACAAGGACATCTCAGTTCTTTTTATAACCCAAAACTCAGCCAACATAGACATAAACACACTTAGGCAGGTTGATTATCTAATACTGAAGAGCCCCTCCTTGCTCCAGCTTGATTTTGAAAGGAAAAAGATAAAGGAAATCTACGAAGAGGCAAAAGAAGGTTTTGAGGAATACAAGCAGGAGAAAGGGCTTGCCTACATATACTCGAATTATTATAAGGGATTCATAGCAAATGCGCTTCCTTCTTTCTGGAGCGTAAACCTTAGCAAATCATACAGGGGCAAAACCTAACTAATCCCCGCCTTCCTCGCCTGGCTCTTCTTCAGCGCCTTTCTTGCCTTTATGCGCCTCCTTCCCTTTTTCCTTTTTTCTAATAACCCTGAACAGAAGCTCACCTATTATTACAAATATCATCAGGGTGGCAATTACGCAAGGAAGCGATAATGAAAGAGCGCAAATCCTTGGATTAAAGAGGTAGCCAATAAGCGCAACAGCCAGTGGCGCCAAAGCATACACAATCCTATGCCAAGTTTTCTTCATCCTGTGCTTGGAAACAACGAAAAGCACCACAGCAAGGAGCACAAGCGCAGACCAAACCCCGAACCAGTCGCACAGCCCAATTCCAACAACAACTGGGCACATGCAGCAGTCAGCTCCTATCTTTATTGTAGCAGGGGCAATAAGGTATTTCTGCTTTTCACCGCTTACAACCCACATACCGCTCTTCCCAAAAACAGTTACAAATTCCCCTTTCTCTGCAACAATCTCCTTTCCCTCATAGTATATGGTTACACCTTCTATTGGGTTGCCATGCCTGTCTACAACCTTGCCCTTGACTTCACTACAAGCAACTGCCTCTGAAGGCATTCTTATGAACCCCCTTATCTTTACATAATACCATTCTTCATCCGGCCCATACCCTTCCTTTTCAGCAACGAAGTGCCCTATAGGGGTGAAATGCATCCACACAAAACCCTCAGCATCAGTGTAGCCGTCCTCTTTCTCAGTAAATACATGCGCATCAGGCACGATCCTATTGAAATTGTCGGTTACAAGGAACTTGCCCTTCTCCCCTTCTATAATCTCTCCATCAACAAGCGTGAGGTTCAGCACAAGCTCATAACATGCATGGTCAATGCAAACACCATTATAACAGTCATCATTGCTGCAGCATTCATAAGGTATGCAGGTGTCAATGAATAAGTATTCGCATTCCCCACATGTTTTGTTAGTTACGTTTGGCGGCGGCTCAGGAGGTTTCACTTCAGCAGGAAGCACGCAGAAAACAAAATCCCTAAGCGCCTTTGCCTTGCTGTTGCTGGCATTGAGGTCTATAGTATAGTTGCCTACAGTTGGGCTGGAAAGCGTAAGGTTGGTCCAATTGATATCTCCAATGTATATTGTTCCCAGATAAGTGGCCTGTGGCAAAATGGAGACAGCGCTTGGCCCACTTGCATACAAATAGACATTGTATTCTGTGTAATCCCCTACATTCTGCACCCCAACTGAGAAGTTTATCGGCACATTGGGATAGGTGCACTGCATAGGCACTGGAAGGATATAAAGCCTGTGCTCATCCTTCTCAGGAGGTTGAGGAGGCGAAGGCGGGCAGTAGAAGTTCCTATCCACATATATAGTATACTGCCAGGTTGTCTTGTTGTTTGGAAGCATAAGCTGGAAGTCTGTAATTGAGCCATTCCATCCTGTTTCATTGTCAAGCACCTCAACAACGAAAACAACATTGCCATTCTGGTCGTTGAAATACCCTTCCACAAAAGTGGTTCCTGTTGTCTCATTTGACAAGTATACTGCAGGCCCTGTTACCAACCCACCCAAGGAGCTGCTTAGGTTGAAGGTATAGTTAATTCCACCAAAAGTCTTGCTGCCTGACTCAGGACCTGTTATAAAGCTGTCAAGTATGCTTATGTCCCCGTAAACAAGCGGCCCTGCTGCTGTTATGTTGCTGCCGTTCACTGCAATTATATGCAATGTAGGCTCTACGCTGCATGGAGGCGGCCTCACATCAAGGTCAAGGTAGGTTATGCTGCAGGCATCAACCCCTATAATTATAGGCAAGTTTGATGTGGGTGAAAGGTCAACCGTTCCCCAATAGCCGCCCCAATTCTCACTGCAATCAGTTGCATTGATGTAGCCAAAAACTATCGTGCCTCTATAAGTGGTTTCGTTCGCTTGCGCAATAACAGCAAAAGTAAGCAACACTAGCACTAAAAGATGCTTGGGCCCCCAGTTCATCAACCTAATTTAGCATATGCATTTTAAAAGGTTCTCTATGCGCTGAGTGAAAAAAGCACAACAAAACATATGAGCAAATATATACTTAACAACAAGAGAAAGAGAAGTGCTAAATATTTTTGTCGCAAAAAAGGAAAAAGGGTGTTTTTTATTGATTTTGCCGACAGAAAAGAAAAGTTATTTAAATAAGCTAAGCTTAAAAAGAATATAGAGGTGAGTATAATGGCAAAGACATATTCGAACTTGTTCGCAGTTCTTCTACTAGGGGTTTTCTTAATCCCCACCATTTCGGCTGCAGGAGTTACGTGTAGGATGAAGTATTATGATAACACGTGGAAACAGTGGTTTGTACTTCCAGATTCCCACGCAGGGAACCTAAATCCAGTTGAAGATTATAGAGTTACTGTTGAGTGCCCAGACGGAGTAGGTGGCTACAAAAGTTGTTATACTAACGGGCCACTTTCATTTTCTACAGATAATCCTAACTTTGTGCTAACTCCTTATGGGTTGCATTCTGTATATTTAGGTACTCCTGGCCAGGGGCTTAGTGATACAGTATTAACTGCAACAGGGACTTTGGCAAACGGTCAAACTTTAGAATGCAGTGCTTCATTCCTAACAAAACCAACAATCACCTACAGCCCATTCCCTCCTGATGGGGCGTTGTTCGTCACGGGCAAACTTCCTTATCTAGTAAAACTTTCATCAGAGATAGGCGCAGCACAACCATCAAAGTATCAACTTAAGTGCTATTATGAATACTTTGACCCAGCAGGGAACCAAATAGAACTAACCCCGACCTACACAGGAGGGGTATATGAAAAATACCTATCAGCGAATTCTTATGGCACATACACTTGGTATGCAGTATGTGAATGGAAAGTTGGTACGATGTGGTACTACTTATATAAAAGCTGGGAAAGAGATTTCACGGTGGTTAAACCTCAAAAAATACCCAAGGTTTCTGAGCAGCCACTGCAAGGGTACCAATCCCTTGACAAGCAATAAAGATAACTTTTAACCTCTCTTTCTTTTTCTTAGAGATACTTTGAAAAGGCTTTCTTTTTTAGCACTAAATTTCATATAGTTTGATTGTTTGGTTGAGGTATACAACAACACGAAGGATTTTAAGGACAATAGCTACTTATTTAGATGGAGATTACACTTGGTTTAATTCTTGTGAATGGTATTCAACAAGCACAGATACACGTGTTATTATAGGCTTCCTGATCAGCATTAGGAAACCAAAAACATTTAAATAGGTTTCTTTTAATCTATACAAATAAGGGGGACAGTTTCAAAATGGTAGCAAATATAAGGATGGGGGCTGCACTATCGGCATTAGTATGTCTTATTATTATTAATATATCAACCGCTATTTTCAATGACTCAATTTGCGAGATAGAAGTTTTAGGGGATAATGGTTATTGGTATTCGGACCACGACCAACTTGGTTGTGAAATATTTCAAACATTAAACCATTCATCAGAATACTCATTTAGAGTACTCTGTGGGGGTAACCCATGCCCTATATCTGGGGGGGTCACCTGGAGTTCTAATGAAAGCAGTTACATTATCCTAAACAACGGTCAAAATTATACAACCGTCCGCACTTCAAATAACGGATACGATCAAGCATTGATAACAGCTACAGCATCTCTTACTAATGGCTCAACAATGGTGTGCCATGCAAATGTGATCACAGATATGAAAATAACGTTCTTTAAGCCAACATATAATTTCAATTATAAACATGTTTGCCTTGAGCCAGAAGGAAGCGGCTTACCTGGTTATGTAACAGTAAGTTTTTACGTTGATGCAATAGACTACCCAGATGGGGAGCTAGGTTTTCCAAGCGAAGCCGTGTGCAGACCTTGCGATCATCCTTATTACACTTACCATCTTCCTAATCCAAAACACGGATTACATACTGGTATTGTGGGATACGATGAAGAATGCCAACTTGATGAATGGACTTATTTGGGCTTTTTTCCATACTACTACGCTAAAACAGATTTGTGTACGCCACGGCACGATACAATTATAGGTTCTGATATAGCATATATTTATTGGGCAGTAGATCTATGCTACACCAACTACCCCCCCTATGTTTATTTAGTCTCTCCTACAAACTACAAAAAATTCTACACAACCACTTACCCAACTTCCCTGAATTTGGTTTGGTACGCAGAGGACCAGGACAACCCAACGCTTGAATGCAGCCTTTGGGTAAAGAACCCGGGCTCTACCTACCAGGCAGTTTGGAATGGGACAGTAGATTCAGGAGTTCGGCAGACTTTCAACCATACAATCCCCTCAAACGGAACTTACAATTGGTTTGCAAACTGCAGCGACAATGAAACCCAAGTTAATTCAAGTATATGGTCTTTTATATTTTACAACCTTTCTTCAGCACCTCCGGTGGTCAACTTAGTGGCCCCTCCAAACAAAACAAAATTCAATGCAAGCCAAGTCCCCTACTCCTTAAATCTCACCTGGAACGCAACTGACGAAAATGACACCCAATTGAATTGCACTGTTTTTGTGCAATTGCCTTCAGCAAACGACTTTATGGAAATATGGAGTGGCACAGTTCCAAACGGAACCAACATGAACACTTCCTTTGATGCCCCACTGCTAGGAGTTTATAATTGGTATGCCGCTTGCAATGACTCTACTAATGTAACGAGCTATTCTGACGTATGGTGGTTCAATGTCTCTGTAAACGACACAACGCCTCCAGTGGTCCAGCTAATAAACCCGCCAAACAACACCAACTACTCAATCACCGAACCAACAAATGTAACATTAAGGTGGAATGTCACAGACAACGAGAGCCCGACTTTATTCTGCTCCCTTGAAATGCAGAGGCCTTCAGTATATTCGTTTATGAGCATATGGTCAGGGGCAGTAGACAACGGCACAGTTCAAAACAACACATACCTCCTAAATGATATAGGTACGCATAGATGGAGGGCTTGGTGCAGGGATTTTGCAGGCCATATAGGTGTTTCACAAACATGGCAGTTTAACGTCTCAAGCCCCCTCTACGTTTATCTCCATCGGCCTCCAAACGGCTACTTCTTCTCTGCATATTCAGTCCCATACAGGGTAAACCTAAGCTGGTACTTCATAAGCAACTCAAGCACAACAGCCCTTTGCAATGTGAGTGTAAAGTACCCCTCTGCTGGCTCCTATGTACTACTTGAAACAAACATAAATGCAACAAACAACACAATAACTAAAATATCCCGCTTCATGCCTGAATTTGGCCAGTACTTATGGTATGTAACCTGTGCTGACGGAACTTATTTAGCAACTTCAGTAGTTTGGGATTTCGTAATAGGCCTTAGGAACACTACAGATAACCCGCCGCTTCCAGTATTGCTTTTACCAGTGGACGGCTTCATTTACCTTACAGACTTGCTACCATTAAATATAAACCTCTCTTATGTGGCTTATGATGACATTTCCCAAAACTTAACATGCAACCTTTCCGTAAGGCCACCAAACTCCCAATACTACACCCTGCTCTTCAACAACAGAACACTTGTTAATGGTTTAGTATACCAAAGCAGTTATTGGGCATATGAATATGGCACATACCAATGGTTCCTAACATGCATGGACAATGCATCGCAAACCAACTCCTCATTTGTTTGGTCATTTGTTGTAAGGCCAGAAAATATAACAGGGCCTCCAATAGTGCAGCTTCGCTCGCCTCCCAATGGAGATTCAACGATCAAGACACCCCCATTTTCTGAAACCCTCCAGTGGAATGTCACTGATGTAGAGAGTGCAACTTTGAATTGCATGGTATTCATGAAAAACCCAATAGACCTTACCTTCTACAACATAACAGGCAACCTATCAACACCAAGAAACTCAAACAGAAATACAGCATATACAGGCTGGTGGAAGGGCACATACCAGTGGTTTGTAAGGTGCTACGATGGAGACGGCAATGTAGGGTATTCTCCAATATGGTATTTCATTCGGTTGGGAGGGGATCCGCCAACAGTAAGGCTAGTGAGCCCCCCAGATTATACAGTAACTTATTCTACGAGACTAAATCTTACTTGGAATGTTTCTGATGACGATTCATTTGTCTATTGCAACCTTTCAATCGATGGCGTGATAGTAAATGGCATCAGAGTTTCATTAGGATTTGGTGGGGGGAATAAGACAATAACTAACGAGACAGGCGTTCTTTCAGAAGGGAACCATACTTGGTTTGTAAACTGCACAGATGGCACATACGGATCACGCTCAGAAACATGGAATTTCCAGATAGACACCCATCCCCCTAGTGTAACGCTCCAAGCCCCTCCGAACAACTCAGTATTCACTACTGACACGCACAACCTAACTTGGTATGTTGAGGATAACTACGATTCAGTGCTTGACTGCGATCTTTACATAGATGGTATGCTTAACGCTTCTTACTTGGCAAGCTACAATGGCACAAACACCACTCTTGAAAGAGGCCCATTGTCAGATGGGCTCCACAACTGGAGCGTGAAGTGCAGGGATGATGCAAACAACACAGGCAATTCATCAGTATGGTATTTCTACATATATGCAGGAGGACCCCTTGTACAGTTAATGGCCCCTCCGAACAACACCACATTTACAGTTAGCAATCTGCCTTTCAACCTTAACTTGACCTGGAACGCAACAGACATTATAAGCGAGAACCTTACATGCTATGTTGAAGCAAAGCATTCAAGCGACCCAACGTTCACTATCATATGGATTGGGAATATAACGAATGGAAGCACAGTAAACACTTCCTTTGTTGCAGCCCAAAAAGGAGATTATCTATGGTATGTCTTGTGCAATAATTCCTTAAATGTAACAGGAGCTTCAGATACATGGGCGTTTAACATAAATCACGACGCCACCCCTCCAGAAGTCCATCTAATAACCCCTCCCAATGGCTCAAGGTTCAACAGCACTGATGAAAGGAACCTTACATGGAATGTTACAGACAATGAGAGCAACCAGCTAAACTGCACTGTCTACTTGGACGGGAACCCAATCTCAAACATTATTGTGGGAAACAGCACAACAAACACGAGCTCAGGAATCCTCTCAGCAGGCCACCACATCTGGAATGTCTCTTGCTTTGACGAGGTAAACCATACAGGTTATTCAGAGAATTGGGAATTCTGGGTTGACACTGCCCCCCCACTAGTAATACTTTTAGCGCCTCCAAATGCTTCTGTGTTCACTTCTACAGATGCAATAAACCTTACCTTCAATACCTCTGATGACCAGAGTGCAGAGATGAACTGCACTGTCTACTTGGACGGAAGCCCGCTGGGCACAACAATGGCCCAAAACAACACCCTCACAAACATGAGCACAGGGGCTTTGACTTCAGGGAACCACACTTGGAATGTCAGTTGCAGGGATGATGCAAACAATACTGGCTACAGCAGCACATGGATGTTTAGGGTTAGCATGGCCCCCATTGTTAATCTAATGGCCCCTCCCAACAGTTCTCTTTACCTGAACACAAGCCCAATAAACCTTACATGGAATGTCTCAGACGTTGACACAGGGGCGCTCAACTGCACTGTCTACTTGGACAGCACACCCATAAACAACTCCCTTGTAGCCAACAGTACACCTATAAACACTACTACACCTTCCCTCACTTCAGGCAGGCATGACTGGAATGTCTCTTGCAATGATTCTGACAACATTGCATATAGCGCAACCTGGTTCTTCTTCGTGAACCTTAGTCCAACAATAGAAAGTGTAATATTGAACTCAACCTCAGTATGGAACTCAACAAGCGGCAATCTTACAGCTTATCCTCAGAATGTGGCAGACCCAGAGAACGACCGCGTTGATTTGATCTTTGACTGGAAGGAGAACGGAAAAAGCATAGCTTTTGTCAATGTTAACTTCAATGTAAACAATTCAGCAGGCACAGGGATAAGCAGGGACTTCTCGGATTATGGCAACAACATAACAGCAGTTAATGGCGCTCTATGGAACGCCACAGGTGGCCCAAACAACACAGGGGCTTACATGCTTGATGGCATAGATGACCACCTTACTATTCCAGGGGCAACAATGCCTTCTGTCTGGTCAAATGGCCTTACAATGTGCGGATGGTTCTACTTCAAGCCAGGCGCAACCCTTACAAACAGGAGATTCTTTGATTTCAGCAATGGAAACCCCACAGGGGCACCATCAAACAACATAATATTGCAGATAAACAGCTCTACAGATGAGCTGCTTTACAGGGTCTACATAGGCACTACCCCCTACAACTTGACAACAACCACCGCCAACATAGCTACAGGGGTTTGGACGCACCTTTGCGCAGTGCATTTCAAGAACGGCACAGCCAGCATATACAAAGATGGAGTTCAGGTTGCTTCTGGCCCAATGCCCCTACCCCAAGACATACCAAGGTCTTACTACTATATAGGGAGGAGCCACAACGGCACTGCACACATAAACGGCTCTATTGATGACATTATTGTAATGAACAGGAGCAGCAGCCCCCAAGAGATATACAACATATATGCAAACAACACAGACGAACTGCATTCAGGAATGCTTATAAGCGGCTACAACTACACAGTGTGCGTAACTCCTGACGACATGCTTCATTACGGCAATACAGTATGCTCAAACAACATAACTACATACGATTTAGTGAGAGTGTTCTTAATATCCCCTCCTAATAACACTGTATTTAACGAAACGAACAACGTAACATTAGTGTTCAATGCTTCTTCCTTGAATAAGGAAAACATGTCCTGCACTCTTTACTTGAACAGCACACCAATATACAACAACACCACTGTAATAAGCGAT
This sequence comes from Candidatus Anstonellales archaeon, assembly GCA_038890615.1. GTDB lineage: Archaea > Micrarchaeota > Micrarchaeia > Anstonellales > J096 > JAWAFI01. The sequence continues at coordinate 307,717 of JAWAFI010000001.1, read as the reverse complement.
GAACTTACAAGTGTGCCTCTTATCAATTTGCCTTACAACAATTATGGCTGGAATGTAACTTGCAATATATCAAACGAAATAGGTTATTCAGAAACTTGGATATTCCACATAGTTCCATCTGGACCTCCCTTAGTTACAAACATAGACATAAAAACTTCACTTGAATTGAACACGACACAGGAGAACATAACAGCAATTGTTGCTTACCAATATCTCATAGGGGCAGAGCCCACCGAAATATACGACTGGAAGCAGAGCGGGGTCAGTATGGCAGTACTGAACCTTCCATTTGAGGCAAATGACGGGAATGAGAATTCATTTACAGACAACTATGGGAGAGACAAGTCACTAAAGCTTAACATACTTACCCCTGCTACGCTTAAATGGAGCAGATATGGCGGGTATAACGGTTCTGGCGCCTATTACTTTGCAGGAGGAACAAACGTTTCTTTCCGGCCTATAAACGCTTCTTTAAACAATCTTCCAAAGGGCAACGACAACTTTACCATTATGTTCTGGTTCAATCCTACAAGAAACAGCACATCCTCTTCAAACATAATATACAGAATAAACGGGACAGGAGCAAACAATTACTCCCAAGTAGTATTGGAAGGGCTGGATTACAGCACTATAAGGTTCTATTACATGGTTGAAGGTGCAGCAGGCACCTCTTCGGTAGCAATAAGCAATCCATTGCCAAGGCTTAATACATGGAAACATGTAGCGATTACTTATGATGGGAATGCAATAAGAATATACCTTAATGGGGTTTATGTAAATGGCGTAGTGCCTGGCAGAAGGCTTGCGATGCCAAGCAACTGGTTTACCTTAGGTTCATATCCAAACGCTTACTCTATGAATGGCTCTTTGGATAACTTTGAAATTTATGATAGGTGGCTTAGCCAGGAAGAAATAATAGGCAGGGCTTCAGGAAATTACAGCTTCATACACTTGAGGGATAGTAGGGTATACGGTGAATACAGCTTCTGCTTGTTCCTAAACAACCACTTTAACATATCATCACAAAATTGTTCTCAGACTCTCCAGATAAAGAATAATACCCCTTACATCAAAGTGCTTTCAATTAACTCATCAACTGGTCAGAATCTTACTCTTGACAATATAGAGGCTTATGTTAACACATCAGGGGGTAACAGGGAAACACTAAGAAACCATACAGAGCTTATTTATGATTGGAAAGAAGACGGAGTAAGCATGGCAACGATTATACTTCCATTTGAAGGAGAGGATGGGGAAGAGCCTGTTTTAGTAAGTAATTACGGCAGAAATAAGAGTGTAAAAGGAGTTCCTTCGGCTCTATACTCCTCACCTGGAGATTTTCCACCTACATGGTACTTTACCCAAGGCTATAATAACTCAGGTGTATATTATTTCAACTCAAGCCGCTCTCAATTAATAGAGTTCAATAACTCTTCAGTGGCATTTCCATCTGGCGACCAAAGCTTTACTATAGAGTTTAGGGTAAAGATTACAGATTTCAGCACAGGAATCCAATACATTTACTTACAACAAGGTATAGGAGCTAATAATAAGTCTTTTATTACAGTAAGTAACAATAACATTTGCTTTTACTTTGCATTGCCCACAGGGTTTAATGATGGCCTTTGCCATTCTACATCTCAAAGCATAAATAGATGGTACCACATAGCAGTGTCTTATGACGGGGTTGCTTTAAGGCTCTACAAAGACGGAGTGCTTCTTTCTGGAAAAATACCTCCAATGCAATTGTCACAGCCAAACACTTATGTTATGATAGGCAGGGCAATAGGGGGGGGATACTTTAATGGCTATATAGATAACTTTGTTGTATACGACAGGTGGCTTTCTACAGAAGCAATAAGAGATCATTATCTAAATAAGACAGCTGAGCTCCATCATACTACAACAAAAACAGGAAAAAATTATTCTGTATGTGTTTATGCAAATGATGGGTTTGAGACAAATGTAAGCTGCAGTCAACCTATTGAAATCTTGTCAAATAAACCTTACATTGAAGCATCTATAAACTCCTCATTCGGCACTAACACAACACAAGAGAATATAACAGCATATGTAAATACTTCAGGAGGGAATGCAGGTCTTGATAGAAACCATACGGAGATAATCTACGATTGGCAGGAGAACGGCCAAAGCATGGCAATACTAAACCTACCATTTGAAGGCAACGATGGCTCTGAATTACAGTTTACAAAGAATTATGGAAAAAACAAATCTTTGTTGGTAAGACCATATGCAATAGAAAGTTATACAGGAGATTATCCGCCAGCATGGAACTTCACAACAGGCTACAACGGCTCAGGTGCATACACCTTCAACGAGTCAATAGTCAACTTCCTATTCATAAGCAATGACTCAGCATGGCAGCTTCCTTCTGGAAACCAGAACTTCACAATAGAGATGATGGTTTACCCCTTCACAAATACCTCTGACACAATTTACACCCAATATAGCGATGTAGGCACAGGCAATGTTACAAAATTAACCATAGCCCCAGGAAGCAACCCAACAATCAAATTTGATTACATGACCCAAAGCGTGTCCAGGCAGGCATCTTGGTCAGCCCCAGGCTTGGTTTCGCACAAGTGGCACCACATAGCTGTAACCTATGATGGCATAACAATAAGGGCGTTCCTCAACGGAATGTTCATAGGGGCAGTGGTGCCGGGGGTCCCATTGGCAACCCCAAACAAATATGCAAAGATAGGCTCAGACGAAGGTTTCTTGTCATTCACAGGCATACTGGACAATGTGCGTGTGTATGACCGCTGGTTCAGCCCAGAGCAGATAGCCCTTTTCGCCTCAAACCAAACCAATGTCATTTCATTTAGGGACACCCATGTCGGGAGCAACTATT
>JAWAFI010000001.1:34610-304743 GCA_038890615.1 Candidatus Anstonellales archaeon | reverse complement strand
AGAGCAGATAGCCCTTTTCGCCTCAAACCAAACCAATGTCATTTCATTTAGGGACACCCATGTCGGGAGCAACTATTCGCTCTGCGTTTATGCAAATGACGGCTACGAAGAAAACAGCACATGCACTGAGAATATTACAATACCTGAGAACAAGCCAACCATTTCAGCAACGCTTTCAACAGCATTAAACCTTAACACAACCCAAGAGAACCTTACTGCAACAGTTGTTGCTTCAGGAGGAAACCGCGAAGGTGCAAGAGACCACATTGAAATAATATATGAGTGGAAAGAGGATGGCATCACAATGGCACTCATGAACCTCCCATTTGAAGGAAACGACGGCTTTGAGCTCCAGACAACAAAGAACTACGGAAGGAACAAGTCATTGAACATAACCCCATACGCAAGGGGATACTCTGCCTTAAGGAACCCGCCATGGTGGAACTTCACAACAGGCTACAACGGCTCAGGAGCATACTTCTTTGAGAACGCAAAGGAGAATTACCTCCTATTCTCAAACATAGACACTTCAGAGCTTCCCTACGGAAACCAAAACTTCACTTATATGGCTTGGGTGAACCTTACCTCTTCTGGAGGCAATGGTTATATATACACCCAACACGGAACAGGGGGAAACAACATGTCATACTTATATGCCCAACCAACCGCAACAACATTTGCCTACATGAGAGATGGAGACTTGTTTTTCAGTACTATATCAGGACCAGGCATACCACTCAACCAATGGCACCACATTGCAGTTACTTATGATGGAGTCACAATAAGGCTCTATGTAGACGGAGTAGAAACAGAAAGAATAATACCAGGTCCTCTCTCCCAGCCAAAGGACTATCTTAAGATAGGCAGTAGGGACATTTACGGAGATTTTGATGGCCATATAGACAACTTTGAAGTTTATGATAGGGCGCTTAGCCCAGAACAGATAGCAGCAATTGCTGCGAACCGCAGTGATAGGAGGCTCTTCAGGGGCACTAAAATAGGCCACAACTATTCCCTGTGTGTTTACGCCAACGATGGCTACGAAGAAAACAGCACATGCACTGGCAACATTACAATAGTTCCTAATCCGCCTGACATAGAGGGTTTCATAAACTCCTCTCTAGGCAAGAACACAAGCAGGGAGAACCTTATTGCAAACATAACCGTTGTTGATGAAGGCAACAACGAAACAGAAAGGGACTATGTTGAGAATATAGTTGACTGGCGCCTAAATGGCAAAAGCATAGCAGTGCTCTACCTTCCATTTGAAGGAATAGATGGCAACGAGAGCTTCGTGATCAAAAACTACGGAAGGGACAAGACCATAACGCTTAGGCCAGCAGGCCGCCTCAACACAGAAGGCACAGGGGCTCCTTTACCCACCCTTACCAAAGGCCACAATGGCTCTGGCTCATATTATTTCGGTGTCAATCAAGACTCCTTCCTTTATCTTCCAGATGCAACAGGCGTGTTGCCTTCAGGGGATGTGCCTTTTGCAATGGACGCATGGGTATACATAAATGGATCCTCTGGATACATCTATGGAATATATCGCAACTCAACCCACTACACAGGCCTTTACTATACTGCCAACTCGCTTAGGTTCAACTACATGGTTAGCGGAGATTCCTTCCCCTCAACCCTTACATACAACTCAGGCAACCTCCAAGGCGCATGGCACCACGTAGGGGTTTCCTACAATGGGCTTACCTTAAGGATGTTCCTTGATGGGGTTCAAGTAGCAAGCGTTGTGCCAGGCGTTCTTGACCAGCCAAATGACACTTTAAGGATAGGGGCTTTGGAGAACTCAACAGAGACAGCTTTTAATGGGTTTATAGATGACTTCCGCTTCTACGACATGGACATAAAAGCAGGACAGATGGCGCTTTACGCAAGCAGCAAGCCCTACATAATACATAGCTCAATGACGCACAAGGATGAGAATTGGAGCTTCTGCGCCTATGGCAATGATGGCTTTGAGGAGGACAGCTTCTGCAGTGAGAACATGACAATCCTTTCAGGAGGCCTCTGGGCAACAATATATGGCAATGTCTCAGGCAACATAACCTTGGCCGCAGGCTCTGCTGCAAACCAGAGATTCTACCAATGGACTTGGAACGGCCACAGAGGCATGGTTTACGTTGCCAACAGCGATGCAACAATTGACTGGGGCAACCTCATAGGGCTTGGCCTTGGCGCAACTGACTTTGAGGATGCAGACGCAGTGCTTGGCACAAGTGATTATGTGGATAATATAAACTACACATTCTCAATTGATGGTACAAACGCTAAAAATACTACATCTTCTTATATGTATGGAAGGTTCGTGCAATACCCGATATACCCAAGCAGTGCAGACAACTGCACAACCACTTGGGACCAATGCTTTGTTACAGGCATTGTGTGGGACTTCTCTGATGACACAGGAAATGCTGAGTTTGACCCAGCAGATGCTGAGGACATAGTGTTTATATCCCCGATAATGAAAGGCACAGAAGGAGGCTACGGCACTTACGATTATGAGATAATAGTGCCTGAAACCCTTGACACTTATACGGGCTCTTCAGGGACAGTAAGCATCTGGGTTGAACTAAACTAACTAAGCTTTCTGTTTTTCCTGTTTTTTCCCTCTTAGCCAATTTTCTACCCCTAATGCCTTCTCCAAATCAATAACTATGTAAAAGCTCTTCTGATTTACTTTATCCTTAAGATAGTCTTCAACAGGTTCCTTTACTACCTTGCCTTTTGCACTCGAGGCATGTATCAGCTTAAGCTCACCTTCTCTTGTGTCCGCAGTTAGGTAGTGCCTCACAATGTATAGATGCTCGCCATCCTTCAACTCATTTATCTTTCCCAACGCTTCCTTTTTCTTTAGAAGGTGGCAGTCCCCATGCCAATCCTGGTAAACAGCCAAATCACCTGCGTTCAGGGCTGCCTTCATTGCACTTATTGCTTTTTCATCGCCTTTCTTCACTTCAATTAGGCGCATTACTAAATTACCTGTGCTTATTCCCTTGCCCTCTTTCAGCTCATCAGGGCTTATTATGCTTAAAGAGCCCCCAGCTTCTTTATACCTCTGTAGCAGTAAACCGCCATTCCTGAAGTAGTTCAAATCAAGGTTTTTTGGCTTTTCTCCTGTAATTTTTAAGTAGAGTTTCCTTATTGCATTCATTGGCACTGTGACACAATCCCATGCGCCCTTCTTATATGCCTTTCCCAACTGCGCCAAAAGCTCCTTTATATAATACTCCACGAAAGTTGTTGCTTCCTGCACAACTTTCTCAGGCACTGCCTTTGGCTTTGGGAATCCCTCTGCTTCAGGCATCTCATCACTTTTGCCTTTTGCTCAAGATGTAAAGGGCTATTGCTATTAGCACAACCAGTATTAGCAATGGCAGCCAAAGGGCATCCAGAAGAGTTGCCACCCTTCTTGAAAGGGTTGCTTCATTCTTAAGGAAAGCCTTCCTCTCCCCGTATTTAGCAGTGCTTTCAACAGAAGTTGCTTCTGTGCCTTTGAGGACACCTGAATAGCTTATCACTGCGCTTTCGCCTGGTTGAAGCTCCCTAATCTCCTGATCGCTTACAGTAGTGTTCTTTGCCCCTACTAGCTTTGTGGTTAGCCTGTAATAAACCAACTTTTCCCCTTTGTTTTCAACCTTTACCTTCACATCTCCGCTAAATGGATCAGTGCTTATGTCTGCTATTGAAAGGTTTGAAGCATCGTAGAATTCAACATATCCTATCTTTGAGTAAACCACAAATCCCTTCTCGTAGTATTTTGAGGACATGCCATACCTTGTAGTTATGTTTGCCCCTACCTCCCCCTCAAGCGATTGCTGGACATCATACTCAACACCATATTCATCAGCTGTTTCTATGTAGATTGGCTTAGGGTCAATTATGCTCAAAACCTTTTGGCCATTTACAAAGACGATTATTTCTGAGCTTTCATATACAGGGGCTCCGCTGTTCTTGAATATTACCTCCAGCCTCTTTGTCTTGCTGTTGTAGTTGACTGCGCTTATCTGGAGATCAAGCACAGGCCCAGGAAGCACAACATAGTTGTTTGGCTGTGGGTCTTCACCCATTTTTGGTATCACTTCACCGAATTTTGCTATAATGCTGACTTCCTTGCCAAGCTCCTGCTTTGCCTTCTGCTTGAAGTTGTAGGCTGCCTGTGCATATTCCTCCCCTATAAGCAGGAAAACACTTACTTCCCCATCCCTCACCTTATTCATAAGGAAGGCTTCAACATCCCTTGGGAAAAGGGTGTTTATGAAGATAACAGGGTCAGACCCAGACGCAATTGATTCCTCTATTGCATTGCCGTCTGACATTATCATCTGCCTCCTTCCAGTCAGCTTAAGCGTTCTTTCTACCATCTGCATGTTGTCATCATACTTGTCCTTATTATTTATTATTTCCATTTGTATTCCTGTCTTGTTGAGCTCTACTATGACCTCCTCATCAACAAGTCCATACACGAGTATTTTCTTTGCCCCCACTTCCTTGAGAACAGCAACAACATCAGCTATCAAATCCTTGTTTGCAAAAAGCAAGTAGGATTTAGTTGCCTTTGCATATGCAAGCACTGACACAGTGTTGTAGCCGTAAGTAGGATCAACTATTATGAAATTCTGAGCACCGCTCTTTTTTGCAAGCAGCTGGTTGGTCTTGTATGGATCCTCTGATATTATTTCCTCCTTTATTGTGTTTGTCTGGGCTATCTTTTCCTTTGCAAATGCGAATATTGGATAATTCTTTGATTCTATGTAAAGTATATCCCTGCCTTGAGTGCCAACTTTGTAGAAGAACATCTCAGCATTCTGGTACCTCGTGGCAAACCTTATATCTTCGCCTTTCACATTTGCATAATATATGGCGCTTACAGTGTCCCTTCCATCTGCTGAGTTGGTAACAACCAAGGCGCTTGCAGCGTTTAGAAATAGCACTCCAACAAATAGCAGTGGCAAGATCTTGTAAAAGTTCATGGGGTTAATAAGAAGCAGGATTTTATAAACCTTGCCCTGCCCAAAAGCTTTTAAAGAGGTTCTCCTTTCCTTAATCAGAAAAGGGGGAAATAATGGGCGCAAAGAGGGGAATGCTGCTTGCACTTTTCGCAATAGGGGTAGCTTGTTCAATAGGGCCAGCAACAGACTGGACCCAGACAGCAGAATACGGCCCATACCCTTCCCTTAATGCAAACATTGCAAGCCTGCCTGTTGAAGCCGAAACGCAATACCAGCAGGATTTTGAGATAGAGCACACAACCCAGAAATGGGCAGGGGTTTTTGGCACGTTCACATCTGGCATAAGCATCCTCCTTGGAAACTCAGAAGGCGCAAGCGTTTTCCACCAGTGGAGCTGGGCACCATCAAATGGAGGGGTTGTTTGCCTTTCATTGAATAGCAACTACCCTTGGGGCCTTGCAGGGCTTACAAACAACAGCACAGTAGATTATGCATGGGGCTTTGACCCTCTAGACAGCGACAGCTCTTCAAACACCCTTGCAGCGGACTGCAATGGCTTTGAGGTTGCTGGGCTTGACTTAACAGGCACTGCTGCACTAACCCCAAACATGCCTGGTGCTGATGCCTCTGCGCAGACATGCGTGATAAAGCGCACTGGGGCCATTAAAATAAAACCTACTCAATTTGCATTCTGCAGTGAGATAAAGCCAGGCATGGACTTGTTAGGAGGCACAGACAACGCAGATTTCCAGCTTGTTGTTCCAACAGCAGCAACATATGACCCTACCTTGACCTACTACTTTTATGTTGACTTGCACTGAAAGCAAATGCCCCCAAGGAAGCAACCTATAAAACCTCTCTATTTTCTGAGAAAAAAGCGAAAGGCTTTTAAAACAAACTTTTTTATATCTCTGCCCTCTATAGTCATGGAGTGTAGAGAAAGAGGGCAACAAAGTAAACAGAGGGTGGGTAAAGAATGAGCACAAGATTTTTGGCATTGGCTCTTTTCGGGCTGATGGGATTAGCGATGGCAGTGGGGCCAGCAACAACCTGGACTCAAACAACAACATGGGGGCCATATGACAATGGTGGAGCTACAGCATCTGAAACAGTAACTGGAGGCATGATATACGGAGGAAACTTGGATGCAACCTCTACCACAACCAGGTGGGCAGGCATAGTAGGAGAGTTTACTGCAGGGAGCGCTATAGTGCTTGCTGATTCAGATGGCACAGCAGAGTTCCACACATGGGCATGGGATCCATCTGATGGCGGTGTCGTTTGCCTTTCGACAAGCGCAGGTCCAGCATGGGATGGGCTAGCTGATGGGGTAGTGGCAACAGCAGACTCTGACTGGAACTTCAACACTGCTTACACCGACAGCATAACCAGCACAATGGCAGGAGCATGCGCAGCATTAGAGATTGCAGGGTATGATGCAACTGGTGCACCAGCAGTGACACCAGCAGGAGCTGACATATCAGGTGAGCAGAACACTTGCCTTCTCATGGATAACTCTGCAGCTCCAAAGGACCAGTTCCTGTTCTGCACACCAGTTGTTGATGGCACCATAGTTTATGACACTGTAACTGCAGGTGACTTTGCAGCACTTGTCCCAACACCAGAGAACGGAGTGGACACAGAGACATACTACTTCTACGTGGAACTCCAGTAGGTTTAGTATGAATCCCGCAGCCAAATAACCTTTTAACCTATTTCTACTTTCTTTCAAAATTTCTTTACCATCTCAAGGAGCCTTTCCTTTGCTTCAGAATCACTCATCTGCCTAGGCGGGTGCTTCATATAGTAGGCAGATGGTATTTCAAGAGCTCCATACATTTTTCTTTCCTGAGCGCACTTCACTATCCTTTTACATTTATGTAGGCAATCTTAGTATTCTTTAGAAAAGGGATATAATCTGAGGGCCATATGTGCGTGTGTTCTAGCCCTTCTGTCTGGCTTTTTACTGCTTTAGTTTTGCTTATCTTCTTGCTCCTGAGCCTTTCTCTCTCAAGCATGTTTAAAAAGTCAGAATTCCCACCAACATTCAGCTGATAGGTTGAGTGGGCAGAAAGATGCCTTTAGCTAATCAACCTTATTATAGTGTGGTGCATGACCGTTGAACCAAAAGCCCCCTTTATGTCATCTCCTATAATAGCTACCTTCTTCTCTCTAAATCCCTTGGTGAAGCTCTGCAAAGCAGTTTCCTACACCCACTACAGCTACTTAAGCTTCATCTTATTCTTTCTCAAAAACTACATTGTAGATAAGAGCCCCTACGCCTGCGCCTAGCAGCCCTCCAATCCAGTAAACAGGCTGCGTTTCAAGGTAGCCAGATATGATGCCCAAAGCAAGCGCCCTCAATGGGTTGAGCATTGCTGCTGTTATTGGAGATGCGAGGAAAGCTACAGCAGCATAAGAAAGCCCTGCTATCCAAGGAACATTCTGCTTGTCGTGCACAAATGCCCTGTAAGTTGCAAGCACGAAGACCAAGGAGCAAAGCGCCTCTATGCATAGAGCGCACACCTCTGTTATCCTCTGGAAATCAGCAGCTGTCGGAAGCCCATAGTTTATCTTCACTGCCTGCGGGAAGATAAGAGGAAGCACAGCAACCCCTATAAGGGCCCCTAAGAATTGGCATATCAAGAAGTACACAAAAGGCTTCATCTCTATCTTCTTTGTTACGAGCATGGCAAAGCTCATCAATGGAGTAGCATGCACATCATATTTTCTCCAAAATGCATAATAGGCGACCATTGCAGCAAGGCCATAGCCAAGCGGCACAACCACATAGTTCACCTGCTCAAATGTGTTTAGCAGGTAAACCGCAGAAGTGAGAAAGACAAGAATGAAAGAAGCCAGGAATTCTGCTATGTACCTCTTCATGCTTTACTATTGCAAGGTTGGTTTAAAAACCTAACCTTGAGCCAAAAAGTGCCAGGGCTGCAAGAAGAGCAAACCCAGCGCAAACCCCATTCTTTTCCAAGACAGAATTGTTCTCAACATCTATCTCCAATGAATACTTTTGCCCTTTAGTGAAATCCATCTCCTTGGTGGTCAGAGGGCCATCAGGCGTTTCAATGAGAAAAGAGCCCTTTGAGTAGTAGCAGGGGTTAAACTTGTAATACCACTCCTCGTTAGTGCATTTTCCTTCAGAGCAGCTTAGCTCAACATCATAAGGCGCAACAGGGCTGTCTGAGCCCCTTCCTTCCTGCTCGCTGCAAAGGTAAGTTACCTTCACTTCACCTTTGTAGGGCTGCCCGTTCTTTACCAGCTTCATCTCTATCTCAGGCTTCTGCGGTCCTGGCCTTATATCAGCAAAAGCAGGAGCAAGCAAAACCAAAACAAGCAGTAATGCTTTCATTTTCTCCTACCCCTGGGCTTTTCCTTTGCCTCAGCTTCAGCAGGAAGCTCAGCCCTCATTATGCTGCCGCAGTTGGCAAGGTAGGCAACATAAGGGGCTATTATTGATATGATGGGTATTATTGAGACAAGCACAGCAAGCAGCTCTATAATAATCCCTGCAAGAGAAAAGGTCCTATGACCGCTTTTAAGGAGGGCATAATCAAGAGCCCATTTCACTGAGGCAATTATCCCATCCCCGCTTAGCTTCCTGTGCACTATTGCTGCTTTGTCAAGGAAGTTAACAACAATCCTTACAGGTATGAGCACTATTATGCCTAAGAATAACATGCCATAAAGCCCAAAGAAAGCTCCTACAATTCCCAAAGGCCCTGCACCTATTCCAAGCAAGACGACTGCTATAAGCACTGGCAAAAGCACAATCCCAACAATCGCCAAGGTAATCAGCCCAAAAACTATCCTTATGCCTGCATAAGGCAGGGCTGAGTTGATTCCAGAGGAGAAAAGCCCCAGTACTCTGTTAAGCCAATCAGGGTAATCCCATTTCTCCTTCCTTGCCAAGGCGCCGTAAAGAAGCTCAAGGTATACTGAATCAGCAATGCCTGCCAGAACCATCACAACAGCCATAATGAAAAGGAAAGCAAGCACTATTGCAATCGGCAATGCAGCAACCCCAAGGAGCGCAAGTGGCGGGAATGCAGCTGATATTGCAACAAGCGCTAAGAAGATCAGGAATCCAATTAAGTACCCCAAGAGCACGCTTCCAAATACAGTGACAAAAGTAGCAACAAGTATCAAGAGCGCTGACACAATAAAAGGCTTGTATATGCTTGATATGTAATCAAATGTCTTCAGATAGAATTCAAGGTTTTCCTGAATCTTTTCAAAAAGGCTATCTGCCATAGATAAAGCGCTTGCTTCTTAAATTTAACTTTTGCGCTCAAGCTTGATGGTTGCGCCTCCCACAGCCATGAGGAGTATGTAAGGTGCTGCGACCTGCACAAGATTGCCCAGCATTGGTATTATTGAAAGGACGATTGCCATGAAGTTAAGAAACATACCTGCAATCGCAAAGCTCCTGTAGCCCTTCTTAAAGGCAAACTCAAACGCCCATCCAGCAGAGGAAAGCACCCCTTCTCCTGTTGCCTTCCTGTGCGCAAGGGTTATTTTTGCAAGGTAGTTTATGAGCAGCGTGAAAGGGAGCATTATGAGCATGCCTAGGCCTACAATTGCATAAACTGCAAGCATTGGCAATGGGCTGTCGCTTTCAAGCGCAGAAAAGCTTATGAGCCCAGCAGAGGTTGCTATTAAGAAAAGCGGCACGTATATTATGCCCCTATTAGCAGCGAGATTAGCCCATAATAAACCCTTATCAAGGCATAAGGAAAGAATTCCCCACGCTTTTCCATTATTAGGGCTATTGATTTCCTTATTGCCCCTTTCTTCCAATATGCCCTTTCCTTCTTGCTTGAAAGGCCGCGCTGTATAAGCTCAAGCAGAACAGCATCCTGCCACCCAAGCATGAAAACAAAGAAGAGGAGAAGCAGCAGGAAAAGGGCAGCAAGGACGGCAATACCCCCTAGTGCTCCAAATACCCCTGCAAGGATTGAGCCCAATATCAAACCAAGCACTCCAAATACATAGATGCCTAAAAAGCTAATAACCCCAAACCCAAAAATCAAAGAGAGGAAAATGATTGAAACGATTGCATAGGGCTTGTAAACTCCCTCAAGAGAATCAAAGGTAGAAGAGTAAAAAGCCAGGGCTCTTTTAAAATTCTCCACTAAGCTCATTTTTGCCTCCCATTCCCAACTTTCCTGAACTTGAAGCCGTAATGTATTACCCCTTCTGGGTCGTCTTGCTGAATCTTCCTGAAAACAACCTCAACCCTATCACCTATCTTAACCTTGTCAGTGTCCACTACCTGGCCAAGCACATTTACCCCTTCATCCATCTTGACTATGGCCATCACATAAGGCACATGGCCTTCCAAGCCTTCAGGCGCAACCCTTATTACAGTATGGCTTATTACATTTCCTTTTCCGCTCAGCCTCACCCTTTCTGTCTTCTCTTTTCTCCTGCACTTAGGGCATATGTTCCTGGGAGGGAAGAAGTAAGAAGTGCAATTCTTGCAAAATGTAGCTTCTAAGAGGTATCTTTCCCTAATCCTTCTCCAAGTAAGCGGTATGCTCTCTTTCATAACCCTACTTTTTGGCAAATGCTTTTAAACGCTTATGGGTCTCTTCGGCTAAAGACGTATCTACCCTTCAAGGAACTGCCTTTTCATCTCTTTTGATAAGATTCTCCTTACTTCTGGGGTAGTTGCATAATCAATGGGCATAAGGCCGTTTTTGTCTCGCAAAAGCAAATTAGCGCCTTCTGATATCAGCCTCTTAACCTCTTCCAAGTCATTCTTTATGACGGCGTAAAATATAGGGGTCCTGTCTTTTTCATCTTTATAATTTACATCCTTTTGCTTAACCCTCCCTTCCCCTTCTTCCATTTTCCTCCTTTCAGCTTCCCTGAACAGGTCAAATAGGGAAAGTTCCCTTTTTCTTTCATTCATCTCTTGCTTTTCAGCCCTTTCTTCAAACCCTTTTTTCTCCAATTTTTCCTTGTCTTTCCCATCTACCTTTTCTGTCATTCCCATCACCTTATTTATTCAAAAATAATGTCATAGTCTATTAATACTTCCTTAACACTATCATCTGCGTAATCAAAAGCCCCCTTTCCATAAGCATCAATTTTTTCAAGAGATGCGCCTCCTTCAAGAAGGGCCTTTGCTGCCTTCGGCTGGTTTCCTATGGCAGCCCATATAAGAGGGGTCCTTTTCTTGCTGTCCCTAACATCAGGGTTTGCGCCTTCTTTCAAAAGTTCCTTTATCTTCTTCACATCACCCTGATAAGCAGCCTTTGATAGAGGGCTTAATTCCATCCACTGCTTCTTTGTCACTGCCTTGCCTTCATCTTCTTCATCAAATAAGGGTTTTTTCCATTTTGGTTTGCTTCTGCTCTTGAGCAGGCTGGCTTTCATCCGCAGCTTCCTTTTTTCCATTGCCATAATAGAATAACTCTTATCACTTTTTAATGTTTTGCATTCCAAGACAAACAATTAAAAACACCTCCTGGCATTTGAGTTGTGGATGATCCCTAACATTTATCATTATGATTACAAGCTCTTAGCTATTCTGCCTATACTGCTTCTGCTGGCTGCGCTTTATTTCATACCCTCAATAAAAATGGGGGTTGATTTCATGGGCGGAACCCTTGTGAGCGCAGAGCAGGTAGATTCCATAGATGCGCCTGCATTGAAGCAGGCCCTTGAGGAAAAGGGCTTCAATGCAGAGGTAAGTGTTTTTGAAGCATTGGCAGGAAAGAAGGTAGAGATAAAAGTTGAAACCCCTGCCTACTTATATGAAGCCTCTTCACTCTACAAGGACTCCCTTTCCTTGATAGACCAAGTTTCAGAGGCGCAGGTGAAAAACGAGGTGGGCCCAAGGGAGGAGCTCAACAAAAAGGCAAATGCGCTGTTCAGGATTGCAGGGGGTTCAAAGAATGCAGAATCAATCACAAACCTGAACGACTTAAAGGACACAATATCAGACGCTTATAGGGAAATAGAAATAGGATACGAGCAGAAAATAAGGGCTACGGTTTCGCAATTCATACCAGCTGAAAAGCTATCTGTCCAATCAGTATCCCCTGCTTTAAGCAGCCAGTTCTTCTCTGCTGCAATGAATGCAGCAATCCTTGCAGCAGTGCTTAGCATTGTTACGGTTTACTTATTCTTCAGGAGGATAATACCATCATTAGCTGTCCTTATAGGGGCTGCGTGCGACATAGTGCTTGCTCTAGGGGCAATGGGCCTTTTTGGCATTCCTCTCTCGCTTGCTTCTTTTGCAGCCCTGCTAATGCTTGTTGGCTTCTCATTGGATACTGACATGGTCCTCACAAACAGGATGATAAAGAGAAGGGGGGACCCAAAGGAAAAGGCTTTTGATGCTCTACAGACAGGGGTTACAATGAGCCTTACTGCAATAGGCTCTTTCCTAGTGCTTTTCGCTGTTTCGCAGATAACCCATATTTCTGTTTATTACCAGATATCAGCAGTGGCGCTTGCAGGCCTGGTTGGGGACTTGTTTGCAACATGGGGCATAAATGCAGTGATAATGCTGCTGCACGCAGAGGGGAAGATATGAAAGTAAGCATGCAGTCAGGATTGGCTGTTTTCCTCCTTGCCTTCTTTGGGGCCCTCATAGTGCTCTACCCTGCTGCGACAGGGCTTGTGCTCATAGTGGCAATAGTGGTAGTTGGGGCTGTTGCTGGCTCCATGGAGAAGCCAGAGTACAAGATATTTTTCCTTTCAGTAATAGTTGCCCTTTCTATTATCAGCATATTTGCGCATGGCATGAAGTTCGGCATAGATTTCCAAGGGGGCACAAGGATACCGATAACGCTGGAGCATAAGGTTGATGACACAACAATGCAGGAAGTCATAACCATAATAAAGAAAAGGGCAAGCGTGATGGGCCTCACAGAGGTGCGCGTCACAGCTTTGGGGAATGCCCAAGTTTATGTTGAGATACCAGGCACAAACGATGAGAGGACTACTGCTATACTTAACTCAATATCAAAACAGGGTGTTTTCACAGGCATTGTTGATGGAAGGGTGGCAATAAGCGGAAGGGAGATACTGCCAGGCACAATCTCAAGGTATGTCGGAAACCTACCTGGAGGGCAAAATTGGGCGGTATATTTCTCTGTGACAAAAGAAGGCGCTGAGCATTTCGCAGAGGTGGCAAAAGGAAAGGCAGATTATCCGCTTTACATGTTCATAGACAGGGAGGAAAATGCAACCTACATAATCACCAAGCAGGACATGGCAAACCTTTCAATAGAGTTCAAGGAATCAGAGGTGATGTCAGCACTCAGGAAGGCAATAGCTCTGGAGGGAGACAGCAGCGGCATACTCTATGTTTCAAGCAGCGCAGAGGTGCCAGCGCCAGAATACCAGAACAGGACAGCAGTAGCTTCAGACGCTTCAATTGCTGCAGCGCTTGAGGCAAAGGGGTATAAAGTAAAGAGAGTAGAAAGCATGCTACCAGAGCTTTTCAGAAACCCAACCACAGGAGAGATAAGGGTGTCAAAATGGGAGGCAGCAGGCCTTCTTTCTGCCCCGGTCTTGTCTCCTGGGGTCACTGAAGGGCTGCCTTCATATTCCTACCAGATAGGAGGCCAGGCAAGGGACAGCGCAGGCGCGCTTAGCTTCGTAGAGGCAGATGCAGAGGCGCGCTTTGTAGAATCAATACTGAAAGGCGGCTCTCTTCCTGTCAGGATTTCAGTAGGGAGCTTGATTTCAATACCTCCTTCATTGGGGCAATCCTTCCTTGAGATAAGCTTGATAGGAATTGTTGGGGCGCTCCTTTTCGTGTCAGTGGTAATTGCAGTGCGCTACAGGAAGATAAAGCTCATTTTCCCTGCTGTGATCGTAAGCATCTCGGAGCTGATCATACTCCTTGCAACACTTGGCTCATTTACCATTGACTTGGCAGGAATGGCAGGCATCATTGCTGCAATAGGAGTAGGGGTGGATGCGCAGATACTAATAACAGACGAGCTTCTAAGGAAGGGCTCATCTGCAAAAGAGTCGCTTTCTAGGGCTTTTGAGATAATCACAATGAACACAGTTGTCGCAGTGCTCGTTATGGTGCCTTTGCTTTTCTCAGGAATGGTGGAGGTAATAGGGTTTGCAATATCAACGATACTCGGCTCCCTCATGGGCTACCTTGTTTCAAGGCCTGCCTATGCTGCCCTTGTGGAAAAAATTATCGGCATAGAATAGTCTTTTTTCAAGCAAAAAGCCAAAAGCATCCATTAGATAACTTCCCTAGCTTCATTATCCCCTTAGCTTAGGCGATTCTGAACCTATATAGGTCATAACCCCTTTCTGAAAGCCTGTTGAATGCAGCCATCGCTTCGCTATAGACCTCAAGGTCGCTGTCCTTAAGCCCAGCCCATATGATATTGCAGTCCTTTTCCTTGCCGCATTCCCCCAAAATGAGCATGACCCCTTTCCTAATCAGTGCGTTTCTCCATGCTTCTTTGTTGCTTGCCCATTCCCTTGCGAGTGCAACTGCTTCATCGCCCTTTGCAGGGCACATCCCCCTCATCCTCTCCAGCACTCTCCATGCTGCTTTGTTAACTTCCTGGTCTTTGTCCATCAGCCCCTCAAACACAATCTCCATTTCCTCCTTTCCCAAAGCGATGTTTGCCTCCTGCCACATCTCCTTAAGCAATGAAACTCTTTCTTGCTTGCCCATTCCCTTAAAAGCTTTCTTGGGATTTTCTGAGAGCCTGCCACCCTTCCTCTTTATCCACCTCTGATGGAGCATGCTGTCATGGATTCCCTCAAAAGGGAATCTTTTTGTGGGGGTCATGCCAGGCATCCATATCTACCCATGCTAAATATCGCTTGATTTCATTAAAAGGTTATGCCTCTTTGGTTTCAAGCCAAAAGATTTAATATACCACCTTTCCATCCATAGCCATGGTGGCCCTTTCTGTTGACATGCTTTTTCTCATGCTTGGTGGCATAGTTTTCATTGGCTACTTGGGCGAGCTCATTGCAAAGAGGTTCAGCATACCGAGCATACTCCTCTTGCTTCTTGTGGGCTATGGCCTTAAGGCAGCTGGCTATGTTGAGCCATCCTCCATTATAGGCATGCAGGAATTTTTTTCAATCCTTGCACTTGTGATACTGCTTTTTGACGGCGGGCTTTCGCTTGACTTAGACTTGGTAATGTTCAAGAGCGGAAGGGTCTTGCTTATGTCAACAATAATAATGGCGCTCTCAATCATTTCCTGCGCCGTGCTGCTAAACTACTTGCTTGGCATAAGCCTTATAGCAGGAGGCATACTCGGGGCAATAATAGGGGGCACAGGGGCTACAGTGACAATATCAATGCTCAGGGGGCTCAAAGTGCCTTCAGAGGTTTCCCAGTTCCTTACGCTTGAGTCCTCAATAACAGATGTTTTCTCAATAATCATAGTGATAGTGCTTACACAGGCGCTGATCTCAGGCAGCATAGATGTGCAGTCAATATTGCAGGGAGTTGCCAGCAAGTTCTCAATAGGCATATTCCTTGGGCTTATAATAGGGATCCTCTCTTTTATCTTGCTTGACCACATAGAAAAGGGCTACAACTACATGATAACATTTGCCCTTGTGCTTCTGCTCTATACTTTTGTAGAGTTCCTTTCAGGCAGTGGCGCAATCTCTGTGCTTGCCTTCGGGCTTGTTTTCGGGAATGAGCAGCTGATAAGGAGGGCATTCAGGATAGAAAACAGCGGCAATAGGTTTACATTTACAGAGTTCCAGTCAGAGGTTTCATTCCTTGTAAGAACTTTCTTCTTCGTCTTCTTAGGGGCAATAGTTTCAGTGAGCCTTTCATTCGAGTTTTACCTCTCAATCGGGCTTGTGGCGCTCCTTCTCATCATAAGGTATGCCTCAGCGCTTGTTTCAACAATGGGCTCCCAGCTTGCAGATTATAAAAGCATAATAACAGCAATAGGGCCAAGGGGGCTTGCAACAGCTGTTTTAGCCACCTACCCAATGATGAAGATAGGGCAGGCCATTCCTCAGGGAGGAACAGACCACCTAACAAGCATAGCTTCTGAGGTGGCTTCTTTCCCTGAAATATCCCTTTACATAATAGTCATGAGCATAGTTGCTTCCACTTTCCTTGTGCCTTTTGCTGCAAAAGGGGCAAGGCAAGAGCCAGAAAAACAGGGCACGAAAGGCAAAGAGCAGCAATCTAACTCTTGAGGCACATCCTTATTGCTCTTTTAGTGTATGGCTCTGTTTCCATCTTAAAGGCTTCCTTTGGGGTGAACCAGCCGTATTCGCTCCCCTCATCATTGAGCTTCACTTTTGAGCCCCTTGTTTTGCACGCAAAATCAAAGAATATGAAGTGCCTTTTTTTCCAGAAGGCCTTGTCAAATATGAACTCCTGTATGCCAAGGAACCTTATCCCATAAACCTTAAGGCCTGTTTCCTCAAAGACCTCCCTCCTAAGTGCTTGCTCAATAGTTTCGCCAAGCTCAATATGCCCTCCTGGCATAACCCATTTGCCCCTCCACTTGTGCGAGCGCATCAGGAAAATCTTGCCATCCTTGTTGAATATGAGAGCCCCTGCTGTTGGCTCTGGGAATTCTTGCTCTTTCTTTGCCATGCGCACTTATCCCAGCCAAGCTTTTTAATCCCCTGCCCAACTATTTCTATGGCTGTTTTTATAACAGGCGCCTCAGGCAGGCTTGGCTCATCAGTCCTTCCATTGCTGAAGAACGCAATCCCGCTCGTGAGAGCCCCAAAAGGGCTCAAGAATGAGGTAGTTTCTGATTTCTCCCTTAAAGGGCTTTCAAGAATCCTTGAGGGCGCAGATGCGCTTGTGCATATAGCTGGCTCAACCAATTTCCTTGATTCAGCTGAGCTTTGGAAAACCAACGCCGAGCTCACAAAAACCCTTTGCCAAGCGCTTCCAGAAGATGCACACTTCGTCTTGGCAAGCTCCATCTCAGTGTATGGAAAGGATGTGCCCAGTGGAGCAGATGAGCTAACCCCCATAAGGCCTGATACCCCCTATGCAAAGTCAAAGGCAGAGGCAGAGAGAGTAATTATGGCAAGGAAGAGTTATGCAGTACTTAGGATAGGCCCGCTCTATGGCCCGCAGTTCCAAGACTATTTCAGGGTGCTCAGGATGATAGAGAAAGGGGAATTTGCCATAATAGGCGATGGAAAGAACAACATACCTTTCACACATGTAAAGGATGCTGCTAAAGCTTTCAGTGCTGCGCTCATTAAAAAAGGGCTTTTCGTTGTGGCAGGGAGAGGTGCAAGCCAGCAGGAAATTATTGACACAGCAGCAGAGCTTTTAAGGGTGCCAAAAATAACAAAGCGAGTCCCTTATGCTGTTGCATTTTTTGGCACAAAGCTAAGGGAGATGCTGTTTTTTCAGAAGCCAGCAATAACCACTGAGCACATAAACATACTAGCAAAGCACAGGCTGTTCAACTGCGAGAAGGCAAAGAAGGAGCTTGGCTTTTCTGAGACTCCTATAGAAAAAGGGATAGAGGAGATGGTTTCTGCTTATAAAGCCCTTAGATGATCTTCCTCCTTTTCATCATGCTTATGGCCCTCTTTGCTTCCATTCTTATGAAATAATTCTTGTGTTGAAGGGCCTCTTCTATGATCTTTAGGTGTTCTTTCCCCCCTACCTTCCCGTATATGTACAGCGCTGCCTGAAAAGGCTCTAGGCAGTTTTTTGGCACTTCCATGTCTCTGAGCATTTTGGCAAATTGAAGAGGGTCCTCTATCTTTTTCTTATCAATAAGCCTCTTAGTTAGCCACAGGGCATCAACCCTTATTGCCATGTCTGTATTCTTTAAGCAAGATACAAGAAGATCTAGGTCCATTCTCCCTTTGCTAAAAAAATTCTTGAGAGGCCCGGACAGCTCCTTTACGCTAAGCCTCCATTCATAAATATCTTCTTCAAGCACCTCATTCTTGACTTTCTTATTCTTAGGCATGAAAATATCAGGCGTCTTGTTCTTTCTCATGCATAATTATCATTTTTCCTTTTTAAAACACTTTGCTTTTTGCCTTGCTCGCAAAGCTTTTAAAAAAACAGCAATGCCATAATATTATGGACGCCACTAGCAAAATAATTGAGGAAGCTGAGGCAGAGGCAAAATCAGGTAACTACATTGGGATATACATACTCCTCAAGAGCCCCCATGCAATAGGGCTGGAGAAAGAGCTTGAAGCGCTTTTTGAAAAGGCAATAGATGAAGCAGCAGACCTTTGTGCAAGAGCAGGCTCTCCAGAAGGTCTAAAGGCATTGCTTGAAGACCAAATAATAAATAGCAGCGGCTACGACATGAACAGAATAAAGGAAAGGACAAAGGAGACATACACCAACTACTTCAACACCCTGGCTGAAAAAGGGGAGATAACATCAATACTATCCTTGCTTGAGCTTGCAAAGAAGAGCAAGGACAAGAAGCTCAAGGAGATGGCATTCTCTTTCATAACAGAGCTGTCCATGCAGAGGATTGACATGATGGTGAAGCAGGGGGATTTTGAAAGCGTTAAGAGATACCCTAAGAAGCTTGCAGAAGAACTCGCTACCTATTACAACGAAGAGGTGTTCAGGAAAGTAAGCGATTATGCTGATTCCAAGCTGGAAGATGCAGTCAACACAGCAATAGAGATAAAATCCTTGGAATACTCATCCCTTTCTTTTGATGTATCCCCACATTCCCCAGAAGTAATCGTCCTGGCTTCAGAGCTTGAGGCAATAGCAAGGAGGGAAGACCTCCCATTTAAGCCTAGGGTGAAGGCAGCAAATAGGGCAGCAGATATATACTTCTCAATGGGGCTCAGCTCATTGAACTTAGGCAACAACGATTACCTAAGGCAGAGCATCGCTGCGCTCACTGACATGCTTTCTGAGCCTACCTACGACTTTGATGCTAGTGTCCATAGAGAGATGGTAGACACAATCAAAAAGATAAAGGATGTTGCAAGGGAAAAGAGAAGGCTTTTGATTGAAGAGCTGATTGAAACGCTGAGCCGCTCAAAGGATTTCAAGTCGCTGTACTTGTGGTCCATAGCAAAAGAGATTCCAGATAACCTCAAGGATAAGTTTGGCAAGGAGGCAAACAAAATCCTGTACGAAGCAGCATCAAGCCACTCAGACAAAAAGAAGAGAGAAGAGGCGCTTAGGGAAATGTTCAGCATAATGTCAAAAGGAGTGAAGGCAGGAGATTCTTACCAAAAGCTCAAGGAATCAATTGTTATTGACTTATTTGAGAAGTTTGTGAAGGTCATACCTATGTTTTCAAGCTCAGGAAAGACAGCGCAGGATCTTTTTTCTAAAGCGGTTGATGCAACAAAGTACTTGGAGACTTCCTCAAGATATTCGCAGCAATATATGGATTCTGTTGAGGTTTGCAGGAATGAGATAAATAAAGTAGAAAAAAAGCTTTCGTTAATGAATATGGGATTGCAGGAAGCATTAAAGTATGCTGTTGATTCATCCAAGCCGTTGGACATGAGGGCATATGCAACCACCGTGGCAATAAGAAGGCTCAATGATGATGATTCAAAAAACATTGAGGAGAAGCTTGTTGATTTAAGCTCTTGGCTTGATCTTGGCATAACGCCTGAAAGCAAGGGAATAATCAAAGAAACATTCAAGAACTGGGTTTATTTTTTGGCTCAGGCAATTGAAATTCTCCCAGCTACAGAGGGCCAAAGCATAGAAGAAAGGATAATGGTTGTTGCTAGCAAGATACTGAAAGCAGCAGAAGGCAAAGTAGATCTGCTTAAGGAAGCCAAGTTCTTTTCAATTGACCTCTACGCAAAAGGGGGGTTTTATGCTAGGCTTATTGATGAGCTAAAAGCTGACATAAAATCATCTGCCAAAGAGCTTAGCGAAAATGATATTATTGCAATAAAGGACTATTGCGTTGCTTCTCTTTCAAAGGCAATAGACAACTACATAAGGCTGCTTAGGAAGGACGGAAATTGGCTAGGCCTGCCTATCCTATACTTGAAGCTGGAAAATGCAATATTACCTAATGCTTACGGGGAAAGATACAAGCACTACAGCGAAAAAGTAAAGGAAAAGGCTAGCGACTTTATGAGCTCATTCCCTTCACTTATTAACGAGATTGCAGTAGAGAAGATTTTGCTTATCCACAAGAGATGGGAAGCCATAAAAGAACAAGGAGGGAACAATGAAGAAAAGGAAAGGCTTATCAAAGAATTGAGAGAGATAATGGATTTTGAGCTTCCAAGCGGCCTTAAGGGCAAAACGCTTGGCATTGACAATAACACAAAGAAAATGGCTTGGCTTGAGAAAGTCCTCATTGGGCAAGAAAAAGAAGATCTAGAAATTTTCAAAATAGACCTTTTCAACCTTTTTACTTCAGTCAATACATCTCCTAATTGCAGGAGGATGGCAATGTTCGTTGCTTCAACAATGCCAGATACCTTCAATACTATCGTAGACATAGGCTGGGAGGTAATGAACAAGGATACCCCATACGTGCCTATGACTAGGGCTTTTGCAATAGAGACGCTTGCAGAGACGGCATCTCAGCTCAGTGAAAAAGAAGTCAACAAGGCAAAGGAAGTGATAAGTAGTTGGCGCAAAGAGCTTGACAATCCAGAGAAAGGCAGCCAGTGGCCTGAAATAATAAAGGAAGCAGTTGAGAAAGCAGAGAGGATTTTAAGAATGGCGGATGAAGCCATAACGACACTGCCTACAGAAGAGGGCAGAGGGACAAAAAGATTAAGAGGGATTATAAAGATAAAGGTGGATACAGGAGGAGGGAGGTTTTCCAAGGGCACTTATGAAGAAGAAGGAGAATTTGCAGTTCCTCCTGAAAAAGCTTCTGATACCTTTGAAAAGGAAAAGAAGAAAACTGAAAAGCCAGAAGAAAAAGACAAGCCAAAAAAACCAGCCAAATAATCAAAACCATGGCGCCAATTTAGGCAAAAAGCCAAGGGGTAAAGGGTTTAAAATGCTCCTAACATTATAGAGGCATGAAGAAGCTCAAAGTCCTTAAGTACATAGAGGAAATGGCAGAGAATGGCAAGGGGATGCTTTTTGTGGTGCTTGACCCTCTTGACCACCCAAGCTCAGCCCACCTCATAAGCACTGCAAGAACAGCAGAGAAGGCAGGGGCTGATGCGCTTCTAATAGGCGGAAGCATTGGAGTGCAGGGCACTATGCTTGATGAAATAACCAAGGCAGTAAAAGAGAGTGTTTCCCTTCCTGTTATATTGTTCCCAGGCAACATAGGCACTCTGACAAAGTATGCTGATGCCGTCTATTTTATGTCAATGCTGAACTCCATCAACCCTTATTGGATAAGCAGGGCCCAGCTCCAAGGGGCCCCTGTTGTGAGGCAGCTTGGGATAGAGCCTATTCCAACAGCCTATGTGGTTGTTGAGCCAGGAGGCACTGTGGGCTACATAGGTCAAGCGCAGGCAATACCAAGGAACAAGCCCCAGATAGCTGCCATGTATGGGCTTTCTGCGCAATACTCCGGCTTCGGCATATTCATAACTGATGCTGGAAGCGCTTCCCCTGAGCCCGTGCCTGTTGAAATGGTAAAGGCAGTTTCTTCAGTTATAGACATTCCCTACATAGTCGCAGGAGGCATAAGGTCTCCTGAGCAAGCAAAGGGCATAATAAGCGCAGGTGCAAGCGGAATACAAGTAGGCACTGCCTTTGAGAAAGGCAATGCAGAGAAGATGCTCAAGCTAATGGTGGGGGCAGTAAGGGATGGCTCAAGAAAGCGTCGTTAAGAAAAAGGAAGCAGCTTTCCAAGCTTTCAACATACTTGACGCAGAGGAGATTAGGCAACAGATAATCCTTCTTGAGAAATCAGAGAAGGACAAGGAGGTGCAGAAAAGGCTTGAAGAGCTGCGCAAGTACCACGATACAAACTCCTCCCTTGTTTCTCTCCTCTCATTCATAGATAGGCAGCAATCGAAGGAGGACATTGAGAGGGTAGAGAAAGCGCTTTCCAAGAATGACCCAAAAGAGGCAGAGGGAGAGCTGCCTACTTCAATAAAATGGAAAGAGGTCAAGGAGCCGGTGAAGACAATAGTAAGGAACAAAGCAATAGCGCAGGAGATACTTTCAAAGGCAGGATACAAGAGGGAAGCAGCAGTTGAGCAATTCATAAGGGAGGCTTCAACAATAAACAAGGCAGAGATAGACAAGCAGCTCATGTCGCTTGAGTCAATAGATGGCTTTGAAGGGATAGTAAAGGAACTTAGGGCACAGCCATACATAGTGCGCTCTGCTTTCCTTCGCTTTACTGCTCCAACAATAATAAGAAATGGAGGGTGGACAAAAAAGAATGCACAGATGGTTGAGAAGGTGCTAAAGAAGCTTATGGAGAAAAAGGTCTCTCTTTTCCTCCTTTTGGATATTTTCAAGAGGCAGGCGCCGTCTTTCTTCTCTTTCATAAGCGACCTACGGGGATTTTCTTCGCTCTTGCTAGGGGCAGCGCTTCTTAGCAGGATAGGTGGGAAATGATGAGGGCGAGCGCTGCAATAGAGCAGATAAATGCTGTCTTTGGCACTAACGCAAGGGCAGAGGCGCTTGAGAGAGGCCTGAAGATAGAAGAGCTGGTTGCATCGATAGAGGCCCCTGAAAAGCAGTCATGCCTTGAAAGCATAATAGGAGGCACTGATGAGTTCTTTTTGGCCCGAATGGTGCTTGAGGATATCATTGAAAAGACAAGGGGCACATACAAGGCAGGAAAGGCATTCTATTATCTGCCTTCAAAGCAAAAGGTAAGCATAGATAAGGTGGATAGGCATGGCGGCACTGCCTCAAAGCCGCTAAATCAACCAGTAAGCCCAAGTGAAGCCGAGCAGTTCAGCGAAATACCTGCCTCAAGCATTGCTTTTGCAAGCATGGATAAGGGATCATTCAAGGTAGAATGGTACATTATGGAAAAGGGCTGGAGGTTCCTCTACTCTGAGGAGTTGCCTCCTGAAAACTATCTTTCTCTGATATATCCAGAGGCGAAGAATTTCATTGCCGGCTTTTCCACACCCTACTACCCTACGATAATAAATACCTCTTTCCTTGCAGTGTTTGACGAGCCATGGGAGGAAGGCAAGATAATGGAAGAGAGGGAGCAGGAGGTTTCAGCAAGCTCATCCTATGCAGTTGATGTAATCTCGCTTGCAGAGGCTTATGGCAAAAAGGCAGGGTGGAGCGCAAACGATTTCCTTGCTTTTATACTCTCAGAAGCAGAGTTCAAGAACAGGGCAACAATGTTCAAGGCAGATTTCTCAAAGACCTTCCTTTCCCCCTTCTATTCAACAAACCCTCTTTACCAGCTCACTAAGCTAAAAGTTCTTGAGGGGCGGGAAAAGGCAATTGAGTTGAGGAAGGCAGCAGGCCTTGTGCGGAAGTGGTGCTCATACCTAACCCTTAATGGAGGGGTCAAGCAGATAAAGGACGGGGCGATGAAAGCGCTTGACATTTCCTCTGTTTATGTCCGCCTTTCAGGGGGGCTTGAAAACACCCTAAGACCCTACCTTAGCAAGTCAAGGCCCCAGTTCTTTATGGTTGACAGGAAGCCCCACTACCAGTTCATTTCCCTCCTTCCAGGTCTTGCATCGCTCGAGGAAGGGTGCGGCTTCATCTTTGAATCAGAGAAAACAGCAGCACTTGTTCCTGAAGCAAGCAAGGCAGACTTCAAGATAGTTGCTTATTATGATGGCAACCGCCTAAAACTAATGGCTGACAATGAGGTTTTCTCCTTCCGCACAGAAAAGATTAATAACAATACAGCGGTGATAAGGGATTATGAGCGTTGAGAGGCTTAAGCTTAGCATTGCAGGCGAGATTGCTCTTTCAAACGAGCCAGGAGCAACTATGAAAAAATGGAGGGAGATATTCAACATAACCCAGCTGGACCTTGCAAAGCAGCTCAAGATCTCTGTCTCTACAATAAGCGACTACGAGAGCGGAAGGCGGAAAAGCCCTGGCACAAAAGTGATAAAGAGGTTTGTTGAGACCCTTTTCGCAATTGACAAGATAAAAGGAGGGGAAACGCTAAACAAGCTTCTTGACACAGATGAGCCCACCGATTACTTCGAGCCACACGAATTTGCAAAGCCCATAGATGTGGTCTCTTTTGTTGAGATGATAAAAGGCTCTTTCGTTTCAGGGAAAGAGATAGCTGAGCAGAGGAGGATATATGGCTACACTTTGATAAACAGCATACGCACAATAATGGAGATACCTCCTTCCAAGCTCCCATCCCTTTATGGGATCATCCCAGAAAGGGCGCTGATATTCACCTCTGTTTCAACAGGCAGGAGCCCCATGGTCGTAGTTCGCGTAAGCATGACAAAGCCATCATTAGTGGTGCTCCATGGCATTAAAGCAGAAGAGGTAGACAAGCTAGCAATAAAGCTCGCTGAGAAAGACAATGTCCCAATAGTTGTGACTAATGAGGACCTTTCCCAAATAAAGCAGATGCTTGACAAGCTCTAATCTGTATCTGCAATATATTTGGCCAACTCCCTTTCATCCTTGTTGGCAAGAGAAGCGCAGATTTTCCTGTGGGCTTCCTGGGCAATCTTTTGAAGCTCGTCATTTTTGCCTTCTGAAATTGCCATTTCCTTGATTTTGCTTGCAATGATGGTTTTTATGTCAGCCCCCCTTTCTGCAGCATTACCAATTGCTGTTAGTGCCTCCTTTCTTATTTCATAGATGGGGTCATCTATGAGGGAGGAAACGGCTTCTATTGCGTTTTGGGGCAGAAGCACATTGCAAGATATATAAGCCATTGCCCTAGCTGAAAGGATCCTTGCTTCTGCGTCCTTGCTGATGAGGCCCTCAGCAAGAATGCCTATTGCTTCAAGGTTCCCGTTTACTCCTAAGTTGGCAAGTGCAAGCACAATCTTCTCTTTTACATAAACGCTTTCGTCGCTTAGTGAAGCCCTAAGAATTACCATTGATTCAGGAGCCAAGGTGAACCACTGGGCAGATGTCTTAGAGATAGAAAGCGCTGCTGCCTCCCTTGTCCCTTGGATAGGGTCAGTAAGGGCGTCTACTATTGCCTTAACCGCATCCTTTGAGCCAAGCTCAATGAGCCGTGTAAGGCCATTCACTGCAAAAACCCTTGTTTCTGTGCTGCTCATGTTGTTGAGAAGCTCCCTGAAAACCCTTGCAGCCTGAGCTGATGTGCCTTCTATATGTGAGATCTCAGCAACCTTCCTGGAAAGGAGCTTCACTTCTTTGAACTCTTTATTCTTTATCATGCTTATTATCTTTTCAGCCAACTGCTCCTTATTTAAGTGGCTTTCTTCCAACAGGCCAGAAAGTGGGAATTCGTCTTCATCAAGATGCTTTTCTTTCTGCTCATCTTTGCCTAATCTTTTAGATGCCATGGAATGATTTCTTCCCTTTCTTTAAAATTCTTTTCGGTTATTTTTAATCAAACCTTATTGTGCCAAGCCCTATATAATGAATCTTATCCCCAACAATAGCAAGCACTGCGCTTTTCCTTAGCCCTGCTGCATATGCAACAAACTTGCTTACCTCTTCCCATGAGGTCTCTTCTTGTGGCTTCACAACCCTGATTATTGCGTATGACCTGTCCTCTCCTCTCCTGAACCCTTTCCTAAGGACCCTTATGTCATCCCCAAGGAACATGAGCACATAGCCTTTTGCCCTTAAGTCCTCGTAGACCCTAAGCACATCAATCAGCCCAAGCCTTTTTACCTCCTCAAGGGCTTCCTCCTTGCTTATGCCTATTTCTCTTGCAAAGTAGCATGCCTCAACAGGATGGAGCACAATAGCTTCCCCCTCTTTTATGCCTGCCCCTAACCTCTCAAGCTTTTTTACCTTATTTCCTTCAATCCTATGCCTCATCAACCTTTTTTCCCTTCTTTTTCATCTCCTTTCCAATGTTCTTCATCTTAAGCATTAGCTCTTGGTTGAACTCCTCAGCTTTTTCCCTGAGCACCTCTGTTATTACTATCTCTACTTCGCTTGTGCCTGCGCTGTCTATGGATATTGTGCATTCCCCTAGAATCCTGTCAAGCAGCCCCCTTTCATCAACCCTTAGGTTTATTATCTTTTCAAGAGGTATCGTTATCTGCTTCCTTGCAATAACCCCCTTAGTATACCTTACATCGTCTTCCCTTAGCTCTAATATGAAGGTTTTTGCGTACCAATCAGAGATGAACCAGCCTGCAACCCACAATACTGCTACAGCTCCCAATGAGCCAGCAAATATAGGGAAAGGCAATTTGACAAAATTGTTCAGCAGCACTATAGTGAAGGCAACTATTACTGCGACTATAGATATCTCAATCCTTATCCTCCTGATACTTTTGTTTACTACTACCATAAGATAGGTTTATAGCATTTGTTTTTAAACAATATCTATATGCTCTATGCTTACACTGATGGTGCAAGCGACGGAAGGGAAGCAGGCATAGGGGTTGCCTTGTGGAAAGGCGGGAATATCATAGAAGAGATATCTAAGAATGTAGGAAGGCGAACAAACAACGAAGCAGAATATTTGGCTGTCATTGAAGCTTTGAAGAGGGCAAGGGCCTTAAAGGAGAAGGAGGTTGTAATAAGGGCTGACAGCCAGCTTGTTGTGCGACAGCTCAAAGGGGAGTACAAAGTAAAGGAGGCAAGGCTGAAGAAGCTTTACTTGGAAGCACTCTCGCTTTGCGCAGGGGCTGAAGTGCGCTTTGAGTGGATAAGCAGGGAGCGCAACAGGAGGGCTGATATGCTTGCAAAGGAGGCCTTGGATGTGGGAAAAGAACAAGGAAATAGCTAAGCTTTTCACTTCAGAAGGAGCAAAAAAGCTGCCTATCTACAATTGGTTCTACTACAAAGAGGCTTTTTCTCCTCAGCTGCTTGATCTTTTCAAGCCCAGAGGCTCAATATTAGACCCATTCTCTGGCTCAGGAACAACAGCGCTTTGGGCCAAGCTCAATGGCCAAACCGCTTTAGGTATTGATGCCTTTCCGCTTGCTGTTTTCATAGGCCAGGCAAAAACAAAAAACTATTCAGACGATATGCTCTCTGCTGCAGAGGCGCTGATCCCAAGGGTTGGCTGCTGCGATATGGGCTTCTGCTGGAAATGGGAGGCAATAGTGGAGCCAAAAAAAGCAATACCAAAGAGGAACTTGGGCTTCTTCCTTAGGGCAAGGGCGCAAATATCAAAAGAGTGGTTTGACGGGGCAGAGATCCTTCTACTTGCCCTTCTCAGCTCTGTTTCGCAGTGCTCCCTTGCTGTGAAGGACGGAGGGGTCCTGCGCACTGATTTAAGGAAGAGCGCCCTTCCTGCAAAGGATGTTTTCAGGAGGAAGGCAAAAAGGTTCATAGCAGAGGCAAGGGCAAGCAAAAGCACAGGCAAGGCATCTGTGGTTGAGGGCGATGCAAGAATGCTTGGGTTCCAAGAGGAGTTTGACTGGGTTTTTACCTCCCCACCATACTTAAATGCAATTGACTACCAAAGAGTATACAGCTTGGAGGCAGGCCTTCTTGGTGCAGAGCCTTCTACAAAGATACGCTCATACCTAAAGGCAGAAGGAACTGATGCTGTTTCTGATTACTTTTGTGATATGGAAAAGGTGATGCATGGCATAGAGGCCTCTCTGAAAAGAGGGGGCAGATGCGCGCTCGTGGTGGGCAACGCAGTAATTGCTGGCAATGTAATAGAAGTAGACAAGCGCATTGTTGAGGCAAGCGAAAGCATCGGGCTTATGCTTAGGAAAGCAGTTTATGCAGAAAGGGTTGTGCACATTGGGAAGGAGAGGAAGAAAGCAAGGGAAACCTTGCTCCTTTTTGAGAAAAAGTAATATAGTGTTCAGCACAGGCCGTTTTCCCGTGCTGCGCACAGTACACGCGAGCCCGTGAAGAGGCTTAACTTCCGAGTTCGGGATGGGATCGGGTGTTTCCCTCTTCCTATGGTGCTGAACATACCAATATTGCAGCTAGGGCTTTTTAAGCCTTGCGATGCGCCTACCTTATCCTTGGGATAGTGCCCATTCTGAGAAACATTAGGTCATCTTGAGGTATAAAACTGCTAAGGTGCTTGTTGGTCATAATAAGGTCCAACAACATTTTCCTGTAATATAACCCGTATATAACCCGTCAAACCACTTCTCAAGCTTATATACAAGCTTAATCAAAGAGAAAAGGTTCTCTGCTTCTTCCTTAATATCCTGATTATCCAATCCAAGCTCATCACTTGCATTGTGCCCCCTTTCCCATTCCTAAAGGTCCTGGAGCCTTTTTCTGAGCAGAAAATCCCCTCTTAGGTATTCTTGCTTGGCTGTCTCAACTGCAACCTCTTTTTTCCTTTCATCTAATCCAAAGTCTCTTCGCCTGTTCTTTCTTCCCGGAGTTCCAACATAACCCTCTGCTTCAACAAAAACATTTAGGAGAGTGTTTCTGTACTCATCTGTTCTTAGGCCACTCTTAAAGACATCTGTATTAATGCCTTCAAACTCCACATTTTCATACAGGTTGCTTGGGTCATACCCTGGCTTCTTTTTGCCATTACTCTAGATCAGTGCCCTTAAGCCCATCTGAAAGCATTTTATGGCTTTTTCAATTGGGCCTATAAGGCTGTAGAAACGGCCAAACCCAAACATTAGGTAGCAGTCATCATTGCTCAATTCCTTGATTTTGCTCCAATCTATGCCATTGCTTTCTCCCTTCATTTGTTCTATCAATCTTTCGAAGGCCTCATTTATAACCTTGAAAGCTTTCTGGTCCTTGTTTTTTATTGCCTTATTCATTAGCTCAACATTGGCAACCCCCTTCCCACGCTTTCCAGACTCTCATCTACCAGCAAACCCGTGTGCTTGAAAGCGCTCGTCTTATCCAAATCAACAGGCGCATCTGTTTTTTGAAGTCGTTTATGTTTCCACCACGTTTATATCTTTGCACTAAACTTTATTTGTAAGAGCACTGCTTTATGCAAAACCAGAGCAAGTTTTTTAATGCCACCCAAAAAGAGATAAGCATGGCAAGGCCTTTCTTTATAATTTTAGCAACATTGGTTCTTTTCCAGATAGCGTTTGCAGATTGTGCAGAAGATGCCTATGTGCAGGCCTGCAGCTCCTGCCCATTTGACGAATCAGGGAAGATGGACCCCTCTTGCTACAACGCAAAGCGATCTGCAGGGACTGCATGCGTAAGCACTAAATACCCAATAATGGCTGCAAAGTATGCAGCTGGCGAATGCCATGCCTTGGACCTATGCATCTCTGAACTGCAGTCTTGCGTAAATAAGGAATCAACAGGAAACGATAGGGTCGATTGCCAGGAAGGGGGTACAAGGATGTGCTACTCAATAGCAGACCGGTGCGCTATGCAGGCAGCTATGAAATGTGGTGAGGCGGAGAGCATATGCCCTGGCTCATCAGGACTCATAGTGCTAGCTGCTTTGGGCGCATTAGCCTTTGCGCTTGCGAGCAAAAAGTGAAAAAAGCTAGAGCTTAGGCCTTCTTAAGCTCAGAAGTGCATTGCGGGCACCTTGTTGCCTTAAGCGAGACCATCGAAATGCAGTACGGGCACTCCTTAAGGGCTGGTGCAGGAGGAGCCTTCTGCTCTTCCTTTCTCTGCATTCTGTTCACTGCCTTTATTAGCATGAACATAGCAAATGCAACAAGGATGAAGTTGATTATGGTGTTTATGAAAACCCCATAGTTTATTGTAACTGCCCCTGCTTCCTTTGCTGCTGCTACAGATGCATAAGGCCCTGGTGCTGTGCCTTCTTTCAGCACAATGAAAAGGTTTGCGAAATCAACATTCCCAAGCACAAGGCCGAGAGGAGGCATCAATACATCGTTCACAAGCGAGTTGATTATGGCGCCAAAGGCAATACCTAATATAATACCTATGGCCATGTCAAGCACATTCCCCCTCATGGCAAATTTCTTGAACTCATCTATAACCTCCATTTTCTCACCTATTGGATTTATTAACTCAGGAGTTTAATAAAGAAGAGATTAAAAAGATTGCAGATTGTTCAACCAAATTATTTTATTAACTAGTTTCACTAGCTCCTGAGTAATGGCTTATATGAAAGATGGATGGCAAAAAACAACCTCTGTTGATGGAGGGGCAAGAGTTTCTATGTCCTTGTCTTTGCTAAATATTAGTACCTTGCTATAAAGTTCTTTCATGATATCAGCTAGAACGATGATAGAAGCATCAGCTTGACCTAAGCGCTCATTATGTTTTTCAGAGCATTCTTTCATTCTGTTTGAAAGGTTAGCATGCTCCTCTTGGGAAACCCAAATTCTTTCTTTTGTGACAATCCTGTCGTTTATTGCCCTATACAACTCTGCTACATCGTTTTTTCTAACATCTTTCTTTGTTTGAGCATTTCTTTGGAATTCCATCACCACTTCTTCTGTTATTATTACCTCTCCTTTCTTAGAAAGATTTTTCAATGAATTGTAAAGACCAACGCTTGATTTTGACAATTCTATAAGATAACAAGTATCTATTAGGAAAAGCAGCATTGCCCTATCATTTAATGGCTCGGAGGGGATTTTTGGCACTCTGACAGTGCTAAAGTTGCTTTTCATAGCGGAGTAAGCCATTTTGTTTCTCATGATATATTTAAGTGTTTGAATATATTAATAAAGCTTTGCATCCATAAACATAAAGGTGCTTTATATGATTACTAAAGAAAAAGAAATTGTTTATCCTAAATTAGGAAGAATTCCCTTTGGAAAACGCATTTTGAAAAATACGCTTGATAAAAAACAGCTGGATATGCTCCTTAAGGATCGTGTTGTAGTTGAAGAGAAAATGGATGGAAAACATATACGTTTTGAAACCCAAGATTATGTTATATTCGCAGAAGATATGAAAAGACAGCACACCATCTTTTATGTCCTTCCTGGTAGGTATGCAGTTTTTGATATATATGATAAAAAAAGAGAGGTGTTTGTATCTTCAGAAGAAAAGATTAAGCTTTCATTTGATTTAAGAAAGGGCAAGATAATGGTGGAAAACATAGACCCTATATTATTCTTTCCCATACCTACTATAGAAAAAGGAAAGTTTCGTCCAGAAGAATTGTTTCAAATGATAGGTCTGTCTGCATATGCTCGCGATAACAATAAGGAGCGCACTTATATGGAAGGGATAGTAGTCAAGCCTGACATGGAGATGACCCTCCAAGTCTTCTTAGGTGGCAAGATTGTCCGCCAAGAATTTGAGGAAGGTATAAAAATTCACTATCTTCGTTTGCCAGCCCGCTACAACATCATAAACCCTTCTTTAGAGGT
The DNA here is from genome assembly GCA_038890615.1 of Candidatus Anstonellales archaeon. Lineage (GTDB taxonomy): Archaea > Micrarchaeota > Micrarchaeia > Anstonellales > J096 > JAWAFI01. Next base: position 273,529 of record JAWAFI010000001.1, on the reverse strand, counting down.
TGTGGTATTTCTTAAAAATATGCCTCCCAACTATCCAAGTCTTCTTGAGTCTGTTGGCCAATAAATTACATACCGCTAATCAGCAGTGTAGCGTTGTTGCATTCTGTTTGATTCTTCATAATATTGAAGAGGCAACTGCCACTATTTGGATCGCAGGTGCCATATACTATTAAGTTCATTATTGAGTAGAGAGCATAGGCAGATGAGGCAATTAGCAATAAGGTAAAAAGCAAAGAGAGGACTGGGAAGTTTGCAAAGACAAATGCAGCAAGCCCCTTGTTGTATTTTGAGATGGAAGAGAAAACAGCAGCCCTTAGCTTGTTCTCAGCAGTACCTTCGCATTTCCTAAGCGTCATCATCCTAAGGGAGCAATCAAGGGCCTCTTTGGCGATCTCTCTGTAACGCATAGAGAATAGGGATAAGAAAGCTGCAACTACAAAAGCTACTATGCATAGCACCATTAGAGCCACCTTAGCATCTCTGCCCTTGCCTGCTCCAGCTGTATCCTGAAAGCATCCTGCTTTGGCCTGAAGTTTGGCAGGATGCGGTCAGAGAAGCAAAATTCAGAAAGGTCGCTGAAAAGGCCGTCCATTATAGCAAAAACCTTCTTTGCCTTTTCAATATCCCCTTTCATAAGAAGGTTGTACATGTACCTCTTCATCTCCCCTGTTGCATCAAGGAGCCCGAGGATGTAGCTTTCCTCCTTTACTCCAATTTCTTTGATGCTTGGAATGCTCATTTTCTTGTATATGCTTATTATTATGCAAAGCTCTGCGTACTCTTGGAAAGCTATGTTGTACTCGCTTCGGTCAAGCTTTTTCAGCTCCTTTACCTTCTTTTCAATCCCATCCTTCTTCTTTTCAGCTCCTGCAACCCTTCCTGCATGTAGGTCCTTTATAGCAGACCCACATTCCCTCACTATTTCCCTCCCAAGCAAATCCGCCTTATAAACTGCTGCCTCCTTTTTCTTCAAATATGCCAGAAGCCTCTTCCTTTCCTTTAGCATCAGCCTTTCACCGTCGTTCCTGCTGACTTGCCTTCTATTGCATCCTTTATTGCCCCTATCTTACTGTCTACAAAGCGAAGCTCTATATTGCTCCTTTCAGCTATCTTGCATGCTAGCAAATCAAACACAAAATGCTCCCCTGCCCTCCTCAAATCCTGCTCAATGGCCATCTTTACCATTTTTTCATGCGTCATCTCCTTTATCCTTTTTGCATTCTTGTCCTTCTTTGGGTCTGAGGTATATACGCCATCTATGTTGCTGACATTCACAAGCCTCTCTGCGTGCAGAGCCTCTGCAAGCACTGCTGCGCAGGCATCAGTGGTTATGCCAGGCACCATGCCGCCCATTACAAGGCGGGAATACTTTGATGATGCAAGGAGCGCCTCTTCATAGCTTGTCACCACATTAGGATAGCACGCTGACCCTATTGCTTCCTGCACCAGCATTGCATTCTTCCTTGTCTCTTCAATGGCTATGCGGTCTGCTGCAAAGTAGTTTTTTCCCAGTGATATTATTGCCTTTATGTAATCCCTTGCTATCTTCCCCCCTCCGCAAACAACTGCAACATTGCGCTTTATAGGCTTGAGCATTTTGGCGAATTCCTTGAGAAACTCGGTGTTTGGGGTTCCTGTTGCGTTGATCACGCTGCCTCCTAAGGATATAACTACCCAACTCATGCTAAAGCTAAGCTAATGGCTTTTTTAAACCTATCGCCAAACCTAGTTATGGATGTTGAAGATTTTGACAAGGATGCGCTTAAGGAAAAGAAGAAGTGGCCAAACGCAGGGTTCCAGTCAAGCTCGCTTAGGGCTGCGATGGAAATAATAGAGAGGATGGAAAAGAGCAAAGCAACAGTTTTCCTTGCCTTCACCTCAAATCTTGTTGCAACAGGGCTGAGGCCCCTTATTGCCGAGATAGTCAAGGAGAAAAGGGTTGATGCAATAATAACTGCAGGCGGCTCAATAGACCATGACATAATAAGGGCATCAAAAAGATACAAGCTTTATACTGGCAGAAGCGATGCAGAGCTTCACAGGAAAGGGATAAACAGGCTTGGCAACATAGAGATAGGCAATGAGTGCTATGAATACTTGGAGCAGTTCGCAAAGAAGCTTTTTGCCAGGCTCAAGGGGAAAGTGGTTTCCCCATCAGAGCTTATAGCAGGGGCAGGCTCAATGATAAAAGACAGCGATTCCTTCTTGATGTGGGCGCACAAAAACAAAATACCTGTTTTCAGCCCAGGCATAGTTGATTCTGCTCTTGGCCTTCAGGTATATTTCAACAAGCAACGCGACAGGGCTTTTGGCATCGATGTGGCGAGGGATATGGAAATGCTTGCTGGCATTGTGCTAAATGCTGAAAGGACAGGGGCGGTTGTGCTTGGAGGGGGCATTTCAAAACACTATACAATAGCCTCCAACATATTAAGAGGGGGATTGGACTATGCAGTTTATGTTACAACAGCAAGCGAATGGGATGGCAGCCTTAGCGGCGCAAAGGCAGAGGAGGCAGTGTCATGGGGCAAGATAGGCGCAAAGGCAGATAAGGTAACGGTGTACGGGGATGCAACAATTATTTTCCCTCTTCTCTACTCTTATTTCTTCTAACTACTTCATACTTGCACTTGCCCAAGGCTTCTTGGTGAAATTTGCTGATGAGACCAGGAGCGTTTTGGCTGGGCTAATTTATGGAATAATCTCAGCTGCGATGATAGTTTTCAGCCCTGTTTCATCCCTTTGGGCAGGGGCAACTATGGCTCAGGCATTTGCAGGGAAGATAGATGCAAAGGAGCATATGGTTCCGTTCGCGCTATCATTAGCTGCAATAGCCATTGCTAACCTAAATATGCCTCTTGTCGCCTACTTTATTGCAGCTGCTTGGGCTGATGAGATCATTGACGCAAAGATTGGGCATAGGCCCCTGCTGATTGTTGCTGCGCTCCCTCTTTACAATGAGCTTCATTATTTTATAGGCATAGCGTGCTTTGATTTTGGTTACTTGCTTGCGAAGCGCTTCTCAAACCCTTAAGTTTTTAATTGTATTCTGCCTAAGAGAAGGCATGAGGGCTACAATAGCATTGTTGCTTGTGGGGATGCTTATGCTCTATGGCTGCACTTTGCCAGGAGGAGGCAATCAAACAGGCGGCTCAGAGAACAAAGACATAGGAGGGCTTTTCGGAGGTAACACAGGCCAAGGAAGAGGAGGGAGCACAGGCGGCTCTGGGGCAGGAGGAAGCGGCTCAGGCTCAGCAGGAGGGCAGGACCAATTCAGCACCTGGGACCTAGAAGCGTTTGCAGCAATGGGAGCGCCTATAAAGTGCACAGTCAGGTACCGCTTTGAAGGAGGGGAAACTTATGTTGAGATGTACATGAAAGGCAAGGACATAAGGATGGATGGCTATACTATTTCGCAGGGCGAAAAGGTTGATTTTTCAGAGGTGCTCAAGAACAACCAGAAAGACCTATACCTGCACATGGGGGAAACAATGCCTATCGGAAATAAGAATTGCTACTGGCTATATTACAACCTAGAGGAAATGAAAACTGAAGCCAGCTCTGATGAATCTGATGTAGGGGGAGTTGACATGGACATGCCTCCTGTTGAATACAAATGCGAGAAAGCTGCATTTGGAGATGAGAAGTTCGCAACCCCTGGAGAGGTCTGCGACATGAGCGCACTAATGAAGGCAGCCCAGAGCGGAAGCCAGGCAGCCTACTGCGAATACCTGACAGGCCAGGACAAGATTGACTGCCTTAAGGCATTGGGCCACTGAAACTTAACCTCCCTAACCTTCCGCAATGGATTTAACCTTTTCCCCACATTTTTATATAATTATGAAAGAGGCAAAGAAAGAGGCAAAGGAGCAGCTCCCTACCAAAAAAACCCCTGCAAGCATAAAGCAGGCATTCAAAAAGTTTTTCAGCAAGGAAGAGGAGAAGCCGCAGAAGCCAAGGAACATAATATTCGACCTTGACAGCTACAACGACTTATTTTCAGATTTTGACGCAGGGCTGCCAGAGGAAAGGATGATATCAAAGGACCTTGCCCATGAGATAAGGGACAAAGCTTCTAACATACCTATCGCTGTGCCCATACATCTGATATTCAGGCTTCCTGAGGAGAAAAGGGTTGACTCAATCGAGAAGATACTAAAGAAAAGGATTCCTTTAATGTTTAGCGATGCTTTGGAGAATGCAAAAAAGGAAGCAAAGCTTTACTTGCGCACAAGCAAATACTTGTTCGGCATCAGCGCCATTATGATTGTTGCTGAAAGCGCAGTGGCATCCTTCATTCCAGAGGCCACTGCCTTCCTAAGCAGGGTTTTGCGCACGGTTATGGAAATAATGACTTGGCTCCCTGCTGTTTTTGGCGTTGAGTTTTTGGAGAGGCTTATTGCAGTGAAGGCAAAAGAAGTAAAGCCACTGAAAAGGCTATCACAGATAACCGTTTCCTTCAAATCAGTATCCATCCAGAAGGAAGAAGAGGCAAAGCAGCAGGATGAAACCACACCTGCTGAGCCTATCCAAAGGCAGCCTTGATTTGGTTCTTAATCATCTGCCTAATGCCCTATACCTGGCTAAAAAGTACATTTCGCTTGTTGTAATATACACGTTTTTATCCCAGTAATCTAAAGGCTCATGCTAACTATTAAATTCCTTAATGGGCTAGCCCTACCATGAAAGAGCAGTGGTCATCAAACCTAATGTTCATAATTGCTGTAATAGGCTCTGCAGTAGGGCTTGGAAATATATGGCGCTTCCCTTATATGGCAGGTCAATATGGGAGCTCTTTCATAGTTGTTTACATAATTTCTATTGTAGTTTTAGGACTGCCTATAATGCTCCTTGAGTTCATCGCTGGCAGGCATTTTTCAGCACCCATCACAGGATCATTCAGCAGTATTGGAAGAGGGCTCGGCAGGCTTTCCTCAATTTTCATAGCGCTGAATATGATTATCCTTTCATATTATGTGGTTGTGGCCGGATGGACGCTTGGCTATGTTTATTTATCACTAATAGGTGCTTATGCCCCGCTTGGCGAACATTTGCAGGAGCCCATATTCCTTGTTTTCACGCCTATAACTCTGCTTATAACCCTTATGATCATGAGGAACACTCTCAAAGATGGCATAGAGAAGGCAAACAAGATTCTCATGCCAATATTCCTTGGAATACTTTTCCTGATGCTTTCGCACTCATTGACACTGCCTGGGCTCTGGGAGGCTATTAAGTTCTACACAACATTCAAAGGAATAACGGCTGAGGCAATAGCTGCAGCAATAACACAGGCTCTTTTCTCGCTTGGGGTTGGCACCGGCGTAATGCTCACATATGCCTCTCACTTGCAGAAAGGGGAGAGGATAGCTTCATCTGCTGCAATAGCATCATTTTCAGACACTGCAATAGCGCTTATTGCTGGGATTGCAATATTCCCTATAGTTTTCACATATGGGCTAAACCCTGAAAGCGGGCCTGCGCTTGCCTTTGATACCTTGCCCATTGCATTCCTCCAAATGCCTTTTGGCAACATCTTGATGCCCTTATTCTTCATCCTTCTGTTCTCTGTTGCGCTTACCTCTATAATAAGCATGGCAGAGCTTCTTGTTGCTGACCTTTCTCCAAGCATTGGGAGGGATAAGGCAGCGCTTGCAACTATAAGCCTTACCTTTCTCCTTTCCATCCCCTCCATGCTAAGCTATTCCCCAATCAATCTCTCCTTTATGGGCATGCCTGTGCTTGATTTGTTGGATGGGGTTTTTGTTGTCTGGGCATATCCGCTCGTGGCTGTGCTAATGGTGCTTGTGCTTGGATGGTGTTGGGATGGATTTGAAAGGGAGTCAGCAAGGGTTATGCCAGCAGTGTTGCTAAGGCCATACATCTTCCTTGTCAAATTCGTGATACCATTTGCTCTTTTGGCAGCAATAATTATGAAAGTATTTTCATAATTATTAATATGCTGCAACATCAGCTTACAAAAGGATTATAAACAATACACTTCAAAAATACCCAATGAAAAGGTGATTTTATGGGCACAAAAGGGAAGCAGATAGTTGGGAAAGAGGCAAAAGTGATAACTGAGCTTTTGAATAGGGCACTTGCTGATGAGTGGCTAGCATATTACCAGTACTGGGTGGGTGCAATGGTGGTCAAAGGTCCCATGAGACCGAATGTCCAAGAAGAGCTAAAGGAGCACGCAGCAGAGGAACTTAAGCACGCAGAAATGCTTGCTGAGCGCATAATCCAGCTAGGAGGGAATCCTATCCTGAACCCCACTGAGTTTGCAAAGATGAGCAACTGCGGATATGATGCCCCAAAGAACCCTCATGTTAAGGAAGTGCTCCAGCAGAACATAAAAGGAGAGCAATGCGCAATAGAGGTTTATGCCTCAATGCTCGAGAAGCTTCGCGCTACCAAGGATTACATATCTTTTAACTTAGTTAGGAAAATACTTGAGGATGAGGTGAAGCACGAGCAGGACCTTGAGGACCTGCTTGAAGACATCAGCATAAGATAAAGCTCTTCAAGCATATTGCTTAAGGGTAGAAAAAGAAAGGCTTAAATACAAGCCCTTCCTAATAAGAATGGGGGTAGCATGGAAGGGCTCAACAATGCAAGCCTATGGGTGGGGCTTAGAAGCCATATAGAGAGGAAAGCCATTAGAAAGGCTTCAAGGCTCCTCGGCCAAGAACTAGCCAAAGCCTATTTAGGGACCCCTTACCAAACAAGGAGAAAGGTCTCAAACAGCTTCATAGAAGGGAAGCTTTCAAAAAAAGAGTTTGAGGCGGTTATGAATTACTTATGGAAAATAGATAGCGTTAAGGACCTTCTCAAGAAAGGGAAGGCTAAGGTTGTTGGGGAAGGATTCAGGAAGGCTGTCATAGAGGCAGCTGAGTATGCAAGGATGGGGAAGACATTCTCTTTGGGAAGGGGGGAAGGGTTTATGAAAAAAGGGCCCATTGAGGAGGTGCTAAAGAACCCAGAGATGTACAGCAAGGAGGCAGTCCTCAAAGCTGAAAAAACAGTGCTTAAGGAAGCAGGGCTAGAACATGTGAGTAAGAGACTCCCCTCCTGCCATAAGCAAGGCAAACTTTATGCTTTTCCCAGCAAAGCAGGAAAAAAGGAATACAAAAGGGTTCATCCTTAAGTAGCCTGCAGCAAGCCCTATAAAATCAAAAAAAGGATTAGGCACTATTGAAGCTAGCAGTATGAAGATCCATCCATGTCTTTTCACATTCTCATAGTGTGGCTGCATATCTTTTGTCATTCCCCTAAGCCCATATCCAGCAAAGAAGGAGGTTAGCTCCCCTATTGCTGCCCCTGCGCCTCCTAAGAGCGCTGCTTGCCAAATTGGAAAGGGCAATGCTATGAAGTAGAATGAGACCCATGCTACTGAAGGGAGAAAAACGGTGGCAGTACTTAAGAATCCAAGTACAAAGAGTGAGAGAGCGCCAAGCGAAGTAGTTTCTGAAAAGTATGCAGGGAGAAAATAAGCCCCCAATGCTATAAGCAGCGATGCAGCGATTACCCCTATGTCTTGCTTGTGCTCAGCAGCCCTCTGCAATAGATTCTGCATTGAGCGCAGCCCCTTGCATTGTCCTTCCATTGCATACAACAGCAGGAAGGCTTACTATCCCATACTGCTTCTTCATAGACATTACAAGCGATAACTTTGAATCCCCATCAAAGGAATAAACATAGTAGCCTTTGCTTTCCCTGAGCCTGCCCAGGGCTTCTGCTATGCTTTTGCATTCCTGGCAGCTTTTTGGGTAAAAGTAGAGCGCCTGCTTTACTTCGTGCTGGCACATGCCCGCAATCCTTTGCCCTATTGCAAAGTTGAACGCCTCAAATAAGAAATACTCCTCTTTAAGGCTTCCTGGGTCTTCCCCCCTTTTTTCCAAGCTCTCTATCTGGTTGCCCAGCATCTCCCTTTTTGAGCCGATTGATTCAAACTGCTCAATGTAGTAAGGGCAGTAAGCGTATGAGCTGTCAAGGAAAAGCATGAGCTCTATTTCCATAAGATCTTGCCTTGCTTCAATCAGCTGCCTTTCTGCCACACTTGCCGCCTGCTGTGCCATGAAAGAGCCAACATAAGTGCCAAACCCGAATATCGCTATAGTAACAATGAGCGCTGCAATGTAAATCTGCCAGTGGAGCTTTCTTTCCATGGGCTAAAAAGGAAGGAACAGGTTAAAAAGGTTATTTAATCTCAACTTTCCTTTTCTTTGCTATTGCCTTCTTGATATCTACGTTGAGTATTCCATTCTTGTAGGTTGCAACAGCGCTGTTCGGGTCAACCGGCTCAGGGAAGGCAATAGTCCTGAACATGCTTGAGGCAGAGCGCTCCCTGTACACATAGTTCTTCTTCTGCTCGCCCCTCTGCTCTTTTTTTTCTGCCTTCACTGAAATAGACCCTTCGCTGACGTTAACTTCTATCTCGCTTTTTTCAAATCCCGGGAGCTCAAACACGACAGTATAGCTGTCCTTGTTGTCTATGAGGTCAGCGTTTGTGTGCATGCCAAAGTTTATGCCTCGGAATCTTCTGCGCATCCGTTGCATCTCCATTTCCATTCTCTTTAATTCTTCAAATGGGTCAATCATGTTATCACCCCCTAAATTTGAGAGGCAGGTAATGCTTAAAAGAATTTCCTTGCCTTCAAGCACGCTTGCCTCAGGCGCTGTCAGCTTCATCACATGTCAGAAGTTGTTTATCTCATCATTGGCGCTAATCCTTATGTTGCAAGCATTTTAAATCCCTATGCGCTTATTCGCTTATGAAAATCGAAAAGAAGATATGGCCGCAATTCTTTGAGAAGGTTGTGAGCGGGGAAAAGACATGTGAAGTAAGGCTAGCTGACTTTGAGTGCAAGCCAGGCGATATCCTAGTGCTTAAAGAATGGGATCCCAAGTCAAAGAAGTACACAGGGAGGAGTATAGCAAAGAAAGTCACTCATGTGGCAAGGACAAAGGATATGAAGTTCTGGGCACAGGAGGACATAGACAAATACGGCTACCAGATAATCTCATTCAGGTAAAATGCAAGAGCACCAACCAGAATCTCTGCTCCTTCATAAAGCATCAGATGAAAGCTTAAGCAACGAGGAGAGGGTGGCAGCAGGGATTGAGTATGTCAATGCACTCCTTTCCCGCTTGGATTACAAAGAACTTAGACAGGCATCAAAAAACCCAAAACTTCCTAAAGAGGTGGCGGAGCTTGCTTTTGTTTTAAGCAAGATAGTGAGTGCTAACCTAACCTACCCTCATATTGCTGTTGTAGAATTGGGGCTTGACCCTCCTATTGAAAAGCTAGCTCTCTCTTTATTAGTTAACATGTACATTGGAAAAAAGCAGACTGGCTTGCTTACCAACATGTGCTTAACAAAGAAGTTGCCAAAGCAAGCCAAGTTAGAGGCGGCAAATGCGCTTGCTGAGCTTTACTCCAAAGAAGGCGATTATAATTCATTATACAATCTAATAGGCACATCTGGCATTCCTCGTTATGCTAAAAAGAGATTATCCAAGGCTGCTGAGCAGTGCGTTCTTAATTTAATAGGGCTTTCAGAAAATAGCAACAACTATGTACTGCTACAGAAGATTGAATCAGACGAGTTCCTTCCTCAAAGGATAAGGTCTATAGCAGGGGAAAAGATAGGCAAGGCAGTTTACAATAGGATAAAGAGCTATGTTGAGGAAGGTGATTTTGTGATGCTGATAAACATAAGCATGGACAGTACTATAAAGCCAGCATTGAGGGAACTTGCAAAGGGCAGCATTGAAGAATGCGGGCTTTCTTTTATACACAACAAGCTTCTGCTAATCACAGAAGATAATTATGGCCAGCTCAAGGCGTTCTTCATACTCACTGACATTCCGCCGAGCTTGAAGAAGTTTGCAATTGAAAAAATAGCAGGCAACAGTGAAAAAATAATATTGCTCAGCATAGCGTTATTGGAAGGTCTTGAGCCAGAACTTAGGGAGAGTGCAGGTTCTCTTTATGTAGAGCAATGCGCGAAAAGCGCAGATTTTGCAAACTTATACTCAGTTGCTACCAATGAAAGCTTCCCCCATGGCGCAAGGAAGAAGGCAGGCATGGCATACATAAGCCTCTCTGCCGAATGGAATAGGTTTAGCAACATATACTTGGCAGCAAAGAGCAGCCTATTTTTAGGCGAAGTAAGGGCTATGGCAGTGAAGAAGGCAGCTGAGCTAAGGATAGAGCTTGAGCCAGATGAGAAAATGAAGAGCCACCCTTTCCTGAGGTTTGCCATAAAGGAAAGCAGGCTTAATCCCTTGTCTGCTGGAGCCCAGAGGAAGCTTGCAGAGAGGCTAATAGAAGAGAGAAGCTTTGCCACGCTTGAATGGCTTCTCAGCAAAGGAAGGCTTGAAGGGGAGGCAGGGTATATTGCAGCTACTGCGCTCCAGCCTTGCATCAGCCCCCTTGAAAGAAAGAAGCAAGAAGATATTCTTAGCGAGCCAAAGTGGTGGTTCAAGAAGCTGCTGAATAAAGCCAAGGGAAAAAAGGAAAAGCAAGAGATATAAAGGGTTAAACATTTAAACAACAAAAAAGCAAAGATAGTAATGAACGAAAAAACAAAAAAGCCGTTTAAAAAGCATAGGCACCTGCCAGAGCTTGTAAAGAAGGGCTTGGCTTACATAGATGAAGAAGGCAGGATGAAAATATCAGATGAAGGTAAGAAAAGGAAGGACCTGCTTATAGCCAACTATGGAGTTAAAGATTCTGAAAGCGCAGAACAGCTGAAGCAGATGAAGGAATTCTTGAAGCACAAGAAAAAAGGCTTCACTATGGAAGATTTTGAGAGGATGTGGGAGGTTATTAGGTTCATGTCCATCAGCGCAAGGCCGACAAAGCACTATGCTTTCAGCGAGGAGCAGAAAAAGGCTCTTCCAGAAGCATTGAACTCAAACAACTATGTCGTTGCCTACAATGTTGCAGAGCAGGCATGCTCATCCTTTTGCCACATGCTTAAGACATTCCTCCAGTTCTACAAGCACATAAAAAGCCACTGGGGAAGCAGCAGCATGGAAGAGCTGAGAAAGCTTTTCCTAACTCCAGAGAAAGCTGCCTTTGCCATAGCATCTTCTAAAAGTGTTTTGTTCATCACATCTGGCTACATCTCTGATTTAAAGTTTTTCCTTTCAGAAATGGAGAGGTGCAAGCTTTTAGATAAATTAAGAAGGGCTGAAAACGAGATAGCAGAATGGGAAAAGGAGCACCCTCGCTGGAGCTACCCCCACCTTTCAGGCAAAGGAATAGACCATACTATAAAAATCCAATTCTACATACCTTACGAGCAGTTCAAGAAGAAGTTTGAGGAGCTTACACTGCTATTGGGGAAACTCGAATCCATGGGGCTTACGTTGGATTCGCTTGAAAAGCACATAAACGAAGAAGAGAAAAGGCCTTCTATAAGCAGCAACGAATGCATGGAGATATTCTACTCCCACCAGAAGTATAAGTGGTGGACAAAGGAAATATGATCACCAGCTCAGCTTTGAGCCAGTAATCTCCTTTAGGAAGGCGCTTGCCCAGAACAGCGTGATAAGATAAGCGTATGAGACAACGTATGTGAATACCATATGGGGCTTCAGCTTTGCCCCCATCTTTTGGGCGCCGTAATAAACCCAGAGGAAGGTAAGCATCAATATCACTAAAGCGCATACCATAAGTGGAGAGAAAGTGTAGAACAACAAGAACTCAAGAGTCATGGGCGGGGCAGGAGAAAAAGTCTTGTGCAAAACAAAAACGAATATAAGGAAAAGCGTTACTATTGAAACAAATTGCAGGGGCATTACAAAAACCCCAAGGTCCCCGTATTTTGGGGAAACAAGCTCAAGGTAGGTTATTGAATTCCTGAGCCCTCCGCGGTGCCACCTTGTCCTCTGCTTCAGGAGCTGCTCCATGTTCTCAGGAACTTTGGTATAAACAACAGCATCAGTAGAAGCCCTTATCTTCAGGTTGTATTTCTGCATCCTCATCGCTATTTCCTGGTCCTCCAGTATATTGTTCCTGTCAAAGCCCCCAATCTGCTCAAACACCTCCCTCCTAAACATGCTGAATGGGCCAGGGGTTACATGGATGGCATCTATGGCTTCCAGGACCTTCCTTGAAAAGATTGTGAAAACGTACTCAACCTCTTGAAGCTGCTCAATTAAGTTTTTAGGGTTGTCAACAAGCACAGCAGCAGTAACTGCCTTTGCATCCTTTGAGAAAAGAGGGAGCATTTTCAATATTGCATCTTTTGTTATGTAGGAATCAGCATCAAGGGTTGCGATTATTTCCCCCTTTGCATGCTTTATCCCGTAGTTTAAGCTGTCTGCCTTCCCAGAGTTTGGCTTCTTTAGCACAATTACCCCTTTGTAGGATGAGGCAATCTCAGCAGTCCTGTCCTTGCTTCCATCGTCAACCACTATGATCTCTATTTTGTTCCGCGGATAATTTGCATTAAGGAGGGACTCAATGCACCTCCTTATGTTATTCTCTTCATTGTACGCTGGTATTACTACGCTTACGAGTGGTCTCCACTTGGTTTTTCTGTTGCTCCTGAAAAGCTCATTTTCGTACGCAAAAAGCAGCATGATAAACACTACTAGTATGTAAAGCGAAAGGAAAATCACAAAAGGCTCAACCAAGGAGAGCATCACCATTATTTGCTACGCCTCTTTTTAAACCATTGCTGCAGACTTTTAGGCTCATGGATACTATTATAAAGCATTTTGCGAAGATTAGTTGGGATTTCCATGAACATACAAGTGGAGAAGATAGATTACAAGGGCGGCGATGCGCTCCATCTGGAAATGGTTGAGAGAAAAGGGAGGGGGCATCCAGATACCCTTACTGACAACATAGTTGAGGCAATAAGCAGGGAGCTGAGCAAAATCTACCTTGAAGAGCTTGGCTACATAGCCCACCATAATGTGGATAAGGCGCAGATTACTGGGGGGAAGGTATTTATAGATAGGAATGGCTTCAAGGCGCACAGGCTACTTAAGCCAATCCATATCTACCTAAGCGGAAGGGCAAGCGACGAGATAAAGGATAATGGAAGGGTAAGGCACATAGGGGTGCACCCAATAGCAATAAAGGCAGTCAAGGAATACTTGGGGAGCGCAATGCGCTACCTTGATGAGGATTACTATACCATAGAGCCAAGGATTTCCCCTGGCTCTGCAGACCTCCAGATTACTGCAGGCAAGAAGCCCTCTGCAAACGACACGAGCTTTGGAGTTGGCTATGCCCCAATGAGCACTCTTGAGGAGCTTGTTTTCCAAGTGGAAAAGTATCTCAATAGCCCAGAGGTGAAGAGAAAGCATCCTTATGCTGGGGAGGATGTAAAGGTGATGGGCCTCAGGATGGGCAATGATGTAAAGCTAACAGTTGCTTGTGCATTTGTTGCAAGGCATATAACAAGCATGGAAGATTATTTTGAAAAGAAGGAGAAGCTGCTTGAAGAGATAAGCAAAAAAACATCAGCAGTAATGAATAGGAGGCGCAAGCCATATTCTGTTTCAATAACCCTGAACAGCGGGGACAGGAAAGGCGAGGTTGATTCTCTTTACCTTACAATCACAGGCACTTCTGCAGAGATGGGGGATGATGGGAGCGTTGGAAGGGGCAACAGGGCAAACGGCCTGATAACTCCTTTCAGGCACATGACGCTGGAAGCAACAGCAGGAAAGAACCCAAGGAATCATGTTGGGAAAGTGTATTCTGTGCTTGCCTTTGAGATAGCAAAGAGGATAGCAAAAGAGACAGGGAGCGAAGCAGAGGTCTATCTGCTCTCCCAGCTTGGCAGGCCCCTCAATCAGCCTTTAGTTGCAGGTATAAAGCTAAGCGACATGGGCGCTGAAAAGAAAGCAAGGGCCATTGCAGAAAGCATGGTTGAGGATACAGAGGCTATAACTAAGATGATAGTTGAAGGAAAGGTTGATATAGTTTAAGCTTTCCATTCTGCTAGAGGCTTTGCAGGTATCTTATCCTTTCTTCCAATGGAGGGTGTGTTGCAAATAGCCCCATTACTTTGCTTTCCAATGGGCTGAGAGGGTTTGCGAAGAAAAGGGAAGATGCTGTCTCAGGCACTTGCATTGCATCATTTGTCGCTATTTTCTTAAGGGCGCTTATAAGGGCCTCTTTGTTCCTTGTGAACCTAGTGCCTTCTACATCTGCAAGGGTTTCCCTTTTCCTGCTTAGGGCGAAGAACATAAGGATCCCAGCTGCATAGGCAAAAATCGAAAGCGCAGCAAGCAGGAGGTACATTACTGCAGCCCCTCCTTTCCTGCTGTTGCTGGTTGGCCTTATCCTTGTGAAAATCCTTAGGTAAGCATATAGGATCCCAAGGGTCATGAATGCGGTAAGCTTAACATCGCTGTCAGCATTTACTACATGCGCCATTTCATGGCTTATTACACCGCTTAGCTCTTCCCTTGTCAGCTTTTCCAAAGCCCCCCTAGTTGCGCCTATTGCAGCTTTATTGCCCCTTGATATTGCCATTGCGTTTATGCTTTTGTCCTCTATTATGTAAACATCAATGTTGCCCCCATAGCCAGAGGCTATCTTCATCTCTTCCACTATGTTCAAAAGCTGTTTTTCCTTCTGGCTTCGCTCTGAGCCATGCGCAATCTTTCTAGCCCCGACAACTCCCATTGTTGTGCTGAACGAGTAAAAGAAATTCTGCACTGCGTAAAAGAACATCACTGCTAATAGGATTGCTGTTATGCAGAAATCCTCAGTTAGAATCCATGCAAGGGCTGGGAAAAGTGCTACAAGGAAAAGCATTGTGTAAAGCATTAGCGAAGATATGAGCCTATTCTTATCAGCTTCTTCAAAAAGCCTTGTACCCATCAATACACCTCAGATTTTCACCTTTGGAGCCTCCCTGCTGCTCTGTTCAGTGCTGAAGAACTCTTGCTCCTTCATGCCTAGCAACATAGCAAGGAGGTTGTTTGGCATTATTGCTATCGCAGTATTGTAAAAATATACAGAATCGTTATAAGCCTGCCTAGCATAGGCAACCCTGTTCTCAGTAGTTGTAAGCTCCTCCTGGAGCTTCAGGAAGTTTTCGCTTGCCCTTAGCTGCGGGTAGTTCTCAGCAACAGCGAATATTGTTTTCAGAGCAGAGCTAAGGCGCTCGTTTGCAGATGCCCTTTCTGCAGGGGTGCCTGAAACAATTGCAGCCCTTAGCTTAGTTATTTCTTCCAAGGTTTCCTTCTCGTGCTTCATGTAGCCCTTCACTGCCTCAACAAGGTTAGGGATTAGGTCATGCCTTCGCTGGAGCTGGACATCAATCTGGTGCCACGCGTTCTTTACTTGCTGGGACAGCTTGACCAAGTGGTTATAAGTGAGCACAGCCCACACAACGACTGCAATGCCCAGAACAGCAGCAGCTAGCGCTATTAGCTCTATCATGCATCTATTTGCTGCTATAACATTAAAAGTTTATTTTCTCTGCTTCTTCCTTTTCTTTGGCTCTTCTTTCTTTGGCTCTTCCTTTGCTTCTTCTTTTTTCTCAATTGTGCTTATCTTCAGGGGCGCGTACAGCGGGCAGTAGGAGAACAGCGCCGTTGCGAGCGGCACAAGCGCAAGCGCATAGAGCCACCACACATTGTAGAAGTAAGCTGCAGCAATGAACACAAGCGCTATGCATACCCTGAGCATCCTGTCAAGGCTTCCTACATTGGGTTCCATCTGATCACCTGCTTATCTAACGATAGAGGGTTTTAAATTATTATTCCTAGCTCTTTTGCGCCTCTCATATCATTACTTCATACTTTCTTCGATGATCTTCTTCTCCTCTTCAGTTATGCCATAAATCTTATAAACGAGCTCATCAATCTCAGCGTCAGTCTTTTTTATTTCTTCCTCAATTTTTGCTCTTTCATCTGTCTTTTTGTCGCCGATTTCATTTAGGCGCTTGTTGAGGGAAAGCATTTTGTCAACGAGTTTGATGAGGGGTTGCTGTTTTTCCTTTTCTATTTCCTTAATTGGTAATTTTTCGAGGGTTTCTATATCAGTTTGTGCCATAACTCTTTCTTTTTCTAATGTAACTAATAGATAATATGCAGACATCATTTTAGAATTCAATAATGCCAATACATACTTTATATCTAAACTTGTATCTTTAAGATTAATATTGTTAAGATGGTAGTATTTATAACTATCAATTGTTGCATATAATCTATCGCCTGTTTGTCTAATCATCAATTTGTCATTTAAAATTACTTCTGGATTCCAATCCCCTGCATAGATTTTAAATATTTGATATATGTAAGGGTTTATCATTTTGGGCCCGTGGTCCAATGGCTATGACGTCACCCTGACACGGTGAAGATTCCCGGTTCGAATCCGGGCGGGCCCATTATGGCTCTTGACTATGGAACTATAAGGGAGTACTACAGGGCAGAGATGCAGGGCAACATGCTAACCAGCCTGTCAGCCGACTTTTACGAGCAGGTGAAGAAGGTAATAAGCGAGAAGGAGGAGAGCGCAAAACAGTCAGGGGACATTATGGCAATGCGAGAGGTTGAGAACCTGAAGAAGATGCTTAAAGACATAATGCGCATAAGGATGGAGAAGATAGCAATAGAATGCGTAAGGAAGGGGGTGCCAAAGGGGCTTACTGCAGAGGAGCAGAAGTTCGCTGAGGAGGTAAGGAAGGCTTCCGAAGGCCTTATGGAAGACAGGAAAACTATTAAAAGGCTGCTCGTAATAAAAGAGGTGAAGCCCTATAGGGGCCAGAAAGGAATAGTCTACGGCCCCTTTAAGGAAGGGGAATACATAACCGTTCCTCAAGAGGAGGCAACATGGCTTCTTTCAAAGGGCTTTGTCAAGGAGGTGTATTTATGAAGGTTCCAAAAGAGATGAGGACATATTGCCCATTTTGCAAGGCGCATGTAGCCCATAAAGTAAAAGTAGCCTCAAAAGGGAAGCCAAGGTCATTGGCTATGGGCAATGTCAAGCACGAGAGGAAGCTTAAGGGCCATGGCGGCAAAAGGGCAGGGAAGAAGGCAGTTAAGAAGCAGGGCAAGAGGCAGAAGCTAATACTTGAATGCAACAATTGCCACAAGAAGCACGAAAAGGTGCTTCAGGGCAGGACAAAGGCAAAAGCAGAGGTGAAGTAATGAGCAAATTCGTGAAGGTCAAGTGCAAGTGCGGGAATGTGCAGATAATTTTCACACACACAACAACCAAGATAAACTGCTCAGGGTGCAATGCAACGCTGGCAGCCCCGACAGGAGGCAGGGCTGCAATAATAGGCACTATAGTAGAGGAGCTTGGATGAGCCTTCCGGAAAAGGACGAGATTGTAATTGCAAAGGTAAAGAAGATCCTTCCTTATGGCGCGTTCTGCGTGCTTCCTGAGTACAGCAATATAGAGGGCTTCATGCACATATCTGAGGTTTCTTCAGGATGGGTTAAGAACATACACGAGTTCATCTCTGAAGGGGATCAGCTTGTTGTGAAGGTTATAGGGGTAAACCCAGACAAGAAGCAGATAGACCTTTCCTTGAAGAATGTTACTGAAGATGAAAAGAGGAAAAAGAAGGAGAGCTTGAAGAAGGAGAAGAGGTGCTTGGGGATAATAAAAGCGGCCTTTGAGGCTGCCAATGAAAAAGGAAGCCCAGAGGAGCTCTACAGGCAGATAGAGCAAAAGCACGGAAACCCAGCAGAATTCCTTGAAAAGGCGCTCTCCAATCAGAAGCTCCTTGATACGCTCAAGATATCAAAGAAGGCAAAGGCAGTTCTTTTCGATTATATGCAAAGGAAGCTCAAGAAGCCTGAGGTGGAGGTTAGGAGGGTATTTGAGCTCACTAGCCAGGAAAGCGATGGCATGGTGAGGATAGTCAAGGCGTTGCTAGAGGCTCAGGGCTCATTGGGAATCCAGGTGCACTATATGGGAGCTCCTAAGTATATGTTCATAGCCAAATCAGCAAATTACAAGGATGCAGAAGACAAGCTGAAGAAAGCAGGCGAACTGATGAAAAAGCACGGGCTGCTACAATCATGATGAGGCTAAGGAAATGCCGCTTGTGCAATTCATATACCTTAAAAGAAATCCACTGCTCATCAAAAACATCTTCTGCCCATCCAGCTCCATTTAAAAACATTGAAAGGATGTCATATCTACTGAAGTCAAGGGGGATAATATGGAAAAGCTAGTCAAGAAGAGGGGGTTCAAGGCAAACGGGGGCACAATGATAGTAGGGCTCCCAGGAATAGGGCTAGTGGGGCATGTATGCGCACGCTACATGATAAGCGAGATGAAAATGAAATTGATAGCCCGCTACTACAGCTCATCGCTCCCGCAGCAGGTAATAATGCTTCCAAACGGGCTTATGAGGCCTGTAAGGCTTGAATTCCATTATGCCTCATGGAATGGCAAGACAGTAGTTGTGATGTCAGGAGATTCGCAGGCAATCAGCAATGCAGGCCAGTACAAGCTGGCAGAGAAGGTAGTCCGCTTTGCAAAAGAGCTTGGCATAAAGGAAATAATAACAATAGGGGGCTACAGCACAGGCCAGTACCATGAGATAAGGAGGGTTTTTGGCTCTGCAAACTCAAGCAAGGTTGTTGAGAGGTTCAAGAAGATTGGCGTGCTTTTCGGGGAGGCGCAGGGCTCCATACTTGGGGCTGCAGGGCTTATACCTTCATTGGCGCGCTTCAGCAGGATTGAGGCGATATGCTTGATGGGCGAAACCCATGGGAATTACATAGACGACCAGGCAGCAATCAATGTCTTGAAGGTAATAATAAAGGCAACAGGGATGCCCATTTCGCTCAAGAAACTTGAGGAGGAGGCGGTTGAGAAGGAAAAGCTAATAAAGAGAATTGAGGAAGAGCTTAATAGCACAAAGCAGGTTGGTGGTGAAGATACCTCGTACATACGCTAAAGGGCAGGTTTCGGCTGAGATGCTTCTGGTGCTAGTGGTGGTTGTGGCAGTTGTGGCAATAGTTGCAACCCAACTTATAGGCAGCGCCAAGGAAACAGGAGCCAAAGTTTCAAACATGACTGAAAAGGTAATTGACAAGGCAGAGGGCTCGCTGGCAGTTGGCCCAGGCGGCTACTGCATAGAGAATTCTGACTGCCAATCAGGAATATGCAAAGAAAACAGGTGCGACTAGCCCAGGTTACAGCCGAATTCCTGCTTGTTGGCATTGTTGCCCTTTCCTTGCTAGCAGTTTCCATTGAAACCCTAAGCTACCTCAAGGATGCAGGGGACCGGATAAGCGAGATAAGCATTGCCAAGCAGGAAGCAGGTGAGATTTCCTCTGCAATAAACTTCGTATGCTCCTCTGGCGATGGGAACTCTGTTTCGCTCTCAATAAGAGGAAAGGTTGTTGACGGAAACCTCGTGTATGGAAGGGCTCAGGAAAAAATTTCTTCCAATTGCGCATTCTCATCCATTGAGCGGCCCTCAAGGGCAGTCAACAGGAATGGAATGATTTTCCTTGAGTAAGGTTTAAATATTCACTAAGGGGAGAATTCACATGCAGAAAGAAGCAGTGCATCAAAAGCCTGCTGGCTCAGCCAAGAAGCCGAAGAGGTTTAAGCTGCTTGAGAGGGACAGCGAAGGACTGCTCAGGGTTAACAGGCCAGCAAAGAATTTGCTCATCCCTTTGATAGCTGGCTCATTGATTTATGATGCAACAGTTGGCCTTGCCAAAGGCGCACCTGTTTTTACCCCATTGGCAAATGAGGTATTAGGGGGCTCTGCATTGATAAGCGCAGGGCTAAGGGCAGAAAGGTATTTTTCAAAAAAGCCGCTAAAGTCGGCCTTTAAGGAATGGATGAGGATTGTAAGGAACCTCTCATTGGCAGCAATTTTCTTTGCCCCTGCTCCACTAACGCTTCTTTCCCCAATGATGCTTGCTGCATATGCATTCATGGGCTCTGCTTTCAGCATCTTTGCGATCAACATTTATGAGAAAAAAAGAGAAGAGCACGAGCTTAAGCAGGGAATGCAAAGCGAAAGGAAAGGCCTATTCAACATTGAGTTCAGGCAGGAAGGTTTGGGAATAACCTCACAAGCGCTTTACGGCGATGAGTTTGTTGTCCTAATTCCTTCTCAAAAGGCAGAATGCTCGCTGGCAGTTATAAGGAAGGCGCCAATGCCAAAGCCAACTATATTGCCTCCTTCTGACTTTGCAATACCTTTGCAGCCCTCGCAATTGGAGCGCTGCTCTTTGGCTGTGTGGCAAAAGCCGCCAACTCTCTCTGTAAAATTCCCACAGCTTTTACCACTCGTGCAATACGAAAGGGCAAAGGAGATTCCAATGCTCCCTGAGCCAAAGAAGCAAGGGCCAATAGAGGAACTGCCAACCCAAAAGCCAACCCCTAGCCTTGAGATCCTCGTGGAGGGAAGGGCAACCCCAGAAGCAATTCTGATAAGCGAAGGCGCCCCTGAAAGGGCCGGCACTTTCTCATTGCCTCTTGATTTCATAGTGAATCCAGTCAACTCAGAGATCACGCTTCATTGCAGAAAGGTTTCATCCAAGCCCAAGAAAGGGCCCATTGATGAAGAAGCCTTGAAGAGGATGTTGGAAGAAGAGAAGGTAATGGCACAAAATGTTATTCAATTTTCAGGGGTTGTGAAGAAGGTTTCAGGCACTTACAGCGAAGATGAAGGCACGCGCTTGGCCTTTAATGTTTCCACAAATGAAGGCAAGCTTGAGGTTCTGCTTTCTTTGAAGAGGAGAGGAGTAAGGGAATGGGTTTTTACTGCATCAGCAAAAGACAATGACCAAAACTCCTATGAAGTGGAAGGCATGTCAATAGCCCAGAAGGAGCTTGCTGAAAAAAAGAAAGCCAAAAAGGAGCTTTCAATAAGCCCAGAATTCTTGGGGAACAAGTGCAGGATTGAATTCTTGGGGGAAAGTGCGCTGGTGCAGGTTAGAGAAATTGAGATAGGAAGCAGGAGAAGGGCTTTCAAGGCAGTTGGCAATGGGAACATTTATTCTATTTACAAGGAAGGCAAGGATTGGTGGGCAACTGCCATCCCAGAGAGCCCAAAGGAAGAGGTCGGCCTCCTAGATGTTATTGATGCCAGAAGGGCTGGAGCCCCAATGTACGTGAAGGGCTTTGAGCTCTACATTGACCAAAGGATTGTTTCTGGGCTTATGGAAGAAAAGCCCATTTTGCTCAAGATGAAAGGGAAAGGCGAGAAAAGCAGGAAGGCAAGCACCATAAAAATAAGCGCTTCAAGCATAAGCGTGTTTGTAGAAACTCCTTCCAAAAAGACTTCCAAAACAACAGAGCTTTTGCTTAGGAACGGCTGCTTTTCGCTCGCTTCTACAAAAAAGGAAAGCGCAGAGATTGGCCTTGAGGTGGAAGCTCAGCTTGGTGAAATCAATCCGGTTGTTGAATTCATTTTCTCCAATGTCGGAAAGCGGATAAGGTTCCTTGACAAAAAGCTTTATTTCCTTGATGAGGCAGTGGTCAACTGCAAGGAAAAATCCATTGAACTCAATTTCATTTTGCCAGAGGAGAAAAAGAAGGTGTCGGTTGTTCTGTCCGGCACTGGTGTTTCTATAATTGATTCAGGCGAAAAAGCTATTAAACAATTTGCAAGCCAAGAAGAATTCTTTGGCTTCCTTGAAGAGTGCAAGCTCAAGCTTTTATAGGCCATTCTTTGACTCAGTATTTTGCCTTGTTCCAGCTAACCTTTAAAAATAAGCGTGCTCTATAAAATTGCTGGTTCTTGGAGGTGAACCTAATGACGCTTGATAATATAATTGCAATGATAAAGATGGTTGAAGATGACCCGCTTGTCCCTAAGAACATAAAGAAGGCAATGGCAGAGGCAAGGCAGAAGCTTGAGTCAGGCGATGGAAGTGATGATGTAAGGGCAAGCGCTGCCCTTTACATAATAGAGCCGCTTAGCAATGAGCCAAACATTCCTGTGCATACAAGGACCCAGATTTGGAACATAATAAGCATGCTTGAAACGGTTAAATGAACGTAAGCCGCCTTCTTGAAAAAGGGGTACGCGTAGAGCTAGATGCAGAAGAACTCATAAACGGAGCCCCAGCAGACATAATTGAAAGGCTGCTCGAGCTTCACAAGGACATCATCTCCAAGGAAGACGCGCTGCGCGCCATAGAGGGCTCAAAGCTCCCAAAGGTGGAAGTGGTAGAGCGCTCTGAAAAAAGGCCTATTGCTGCTGAGTATGATGCTGAAATACAGAGGCACGACCAGTTTGATGTAACTGGAAAGAACACAGGAAGGGGCGAGGTTGAGGATTTTGTGGGTATGTTTAGGAACAGGTACGAAAGGCTGGCAAGGCTGCTGCGGGGCAAGACCAAGAAATACGAGGAGATGAGCCTTGAGGATGCAAAGAAGGCAGGCTCAGGCAATGCCACTGTAATAGTGATGATTACAGACATCCGGCCCACAAAAAAAGGGAACACGATGCTTGTTGTTGAGGATCAAACCTCCTCTTTCATAGCTATAGTCCCATCAAGGGACGAGGTTGCCAAGAAGCTCCAAAACATTGTTGTTGATGACGTAGTGGCCCTTGAAGTTTCTGTGAAAAAGGAGTTCCTGATAGTAGAGGACATATGGCTTCCCGACTTGCGCATAAAGGAGAAGAAGCTTGGGGAAAGGGACCTTGCTGTTGCTTACATATCTGACATACATTTTGGGAGCAGCCAGTTCCTAAGCTCTTATTTTGACAGGTTTACAAGGTGGCTCAACCTGCAGGGAGAGAAGAAAGAGCTTGCAGAAAAGGTGAAGTATATTGTGGTTGCAGGTGATGTTGTTGATGGCGTTGGGATCTACCCTGAGCAGGAGAAGGAGCTTTCTGTCAAGACAATAGAGGGGCAGTATGGGATGTTCAACAGCTTCATTGAGGCAATCCCTGATTACATAGAAGTAATAGTGCTACCTGGCAACCACGATGCAGGAAGAAGGGCGGAGCCTCAGGAATCGCTAAAGGATTATGTTGACAGCAGGGTGGTAGCAGTGGGCAACCCCTCGTTTGTATCTATTGATGGGTTCAAGCACCTTCTCTACCACGGCACAGGGATGGACTCTGTTATCGCTGCAATGCCTAACATGACTTATATGCATCCAGAAGGGGTTATGGTTGAGATGCTTAAGCACAGGCACCTCAGCCCCATCTATGGCACTAACCCTATCTACCCAAATCCTGTGGATTACTTGGTTATAGAAGATGAGCCAGACATATTCCATGCAGGCCACGTGCACAGGAACGCAAGCGCTGAGTACAGGGGCACAAGGGTAATCAACTCAGGCACCTTCCAAGGAATAACAGATTTCCAGATAAAGATGGGCCACGTGCCAACGCCAGGGATTGTTTACATCAATGAGCTCAAGTACAATGAGCTAAAGGTGGTTAGGTTTGACAGCTGAATACAGCGAGAGCATAATGAAAGGCATAAGCGAATGCTTCTCCATAGCAGCAAGGGCACGGTCGCTGGGATATGACCCTGAGGACAAGGTGGAGATAGAGGTTGCAAAGGACATGGCAGGAAGGGTGGAGGCAATAGTTGGCCCAAAAGGGGTGGCTGCGCGCATAAGGGAGCTTGAGGCGCAGGGCCTTGGCAGGGAGGAGATTGCCTTTAAGCTTGCTGAAATGATATGCAGCGGAGAATTTGGGGATTTCAGCCAGCAGCAGAAGGTAGAGATGGCAGTCAGGACAGGCACTGCAGTGATTACAGAAGGTGTTGTTGTTGCCCCAACAGAGGGGATCGTTGAAGTGAAAATTGAAGAATGGAAAGGGAGCAATTATGTCTCCATCTATTATGCAGGCCCGATAAGGGGGGCAGGGGGCACTGCTGTTGCAATGACAGTGCTGCTTGCTGACTATGCCAGGCAGAAGCTTGGGATCGGGCGCTACTCCCCAATGGAAAATGAGATTGAGCGCTATGTTGAGGAGGTTAACCTCTACGATGCAAGGGCTGCCAAGCTCCAGTACAAGCCCTCTGATGATGATATAAGGCACATATTCAGGAACTGCCCGATATGCATAAATGGCCACCCCACAGAGGACTTTGAGGTAAGCGCCTACAGGAACCTGGAAAGGGTGAATACAAACAAAGTCAGGGGTGGGGTTGCGCTTGTTTCATGCGAAGGCATTGCGCAGAAGGCAATGAAGGTGCTGAAATACGCAAGGAAGTTCAACCTTGACTGGGAGTGGCTGGAGAAGGTAATAAAAGTAGTGACAAGCAAAGAGAGCAAGACTGAGATAAAGCCGAGCTTTAAGTACCTTGAAGGCCTTGTTGCAGGCAGGCCGATCTTCTCCTATCCAATGGCCAGCGGCGGCTTCAGGCTCAGGTATGGAAGGGCGCGCACAACAGGCATAATGGCAAAGGCAATACATCCCGCTACAATGGTCATACTTGATGACTTCATAGCCCATGGCACGCAGATGAAAGTTGAAAGGCCTGGCAAGAGCTCAACAATTACCTCATGCACAAGCATAGAGGGGCCCTTAGTAATGCTTAATGATGGAAGCGTTGAGCGTCTGAATTCGCTTGAAAGGGCAATGGAAGTAAAGGGCAAGGTGGAAAAGGTCTATTACCTAGGGGACATACTTATAACATACGGAGATTTCCAGAAGTCAGGCCATCCTCTGGTGCCAGCAGGCTACTGCGAGGAGTGGTGGAGCGCAGAATGCAAGGAAAAAGGAGGCGCAAAGTCAATAGGGAGCTGTGAAGATGCATTTGAGTTCTCCAAGATCTACAATGTGCCTCTGCACCCCAAATACCTGCTGTTCTGGAACCAAGTATCTAAGGATGAGCTTATTGCCCTTATTGACTCGCTGGTAGGCGCCCCCCAGAAAGGCGATGTGCTCATACTCAACAGCGCCCTTTCAGACACGCTTGCTAAGCTTGGCTGCGAATTCAAAAAGGTTGATGGCCAGCTCTACATCAAGGAGGATTACTCGTGCGCCCTCCTTTACACGCTTGGCATGCTTCGCAAGTCAAAGGAAGAGGCAGAAAAGGCAAAGGAAGCAATAAGCTCAATGGACATATTCCAAGCGCTCTCATTTCTTTCAGGGGTTGAGATAAGGGATCGAGCAGGCACTTTCATAGGCGCAAGGATGGGCAGGCCTGAAAAAGCAGAGCCCAGGATGATGAACGGCAAGCCGCATGTCCTTTACCCCACAGGCGTCACAAGGAGGAACCTGAACCTTGTCTATGAAGGCAAATCTGGCTACGAGAGCTCTGTCGAGATTGCAATCTATTACTGCAGCAGGTGCAACACTTCCCAGCCCTACAAGCTTTGCGGTCTATGCGGCTCAAGGGCAGAGCGAATGTACATCTGCCAGGTTTGCAACAAAAAAGTAAGGTCTTCTGCCCATTGCGGAAAGGAATGCTCCCCTTGGATAAGGAAGGTTGTTGGCTTCAAGGAGCTTTTTGAGGCAGCCTCAAAGCGGCTTGGCTATTCCCCGAAAGCCCTTATTGGAGTGCAGGGGCTCATAGGCAAGGAGAAAGAGGCAGAGCGCATTGAGAAAGGTTTCCTCAGGGAGAAGTACGGCATATATGTGAACAAGGACGGTACTGCAAGGTATGACATGATAAATGCCCCGCTCACCCAGTTTATGCCTGCTGAGATAGGGACGCCTGTTGAGAAGCTAAAGGAGCTTGGCTACTCAAAAGACATATACAACGAGGAGCTTTCTTTTGACACCCAGATGCTCCCCCTAAAAGTGCAGGATGTTATAATACCTGAAAAGGCAGGGGAATACTTTGTGAGGGTAAGCCAGTTCATAGATGAGCTGCTAGTTTACCTCTACAAAGAAAAGCCATTCTACAACCTAAAGAAAAAAGAGGATCTCGTAGGGCACCTTGTCCTTGGCCTCTCCCCTCATACCTCTGCTGCTGTTGTTGGCAGGGTAATAGGTTTTACCAAGGCAGATGTGCAATTCTGCCATCCTTACTTCCACACAGCAAAAAGGAGGAACTGCGATGGGGATGAGGACAGCATTATGCTGCTCCTTGACGCGCTCCTTAACTTCAGCAAGCACTTCCTTGGAAGGAGCAGGGGGGGCACAATGGACGCCCCAATAGTGCTTACCACAATCATAGACCCTGAAGAGGTTGACGATGAGGTTTATGCAATGGAAATAGTGCCTGAGTATGGAGCTGAGTTCTACAGGGCTGCTTCAGAGCTTAAGAGCCCAAGCGAGGTCAAGGTAAGGACTGTCAAGGACATCATAGGGAAGGAGGAGCAGTACGGCCCTCTTGACTACACCCATCACACGGCAACAATAGACGCAGGTCCTGTAAGGAGCACTTACAAGCTTTTCAATTCTGTGCCTGAAAAGATAGATGAAGAGATGAGGATACACTCCAAGCTGCGGGCTGTTGATTTCCAAGATGCAGCCGAAAGGGTTATCACAAGCCACTTCCTCCCTGACTTGTATGGAAACCTCAGGAAGTTCAGCAGGCAAGGTTTCAGGTGCGTTAAGTGCAATGCCATTTACAGAAGGGTGCCTCTTGTAGGGAAGTGCACTAGGTGCGGAGGGAGCATTGCCCTCACTGTGAGCAAAGGCGGGGTGCTGAAGTTCCTTGAGATAGCCAGTGAGATGGTTGATAAGTATAGCCTTTCACCCTACCTCAAGGAAAGGCTCGAGCTTTTCAAGGCAGCTACAGAAAGCATATTCGGGCAGGAAAAAAGGAAGCAGAAAGGCATAACTGAGTTTATGTAGCTATTAAGGCAAAATTAATAAAAGGGTCCTGCAGAATAATGCTTATGAACTTCAGGCGCATGATATTCAAGGGCAGCAAGCCCAAGAGGGATGAGCGCCATGAAGGCATCCAAGAAGGCAGGGCTGGCCTGATTGAAGAAGAGGTTTTCCTTCTTTTCAAGAATCTTTCCAAGCTTGTGGGCAAGTCAATAGACTACATAGAGCTGGGCAAAAGGATCTGCATGAAGCTGAGCGAGCTTAAGCAAAGGTGCAGCGTGGACAAGGGCTCGATGGAGGTATACTCAAAGGAGGCAAAAGCCATAAGGGAGCAGAAATGGTTCATAGACCTTGTTTCCAAATTTAATTCACTTGCGCAGGAAAGCGCTGAGATGGAGGACAAGGGAAAGGAGCAGAAAATATACAAAAGGATCATGCACCTTCATTTCTATACTGAAAGCCCTGAGTTGGCAATTGAATACGCAATGAAAAGGATAAGGGTTCTCTCAATACTAAAGAAAGAGGAGGATGAGCCAGAAAGGATTGCTGAAGTGATTGACAAGACAATCAGGTTCTCCATTGATGTTATAGATGAGTTCTCAAAAAGGGGCATTATTGCAAGGGAAAAGAAAATAGAGTTGCTAATGAAAATAGAGGAGGAATTAAAGTTTTTAGCCATAAAAGGAGGGGCTGCAGTTTTGGTCAGCAAGCAGCTTGATGAGGCAGAAAAGAGCCAATCCAAAGGAAGCAATGCAGATATTAGCCTGTTCTGATTACTTCTCCCTTGGCTTAAGGGGCTCAAAGATCTCCGGGTGCATCTTCTTCAGCTCCTCATGCATCTTCTGCGTAATCTCCCTTATTGTGAAGTGCGCCGCAGGAGAGGCCCTTAGCCTTATATAATGGTAGAGCTCCCTTGCGTTCATGGTGACTAAGACCCTCCTATTATGGGCATTGGTTATGGCATACTCAGCCTGCTCAGGCATCTCCTTTTCTATTTCTTTGTAAAGCCCTTCAGAGCGCTCCATTGCTTCCCTGAAAAGCCCTTCTTTTCCAACCTCCGCAAACTCCTTTGGCATGTAGTAGCCAAGCAGTGCAGAAGGCTTTTGGTATACAGGAGACAGTATCCTGTGTCTCTTGAATTCGCAGAAAGCCCCTTCATCCATCACAAGCTCAAAGGTATAAGAAGATTGCTCAAGCTCCCTTACAGGGGTGTCAAAGCTCCCAACTGAAAGCGCCTTGCTTAGGTAGCTTTTCCTCTCTTCAGCAGTCATTGCCATTGCCTTCTTGTAGCACTGCTCATAATCCAGCCCAGAATGCCTGAACATTATTGCAGCAATGACCCTTATCACCCCGTCCCTTGTGTAATGCATAAGCCTAACTGGCTCTGCATTTCCGCTCCTTTCTTCCCTATGTATTGCAAAGTAGTGCGCTTCGCATTCCTGAATATAAGCACTTGGGTTTGCATACTTCACAAGGGTTGGGGTTGCCTTTAGCGCTTCCCTTTTAATCTCCTCTGCTATATCCCTTACCTCCTTGACATTGGAAGAAAGCAGCTTCACAAGGCATCTCTCCAATTCCCTTGCATTAACTGTCATGCCTACATTTGCAAGCATTGAGTTTGTCAGGAGGAATCTTGCCCTGTCAAGTGATGCGGCCCTTACCCTTATTTCATAGGCCTTGTCCTGCTCCCCTTCCTTCTTTTGCATCCTCTCCTTGAAATAAGGTATAAAAGCATCAAGGCTTTCTGAATAAGCCCTATACACGAAGTCTATGAACTCCTCATACTGCTTGTCATACTTCCCTGAAAACTCCTCAGGGAATAAGAAGGAGTCTTTTGTGATGGTTTGGTAGCGTGTGCTTTTTTCAGTATAGGAAGCCAATCTTGCTGATTCTATCCTTTCCACTGCAAGCCTGCTTACCCCTTCCATTGCTATATGAAGCACTGCATGCTCTGCAACGCTCGAGTGGCCATAGCCTACCACCCACCTCTCATGGAACTGCCGCGCCTTGTCATCATTAAGCTCCTTTGCTGTCTGGTCAAATGGGTCAGGGCTCCTGCTCGTTTTTGCGAATGCAACTGCTATTATCTCCTCAGGAAATCCTTCAAGGATGTATATTCTTCGTGCCATATAGAAAAATAGTAAGGTTAAAATTAGTTGCTATATCTTATGCGGCTTTGGAGCATACACCCAAAGTACCTTGATGCAAAAGGGCTCACTGCCCTTTGGAGAGAGGCACTTTTGGCAAAGGCAGTGCTTGAGGGAAAGAGCAAGGGCTACGCCAACCACCCCCAGCCCTTAAGGTTCATCTCAAAAAAAGACCCTGTTGGCATGCTCAACCTTTACCTGCACTTCATACACAAGGAGGCAATGGGCAGGGGCTACTCATTCGATGGGCGCAAGATAGGGAGAAAATCCAAAGGAAGAATAGCAGTAAGCAGGGGGCAGATTGAGTATGAGTTTGCCCACCTGAAAGCAAAGCTTGCCAGAAGGGACAAAAGGAAGCTCGCAGAGCTAAGCAGAGTAAATAAAATAGAGCCACACCCTATTTTCATTGTGCGCAATGGCCCTGTTGAAAAATGGGAGAAGGTTAGGCCCATTTACAAAAGGATTTAAAAATGCAGGCGAGTTTCTAACCTGTGGAATACGCCATTGAGGCTGAAGGCCTTTCAAGGACATACAAGAACAAGGTTGCGCTTTCCAGGTTTTCCTTGAAGGTGAGAAGAGGGGAGGTTTTCGGCCTCCTTGGGCCAAACGGGGCAGGCAAGAGCACCTTCATAAGGATAGTGGCTGGCTTGGAAAGGCAGGACTTAGGAACTCTAAAAATCTTCGGCAGGGAGGCATGCCCTGAGTTAAGGAGGCAGATAGGGATTGCTCCTCAGGAGAATGCTATTTACCCCCTTCTTTCCTGCATGGAGAACCTCCTCTACTTTGGCTCACTCTACGGAATAGAGGGCAAGGAGGCAAGGGAGCGCGCTGCTTTCCTCCTTGAAAGCCTTGGGCTGAGCGAAAAGAAAGACACCACTTCGCAGTTCCTTAGCGGAGGAATGAAAAGGCGCCTTAGCTTGGCATGCGCATTGATGCATAGCCCAAAGGTAATAATCCTTGACGAGCCTACAACAGGGCTTGACCCTGCCACAAGGATAAGCATGTGGGAGACAATGAAAAAGGTGGTTGCTGATGCCAAAGCCACCCTAATACTTACAACCCATTACATGGAAGAAGCAGAGGCGCTCTGCAATAGGATTGCTTTTGTGAATTCAGGCAAGCTTGTAGCTGAGGGGACATTAGATGAGCTCAAGAAGATGGTTGGAAGGGAGATAGCCAAGCTAAAATCAGTGCCTGGATCTCCGAAGGAGCTCATTAAGCTCATAAAAGGCATAAAAGGGGTTGAAAGCGTAACTGCAACCGAGCACGGCATGGTCATAGAAGGGAAGGAGATAGGCCTTCATATGGCTGAAATCTCAAAGGCCCTTAAGGAAAATGGGGAAACGATCGTAGAGCTTTCCATATCCAAGCCATCGCTTGAGGATGTTTTCCTAAAGCTAACTGGCTCAAAGCTAAGGGAGGCGAGCGCAGTTGAACATAATAAGTGAGATAGAAAAGGACTCAAAGCAGTTCATGCGCGAGGCAAAGACACTGATGCTTATGGCAGTTGCCCCTCTCTTAATACTTTTTATCCTTGGGGCAGTTTTCAGCGGGAGCCTTGCGCAGGTTGGAAGGAGCGCCATAGGCATATGCGACCTTGACAACAGCAATGCCTCCCAGCTCTTCATAAGCGGCATAAAGGACTCAAGCGAGGCAGTTGAATACATAGGCAACTCTTCATGCGCTTACCTGCTGGAAAAGGACATAAAGGATGGAAAGCTTGCTGCAGGCATTGTAATACCCAATGGCTTTGAGCAGGGGATTATGGAAGGGAAAACCCAAAAAATAGCCCTTATAGTTGACAACTCGCGCTTCCAAGTTTCCCCTACTGTGGAGGCCTTCATAAAAGCAGCAGTGCAGGAGACAGACCAGCACATAGGCGAAGGCTTCATACTTTCTGTTTGGGCAAAGCTTGATGATGCAAGCGCCAAGCTTGAGGGGCTAAGCTCTGGGATAAATGAAACAAGGCAAAGGGTGCGCAGCATGAGGGCAAGGCTTGCTGCAACTGCTAATTCGCTTAGCTCTCTGAACATAAGCGGGGTAAGAGAAGAGATATACATTGCAAACTCCTCCATATATGAAACCCAACAGGTCCTTGATGAAGCAGAAGGCAACCTTACTGAAATAGAATCTGATTTTGCTGATTATGCTGTAGAGCTTGAGCAGACAGAGGCAGACCTTGCCCAGATAAACGAAACCTTATCAGGAGCTAGCTTGACAATCTCCCTTATGCATGCAGGCATAAACTGCAGCGACCCGCTCTACTATGCCTACTGCCTTTCTCTCTCTTCTCTTGAATCAAAAGTAAACGACTCGAAGCTTGCTGTTGAAACTCGGCTGGAGAGAGTGCGCGCAGCCAAGCAAAACCTTGCAGAGGCAAATGAGACAATACAGGTGTTCAAGGCACGCATATACTCTGCACGCAACAGCACATACGACGCTGAGCTGAAGGTTGCAAGCATGCTCAACTTTGTTGATGAGCTTGAGCAGAACCGCATCTCTGCATTGGAGACAATCGCTGAAGTGAATTCTTCGCTTAATGAGATTGAAGAGAAAACTTACTACCTAGAAAACATAATAACCTCAAGCAGGGCGCAGATTGCAGAGATAACCTCCCGCTCGCCTTCATTCGTCATTTCCCCAATGCTCATATCCACTAGCTACATTTTCGGGGAGCGCCAGTTCTTTGGGTTCATGCTTCCATCTTTGCTTCCGCTGATAATGATGTTTGTTGCGCTCTTCCTTTCCTCAATTGCATTAGTGCGCGAGAAGCAAATTGGGACACTTATGCGCATCTATGCAGCGCAGGTAAACCCCTTCGAATTCGCTGCAACAAAAGCGCTAAGCTACACAATTGTGCTTATCCCTGAAGCGCTCCTGCTTTCCCTTGTTGCTTCCATTGCCTATGGAGCATTCCCACTGCTTGACATTGGAGCTTGGTCAATGGTGGCCCAGACAATGGCTCTGCTAGTTTTCACATTCTGCGCATTGGGCGTGCTCATAGCCATCCATTCTGATTCTGAATCTACTGCATTCCTTGCCTCTTTGGTAGTTGGCCTTCCCCTGTTATTCCTGAGCGGTCTCCTCTTTCCTTTTGAATTCATGCCTTCTATAATCTCTTTCATAGGGATGGCAATGCCTCTTTCGCAGGCAGTGATAAGCATGCAATCAGCCATCCTTTATGCCTCCTTCCAGCCAAGCCCATTGCTGGCGCTTGCTGCTTATGGTGCTTTCTTCACCCTGCTTGCAGGTGCTTCTTTGAGGAAATGAGCAGCCAAGGCAAACACTTAAAAAGGGCCTTTTGGTTCTAATTTTGGTGGGCGGATGATCGGTGGAGGAGTTTGCCAGAGCTGCGGGATGCCTATGGTGCAAGGGGACAATGGCACTGAAAAAGACGGCACTTTCAGCCCTGACTACTGCAAGCGCTGCTACATGGATGGCGAATTCACAGAGGCGCTTGAGTTTGAAGAGATGGTGGAAAAGGTTGCCAATCACCTTGTCAAAGAGATGGGGGTTGGCAAAAAGGAGGCAAAGGAGGTTGTTGAAGAGAAGCTCAAGACACTGAAAAGGTGGCAAAGTGGCTAGATCGCTATGGGCTTGACAAAAAAAGGGGACAAGGGCAAGACCCAAGTAATAGGCAACAAGGAGGTTTGGAAGGACGATCCTATTATGGATGCTATAGGGGCTCTGGATGAGCTAAACTCAATCTTAGGGCTTGCAGCAGCATACATGAAGGGCGCTGAAAAGGATGAAGTGGAAAAAGTCCAACAGGAGCTTTTTTCGCTGGGCACCTACCTCGCAACAGTCCCAACAGCAGAAGCAGTTAAGGAGCCCTCCTTAGACCCAGAGTGGCTTGAGCAGAGGGCAAAGGAGCTTTCCTCAAAGCACAGGATAACGAGCTTCATTGTGCCAGGGGGCACAAAGCAGGGGGCTCTTCTCCACATAGCAAGGGCAGTGAGCAGGAGGGCAGAAAGGCGCATTGTTTCAGCTCTTAAGGAGCTTGAAGTTACTGGGAAAGCTGTTGTACTCCAATACATGAACAGGCTTTCGGATTACTTGTATTACTTAGCAATAGAGGAAAACAGCAAGGCCGGGGTAAAAGAGAAAGAGGTATGAGCTCTGCTTTTGAGCATATTACCGCAAGGATTTTAAACCCTGCCATCATGGTTTAACGTGTGGTCAATATGTTTGACAAGTACATGCCTGTAATGAAGACCCCTCTTATGTACCTAGTGGGGCTGGCCCTTCTCAGCTTTCTTTTGGGCCTTCTAGGTATTTTCCTTGGAGAAGCGATTGCAGCAATAACAGGAATCGTAAGTCTTCTTATCTCCATCATCAACATAGTCGTCTACATCTGGATGGGCAGAAACGCAAAGAAGGAGCACGGCTTTGCCTGGATGGACACAGGAATTGCAGGCGCCATAACAGGGGTTCTTGTTGGGGTCGTTGGCTTAGTGCTTGCAATAATTACCCTAGTCGTGCAGGGCGTTGTTGGAGGCAATGTAGGAGTGGCCCTTGCAGGGATTGCAATGGTCCTAGTAGCGAGCATCATAGCACTTGTGATTGGCGCAATAATGGGGGCAATATTAGCCCTAATAGGCCACTTCCTTGCAAGGTTCTTCTGAGCTTAACCTCTTAACTTAACCTTCTTCCCTCCTATCCTTAACCATCATGTTTTAAAGCCAATGCTTTCCTTAAAAAAGCGGTGTGCTTATGTTTGGAAAATATGGGGATGCAATAAAGCTCCCTTTTGGGATTCTTGTAGTGCTTCTGATAGTGAACTTTGTCCTTGGCATCATTGGCGCTTTTGTGGGCGCAATACCTGTCATCAATGTGGCTGGAGGGATCCTTAGCCTCCTTTGGCTCGGAATCATGGCGCTCATCACAATAGCAGTATACATATGGATGGGCTACAACGCAAAGACCAACCTTGGCTTTGCATGGACAGACAGCCTTATTGCAGGCTTTATTGTAAGCATTCCATATGAAATACTCCACTTTTTAGGCACATTCTTGCTTACAATAATAGGCGCAGCATTGGGAGGGGTATCAACAACCCTTGGATCTGATGACAAGGCAGTAGGCATGCTGGTAGGAGGGATTGGGGCTATGATTGGAGTAGGGTTTGGCACTGCAATGGCCCTTCTTGTTGCAATAGTTGGCATAATCCTAGGCCCTATTCTCACCTTGTTGGGCCACCTCTTAGGTAAGGTGCTGAGCAAGTAGCGGCGCTTTAGCCCCCCAACGGTTTAAAAGCTGGTACACCGCTTATATCCAATGCTTTTCAGGCACGAGCACATAAGGAAGCACCAGGATTCGCTGCTTCGCGATGTTGAACATGCAGCAGTAAATGGCAAAATACTGCTTGCCCATGCCCCAACAGGCATGGGGAAAACAGATGCCTCAATAGGAGGCGCAATAGAATACGCTTACGAAAATGGCAAAACGCTGTTCTTCCTTACCCCTAAAATATCACAGCATGCAATAGCCCTTTCTGTTGTTGACGGCATAAACAAGAAATACGGAAAGAGGATAAAGGCAGTGGACATAATAGGCAAGAGGCACTGCTGCACAGACCCATTCATATCTAAGCTTGAGCATGATGACTTCTACCCAATATGCAAGCTGAGGGTAAAAGAGGAGACATGCGATTACTTCAGGAGGGCAAGGGGCTACACCAGCGAGGAACAGAGGCTTGCTTATGAATTGCTTTCCAGACATATAAAGGTTGTGTGGAGCCAGCCAGAGGCGTTTGAGGAAGCAAAAAAAGAGCGCACCTGCTCTTATGAGTGGCTCATGTCAGCTGCGCGAGATGCTGATGTGATAATAGCTGATTACTTCCACATTTTCCTTCCAGGCATAAGGGAATCCTTCCTAGGCAGGAGCGGAAAGGACATTGAGTCAGGAATAATAATAGTTGATGAGGCACACAACCTAGCAGAAAGGATAAGGAGCACGCTATCCCGCACGATAACCTCTTTCACAATAGCAAGGCACGAGAAGGAAGCAGAGATGCTCGGCTTTGACCCTGTGCTTTCCCAGGAGGGTTTTGACAGCTGGGCAGAAAAGACCTGCAAGGGAAACGAGAGCGTTGCTGAATTCCCTTTTGTTATTGATGAGGATGCCCTTGGCCTTCTTGAGCACATAGGCCAGATGTCAGTAGAAAAAAGTGGGGGCAACAGCGCCTCCTTGCGCATGTTTGCATTTTTCGAAAATTTCAACGAAGGGGACAATAGGTTTGCTACTATTCTCAAAAGGAGAGAGAAGGGATTCAGCTTGAGCAGGAAGCTTCTTGACCCTTCCATAAGTACAGCCATACTGAACAAGGCGCATGCTGCTGTTTTGATGAGCGGCACCTTCCTGCCTCTGGATATGCATGCAGAGGTACTGGGCATTGAAAAGCATAGGGCAATGCTGAGGGCATATAATTCGCCTTTCAAGGCAGAGAACCGTCTGAATGTAGTTGTGCGCGGCGTGACAACCAAATACAGCAGGAGGAACGACAGCGAATACAAAAAATATGCCTCCCTAATAGAGAAGATACATAGGGCGATAGGGAGCAACATAGCCCTTTTCTTCCCTTCATACGAAGTTATGGAAGGTGTGCTCAAGCATGCTTTAATCCCGAACGCAATAGTCCAGAAAAGGGCAATGGGCGCAGAGGAGGTAAAGCAGCTTATAAAGCGCTTCAAGGAAGAGAAGAGCGTTCTTTGCTGCGTGCAAGGTGGTTCATTGAGCGAAGGGGTTGATTTCAGCAACGGAGAAATAAAGGTTGCTGTGATTGTAGGGCTTCCGCTCAGCAAGATGTCGCTGGAAGTTGAGCTGATGATAGAATACTACAACAAGAAATTTGGGAAGGGCTGGGACTACGCCTATCTCTATCCTGCGGTTATAAAGTCATTGCAGGCAGCAGGAAGGGCCATAAGGAAGGAGAGCGACAGGGCTGTTGCTGTTTTCATGGAAGAGCGCCTTATGTGGAAAAATTACCTCAAGCTCCTTCCAAAGGACCAGAGGTTCATACTTTCAGATGCCCCTGATTATGAGATAAGAAAGTTCTTTGAAGGGCATTAAGTTCAGCGCTCCAGGTTATCATCACTGGTCAGAAAACCGAGCTCATCATCGCTTCCAATTCAGCAATGCCCTTTATATCCTTAACCTGCGCTTCCCCTCCTCGCTTATCATGCTAGGGTTCCACATCGGCTCCCAAACCAAGTGTAGCTCCACATCATAAGGCAGGTCTTCCAAAGCGCGCTTCATGTCCTCTATTATAGTATTGGCCAAGGGGCAGGCAGGGGTTGTAAGGGTAAACTTGACAAACACCTTGTTCTGCTTCTCGCTGTATTCAATCCCATAAATTAGGCCTAAATCAACTATGCTTATGCCTACCTCTGCATCAATTACCTTTGAAAGCCTTTCAAGCACCTCTTCCTTAACTTTACTTTGATTCATACTTCTGCAGCAAGCCCCTTGCCTTAACAAGAGTCTCTTCTATCTCTTTCCTTGTCTTGGCTCCTGCGCATATAACCCTTCCGTTCTTGAAAAGCAGAAGGGATGCCTTGGGATCCCTGAATTTAACTATAGCCCCTGGGAACTGCTCTGGCTCGTACTCAACCTCCTTGAGCTCATAAGCAATCCTGTAAAGGTCCACCTTAAGGTTTATGTCAGCAGAAGCAACCATGTTGGTTATCACTATCTTTGGCTTTACCCTGTGTATCTTTCTTGCATGCTTTCTTAGGAGTGAAGTGGCTTTCTCAACAGCCCTTTTTATGAGCGTCCTGTTCTTGCAGCCAACACACACTGATTTTCCATTCTTGAAAAGCAGGAAGGTTGCCTTTGGATCCTTGAACCTAAGGATAGCCCCTGGGAACTGCTCTGGCTCATACTCAACCTCCTTTATCTTTTGGGCTATCGAAAAAAGGTCAAGGTCCATTCCTAAAAAAACAGTGGCAACCATGTTGGTTACTGTGTATTTGATCTCTTTCTTTTGGGCCATGCTCTTTTTAAAGAGTTAATATTTAAAAAGGTATAGCAGAAATCCTAACCATGAAGAGATCGAAGGGAACACTGAGCAAAAGGACGAGGCGCCTAGGGAGGAAAAAGAAGGTTACCCCTGCCAAGGTCATAAAGGAGTTCTCGGTAGGGGACAGGGTGGTGGTCATGCTTGACCCCAGCTCAACCTCAAACCCAGCGCCAAGGTACCACGGAAAGGCAGGGAGAATAGTGGAAAGAAGGGGGGAAGCTTATGTAGTTGAAGTAATGGACTTCTCAATGCCAAAGAAGCTCATAGTGTTGCCTTTGAATCTCAAGAAGGTGAAGTGATGCAGGTAAAGGAGAAAGAGGCAGTAACCCTTTATACAGTGCTGAAGCTATTGGAAAAAAGGGAGGAAACCCTAGAAGGGGAGCAGGCTAAGACACTTGATTACGCAAAAAAGTTTGCTGAGCTTGATGAAAAGGCAGCAGGCCAGCTTGAGAAGATCGTAGGCAACAGGGAGCTTGCGGTTGTACTTGCAAACATAAAGCCAAAGAACCAAGACATAGTGAGGACAATAGCCACTTTAACTAAAACAGACCTTAGCGATGAGCAGGTAAAGGCCATTCTTGCAATAACAGCGAAGTGAGACCATGGAAGATTATGCTTATGTAATTGACTTTATCCCGCAGAGGGCATACCAGAAGGAGAGCGAGGCCCTTGTCCAGCTTATTGGGGAGAAGTTCTTTACACTTCTTCTGGCAACCTCAAGAAGCGATGTTTTCCTGCCTATTGGCAAGAGGGTTTATGTTGGGAAGGACAAGAGGGATGAGATTACAAAGATAAAGAAGAAGATGGAATACAGCGAGCTAAGCTCTTCTGCAAAAGATAACATGGAGATCATTGTGAAGAAGGTTATAGAGTCAAGGGAGAAAGAGTTTGTTGACTTCTTCAACCGCGCTGGCTCAATAACAGCAAGGGTGCACCAGCTTGAATTGCTCCCAGGAATAGGCAAGAAGCATGTGGAGCACATACTTAAGGAAAGGGATTCAAAGCCTTTCGAAAGTTTTGAAGACATAAGGGCAAGGGTGCATGGCATAGACCCTGTAAAGTCCTTTACAGACAGGATAATAAATGAGTTGAAGGGCCAAGAGAAGTATTTCCTTTTCTCAAAGCCGTCACTGCCTCCGGGAAGGCCATAAAGGTACAGGGCCCGTGGTCCAATGGCTATGACGCCACTCTCACACAGTGGAGGTTCCCGGTTCGAATCCGGGCGGGCCCACTCACTTCTTTAGCTTCCTTATCTCTTCCACAAACTTACTCTTAATCCCTTCTCTAAGTTCCTTCTTTACCCCTATCCTTCTTAGTGCAGCAGAAGTTATCTCTTTTATTTCCTCTTCTTCAAACCTGTTGGCAAGCTCCTCCCTTACTTCTTTGTTGTGCATTAAAAGGTCATAGCACATATCAATGTCTATATAAGGCGTTTTAATGCTCTTAAAGAATACTTCATTAGTGTCAAATCCCTTGCTGAAAAATTCCTTCTCCTTTAGGTATACTACTTTGTAAGCAGCGTATGTTATTAATTCACCAATCCCCCCATTAAAGAATGGGCTTTCCATGAGCGCCTTTCTGGATTTCTCAATGAATCCTAATAAGCAATGGCCTGGGTCTTCGCAGGCTAGCAAAAGCGTGTTGGCAAAGCAGAGCTTTCTCCAGCTTAAAGCCAGCTCTTCTGCTTTATGATTACATTTTATCTTCTCTATTGTATTTACATGGAGGAAGATTGGCTTGTGGGGGAAATTCACTGCCTCCATTATCTTAATTTCCTTTAAGGCGCTGTCATCCTTTATCTCCACAAGCACATCAATATCAGTAAGAGGTGGCTGCTTACCACAGCCATAGACAGCCCTTCCGTAAAAGATTAGGCTAAGCCTTTTTCCTATTTCTGGAATCATAGTTTTAAGCCAATTTACCAATTCCCCTTCTTTCTCCTCAAGCATTTTCCCCTTTTTCAGCATCCTTTTGATTACACCACGTACATCATCCTCTGTATTTTGGAATATCTCTATAGGGGGGTATAGCTGAGAAACCCCAGCAAGCCTTTCAATAACATCCTTTAAATCCCATGCTCCCATATTTAATTTTGTTGTATAAGTTATTAAAAAGTGTTACGGTTTTAAATACACTGCGAAAGCTGCCAGAGCTACAATGATTTCCATTGCAATAAAAGCATAGGCAAGCTGCCTTTCTGTCATTGGCTTCAGCTTAAGCGCAAGCTGCGTGAAACCATAGACCTTCTTCGGCACTATTATTCCATCTTTGACTTCATCCTGCATTATGCTATGAGGAAATTTGTTTGCTGCCTTTATGAAGAAGTCAACAGCATGCGGTATGAAAAGCATAGCTGCAAATCCCTCAAAGTTGCCTATGATTGAGAGAGAGGCAGCAGCAGCGCCCACTGTAAGCGTGCCTACATCGCCCGGGAATACTCTTGCAGGGTAGATGTTGAATATGAAAAGCGAGAGCTGGGCTCCTGCCAAGGCCCCTGCTATGAGCACTCCTTCTGTATATCCATTGATGTAGCAGAAAAGCATAAGGGCGAGCAGTATCACAAGCCCAACTCCAGTCTCAAGGCCATTGTAGCCGGCAAGCATATTGCTTAGGTTTGAGGCAACAGACACCCCCACAGGTATCAGCAGGAATGTGTAGAAAATCCCAAAGTCAACAGCCCCTATGAATGGCAGGGCCATGGTTGTAACCCCTTCTTTCAGCACCACAAGCGGGAGCGCTGCT
This sequence comes from Candidatus Anstonellales archaeon, assembly GCA_038890615.1. GTDB lineage: Archaea > Micrarchaeota > Micrarchaeia > Anstonellales > J096 > JAWAFI01. The sequence continues at coordinate 233,951 of JAWAFI010000001.1, read as the reverse complement.
ATAAGAGGTATAAGCATCTTCTGCCACTGCCTTATGCTCATAAGGTTGTCAACAAGCCCTATAAATGACATGAACAATATGGTAAGCACTGCTGAAAGGTAAGCAGTTTCATTCACTTCAAAGAAAACCATTGAAAGGAGGGAAAAGATAAGGAAGCAGACTACCACAACTATCCCTCCTGCCTCCGGTATATAGCGCTTGCTGTGTACATCCAAGCCAACGAACTTCCTCTCTTCTAAGGCCCTTATTGCGCTAGGGTAGATGAGAAGCGAGAGGGCCAGCGAAAGCAGGAAAGGGATGAGCGAGATCATGGATAGAGATACGCATAACAATTAAAAAGCATATTAGGTGAATAGGTAAAATGCCAAGCATATGTTCCCTTTGCAAGGCCCTCTGCTGCTCAACCTATACTATTACAGTTACTTCTTTTGATGTGCTTGAGATTGCCCAGAAAGCCAAAAAGAGGCCAGAATCATTTGCCGAAATAGTCCCACTTCGCCTCCTTTCCTTTGACAACGACACAGTGCTTGAGTGCTATGAAAAGGGGCAGATGCATGAGCACGTGCTTGCCCTTAAGTCAAACCCCTGCATATTCTTAAAAGGAACAACCTGCATGATACACAGCTTTGCCCCTCTTGTGTGCAGGGCTTACCCCTATAGGTCAGATGGAAGCATGCACCCAAGGGCGCTTTGCCCATTGCTTCCGCGCATCCTCTTCAAGCTCAAAGGGATGGGCATAAGCCCTAACCTCATCAAGCAGAGAACAAATGCATACAAGGCAATAGTGCGCAAGTGGAACAGGAAAAAAGGGAAGAAGGAGGAATGCCTTGATTTCCTCCTTTCAGAGTCAAAAAAGCTTATGCCCTAGAGACGCTTAGCTTTATTATGTAGTCTTCCTTTGCTATGTTCTTCCCGGCTTGCTTTGCAGGCTCAACCTTTACAAGCTCCACAGAGTAGCTTCCAAACCCACCTGCTCTTTTGGTTTGGTCGAGCGTTGAGAGATTGAACACCCCTAGCAAAACACTTCCTTTGTAGGCCTCAACTATCACAACTGCCTCCCCTGCCCATACGCACTGCACTCCTTCTGGGCACCTAGAATCAGCAGCAACATCCCCAACCTTTATATAAATCCCATGCCCTTTTATAAGGGCTGCCTCGCCTATCCTGAGCGAAAATTCATTTCCTATACTTGCCTCCACATCATAAGGCAAAACCTGCGCCTTTTCGCAAACCCCTTCAATGCATTTTGCTTCATAGCTGCTGTTGACCACCACTGTTGGGCATTCTGGCGAAGGCCCGCATTCCTCTTCTGGAGGGCAGTAAAGCTCCCTTTCAGAGCTGAACCACTGCTTATTCACTGCTATCCACTCCTCCTTTGAATAATCTATGGCATCGCAGTATCCAGCCCAGCAGCACCCGAGCTTGTTCTCTTGGTTTATTAAGATGCAGTCAGAATCAGCAGAGCACGAAAAGGATGGCTGGAAGGTTGAGCAAACCCCTTCCTTGCAGAAGCCGGTTGCGCAATCAGAGTTTTCCATGCAAAGGGGCGCAACCTGCTCAACAAAAAGCCGCCCATCAGAAGCCCTGCACTGCCTTGGGTAGGATTCCATTATGGGATAGCCAGCAGCTGCGCAGCTCTCAAAATCGCTGACATTCTCCTTGGTAACAACAAATGTTACTACATAATCCAATGGCTTTTCGCCTTGCTCTTTCTGCGGCTCAACCTTGAGCATCCTTATCGTGAACCCCTTTACGCTTACAGCGCCCTTCTCTGGGTAAAGGGAAGAGAGGTTGTAAAGCCCATAGCTTTCGCTCCCGTTCTTTGCCTCTATCTCTGCCACTGCCTCCCCTGCCCATACGCACTTAACCCCTGCCGGGCATCTGGAATCAGAAACTATCCTTATGAATTTCACTTCAATTGCTCCTTCTATTTTCATTGTTTCCCCTTCCCGCAAATCAAACTGCTTGTTGAGGGGCACTTGCATCACTGGCTTCTGCATAAGCACGAATGCCACTGCTGCTGCCAGCACCAGCAGCACTGCTGCAATAACATAAACTGATTTTGTATCTGCCATATTGGGTTTTCACCATAGAGTATTTAAACTCTATTCCAATTGTAAGGGCTGCGCCTAACTCCCTAAGCATAAGTTTTATAAATTGTCAAAGCATATAATATCGTGTTTGCGATTCAATTACAGCAGGTCCTTACGGACATGTACAGCGGCCTCAAAGAGATCGCCCCAATGGTCGGAGTCCTCCTGATTGTCCTTGCAGGGATTATCTATGGCCTAAGCGCCACACAGCCTGCAGAAGTAAGGGGCAGATGGCAGTCAACAGCCATAGGCATGTTTATAGGCGGAGTCATAATAGCCGCAATAGCAGGGGCATCAGACATAATAGTGCAGGTCTCATCAGGGTTGCTTAAGCCGGCTTAGGGCTATGCTTGAGCTTGCAGCAGCTGCTGTTGGCATAACTGTAGTTTTAGGAGGGATGCTCCTCGGCATAGGCACTGCATTTGGCATCACAAGGCTTTCCCTTATGGGTAAAGATGAGCTTTTCCAGGCAGTGATCAATGCAGCAATAGTTGGCTCATTTGCCCTAATCGAAGCCCTTTCGTTGAGCATCGTAACCCTCCAGGGCTGTGAAAGGGGGGGCATAGGGATTATCCCATGCTACCTTACCGGAATTGCGCAAGAAACAACTGAGCTCATTGACCTCCATTCCCAGCTTTCAATGCTTGTTGGCTATTACCAATCGCTTGTGCTTGACTTTTCGCAGGTAACAATAGCCCCGCTTGCCAACCTTTCCCACCTTGCAGGCCTCATTTCAATACAGCTTAACCTCCTTCTCTTAAGCACAGCAATGATCGGGTTGGCGCATTCTTTCTCCGAGCTAATAGAGGCAGCTGCCTTTTCCTTCCTTCTGCCCCTTGGCCTTTTGCTGCGCGCTTTCTTCATCACAAGAAGGGCTGGAAACTTCCTTGTTGCATTCTCCTTCTCCTTCTTCCTGCTTTTTCCAGCAATCTTCCTAATGGTCCAGTTTCCTGATGAAGTGATTTCTGATGCCAAGCAGGCAGTATCGTCTGTGCTTGAAAACCCGCTTTACAGCTCCCCTCCTGTTGCCCAGATAAACAGCAACTATGCAGTTGCAGAAAAGCTTGACCAGCTTAGCCAAGGGAGATTTGTGGAAGACATACTTTACGCAGTGCAGGCAGTCAACAGGGCAATAAGCGCCGAGCTTGTATACTTTCTGATAGTGCCTTTGATTGGGGCTATTGTATCATTGGTAGTGGTAGTAGAATGGACCTTAGGCCCCAGCATTCCGGGTGGTATCATATGAAAGATGTTTCATTTTACCTGCTGTTTGGGTTTTGCGTGCTTTCTTTTGCGCTTGCAATCGCGCTTGGCTCTGCCCTTTTTGCAGCAGCCTGCGCCTTCTTTGCCCTTCTTGCAGTTGCAGTGCATAACTATGGCAATGTTTTCTTCCCAAAAGTAACAAAGAGCTTGGGAATCGCAGAGAAAAGGGGAAGGTATGAGATGGTCCCTGAAAGGGATGCGCTTGTCACCTCATCGAAAGACGGCTACATAGCTTACTGCTTCCTTAAGATATGGCTCTACGAAAGCGCAATAGACAGCGAGGACAAGGGGCTGGGCATGCTAAGGAACTTCCACAGGGTTGTATCTTCAGTGAACCTGCCATTCAGCATTTCAATGAGGGTTGCGCCTGTTGACATGTCAAAAATGGTTGATGAGATAAAGGAAAGGAGAAGCTATGCAGAGGCAAAGCTTTCCAAGGCAAGGGACGATTTTGAGAGGAGGGGGCTTGAAAGGGAATGCTCAATGTGGGACAGGATGCTGGAAAGGATAGCCAAGGGCGAAAAGACAGTGGATGTTCAGATGTACGCATCAACCCATGCCTCTGGCTTCAGCAGGGACGAAAGCCTGGCAAGGGCAAGGGCATATGCAAGGGAGCTTAGCACCATACTTGGCTCTGCATTAAACGCCCAAGTTTCAATTGCAAGGGACAATGAGCTTTGGGAGCTTGCAGGTGTGGCAGAATGATGCAGAGGCTTTTTGCAAGCGGGACAGCATGGGCTGTGCCTCTTGTTTCTGCTCCAGAGCCTAGCTGGGCTGCGCTATATTCAAGCGCTTCAGAAGGCGTCTATATAGGAAGGACCCTTTTCAGGAAGGTGCCTGTGCTGTGGAACCCTTCACGGCTCGTGAACCCACACATAGTTGTTGTTGGAATGAGCGGAAGCGGCAAGAGCTACCTGCTAAAAACATTCATAACAAGAGCTTCTATACTTTGGAAAACAAACACCGTAATAATAGATTGGGTAGGTGAGTACGTTAGATGGGTTGAGCAGGCAGGAGGCACTGTATACAGGCTTGGCAAGCATAAATTCAATGTTCTTTCCCTGCAAGGCATAAGCCCAGGGGAAAAGATAAAAGGAGTAATGGGCGCATTGGACATCCTGCTTGGGCTGAAGCAGTACCCAGAAGAAAGGGCGGACATAGAGGACGCATTGCAAAAGATGTACTCAAGGAAAAGGCAAGACATAGTGACACTCTATTCCTTGCTGAGAAAAAGCAAGAGCAAGGCAGCGCGCCTTGTAAAGACCATGATGATTCAGGGATCTGATGTTTTTTCAGAAGGCATGTCTATAGACACTGTGCTCAGCAAAAGGCTTACCTGCATAGACCTAAGCCAGCTTCCAAGCGAGGACATGAAAAGCCTTGCAGGGCTTGCAGTGCTCCAGCTGATAAAGGAGAAAATGCGCAAAAAAGGGGTAAGTGAAAGCAAGGGCGTTGAGCTCATAGTTGTCCTTGATGAGGCATGGAAGGTGGCAAGGAGCGACGAGAGCGACCTAATCGCAATAGTCAGGGAAGGCCGCAAGTACAACTTTTCGGTCATAGTGGCTTCACAAAGCCCTGAGGACATACATCCTGATGTGCTGAGCAATTCAGGCACTGCTTTCATGTTCAGGATGATCTCAGGCAAAAGCAGGGAATACATGCGCAAGTCCTTAGGGTTCTCTTCTTTTGTGGAGGAATCTATAGCAAGCGCCCCTGTTGGGCAGTGCGCGGTTTCAATGGCATTTTCAAAGAAGAAGGCAGGCAAGGAGGTGTTCATGCTTGAAAGGGTTGAAGGCGAAGAGCCGTTCCTTGTATATTCAATAGGTGGTAAGATGGATGTCAAGGCAGAAAGGGAGAAGGTGATTAGGCTTATGGAAGAGGCAGGGCTTGAGGAGCAGCAGGTCACAGCAATCAAGGAGTTTTTTGAGGACAACGAAGGCAGCGTTGACTCAGTTGAGCTTGCAAAAAGGCTTCAGGCATTCGGGGTTTCAAGGGTAAGCATAATGATGCTTTTCCGCTCATTAGGGGCAAAGGAAGAGGAGATAATGAACACTTTTGCTCTCATGAGCACAAGAAAAGGCAAGGTGGCTGAGGTGGTTCTTGATGATGATTAAAGGATCAAGGAAAAAGCCAGCAAAGGAACTGCTCCCTTTGCTTAAGGGGTTTAGGTTCAGCTCAGTAGAGATCAAGGACGGCTGGGTTGGCTTTGAGATAGTTGAGAGCAGAGACAGCGAAGGGCAGAAAGCGGTTTGGTATTCTGCAAAGCTTGGGGCTGAAGGGATTGAGTTCACCTATTCAAACGGCTCTGCAAAAAGAGGATTGGAGGCAGCAGAGGCAGCACTTTCGCTAATACTGGCACTCGATGGCTTCTACGATTTTGATGGCGCTTCAGTTGCAGGAGCCATACTTCCGCTTATTAGGGAAGGCAACCAGGTGCTTTCAGCAGAGATAAGGCGCAAGGGCTCGATGGTAGAAATAACCAAAGCTTATGATGAGCTTCAGGAAAAGCATAAGGAGCTTCTTTCGCTCAACGAGCAGAACCTGCGCCTTACTGAAGAGCTCCAGAAGCAGAACGATGCACTGAAGTCAAGGATAGCAGAGCTTGAGGCATTGGGCGATGATGAGCTGAAAAGCCTAATAATAAAATGGATAACCGCCAATGAGGGGGAGTTCAGCGTTGAGGAATTCTCACAAAAGCATTCTGTTGCACCTGCCAGAGTAAAGGAAGTGCTGAATATGCTTATAAAGGAAAGGTGCATAAAGAGGGTTGAATGAGGGCTGAAAAGCTCAAAGCTAAAATTCGAACGGCTCAGGCCCTTCCCTAATAACCTTCTTCTCTACCAAGTCCACTACTGCAGAAGGCATGCAGTACATTGTCCTCCCGCCATCTATTGCAAGGTCTGCCTCTTTCTTTATCCTCTCCTCAACCTCCTGCAAGGTGCATGGAGCCTTGTTGCCAGAGGTGTTTGCGCTCGTTGTGATTATTCCAATGCCGAGCTCTTGCGATAGCCTCATCATGAAAGAGTGCACAGGCACCCTTATCCCTACCTTGCTGTTATGGTCGCCTACTATGAAGGTGAATGGGCCTGGAAGGTACCTCATGCAGTAGCTAAACTGCTCTTCTGTCTTGCAGTAGCTGCGCACTATTGAGACCGAGCCCAGAAGTATAGAGAATGGTTTGCCTTCCTTCCTTCGCTTTATGGTTTCCACCCTCTTTATTGTTTCAGGCCTTGATGCATCCCCGCCTATTCCATATACAGTGTCAGTAGGGTATACCAGGACGCCCCCTGCCAAAAGCACCCTCTTTGACTCTCTGAAAGCTTCATCATAATTGCTGATGCTTATTTCCATATTCTCTTTGACCTTCCTGTGCCTATGAACGGTATCTCTTCAAGTATTTTCTCCACCCTCGCATTCTTTCTTTTTTCAATGTAGCTCCTCTTTTTTTCCTGGAGTATGCCATGCTCAAAAGCCCTTAATGTGTCCCAAACGATGATTACCCCTATTAGCAGCGGGATGAGGTAGGCCCTGCTCATTATAGGCGGCAAATCCATTACAGGGGCAATGAACATGAGTATTACTGAAATACTCATGAGTATGAATAGGAAAATGACATCCCTTACCACCCTCACTTTCCACTCCTCCTGGTCAAGGCGGAGGGAGCTGCCTATGAAGTCGAGGAGCTTGCTTATGGATGAAAGCAGGCGGTAGATCACAGGCATAACTATTATGGCTATCAATATTGCAAGCACAGATATATTGTCATAAATCTCAAAGAACACAGCAGCTATGCCTCCAGCAATCAGCAATGCAGACATAACCAAAAGGAACAAAAACGAGATCACAGCATTCCTTATGTAAACATCCGCGCTTCTCCAGAATTCACCGCTGAATTCGAATATGCTTACCATCCTGCTGAAATGCTGGGAGGCTTTCCTGATCATGCTTGTATAGACAGATATCGGATAGACCTTCTTCAACTCTTCAATGCTGTCCTTTCTGCTGTAAGCCAAGCCTGCAATTACAGATGATAGGAATATCATGGATGCAACAAGGCTTATTGCATCAAAGCCCTTCACAGCTGTTGCTACAATCAACGAGAACTCCCCTGTTATCCCCATCATTATGCCCCATTCAGAAGTAGAATGCCTTCCCATTAGCCTCAGCCCTGTTGACACCGAAAGCATTTTTGCCCCAGTGTTGAACAGGGTAAGGGCAACAATCAGGGCCAAGTTTTCCAATATGAAAGAAAGCGATATTGAGACACCTACTGAAAGTATGAACACCATGAAGAATATGTTTGTTATCAGGTTTAGCTGGTCCTCTGTTTTTTTCATCCTCTGGGAAGCGCCTGTTATGTTGCCTGCAAGGAATGCCCCTGTTGCAGGGTCAAAACCTGCCAAGCTGGTTATGTATGCGAATAGCCCTGCAAGCGCAAGCGCAAACATTACTAAGGTGTTTTCCCCATCCCTGAGCTTTATCACAAGGTGGTCTATCACAAACTTTACCAAAAAGTAGGCGATCACAAGAGGCACTATGGAATAGAGTATGCCCCTCAAGACATTCTCAAGCGTGTTCATCTCATGCGTAGTGCTCAGGTAAGAAAGCAGGAAAACTGCAGCTATGTCCTCAAGCACTAGCAGGGCTATCAGCATGTTTGCTTCTTCTTTTCCTGCAAGCTTGTACTCCCTAACAAAAGAAGCGAAGAAAGCAGTGCTGCTGAAAGCTATTGCCATCCCTATTATTGATGCCTCAGGGGTTCCGAAGAGGAGAAGTACTTCATAGCTCACTATGAAAACAAAGAAGAATTTTATGGTAAGGAGCAACAAAGTTGAAACCAGCCTGTGGCTTATCTTGTTTATGTCAAATGTCCATCCTATCATGAAAAGCATCAGGACTTTCCCCAGGTCTGCAAATATGCTTATGTCGTTTATGCTTATTATGTGCAGGATTTCTGGCCCTATGATGACCCCAAAGAGCAGCAAAGGTATGGCAGAAGGGACTTTCCACTTCTGGGCAAGCATGTTTGCAATGATGCCTCCGCCAAAAAGCGCCAATAGTTCAGCTACCCCTGCCATTTTTATCGTTTTTCTCCCTTCTTTTCATCACCATAGCATAGCAAGCGCTTTTTAAATATGTTTGCTTGGTTTCACCATGCAGATTGCCTGTTGCAAAGGGGTCTACCCTCCAAAGGAGGACAGCTTCTTCATGGCCGAATTTGCAAGGCCTTTCAAGGGCAGGGTGCTTGATGTAGGCACAGGCACTGGAATAATAGCGCTAGCCAATGCGCTTGCCAACCAAGGCAATGAGGTTGAAGGTGTTGACATAAACCCAAAGGCAGTAAAATGCGCGCGGAAAAACGCGCTTCTAAACCAAGCAGGCAATGCGGCATTCTACGAAAGCGACATGTTTTCTTCTGTCTCAGGCCTTTATGACCACATATTCTTCAACCCTCCTTATCTGCCAACAAATGAAGTTTCCTTCATAAAGGACAGCGAAAGGGAGGCGCTTGATGGGGGCAACGATGGAATGGTGCTTGTAAGGAGATTTATGAGAGAGTGCAGGGCTTATCTGAAGCAGGGGGGCTCTGCCTATGTCCTTTCGCCAAGGAAGGAAGGGGATGCAGTGGCTGAGCTTCCTTTGTTTTTTGAAAAATTATTCATAATTAAAATCAGAGCATAATGTTTCTCTTCCCTTTTCCTATGAAATTCCTTTCATACCTCACCCCATAATCCTTTAAGTATACAGCTGGCTCAACTGCGAATGCCTTGCCCTTAAGGGTTGTGTTGCGCCTGAATGAAGGTAGCTCATGGACATCGAGCCCTATGCCATGGCCAAACAGGTGAGGGGGAAGCGGCAGTTTATCCCTCTTGTAAGCCCTTTTCAAAAAGGCATTTAGCCCTTCTGTTGTCCTTGCCCCTTCAGCCATCCCAACCATCTCCTTCAGCTTCTTCCTTATCTCCTTAACTTCAGCCCTTTTGGTGAATGTTTCTGTTATGTCAGAAGTGTAGTAGCCAACCCTTGCCCCTACATCTACAACCACAGGGTCTTTCAGCGGCACATCCCTGGCTTTGTAATGCGGGAATGCAGTTGAGGCGCCGCTGGCAACAATTATGAAGGAAACCTCTGCTCCTTTCTCCTCTATTGCCCTCTTAACAGCATTCTCAAGCTCCTTTTCTGTTCTGAACTTACAGACATCTATTTCGCTAAGGGCTTCCTGCGCTATTTTAGCTGCGTTGGCTATCTTCCTCGCCTCTTCATCACTCTTCAGCTCCCTTTCCTTAAGGAGCCTTTTGCTTGCATCGCTTATCCTGAACCTTTTCCTAAGCTTAAGGTAAATGGAAGAAGGGAGCGTGCTTAGCTCCATCTCAAGCTTCTTTACCCTTCTCTTCTCCAAGAACTTGCTTAGCTTCTCTATCACTTCAACCCTACCCTTGTAATTATCCCTCGCGTACCTTTCATTCATTGGGCTTACAAGCAGGGTTTTGCCCAATAAGAAAGAGTGGTCTATGTCAACCCCTGCCTTGTAGAAGAAAGAAGGGCTGAAGCTTCCAAGCCTATGGAGAAGGAGCATATTTAAGCACGTAGAAAAAGTGTTCCTTGTCATACGGCTCAAGGTCTATCCTTTCCTCTATCCTGAAAAGCCCAGCCATTTTTGCTTCCTCCTCTTTTGCTATTTCCCTTGCGCCCTTCGCAGTGTTGATGCTCTTTGTCTTGAGCGCAAGCATTGCATAGCCGCCTTTCTTTAAGAATGCTTTTGCGTTTTTTGCAAGTATTTCAACCTGGTCCCTTTGCGCAACATCCTGGTAAATCACATCAACCTGCCCCACATCAGAATACTCAGAAGTTTTCCTTGCGTCAGCCATTATTGGAATGAGGTTTGGCCTTTTTTCGCACACCCCAATAAGCTTCCTCATTGCTATTCCAGAGAACTCTATTGCATAAACCTCCCCCTCTGATGCGATGTCAGAGATGTGCGAGGGCGTTGTGCCTGTTGCAGCGCCTAAGTAAAGCACCTTGCTCCTCTTTCCTATCGGCATCTTCTTTAGCCCCTTCATTATCGCCCCGCAGAGCTTGCTCCTAAATGGGTCCCATTCTCTATATTCCTTGCCATCAATGATGAAAATCCTCTCCCCATAAACAGTGTTGCCAGGGCTCAGATTTTTGGTGAGTATACTCCTTCCTTTCCTGTAAACCCCTTGAAAAATCTCCTCCATAAGCGGGCCCAGAGGGATTTGAACCCCCGGCACACGGATTAAAAGTCCGTTGCTCTACCAAGCTGAGCTATGGGCCCAACAGCATTAGAAGGGTATATCCATATTTTTAACCTTATTGGATGCGCATGGCTTAAAGAGACAGGGAGTTCTGGGCTAAGCGGAAGCATATGCTTCCTTAAAGGGGGTTATTCAAAAAACATTACCGGTGGCATTATCTCAGGCATCCCTTCCCTAAGCTCCTTTGCTTCTTTGAGTGCAGTGGTTAGGTCTTTTATATCTACGAAGATTCCTCCTGGCTCTAGTATTATCTTTGCCTTGTTATCGCCGTTAATGGAGACTAAAAAAGCCTCAAAGCTTTCCCTTATCATGCCTGTTTTATCCCCATTAATTCCATCTGTGCTCACCAATATCTTGGCAACTTTGCCCTTTAGCTCTTCTGGCAGTTCGTGCAAAGACTTAATTAGATATCCATTTTCAAAAAGAGGTGCAGAAGGCCTGAGTCTTTCGGCGTAGGCGTGAGGCCTTAACGGAAGGGGGAGCCTCTTAGCGCGCTCCATGCTAAATTATCCCAAGCCTCCTTTTTAATGCTTTCGCCTGCATTTCGTCTAATGCCATGCTATTTTAATTGTTGCTTCCTTTACCTGCTCAATGATCAAGCTTGTTGCTTTTGACTTGTGGAGGACCCTTGCCTACAGGGACTACCCAGGCGGCACCTTCGCAAGGATATGCAATGAGACAGGTATTAATATTGGCAGGAAAGAATACAACAGAATATATGAAGAAACAATGCAGAAGAGGATATGGAATTCAAAGGAAGAGGCGTACGCCTCACTATGCAGGGGGCTGGGGATAAACGAAGAGAATTCTAAGAAGATAATGCAGATAAGGGATGAAGCAGAATCAAAAGCAAAGCTTTTCCCCCACGTCCTCCCCATGCTGGCCCAGCTTAGGAAGAGCTACAAGATAGGCCTCATATCAAACACTTCAGTTTTTGCTGCTGAGCAGTTAAGGCAAAAAACCGACCTGATGGATTACATAGATTTTCCTGTTTTCTCATTTGATGTTGGGGCTGCAAAGCCCGACCCAGCTATCTATTTAAAAGCACTCTCTTTGGCTGGCTGCAAGCCGGAAGAGGCAGTTATGGTAGGGGATTCAGAAGATGCAGATGTGATTGCCCCAAGGAAGCTTGGCATGCACGCAATCCTCTACACCGATTACGAGAGCTTAAAAAAGGATTTTGCAGTGTTGGGCATCTTCTTGGAATGATCAATTCTTTGAAAGCACAAACAGCGCAGGCCTTGGCCATTCTGTTGAAGGCGCTATTTTAATGTCCTGCTCAAGCCCTGCCCTTTCGAATGCATCCCCGAGTTGCTTGAAGTCTGGCATGAGCCTTTTCCTTCCAGGGCTTGCGCAAGTTGCCAGGGCTTCCCTGTCATTCATTTTTCCAAGGTTGTAAGCCAGCATATCCTCATCGAAAACACCATCCTGCACTGCAAGCCCAGGCGTCATTATGTAAGCCCACCTTCTCAAGTCCACCGGCATCCTGCCATAGCTGTTTGCAACATAGGGTATGTACACAAAGTCCCTCAGCACGAATTTGCCATCCTCTGCAAGAAGGCCTTTCATTTTGCCCAGGAAAGCAAGCATCCTTTCCATTGTCTGCATGTAGCCGAGCACTATGTCGCCCATTATGAGCGAGAACTTGCCTATACCTTTTATTTCATCCTCCCAGTCAGCGCTTATGAGTTTTTCATTCTTTGGGAAGAAGCCGAAGCTTCCTTTGAGTATGTTATTCATTGCTTCAAGCGACGCTGCTGACTTTTCGTAAAGCGTTATCCTTGCCCCCCTGGAGCCCAGCCATGCCCTGAATTCAGGGGTTGCTCCAAGTATAAGCACTTCATTCCCCCTGCAGCTGTCAAAAAGGGGGGCCAGCTTTTCAAACTCCCCTTTCCACGCAGGCCTCCTGGGCCATTTTACCTTGTGCCACTTCTCTGCTATGCTTTCCCACCCCTTTACATTCACATCCTCTTCTTTCAAGCTTTTTTGCTCCATAGGCATCATATAAGCATGGCATTGGATAAAAGCAGGTATTTAAATCTTTCGTCATTATAATTACATTATAAGACACAAATGTTATATATCTAACAGGTGGTCAAGATGAAGCCTGCGAAGCAGACAATTGCAGCAAAAGTAAGGGAATATGTCGAATCCCACCCATCCATAAAGGACTGCATTTCCTATGGTGTGGTCAACTACGCTTCCCTTGGAAGGCTGATTTGCGAGGAGCTTCGGCTTAAGCAGCAGGACGCAGTGTCAATGAGCCTGAGGAGGTACAAGAAGCCCCAGCTTCCAACAGCTGAGAAAAGGATAATCAGCGTGCTAAGGAAAAGCAGCATGGAGGTGCTGACTAACATAGTTGTGGTTACACTGCTGAGGCACGGGAGCATAGGCAGCAAGATATTTGAGCTTGGAAGGGAGATCTCAAAAGCCAGAAACGACCCTTTCCTGGTTGCACAAGGAAGCCAGACATTCACAGTTATAACCTTGGATTCAAACCTCGAGCGCATAAAAAAAGAGATGAGGGGATGGGTGCTCAAGGTTGAGGGTAACCTTTCGCTCATACTGATAAAAAGCCCAGAAGAGGTGGAAAGCGTTCCAGGGGTTACAGCGTACATGCTCTCTTCTCTTGCCCACCACGGAATAAATGTTGTGGAATTGGTAAGTTGCTGGAAGGATACAATTTTTGTTGTTGATGAAAAGGACACAGGTAAGGCAATGAGCGCGCTCAGGCATAGCCCTTAAAAACCATGCACGCCAAACAGCTGCATGCTCAGCGGGGATGCCCTTTTCAGGAAAATTGAGGAGGAGATGGGCTCAGGGAAATTCGTGGTTGCGGAGATCGCCCCTGCGCTTAGGGTAAGCTTGGGCGAAGAGTTTGGGATGGGCACTGTTAATGCAGAAGGCAAGGTGGTTTCGCTCTTAAAGGAGATGGGCTTCAGGGAGGTCTTTGACACATCCTTCGGGGCTGACCTGATAGTAGCTGCTGAAGTGCCTGAGTTCATAAAGAGCCTGGGCAAAGGGGTGGTTTTCAACTCATGCTGCATTGGCTGGAGGATCTACGCAATGCAGCGGCACAAAGAAGTAATGCCAAACATATCAAGGTATGTTTCGCCCCAGATGGCAGTTGGCAGCGTTGTAAAATTCTACTGGGCCCCAAAGAACGGCATAAGACCTGAGGATGTTGTTGTTGTGGGCATAATGCCGTGCACACTCAAGAAGCACGAAACAAAGGAGAGGATGAAGAACGGGCTTGTTTCGGTTGACTATGTGCTTGACACGCAGGAGGTTGCAAGGTGGGCAAAAGCCAAAGGCCTTGACTTAAGGGCAATGCCTGAAGGCAAAATAAAATTCTCCCCTTCAAAGAATGGCCTCATATTTGGCTCAACAGGGGGAGTGGCAGAATCCCTTCTTACTAACATGGCCGCCTACCTAGGCAAGCCAAAGGAGGTGATTGATTTCCGCACATTTGAAAAATCAGTAAAGAAAACAGTAAAGATAGGGAGTTACACAATAAGGGTTGCAACTGTTTTCGGCTACCCTGCGCTTGAGGAAATACTAAAGGAAAAGGACAGCTATGACTTTATAGAGGTAATGGCCTGCGCCTTTGGCTGCGTAGGCGGGCCAGGCCAGCCAACTGCAAAAGGGGATGCTCTAATGCAAAGGGCAAAGCTGCTTAGGGAATCTGCTGATGCCCTCCAGAGCAAGAACTCCTTTGACAACCCAGAATTGAAGGAAGTGATGGAATGGATAAGAAGCTTAAGCAAGGAAAAGTTTGAGGAATACTTCTTACTTCCATCCCAGGATCGCTGAGCGGAGCGCATAGGCGCTTATACCTCCTAGCATGGCTGTGACAAATTGCAATGCGCTCATAGGCAAAAGCATTGCTGCTGGCACAAAACCCGCCCATATCAGCGCCAATGCGCTAGCCCCTATCACCCCTGCCTTCAGCAAAGCGGCCTTCAATAATGTTTCCCAGTAACCTTTGTTTTCAGCAACAAACACCTTGAAGGCAACAACAATGATTGCATTCCCAACCCATATTGGTGGGAGGAGGTAAGCAAGGAAATGCGTTTCACCAAGCAAAATTGATGAAAAAAGGAATGCGAAAATAGAAGGGAAGAATATGAGCAGGAGAGGCTTCCAACCCCTGAAATGCAGTGCTGAAAGGATGAGCAGGGCATTCACAGCAGTGCCAACCACCAGCTGGTTTCCAACAGCAACAGGCAGCATTGCCGCTATGACTATGTATATAAAAAGCTCTGAATTCTCGCCCAAAAAAGGCCTGAGCGAATGCTCCATGATGCCTTTATGCGCAAAAGCTTCCTTAAAGCCCATACTGCTAGCTGTGCAAGGGCATTTTAAACATTTCGCCCCTTAAAGTATTGGTGCTTTTATGGAAACCGTTGACAGGCACAACATGCTTTCAGTGCTTAATTCCTTCCCATCCCAGCTTGAGGAGGCCTCAAAGCTCGGCTTGGGGATGAGATTTGAGAGGATAAGGAAGATCGCTGTTTGCGGCATGGGGGGGAGCGCAATTGCAGGAGAGGCGCTCAAAGCATACATGCGCGAGCTTCCTGTGGAGATAATAAAGGGGTATGAAGTCCCCCCTTACCTCCCAAAAGAGACGCTTGCTTTTGCTGTAAGCCATTCAGGAAATACTGAAGAAACCATAAGTTGCTACAACGAGCTTGTGAAAAGGGGCATTCCAACAGTTGCCATCTGCTCTGGAGGGAAGCTTGCTGAGCTCTCTGCAAAAAGTGCGCAGGTCCTTTTGCCAGAAGGAGCAAAGGGGATTATGCCGAGGCACGCAACGCTATACATGCTCATGCCCATGCTCAACATACTTCAAAACTCAGGCTTAATAAGGCTTGATGACACCAAGCCAATCTCAGAGGCGCTGAAAGACCCAGGGCTGCACCAGCAGGCAAGGCAGATCGCAGAAGGCATATCATCAACCCCCCTTTTTTATGCATCAGACCGCAATTCATTTGCAGCAAAGGTGTGGAAGATATCATTCAACGAGAATGCAAAGATGGCAGCATTCTGGAATGAGATACCTGAGATGCAGCACAACGAGGTGGTTGGGCTGGCAAACTCAGGGCCTGAGTTCACAGCAGTTCTCCTTAAGGACAGCAACGACCATCCTAGGGTTAAGGAGCGCTTCAGGATACTTGAGAAGCTGATTGAAGGAAGGATAAAATGTATAACTTATGAAATGAAAGGCGCCACCCGGCTTGAGATGATAGTGCTCACAATATACATGGCCCATCTTGCTGGCTACTACAAAGCGATATCAATGGGCATTGACCCAACGCCTGTAGAAATAATTGAGAGGCTGAAAAAGGAGCTTGAAACCCTTAGGAGTTAATTATCCTGTATTGGGTAGCCAGCTTTGCTTCCTTTTTGAGCCACTCCCAAAACGTTTCTTTGCTCCTGCTCTCAAAATAGGCCTCTATGACCTTTCCAGACCTGCTCCCAAATGTTTTATAGCATTCTTCAAGCGCCTTTTCAACCCCCACCTGCATTAACAGCCCCTTATATCTTTGGGAGCCAGTTATTCCTGTTGCTGCCTTAAGGGCTTCAAAAAATTTTTTTTGCATTGGATGCCATCTTTTCGTAGCCATTCTTTATATCCTCTTTTGTTAAGTAGTAAAGCTTGGCACTTTCAAGCTGATTCTTCATGGGCACATTTGGGGCTCGTGGTTTTAATAGTTTCCTTTTTTGAAGCAAGCATAGCTGGAGCGCTCAAGCCCCCTGCTCCATCCCATAAATCTTCCTTGTTTTCTCCATTGAGGATTGCTACTATATTATCATACCAGTATTTCTTGGCATAAATGTCAGCCCCTCTCTCAAAGAGAAAGAGTATAATATTTTCAAGCCCCAAGGCTGCAGCCACCATAACCATCTTCTCATCTTTGTTTTTTATGGCTGCAATAAGCTTCAAAACCTTCTCTTTCATTCTGCTTTTTATGCTTTCAAAAAACCTTCCCTTATCTACCCATCTTCCTCTAATGCAATTCATTGATGTGTTGGTTGCAAGCGCCTCTCGTCCCAAATGCCTTTCTCCATTCCAGCCAGAACTCTCTTTATTGCTTCTTTCCCCCCATTTCCCTCTTTCCATGCCTTTTTCAAAGGCCTTCTTAAAGAAGCCCATATGTTCCTTGTTTGCTCAAAGAAATCTTTTTAAAGTCCGGGCGCGCCTATTATTCCATGGAAAGCAAGCCAAAGAAAGCAAGGAAAATCATTAAGCATGCCGGCAAGAAAAAACAAAAAATGAGCAAGGCAAAAGCAAAGGAAAGAATCAAGCCTAAATTTAAGGCGAAGATGAAGGTTAAGCCAGCCAAAGGGAAGTTCAGCGCAGCGAAGGCCAGAATGAAGGGCATAAAAATAAGCAGGAAGGCCAAGGAAAAGAGGATAGACATCCAAGAGCAGCAGAGGAAGGAGATACTAGAGAAATACCTTGTAAGCCCTGAGCTGAGGAAAAGGCTTGTTGACACTGCTGGTGAAAACGCCATCCCTGTGCTAAAATCCTTTAGGAATGGCTCAACAGATGAGGAGCTTGCCTCAAAGGCATCTGCTAAGGTTGCAGACATAAGAGCGACCCTTAACAAGCTTCATGGGATAGGTTTAGTAAGCTACAAGAAGGTTAGGGATGCTGATAGCGGCTGGTACCACTACACTTGGGTAATGAACGCTGAAAAGATAAAGGAATGGGCTGAGCAGAAGGAGGGCGTTGTGCAGGAAGGTGAATTCTATAGCTGCAGCAAATGCTCCTCAGGCAGGTATTCTTTTGAGGAGGCAATGGACATCTCATTCAGATGCCCACAGTGCGGCTCTTCGCTTGACACCCACCACCAGCACAAATAGCAACACTTTTAAATTGGCTTTCCTTACTATGCCTAGATGATGATACCGCCCCGGTCTGAGCAGTGATGACTGGAGTAACTGCTGATGGTGTTATGAAAAAATTGCTAGCGCTTCCTCTGGCTGCGCTGCTCCTGCTTGGCTGCATTGAGGCAGGCAAGCCGAAGGTTGCAGTGACACTTTATGCCTATGGCCACATGGCTGAGCGCATAGGAGGGGGGAGGGTGCAGGTTGTTTACCTGTTGCCAGAGGGCTCAAGCGAGCATATTACAGAGCCGAGCCCTTCCAAGCTTTTTGAGGCGCAAGGATCGCAGCTTCTCATCTACAACGGCGAGATTGATGAATGGGCAACTGGGGTTGATGCAAGGAAAAAGCTCAGGATGTATGATTATGCAGGTGGAGGCAACCCCCACATATGGCTTGACCCCGTGCTTATGCAGTCCCTTGCAGCTAAGGTTAAGGAGGCGCTAATAGAAATAGACCCTGAGGGGGAGGCAATCTACGAGGCAAATGCAGAATCTTACATAAACGAGCTGAAGCTCCTTGATGAATACGCAAGAGGGAGAAAGATGCCGGCAAAGGCATTTGAGATGCATCCTGGCTTCTCAAGGTTTGGGGAGCGATATGGGATTTCAATAATACCTATTGAAAGGGTGGAGGGGGAGGAGGTGAGCGGGTCCAGGATTTTGGAGCTCGTTAAGCTCGCAAAAGAGGAGAGCATAACCATATTCATTGTTGAAAGGTACAGGGACCCATCCGAAGCACAGGCAATAGCAGAAGAGATGGGCGCTAGGCTAGTGGTGCTAGACACCCTTGCATGGGTAAGCGATGATGACCGCAGGGAAGGGAGGGATTACTTTTATATAATGCGCTCCAACATAGACAAGCTGAGCGGATGAGCACAATACTTGAGTTTAAGGATGTTTCATATGCGCCTTCAGGCTTAGAGGTGCTTAAGGGCATTTCACTTAAGGTAAGAAGGGGCGAAGTAGTTGGAATAATAGGGCCAAACGGCGCAGGAAAGACCACGCTACTCAAGATAGCATTGGGCCTAATAAACGACCATTCTGGCCAAGTTGAGCTTTTTGGCAGGCCGAAGCAAGAATTCTCCTCATGGGATAAGGTTGCATACATGCCGCAGAGGGTAAGCATAGAAAAGACAACAATGGTCACTGTTGATGATTTCTTAGGAGCAAGAGGGGTAAAGCCCCCTCCTGGGCTAGAGGGCAAGCTCCTTTCCCAGCTCTCAGGCGGCCAGCTCCAAAGGGTTCTCTTCTCCTATGCCTATTCAAAGAAGCCAGAATTGCTTCTTCTTGATGAGCCGACTGCAGGCACAGATGCAGAGCAAGAGGAAAGGATGCACCGCATGATAAAGGAAGTGAGAGGCAGGGGCAGCGTTGTGCTTGTTTCGCACGACCTTTCATTCATCTCTTCTTTAGTGGACAGAATGGTTTGCCTCAACCATTCAGTGCTATTTTGCGGCAGCCCGCAAAAGATGACCATGGCAGGCCTGAAAAGGCTTTACTCAAAGAATTTCATGGGGGTGGCGCACAGCCATGGATTTTAGCATCCTTGCTTATGGGTTCGTGCAGCGCGCACTTCTTGTCTCTATTCCAATAGCGATTACGCTTGGCATACTCGGGGTTTTTGTTGTAATGCGCAGGATGGCGTTTGTTGTTGATGCAATAGCCCACATAAGCATAGCTGGGATTGCGCTCTCCCTCCTGCTTAGCATACCCTACACAATAGGAGCCCTAATAGCAGGGGCATTTGGCGCGTCAATGCTCCCTTATTTGAGGAGGCTTCTTGGGGTGAGCGAAGACAGCGCTGCAGGCATACTTTTCCCTACAGGGCTTTCAGCAGGGATTATGCTTCTAATAATTGCAGGAGCAACAGGCGTGGACATCATCTCATACCTTTTCGGCTCGCTCTTTACGCTCTCTTTTTGGGATGTGCTCTTTGCCTATGCCTGCGCTGCGCTGGTGGCCCTCTTCTTTTTCTCAAAAAAGAAGGAGATGATGCTTGTTGCAGTTAACCCTGAGATAGCAAAAACAGAAGGAATAAGCCCTGAGAGGCTTGATGCACTTATGCTTTTGGTGTTTGCTCTTGGCATAGTTTCAGCGCTCAAGGCAGCAGGCATAATACTTGTTTCTGCACTTGTAATGCTGCCCCCTGTTGCTGCAATGCAGCTTAGGAAAGGCCTAAACTGGAGCATTGCCCTTTCCATAGCAATTTCATTCCTCTCTTTCATTGCTGGCATTGCCCTATCGTTTTTCATTGACATGCCCAGCGGCGTTGGGATAACAGTCGCAGCATCCATCCTGCTCGGGCTTTCGCTCGCATACGGGGTAATTCAAAGATGAGAGGGCTCCTGATCCTTTTGCTCTTTGTTGGCACGCTCTACTCCTGCTCTGATGCAGAGGTTATAGCCCCTTCTGTCACAGGAGGGAAGGGCGAGCTAATACGCATAAGGGTTGAGGCAGAGCCAGGGGCCCCTGAGATACTTCTAAAGATTGACCCTGTTTTCGGGGAAACAGTACAGAGGTCCATCCAGTCAGCATACGCAATCGCCTTAATGAAGGCCGGCAACTCTTGCAGGGTGAAGGTATACGTGCAGACAATGGGCACTGTTGATGGCCCTTCAGCAGGCGCTGCTTTTGCGCTCGCATTCTACAGCGCCCTTTCAGACACTCCCTTGCCAAAAAATTATGTAATAACAGGCACAATAAGGAATGATTCCTCAATAGGCGCAGTGGGGGGCATTTTTGAGAAAGCCAAAGCAGCAAATGATGCAGGGCTTCCGTTCATTGCAGGAGGCCTTTCAAACGGAGAGAGGGCTGCCCTTATGGAGCTTGGCATAGACTTCACAGAAGCCAAGGATTTTACAGAGCTGGTTGATATAGTAATTAACAATACAACCCCAAACAAAACATTGCCTTTTCTTTCAACTGATTACGAACCCATTCCTTACGAGGAAAACGAGTTCTCCTCTGTTGCCCGCATGCTTATGGCGCAGGAGGAGCTGCTTGCTGACGGGCTGTCAAGCGCTGAGCTCCGCGATTACTACAAGGAAGAGATAAAGAGGCAGGAGGAGCTGCTTTCAAGGGGCTACGTGCTGCCTGCTGCCAACGAGGCGTTTTCAGGGGCTTCAACGCTCTATGCAATAAAGAACCTTAACAGAAGCAGGGAGGAGATAAAGGCAGAGATAGAGGGATGCATATCCTCTGTGCAGGTATATCCACTTACAGAAAGCAATTTTGAGGGGAATGCCTTTGCTATTGTGCGGCTTTACAGGGCAAAGGAAGCGCTTGATGAGCTTCCTCTGAATGAGGAGGATAGGATAGGGGAGAGGGTTAGGATGGGGAATGCATATATGTGGTGCCTTGCTGCAAAGAAGCTGGTTTCAAGAGGCGAAGGGGCTGAGGTTGATGAATCAGCAGTTGAGGTTGACACCTCTGGCATTGATGATCCTTTTTATTCTGCTGTAATATCCAAGCTTCTTGAGGACGGCCACAATGTTTCTGCATACTATGAGCTTGCCTATGCCAAATCAAATGCAACAGGCAATTTAAGCAATGGCAGCTTCCAAAGCAAGATAGGAAAGCTTTATTACTCTTATTCTGCCTACGCATTGGCCAATGGGAACAAAGAGGATGCCATTCTTTGGCTTGAGAACGCAAACAGCGCTGAAAAGCTGTTCCAAGGCATCCCTCTTAAAGAAGAAAATAAAGAAGAGAATAATGGTTTAATTTTATTGGTTGCTGCCTTCGGGGCTTTCATTGCTGCTTGGCTTCTTTTGCTTATTTTATTTCTTTTGAGTAAGTTACATCCTTGACAGCAAGGATCCCTTCTGGTGTTTTGTTCAACTCATAGCCCCTCTGCACAAGCACCTTCTCTGTTTTTGTCCCATAGTGGGTTACGCTGCTCTCGCTGCTTTCAGGGACCCCTGGGGTTATTAGGGCAACAGTGTAGCTGAGCCCCTTTGCCTGCGCTTCATTCTCTATTGCTTGGAGGATCTTGTTCCTTATGCCTTTGCCTTCATACTGGAGCAACACTACAACCTCCTCTACATAAGCTGCATTCCTATGGTCTCCTCTCAGCGCCTTTTTCTTAGGGTCGTATGATGCAACCCAAGCCAGCCCAACCCCAACAAGCATCCTGTCAACATAAGCGCCATAGCTTAGGCCTTCCTTTATTATCCCTCTAACCTCATCTTCATTGGTTTCCACAGTGCATTTCCTAAGCACAAGCGTTGCTTCCTCCACATCAGCAACAGAAAGCCTTTTTATCTCTATGTGCTCTATGTCAGGAACCATTTCAGGAAGCTTCCTTTTCAAGGCAGGCGGCTTTTCCTCTTCCTTTCGCTTGAATGCCTCAAAGTCCACTGTCCTCACCCGGGGGCAAAGGCCCTTTTTGGGCTATGTACTTGCTTCCTGCTATCTCATCATAGCCCTTCTCTGCCTCCTTCCCCAGCCTCATGAAGCTTAGCTGGGCTATCCTCATGCCAGGCTTCACAACAACAGGGTTTGGGTTTACAGAGTATATCTCCAAAGTGAGAGTGCTTGGCTCCTTTTTGCCAAACCCTGCATGGACTATTCCTGCAGTCATGTGCACCAATATCCCTGCCCTCCCTAAAGATGACCTTCCTTCCAGCTGCGCAGATATGCTGTTTGAAAGCGAAACTGCCTCTAAGGTTGTGCCAAGCACAAGCGTATTCGGCTTGAGCACATAACCTTCTGGGGCTTCTATAGGCTCTGTGTATATGTCTTTTGGTATGCGTGTTGCATCAATGGGCTTATCTGCTTTCCTAAGCTCCATGAACTTTTTTCCAAGCCTCAAGTCAATTGCATCAGGCCCGACAAGCCCAGGCTCAAAAGGCTCTATCTTTATTTCGCCCTTTGCCATCTCCTCAAGTATCTCGCTTCTGCTCAAGAGCATGAAATAGGTTTATAAAAGATTCTTTATAAGTATATCCCTTAAAAATAAAAAGGGCTCTTAGCTCAGCAGCAGAGCGCTCGCTTGGCATGCGAGAGGCCGGGGGTGCGACTCCCCCAGAGTCCATGCTCTTTTTGGGGAAGTTTTTTAAAAAGTGTGAAAAAAGATAAATATAGGTGAGACAATGAAGCTAGAAGGCAAAAAAGCTGATAAAGAAAACGAAGTACCTAAGGAGTTAAGGCCTTATGACGAGATAGTAAGGAAGACTGCAGATTTTAAATTCGGGGGTAACATTTCAGAAGACGTAAGAAAATTTATGGAATATGGAGGCCTGCCTAGAGTGGAAAAGAAGCCGGTTTCAAAGAAGGTTTATGGTTCTGTGCTCTATGTAAAAGAGCCCATGGAAATAATTGTTGGGAAGGAGAATGTGGCAACTGAAGGCAGCCAGGTTACCAAATACAAAAAAGCCCGCCTTGAGCCAGGCCTCTACCTTTTTGAGTATAACACAGAGTCAACACTTACCATTAGGCGTTTTGAGGATCCTGAAAGGATCCTTACGGTGTGTGCAAGCCTAAAGCCTAAGGAGCTTAAGGCGAGTGATGTCAGTTTCTCCCTTACTGCAGGCAAAAATGAGAAAATATTTGAAAGGATTATAAAGGACACTATAGGTTTCTACAAAGCCAATCCTGAGGCAGCAAGGCTGCTTGAATTTACAGTGGATTTGCTATACGGTTCTTCAGAGAAGCGCAGTGGCATAGAAGCAATTCAAAATGAGAGTGGCTTAAGATACCTAAAATTAGCTGGGAGGGAGTTAATGAAGCTTATGGAAGAGGCTCTTCTGACCCAACATACAAACAGGCTAGTTGAGATGACTATACCTGCTGGAGCTACAGGGAGATTTTTTACTTCCATGTTTTCCCCTAACGCACTGCCGCTAAGGCAGGTGGCAGCAAGGAGCGAGCTGCAGCTTAGCAATAATACTGTGGACAACATGTACGTATACTTTACTGCTACTGAGAAAGGAGAGCCAGTTCTGAGAATTGTCTATGGCACCCAGTTCTTTCCCTCTGCTAAGGAGGATGCTGAATCGCAAGCTAACATTACTTTCAACCCCATAATAATGTACAATATAATTCTAGACAATAAGGCAGAGGAGGTTAGGTTTTTTGGCGATTACAAAAGAGGAAGCAGGGGACCTTTTGACGGCGTGGACTATACAACCATGACGCCTGGGCTGGTTAAGGAGAGAGAGCTAGAGGGAAAACTAACAAAAGAATACCGCAAAGAGACAGACGCTTCTTTATTAGGGCCTGAAGTAAAGGTTTACACTATAAATGCAGTAGTCCATCCATCTCTCTTTGTTGACCTGCTATGCGGGGCGAAGGAGGAGAGTAAGGAGAAGTCTAAGCACTACATCCCAAAGAAATGAGTTGCATCCCTACTTCCATTTCTTAGCGCTCTGCAACTGATAATACCAGCGCACATATGGACTCCTTGGTATTCGTTGCATCCCTACTTCCATTTCTTAGCGCTCTGCAACGAAAAAAACTGGGAAGAAATTTACTTAAAATAATTAGTTGCATCCCTACTTCCATTTCTTAGCGCTCTGCAACAAGCGGATATAATGAAGAGGCAGGCTTGCTCATTGGAAGTTGCATCCCTACTTCCATTTCTTAGCGCTCTGCAACTTTTTTTAAAAAAAAATTAGTCTTCCGCTTTCTCTAGTTGCATCCCTACTTCCATTTCTTAGCGCTCTGCAACTCTATCTCTATGAGTTCAAGCGATGCACATTCATCGTGTTGCATCCCTACTTCCATTTCTTAGCGCTCTGCAACCCCCTCATATATTTTTATCTCATCGCCGTCATCAAGTTGCATCCCTACTTCCATTTCTTAGCGCTCTGCAGTTTTTTTGATACCAAGTTGCAAAGAATGTTTTGCCTCTAAAATAATCATAGGCCATTTGGATGAAGAAAGAATAAAAGACAAGGAATTTGAATTGGTGAGTTGATGAACCAAGAAGGTTTTTACACTGCACGCGACGTACTTAATTTCAGCTTTTGCCCACGGATAATATATTTTGAGCACGTTCTTAAAATTCCTCAGAAGACCACAGTCAAGGAATTTGAAGGGAGAAGAATACATGAAAAATTTACCCAAGCTTCCAAAAGAACCAAGATAATCAAGGAATTCCCGAATCTTGAAAAGCATTACAATGTTTTCCTGAAAGATGAAAAACTCCACTTCCTTACGGTTATTGACTGCGTTGCCATTAACTATGCTGTTGCTGAAGCGTATCCAATTCAAGTTAAAAATATGAACAGACCAAAATCATTATTCCGATCAATAAAGTACCAATGCATAGGAGAAGCGCATCTTATACTGGAAAAATTAGGCTTTTACGTTCCTTCTGCTTATATCAAATTTCTAAAAACAAACGATGTTCTAAAGGTTCCTATCAACTCAGTTAGAATAGAGGAGTTCAAGAACATTCTAGGTCAAATTGACAGAATAGCAAGGCAAGAATCAATTCCAGAACCAACAGATCATAAGAGGAAATGCGCTAACTGCTGCTTTCTCAATCTATGCAAGCGAATATAGTGCCTCTGCGGCTAGCAATTGATAAGCCCATCACTCCTTGCATACCTGCCTGCAGCTGAGGGCTATTGGAAGCGCAGGCACCTCAACCTGCCCTCCAATGCCAAGGTCTATGTACTGCTTCGGTGGCTGGAGCTCAGCCCCGCTGGTTTTCCACACCATCCTACCCTCCTGCTGCAGCACTGACTTGTCTGCAACGCAGCTCATCTTATCCACATTCCTCAGCCCAAGGGACTCAAGGCATACTATTGTTGTGTTGAACCTAAGCTCAAACCTGCACTTGTCCCCTATGCTTTCAACCTTTATGTAGGTGTCTATGCCCCCATCGTCGCTTATTGTCTTGTAAACCCCAGGCTCGCATCTCTTCACTGCTGCCTCATCATAGGGCTTTATCTCTTCTGCAGGCGTCTGCGTGCACCCTAAAAACAGCAAAACAAAGAAAATTGCAAATGCCTTTGGTAAAGCCCTCATTCCCCTTCATCCCTCTTGTATTCCACAGTCTTCGCCTCCTCCATATCCTTACTTTCTGCCTTTGCCTTCTGCACCTTCTCCATATGCTTCTTGAACAGCTCCATTGTCCTCTTTTCATATGCCATATCCAGCGCAGTTATGCCCTCCCCATCCTTTATGTAGGGGTCTGCCCCTTTGCTGAGAAGGAGCTCAACCCCTTCAAAATACCCTGTTTTGACTGCTATCGTAAGGGCAGTCCTTCCCTTTATGTCCTTTTGGTTTGGGTCTGCGCCTGCTTCCAGGAGCGCTTTCATGCATTCCAGGTTCTTTTCATGCGTTGCGTGCATCAGCGCATCCACTAAGTAGATGTCCTGGTCATTCACATCAGCCCCTGCCTTTAACAGCTCTAGCAGTATCTCAAGATGGCCATAAAGGGCAGCCCTCATAAGAGCATTTTTGCCCTTTATGTCCTTTGCATTCACATCAGCCCCTGCCTTTATCAGGATTCTTGCTAGCTCAGCTGATTTTCTTGATACAGCAAACATCAGGGCGGTTTTTCCTACCTTGTCTTCTGCATTAGGGTTTGCGCCATTTTTTAGCAGTGCCTTCAATGCCTCTTTCTTTCCTCCTTCTATTGCATAGAACAAGGCAGTGCGCCCATGCGCATCCTTTCTCTCTAAATCAGCGCCCCTTCCAGCAAGCATATTTATGATCTTGACATTTCCTTCATAGGCCGCTTTCATAAGCGGGGTTGTTCCATTTGAATCGCATATGTTTGGATTTATTTTTCTGCTCTTAAGCAGCTCCTTTGCTACCTTGTAAAAACCATTTGCAGACGAATAATAAAGGCTGCTTCTGCCGTAAAAGTCATTTTCGTTTGGGTTTGCCCCTGCTTTCAAGAGCTCCCTTACAACTTTATGGTGCCCTTCATAGCTTGCTTCTATGAGCGCTGTCCTTCCATCGCAGTTCTTCATATCTGCTGATGCGCCAGCCCTTAGCAGCATTTTTACTATGGCTATGTGCCCGTTTCTTGAGGCCTTGATCAAAGGGGTTGCCTTCAGGTAATCACTGTCATTTACGCTCACCCCTTTCTTTAGCAGTGCTTTTACCACTTTTTTGCTTCCATAACCTGAAGCTGATATAAGCGCTGTGCTCATGCTTTCATCTTTCTCAAAAGGGTTTACCCCCTTCTTAAGCAGTTCCAATGCTGCCTTTTCTTGACCTTCTGATATCGCCATAAAAAGCAAATTCCTCTTAAAGGTGTCTTTTATCTTAACATCAGCCCCTGCATCTACCAAGCTTCTTATTGAGCTTACATCGCCAAGAATGGATGCATATCCAAGAGCGGTTTTCTTGAAGTCGTCAATATGGTTTGGGTTTGCCCCTGCCTCAAGGAGTGCTTTGACCACCTTCCTTTTTTTGTTCAGCACAGCATGGATGAGAGGCGTCCTCCCTTCCCTGTCAGTGCTTTCCAACTCAGCCCCTTTTTGTATCAGAAATCTTACCATCCTAACATTGCCTTTTGCAGCAGCTTGCATAAGTGCATTGAGGGAATCATTGTTTTGCAGGGCTATGTTGGCTCCTGCGTTTACAAGCATCTCAACCATCTTTAAGTCTTCCTTCTCTATAGCATACATAAGGGGTGTCATGCCATACCCATCTATGCTATCAACAAAATCCATCTTTTTCAGCAGTATACCCGCCATTTCCCTGTTTCCTTTAATGCATGCATGAGCCAATGCATTCCTTCTTTGGTCATCGCATGCATATAGCGCTGCCCCCGCTTCTACAAGAAGCTTGACTACATCTTTCTGGTTGCCCAAAACAGCTTTTATGAGAAGAGGCATATCGCCATCCTTGGCATTTATGTCAAGGCCATTGGCTATGCTTTCAACCATCTTATTGAGGTCCATCTTTCCATTGCCTTTCTCTGCAAACACCAACTCTTCTTTTGAATTGCCTGAGCTGGCTTTGCTGAGCTTCATTAATTCTTCAAATGCCTCGGTGTCTTCAAATCCTTTTTTTATTGCCTTAACTACCCTTCGGATGGCCTCTTCCTTGCCAAACCTCCTTTCCTCCTCCTTTGGCATTATTGTTCCTTTGCAGCCATTTTCCATTTGCTTGCTTTCTTTGGAAGTTTTGTCCTTTAGGCGCATAATAAACCCAGGCATACTTTTATTTATTTTTGCAGCTGCTATGTAGCTAAATTTTTTAAGCATTATCTAAAATATATAGGGGCAAAATGAAAGGCGAAAAAAATAAGAGGGTTTTTAAGGAAGAGAGAGGCGAGCAAAGGAGCCTTTTCCATAGGCTGAAAGGGCTCATAGAAGAGAGGCTGGAGGCCAGGCTTGAGGCAAGAAAAGATGCCCTGATGCGCAAATTCAAATCGGCTAATAATAAAGAGAAGGAAAGGATATTGGAGAGGATGGTTTCAAAAAAGAAGCTATGGGACCTTAGGATAATAGAGATTGGCCTTCAGGACAAAGAGGCGCGCAATAGCTCTTCGCTTGCCCTCCTAAAAATGATAGAAAAGGGCTTCCAAAAAAGCAGTGCGATTAGCTATTTTACTGAAGCATCATTTGTCTCAGACAACAGCAGGAAGAAAGCAGCAATCTATGCCCTTGGGCTTATAGGAGGAAGCAAGGAGGCTGCCATGCTCGTTGATTTCCTTGGATATTTTGACTATTCAATAAAGTTCCAAGCAAGGGACTCACTTCTTGAGATTGCAATTAGGGGCGAGGATGTTTCTGGTGCAACAAGCAAGATTATTGCCATGCTTTCTTCAGGCGATCATGAAAAAGCCAAGGCTGCTATATTGGGCTTAGGGGCAATAGGCGATGAAGGGCATTTGCATTTGCTTCTTCCAGCCCTTGGCTCATCTAATACGAGATGGCTGGCAGAAGAGTCTTTGGCGTGTATGCTAAATAGAGGGATAGGAACAAGCAGAATATGCCGCTTGTTCAAAAATATGCTGAGAGAGGAGGCAGGCAATGACCTTCAGCCAACATTGGCATTGCTTAAGGATTACATAAAAAGGGATGGGAAGGTGGCATCATTTGCGCTTGGCGTATTGAAGGAGCACTTCTATTCAGATTACATGGAAGCCCTTAAGAAGAAAGACCCTGCTAGGTACAACAGGGAAAGCATTAGGGTATCAAGGGTTTTGGATTATGTGAAAGAAGAGAAGAAAAGAAAGGCACAGAAAGAAAAGGAGAATGGTGATGGCTAGCCCTCATAGTTCTCTTCATTAGAAAAGCGTATGTGGGCTTCCTTCATGCACCTATAGCGTTCAACCCTCCTGCTTATTTTTGGGTAGCTGTATATGAATTCATCAAGCCCCTGCCAGGTGAAAAAGTAAACCCCTATTATCAGGTATTCTGAAAGCAGCTCGCTTATGCTGCTTATGTAAAAAGATGCAGCCAAGCATGCCAGCCCAAGCATTATGAACAGGGCTGTCTTCGCCCAGCTCTTGTGCTTCCTTGCGCTGTACATAACATAGCGGTCTTCAAAATATGCCCTGAGCCGCCTTGCAATAATTTTCTCATCAGTGCGAATCCGCTTGTACCTTGGCAGGGTAAGCACTATGCCTATTCTCTCTTCGCACCCGAGCTTTGATATCCTCCTCTGGAGTTCCTCCCTGAAGTCAACTGATATTGCCCTTTCCTTGTAGGGCCTGATGTCGAAGTCGTCGAAGATGTCGTTGTAGTCATCAAGGGCCAACACTACTTCCATCAAAGGGTTTTGTAAGCAACCATTTAAAAAGCGCTTGGAAGGGAAAAGAAGGAGGTTAGAGGTTAGGCAGCCAGGTGGAAGGTGTGGCAGAGCGAAAGCCAGGGCCCTGCCCAAACCACTTTCTATTAAGGGCTTTAAAAAAAGGGCTAGGGGTCTATGCCACTGGCCCTTTCAAAAGCTATAAGGCTTCCATCTATTGCATCAACGTAGCCGTTCCAGCCAAAGGATAGCATCACTTTCCATGCAACCCTTATCCCTGGGCCGCTGGGCTTTATGACCAGCGAAGCGTTGGTTATGTCCTTTTCAAATACCTCCCTGTGCACGCCATTCTCGTCAACCATTATGCTTCCATTCACTTTTGCAATCGCCTCCTCCTTGGTAATGGCCACTGTTTGGTGGATGTCTACATGGTGCCAATGGCCCTCAAAATACTCTACATAAAGGGAGCCGTCAGCCCTTTTCTTCACAAGCGCTATTATGTTGGTGTTCTCAACAGGAATCCCAGAATAAAGCTGCTTTGCGAAGATTACAGTGAGCCCTGTGCCTGCTGGCGTTACCCTTAGAAGCACAGGCTTCTTGTCTACATAAGTTATATAGTTGTTCTGGAAAGCGAAGCGCATTGCCTCCTCAACCGCTTCCCTCTCTGTTATTGGAGTGCCCTCCCCTTCGCTGCAGGAATAGGAAACTATCATGCCATACTCATCTACTGCCAGCCTTTCAATCCCCCTGCAGTAGTTGGAATTCACTGTTGCAAAAAGGGAATATATTTCTTCTGAAGAGGCATTCTTGAGCACCTGGGGGTAGCCAAGCGGCTCAACCACAAAAGGCTTCTCTTGCTCTTGCTCTGCTTGCTGCTGCACGCACCCATAGAGGAGAAGGAGCGCAACAAAAGCAAAATGGTAGAACCTCATGCAATTAGATTGGCAAAACCATTTAAAAAGAGTTGCCCAAAAGAAAGGTATGATTCCTGAAGCACAGGGAATAGAAAAGGAGTTCACCCTGCGCCTCATACCGCTGAGCCAAAGCACAAAGCTTACCAAGGAATCGCTCTTGAGATGGCTCCTGCTCTCTCTAGGGCTCATCTCAAGGAACGAGAGCAGGACAGGGGCGCTGGAGATAATAGCAGAGATAGCCTCAGCAGAGGGCTTGGAGGTATCTGAGATAGTTGCACGCCTGAAGGGAAGGATAAATGAGAAGAATGTCTACTACCATATTAAGAGGATGGAGGAGGCAGGGCTTATAGAGAAAAAGGGGAAAAAATACTTCCTGAGCATAGAGAAGGCAGCGCAGCAGATAAGGGCAAATTCAGAGAAGATAGCCTCGCTCCTTGCAGAGGCATCAAGCACCTTGGTGAAGCTATGAATTTTTCAGGATTCTACAAGCTCTCAGTTGAGCAGAGGCTTTCAGCAATAAAGGAATATGCAGGCCTTAGCGAAGAAGAGGTTTCAATCCTTAGGAAAGGGCTCGGGGTTAAGAGGGCTGACAAAATGGTTGAGAATGTTGTTTCAACATTTACCTTGCCTTTAGGGTTTGCAGTAAATTTTGTAATCAATGGGGTTGAGAGGGTGGTGCCAATGGCAATAGAAGAGCCGTCTGTAATCGCTGCTGCAAGCAAGGCAGCAAAGATGGCGCTCCCAAAAGGCTTTTCTGCAAAAGCAGTGGGCAGCG
This sequence comes from Candidatus Anstonellales archaeon, assembly GCA_038890615.1. GTDB lineage: Archaea > Micrarchaeota > Micrarchaeia > Anstonellales > J096 > JAWAFI01. Next base: position 203,072 of record JAWAFI010000001.1, on the reverse strand, counting down.
AGATGATCGGGCAGGTGCAGCTCATAGGGGATGCTGGAAAGGCAATTGCCTTGCTGGAAAAAGCAAAGGAGGAAATTGGGGAAAGGGCTGCAAAGGCAACTGAGAGGATGGCAAGGCATGGAGGAGGCTTCAGGGAGTGCTGGTTCAGGAAGGTAAAGACAGGGATTGGGGAGATGGCAATAGCAGAGTTTGCAATAGATGTTGCGGACAGCATGGGTGCTAACACCATAAACACCGCAATGGAAGAGATTGCGCCTTTTCTTGAAGAGGTATCAGGCGCAAAGGCGAGGCTGAGGATACTCACCAACCTTGCGTTGAGGAGGATGGTGGAGGCGACTGCCTACTGGGAGGTTGACCCAGAGCCTATAATAGAGGCGTACGAACTTGCCAAGCACGACATATTTAGGGCTGCCACTCACAACAAGGGCATAATGAACGGCATAGACGCAGTTGCAATAGCCACTGGCAACGACTGGAGGGCTGTTGAGGCAAGTGCGCATGCCTATGCCTCAATGGACGGCTACACAAGCCTTACTTCATATGAGAGGGAGGGAAGCGGCATAAGGGGAAGGATAAGGCTCCCGCTTGCAGTTGCAACTGTTGGGGGCACAATATCAGCAAACCCTGTTGCGCAGGTCAACTTGAAGATCCTAAAGGTTTCAAAGGCAAAGGAGCTTGCAGAGGTAATGGCTTCTGTAGGGCTTGCGCAGAATTTTGCAGCCATTTATGCCCTTTCCACTGAAGGCATACAGAAGGGGCACATGAAGCTCCATGCAAGGAGCGTTGCCCTCTCTGCTGGCGCTTCCCCAGAAGAGGCAGAAGGCGTTGCAGAGGAGCTCGTTAAGCTTAAGGCAGTTTCTGTTGAAAAGGCCAAGGAAATATTAGCCAAGATGAGGTCGAAAAAATGAAGTATTACGCGCTTACAGTTTTGCTTTTGGGTGCTTTGTATTTTTTTGCCAATCCAGCACCTTCAGAGCAGGGCTTCTTTTTCATGGCAAGCAACTCGTTGCCTGAGCTTGCAAGGCATGCTTTCTTCTTTCTTTTCGCAGCATCGGTGATGCTTACCCAGTATGCAGCAGGCAAGGCAATGGATAGGCAGAAGGCCTTCACATTCAGCCTTCTCCTATTGTGCCCTTTCTTCCTAGCCCCAGCGCTTTTTGTTGAGCAGCCAATGGCTGTTGTCTCGCTTTTCTTTGCCTCTTTGGCAACAGTTGCTTTTATACACATACCAATCGCTGCAGTTGTGCCGGTTTTCCTTGCATTGTATGCAAGCCCACTTTCACTTCTAACACTCGCAATCCCAATAAAGAGGTACCTTGAAGGCAAGAAAATTATAGAGCTAATCCCTTTGCTAGGTGCTGCAGGCCTTATTTTCTCATACCCTTCATTTGCCCCTTCATTAGCAGGCGTGCCGCTTGCTGCATACGGGCTTGCAGGTTTTACCTCTTTGTTCAGCTTGGCATTTGCGCTACTTTGTTTCATATTCCCTGCATCCCTTCCTGCGCTTGCGCTTTTCCCTGTTGAGTACAAGCATAAGGACCAGAATGCAGTCCTAGGGGCTATTGGCTTCTCTATGTTGATGTTTGGGGAGGCATCAATCAGCATAGCAGCGCTTTCAGCGCTCATGTTCTTCATAATCCTTCGCTTTTCCTCCCTGGATGCCATGCACTTATTCTTCCTTTTTGCTATTTTCACTGCTGCAATGCTTGCAGCATCCCCTGCAATAATGGGTATAGATGTCCCTGAGCACGAGCTCCTTGAGATTTTTGCCGAGTACAAGCCAGACATGATTGTGGGGTATCCAGGCGCCTACAAGTTCTATGCAGGCAAGGATGCTGATGTAGTGGACGTTACATCGCCTCCAAAAGGAGGGAGCATTGCAATCTCAATTGAATCGCTCAGGAAGGCGAAGCCTAGGAATGTTATGTTCTTGTTTAGAGATGACACTGAAAGCAGCATAAGGTTTTACTACAATGACTACTATCTATATATTGTAAAGTATTCAGGTGACCTTGCAAGCGATGCTGATGTATATACAGCAGGAGGAAAGGCTTTTGTGGGCAAGGCATCAATGACAAAGCTTCTCTCGCTTTTCAACGGCAGAGTGCTCGTTGATGCAAATGGATTTGAGGAGAGCGCAATAGTTAGGATCGCAGGCATGCAGCCCGTTGCCTGCAAGGAGCATGCCTGTGTCTACCAGCTCACCAGCTAGCAAAGCAAAGGTAAGCGGTGTGCATGAGCCCTATGTGGAAGGGCCTGAACCCTGGCTCGGTCTGGAAGTCCCTTACTATTGATTCAACCACGAACACATCCTTTGCCCCGCTGTTTCTGCATGCCTTTGCAAAAGCAGAGATCTGCTCTGCGTTTGGCAGGTAGCCAACCATCATTCCATCTTTCTTAAGGTTTTTCACGAGCTTTGGCACCATAAGCGGGGCGTCCTTCATGTCTAGGATTATGACATCTGCTTTCTCCTTTGCCTTTTCTATGCTTGCATTCCTTAGCACAACATTCTTCCTTCCGGCAAGGTTCTTCTTTGCGTTCTCATAAAACTCAGGCCTTTCCTCATAGCTTACCACTTTTTTTGCAATGCCTGAAAGCATGTAGCAGAGGAATCCTGTGCCTGTGCCTGCCTCAAGCACAACCTTGCTCTTGTCTATCATTGCATAGCCAGCCATAAGGCCAAAATCCTTTGGCAGCACAACAGCAGTAGCCCTTTTCAGCTTCCTAAGCTCGCGCGGTATGTGAAGCTCCATAATCTATTTATAAGGAAGCCATATTTAATGGCTTATGGAGAAAGCCAGGAAAAGGTATGTTGCATTTGAAAAAGGCGACAGCGAGAAGGCATTGGCCTTGCTTCAAGAGGCATTCGGCTACCTAGGCCTTTCAGAGCTAATGCCGAAGGTGATAGCTTCTTCCCCAAAGCTTGTAATAAGGTTCAACCACACTAAGTACAAACAGGCAATAGGTGTGCTTGTGCTTGGAGGGTTCAAGCCTCTGGCAACATCCGGCACATTGAAAGCCCTGAAAGAAAAGGGCTTCATATAGTTTTTAAAACAAGGCGCTCAACTATGGCTATGGAGCATTCCCACTGGAGCGAGCAGCTTGCAGATGAGGTGGCAAGGGAGAAAAAGGAGCCATACGTAATTTCAGGAGGGATGACAACCTCAGGGCCTACCCACTTGGGCACAGTATGCGAATTCTTCTACCCCTACTCAATAAAGAAGCAGCTCATCACCAAGGGGAAGAAAGCAGAGTTCTACTTTGTTGCAGACATACTTGATGCATTTGACTCAGTGCCTGTTGGCTGCCCTGATTGGCTTAATGAGCACCTTGGCAAGCCCCTATGCAATGTGCCTTACAAAGGCACCTCCTTTGGGGAATACTACCTTCAGGACGCCATTGCAGTAATGAAAGAGCTGGGTGTTTTTGAGCATGTCAAGATAGAGAGAGCAAACGAGCTCTACAAGGCAGGGGTTTTTGACTACTACGCCCGGCTTTACATTGGGCAGGAAAAGAAGGTAAGGGAAATCATAGAGGCAACAAGCATGAGGAAGCTGCCTGATGAGTGGTCAATAATAATGCCCATATGCAAATCCTGCGGTAGGATAGCAACAACAAGGGTGCTTAGGCTAACTCAGAGCGACTATGAGTATATATGCGATAGAGATGCTGGTTACACAAAAGGGTGCGGCTACAGGGGGAAGGATATGCTCATAGAGCACAATTACAAGCTCACCTGGAGGCTCCACTGGCCTGCCTGGCAGCACTACTTCGGCACTTCCATTGAAGGAGCAGGCGTGGACCATTTTACAAAAGGAGGCAGCAGGGACACCTTGGTTGAAATCTTCAGGCAGGTATTCAAGGCAGAGCCGCCAATAGGCTACAAGTATGGCTTCATACTTTTCAACGGCAGGAAGTATTCCAAGTCAAAGGGCATTGGCATGGGCGCAAGCGACCTCCTTAAGCTAGTGCCCCCTGAGCTCATAAAGTACATGCTCCTAAGGCCTGATTTGCATGAGAACAAGGACATAGTCACGAGCATGGAGAGGATAATGGAGTTTGCAGACGATTACAACAGGGCGCTTGAGAAGGAGCCAACCAACAAAAGCGAACTGAAGAAAGCAATAGCAGCAAAGCTTAGTGGTGGGAGGCAGATACCAGACATCTACTCAGGGGTTATTTCATTCCAGGTAAATGGCTCAAGCGGAACATGGATGGACAGGTATTATGCAGAATGGGTGAAAAGGGGGCTTGTCCCTGAGCAGTACAGGGTTGAGTACAAGCCAAGCCCTACAGAAGTGAGCAGGGCCTTCTTCGCCTTGCTTAAAAACGATGCAGACCCATTAACAGTCCACAATAGCGTTTTTGAGTTTGCAGAGAAAAGGTCAATGGACAAATCAGCTCTTTTTTCACTGCTTTACCAATCATTGATAGGTAAGGAAAAGGGGCCAAGGTTTGGTAAGCTAGTTGTAGGTATAGGAATCAGCAGGATAAAAAAGGATTTTGGCATACCCAGCTAACTAACCTTTGTAAATCTCTATAAGAAGTTTGTACCCTATGGGGTAAAGTATGAAGTGGCTGAATATGTTGAACAAGGGTATTGCCCTTGTTAGGTATATGCCTGCGTATATGATGAAAGCAGGCACTGCATCAGGAGCTTTCAGCCTGACAACATTCATTGAATCCGTTATTGCCTTTATGGGCTTCTGGCCTTGTGCCACTGATATGTAAGAAAAGGCAAAGAAAAGCTCTATTAGCACTATTATTGGAACGTTTATAATGAGGAATAGGATATTAAGGTAATCAGGCAATACAAAGTAGTAGAGGGCAAGCGTTGGCGCAAGCACTACTGAATGCAGCAATGACTTTATTATCGATATTGTTAGGAAGTCCTGCAGGTGCACAAGCGAATACCTTATGTATTCCTTTGCCTTTACAATATCCCCTGTGTAAAGGGAATGCACGAATGCCCCTTTGAACCCGCTGAGCAGGAGCACCCCTGCAAAAAGCATTATCGCAGCTATTACATATATCAAGTAGATTGCAGAAGATATATCGATACCAGCCATTGAGATTAGGTAAGTGATGAGCACTGTTGCCCCTATTGGGCTTAGCAACGCAAAAGCAGAGAAAGCGGTGTAGTAAAGGATCGCCTTCAGCGGCTCTATTGGCCTGTTGACAAAACTATAATATGCCCTTCTAATCGCGCTTGTAAGCATACCTCATCATCCTCAGCTGTCTGCCTTCTACTAATAAAATGCTATTCTTTTTAATTGTTTTCCTCTGCCCATCAAGGAAAATATCACCCTTTCCTTCCCATGAGATTTTTACATTACCTTTATATACAACAGGCAGGAATGCTCGCAGGTGTGGAGCTATGCCTGTTATTGCAAATGCATTTACCCCCCAGTCAAGCAAGGGGCCGCCGCAGGAGAAGTTGTAGGCAGTGCTTCCTATCGGGGTTGATACAATTATGCCATCGCCTATGAAGGAGTAGTTAGCCCCGCAGGTTACTTTGATGCGCACAACAGTGTCCCTTGCCCTCAGGTAAACATCGTTTATTGCCCATCCCACCTTCTTCGTCCCTTCATAAACATCAATGCCTTTGACTAAGTACTCCTTCCATTTTTTACTGTCGAAAACATCCTTCCAGCGTTTATATGGAACCCCAAGCCAGCTATGCTCGCTGCCTATGGAGAATACCTGCCCCTCCACTTCTTCCTTATGGTAGTAGAAAGTCCCGTCCCCTCCTATGACTATGGTTGCGTCAGCACCACCTCCAACAACCTGCCACCCTCTTCTCACTGCCTCTTCCCTGACCTTTTTCAAAATATGCTCAGCCCATCTCTTTTTTGGGTTCTTTATTAGCTTCAGCTTCATTGCATCTCCTCCATTTGCTTATAAACTCAAGAAAATTCTTAGGCTTAAGCACCATTAGGTCCTTTCCAACAGGCCTGGTGAAAAAGCCAAGCCTCAAAAGGATGCCCTGGTCAATAGGGTCTTTCCTTATGAGTACCTTTCCATCTTCTGTTATCTTGCCTGTGCCATCAAAAACACCTGCAAAATAGTTTGCTGCATAGTCGTTCAGGTATTTCAGCCTCTTGTCTATTTCGCTCTCGAACTCCTGCGCGAATTTCAGGAACTTGCTGTTGTAGAAGAAAACCTCAGAGCCGTCGTAGAGCACCTTCCCCTTCTCAGTTATACCTTGCTTTATTGATTCTTCAACAAAAGCAGCAACTCCTTTTCTTCCCCTTATACCAAACCCTTTTGTTGATTTCTTTGACCTCCAAAGCCCAAGCAGGTAGCACATTGCAGGGGTGAGCTTTATTTTCATGGATTAATCGTCTTCCTATCCTTTTTCTCCTCTTCCTTTGCTTGGGTCCTTTCCACTTCAGTCTCCTTGCCTAAACTTACAACCTTCTCCTCAGCCTCCATGGAAATGCCGCTTACTTCCTTTGCCAAGAGGTCCACTATCTCATACTTGACCATTTCATCAAGCCCAAACTTTATCTTGTAGAATACATTAGGCGGAAGCGTTGCCTTTTCCAGAATCTCCTTGAATTCCCTTTCCTCATTAGCCATGAAGGGCTCTGCATCATTCATTATCCTGTGGTCTGCCCTCTCTAAGAGTATAAGCACTTTCTTCAGGTCTTCTTTAGATGCCCCGCCTTCCTTAAGCGCCCTTACCAAGCCACTGGCTATTACCTTGTTCTTCCTGCCTATCCTCTCAAGGAGCCTTTTGAGCCTCTGCTCCTCAGCTGGCTCAAGCCTTCCTTTTACTGCTCCCATAACGCTTTCTATGAAAGCCGAGAACCCTTTAAGCAAAGCCATAACAATAGATTCCCTTTGTATTTTTAATACCTATTCTTTTGCTATCCAAAACATATTAAAACATATAATGTTAAAAACAACTATGGAGATGCAAGAGGCAGACGCTTTTATGAGGAGGCTTGAGAACATAATAAGCAAGACTTATGAAGAAGGGAAAAAAGAAGGGGCTGATAAGCGATACGGCTACTGGGCCGACAAACTAAAGTGGGAAATTAATAGAATAAATAGTATGCACAAGTTAAACAAGCCAGGAGAGGTTTTTGTTCCTTTTGAAGTAAAGCTTCCAGAAGAAGCTAAAAGGAGGTGAAAATATGGCAAAAAAGGAGAAAAAAGATAAGAAGAAGCACGGAAAGGGCTGCTGTTGTTGCAAATAATTTTAAATAAGCAGGCCACATGTATACTATATAGGGGGTGATAGTAATGCCAGTTCCAAAGGTTGAAAATGAGGATAAATCAAGAACTAATGAACAACTCACCAATATATGCAGCAGGTCAATTCCCAAACCTACCGATAGCATGTGCTCCCAAGGTAAAGGAGCCTTTTGTCAGCTCCCTTCTTCTGATAAAATGTTCTACAGCACTGATACTGATTACTTTGAACATTCTCTAAAACACAAACCCAACCTTCCCTTGGAAGAAAGAAGCAGGTGGTACTCATTTGCTGATGGTGTTATAAGCTCATTTAAGGAGGTTATTAATGAAGTTGATAAAAAAGGAGGGGACATCAACGAACTTAACAAAGAACTTGCCAACCGAGGGTTGCCTTTTAGAGTAGAGACCTCTGAAAAGCCTGAAAAAGGAACCACTGTATATTCCTTCTCGATAGTTATAGATGAGAAAAAGCTTGCCGAGATGTACAAAGAGCATAAGAATAAGCTTTAAATATTACATAAGCCCATATACCTTAAGGTGATGAACTATGGTTTTCCAAGAAGCTCAGCAAGGGAAAAAAGCACTCCATTACCCAGAAATGTGGGAAGAAATCTGCAAGAGGAGCGCAATCTTTGAAGTAAAAGTTGCAGACCTTAAGTCATTCTTCAATTTGATAGAGGAAGAGCTTGTTGATAGAGACTTTTCTCCTTTTGAAGCGAAGACAAGAGCAACCCAAGAGATAAAACAGCCCCTTTTGGAAGCGATTAGAAAAGTGTATGAAGAAGGAGGGCAATGGGGAGCTTTAGTAAACGAAGTAAACAAATTAAATCTGCCTGTAAAATTTTCTTTTGATCTTGTCGAAAAAGATAGGAAAACAGTTGCAGTTTTCAAAATTGAAGTTGACCAAGAAAAGCTTACTGAAAAATATGGGCCTCCAAAAGAAGAAAGGAAAAAAGAAGAAAAGAAAAAAGAAGAAAAACCAGGAGACCAATCTCCAAAGACAATTCCCGAATATTATAAGGATATTTATGAGGCAAACGATATATAACAAAATGAAACTTAAAAAGGCCCTTGCAGGGCTTCTGCTTGCTGGCTCCCTCCTCCTGGTCCCAACCCATTCCTCCTACTCGCCCACGCAAAAGGAGTACTATTACACTGCGCTTCCTGGGAAAGCGCAACCCAATACAGTATGCATTGAGCTCTCAAAGCTTAAGGAAAAAGCAGAAGGCTCAAGGATGAAAAATGTAGATGAAATATTCAAGGAAGTGCTTGCAAAGGCAAACAAGCTTGATTACAATATTTTGGAATACAAGGACAAGCATGTTTTGAATGCAAAAAAAGTGGAGAAAAGCTTCAAGGAAGGCAGCTGCCTTGAAAAAAGTGCATTGGCCCTTCAATGGCTGAGGGAGAATGGCTATGATGCAAACCTGGCTGCCTTAGCAGTTTACCTGCACACTGATTCAAAAGCAATAGACATCAGGAGCAAGCATATAGTTGTCCTCCTTTATTTGGATGGTAAGCGCTATATTTTAGACCCAACCCATGAGGCTTTCTTTGAAAGTGGCGAGGAGCTTATATCTTTCCTCCACAACCTTGAGCCAAGGATTTACAAAATAAAGGTTTATCCTTTTGAAAGGGTTTCAAAGCCTGTAAAACTATCTGACAAAGAGGAAAGGATGGCCGAGGATGTGAGGCTTCCCCAAAATCCAGAGAAATACTCAATTGGGGAGGAATAATAGAAACATTAAAAAGCTAACTGTTAGAAGCTTTATTGCTGGGCATATGGGCCGGTAGCTCAGCACGGTAGAGCGACGGTCTTATATGGCCCGTTCTATCTCATCGGCTTGAGAAAGCCGTAGGTCATGGGTTCAAATCCCATCCGGCCCATAAGGGGGCTTTAGCCCCCTGCCTAAAATAGGCTAGGCATTATGAGGATGTAGGTTTAGTTAAGTGGTGTTTTTGTATCTATAGATACAATAAAGCAAATCTTTATATTTATTATTGGAGAGTTGGTATAGGGGTTGAAATGTTCCTACCACCTAAAGGGAAAATAGAGCTTGTCCTTGATAAGAGCTCATATAAGCCTGGAGAAGAGATAAAAGGAATCCTAAAGCTTTATCTAGAAAACCCAGTGAAGGCCAGGGCTTTGAGGGTTGCTTTCTATGGAGTGAAAGAAGAATATTATGTTAAGGACAATTTTATGTCCACGTCCCGCTACCCAGAAAAAAGGAAGAGAAAAATGAAAGTGGCAGAGGCCATTGTTTTCCTTGATGGGGAAAAAGAATATACTTCAAATGATTACCCTTTTGTAATAAAGATACCTCCTGAAGCAGCTACGCATCTAGCTGAGCTTGTCAGCGTTTCCCTTGGTCCGCTATCTTTCCAGTACTTAAAAGGAGGAGGAAGCCTGCGTTTCTTCCTTGATGCATCTCTTGACATTCCATTGACCTTTGACCTAAACACAAAGAAGGAGATTAAGATAGAGCCTGCTTAAACGCCCTTCTTGCAATAACACACGCTTTATATACCTTTCCTTGCTGATTTTCTTATGGACATAGAAAACCTCAGAGCTGCTGGTGCAATAGCAGCCAAAATAAAAGGGCAGGTAGGAAAGCTTGCCATGGAAGGGGAGAGCTACCTTGACATAGCTGAAACGATTGAGCAGATGATAAGGGAGGCAGGGGCAGAGCCTGCATTCCCTGTTAACCTTGGCATGAACGAAGTAAGCGCCCATGACACCCCTGAATACAAAGACACAAGGAACCTTGAGGCAGGCCTGCTTAAGGTTGATTTTGGGGTCAAGTACAAGGATGGCTTGGTGGACACTGCAGTAACAATAGACTTGACCGGGGAGCACCAAGATATGATAGATGCAGCCAACTCTGCGCTTAAGGTGGCAATAGATTCCATAAAAGAAGGTGTTTCTGTTGGGGATGTGGGCTCTAAGGTTGAGGACTGCATAAAGGAAGCAGGCTTCAAGCCGATCTCAAACCTTACAGGCCATATGATAAGCGATGGGACGCTTCACGCAGGCATAGAAGTGCCCAACATAGCAAACTCAATACCCTACCAATTCAAGGAAGGCGATGTTTTTGCTTTGGAGCCGTTTGTTACAACAGGCAAAGGCACTGTAAATGACAGGGATGTTGTTGAGATTTTCAGCCTTGACAACCCTGCTCCAGTGCGCTCAAGGGCTGCAAGGATGGTAATAATACATGTTGCAGAGGCCTACCACCAGCTACCTTTTGCAGAAAGGTGGCTAATAAACAAGTTCAACTCAAAGCTTCTGGTAAGCGCAGCGCTCAGGGAATTGCTGGAGCGTGGTATACTAAAGGGCTACCCTGTGCTTGTTGAGGACAAGGGGGCGCTAGTTGCGCAGTCAGAGGCGACAGTGGTTGTTAAAAAAGACAGAGTAGAAGTCCTTACAGGGCCCGTAGCGTAACCAGGATAGCGCGCCTGGCTTCGGAAGCGCCAAAGCTGAGGTTACCAGGTGGTTGCGGGTTCGAATCCCGTCGGGCCCTTCCACTCCTAAGAATCAGATGGCTCCTTAGCCCTCTCTTCTTCAAGGGTCTCCTTATGCTTTGGCTCCTTTTGTATATACCTTGTTACAAGCTCCCTTTCATGCTTCTTATATGGCTTGTGCTTTTCAAGCCCAGCAGCCGCCTCATCAGGGGGCTCGCCAATGTCCAAAACTTCCTTAGGCCTGAACATGTATATCCCTATCGTGCTTACAATAGAGGAAAATACTATTATAGTGAAAGCTATGCTTGGGAAGAGGTCAACATTGGCAGGTATTATTCCCCCGTAACTTAAGGGGTAAGTAGAAAGCACTGCAACGCTAAGCCCCCTGTCAACAAAGGAGCTTATAAGCATCCTGTACTTTGCCATCTCGCTTTTCATAGTGCTTAGTACAGTTGCTATGTATCTTGCAACAATCAATCCAACCATCACTAATGCGCTTATCAAGAGCACCTTAATGCCAGGCAGGGGCACAATGAGCCCAAGGTAAACAAAGAAGAATGTCCTTACAAGGAACGAAAGCTCTGCGTGGAAAGGCCTCAATCGCTCTGTTTCGTCCTTTGCTTGCACCTCAAGCTTAAGCATGTTTGCTATCTCGTTCCTGTTTCCCAGCACAAGCCCAAAGATAAGCGCTGCTATATAGCCGCTTGCCTCAAAGTACTCAACCACTACAAACATAAGGAGAAGAACTGCAAAGGTTGCCATGTATATGTATTCTGTAATCTTCTCCACTTTCTTTAGGAGCACAAGCCAAATGACCCCTATTATGCCTCCTATCACAGCTCCAATTGAGAACTGCGCCAAAAGGTCCTTTCCAGTCTCCCTTGGGTCTAGCGTTGCTCCAGAAAAAAACGACCCTGTAAGCGTTACAACAAGCACAGCACACATGACATCGGTAAAGGAGGGTTCAAGCATTATAAAAGTCCTGGTTTTATCATCAACCTTAAGCCTTTTTGCTATTGGAATGGTTATTGCAGGGCTGCTACCACCAAGCACAACCCCAAGAAGAAGACCTACCAGCAGGTTCCACCCAAAAACAAAGTGGGTTATCAGCCCAACTGCAGCAGCAGTAAATATTATTATCAGCACCCCATATACCATAGGCCTTATGCTGTTCTTTATAACAGTGTAGATGTTAAGAAGCATCCCGCCATCAAAAAGTAGCATTACCAATGTTAGCGCCCCTATTATGGATTTGAAGCTGAGGAATGTTTGCTGGCTGAGCCCGTATTCAGCCCCGTACATGCTTATTGCCTGGCCTGCTATAAGACCTGCAAAAAGCAGAAGCAAAACGCCAGGTATTTCAAACTTTTTTAGGAGGAGTTCGCTTATGAACCCTAAGAAAAGTATCCCCGCTATTGCCAAGAATATCCCTAAAGTTATAAAATCCATGCTATCTTATAATCAAATAGTTTAAAAATCATGCCTTTATATCTTTCCAAGTGCCTCCTCAGCTTCTTTTATCTTGTCTTCAGCAGCGCTAGCATCCCCTTTCTTCATTAACTCTATTGCATCCTTTATTCTATTAATAATACCTTGCATGGCTTCTTTCTTGTTTTGCTCTATCTGCTCAACCGGCTTTGTAGCCTTTGCTTCTTTTTGGGACAGCAGGTTCATTATCTCTCTTTCCAGCATGTAATACTTCCTATAGTTTACCAATGCTTCCTCTGCTCCCTCGCTGCCTTCTTTTTCTGCAACCTTCCTGTAGCCTTCCTTAAGCAATGAGATCCTGTCCATTAGCCTATCTTTCAAATCAAATCTCTTCATCTTGAACACTGCCCTTTTGTAAAGCGCCACTAATCTCTCAAGGACTACGAGCACATCACGATCACTATTGTCCTTTCCCTCTTTTAATAGCGCATCAAGCTCCTCTTCCCTGTGATCTATGCTCCTCAGGGTGTACTTGTTTGCATGCTTTACAAGCCCTATAGATTCGCATATGCTTATAGCCGTTGTAAAGCCAGAGTACCTATCTTGAGGGTCAGTGAAAATATTGGTTATGGCTTCGCAGTGCTCTATGCAGAGAGCTTCATCCTTCGTCTTGCTTATCGCTACCTCCCTTAGTGGAAGCAGTATGCGCGGCTCATTGAGCACCTCAACCCACTCCAGCCCAAGGATCCACGCAACATGAGTAAATTCTGAGTAGTTAGATGCCAATTCAAAGGCCCTTGCTGCCTCTATAAGGAAGTTAGGGTTCTTTTTATCTACCTTCCCGTTGATTTTGTTGAACTCCTCAAGCTCCCTTATCTCAGGTATGTTGAAGTTCAAATCCATTCCTTTTATAATCTCCTTTGATATCTCATTGACAGAGCGCTGTGTATCCCTGAAAACGTATTTTGAAGAGAACGACATGAAAAGCACAAAGAAGCATTTTGCTGCCTCTTTGTTCAAGTCATTCTACCTAAAGTACCTTCCTGCCTCTATCAATTTCTCATAGTCCTCTTTGCTTAGCTGCCTAAGTTTCACTTGGTCAAGCTTGCCGCTGCTATCAGTGAGGTGGGAAAGTATTTTCATTAGGAACTCTGAATAGTGCGCTTGGCTCTTTTCTGGCTGCAGTATGTCCTCCTTGCCTATGGAGCCACCACCTTCTCTTCCTGAAAATTTCCTCTGCTTTAACACTATATAACCACACATATATTTACATAGCCTTTTTTTAAATCTTTGTGCAGTTAAAGGTCTTGGATTATTACCCTCCTTTTCCGCGGCCCATCCAGCTCAATCAGAAGCACCCTCTGCCATGTTCCTAGCAAAAGCCTTCCTCCACTCACAGGTATTAAAATGAATGGCTTTAGTAGGGCAGCAGAAAGGTGTGCCTCTGCATTATCATCTATGGCATTGTGCTTCCATTCGCCCTTTGCCATGCCTCCAAAATACCTCTCCATATCTTCCTTTATGTTCTCCTCAAATTCATTTATTACCAAACCACAAGTAGCGTGAGGAACAAAAACAAGCACTGCCTTTCCCTTTGCTTCAATCAGCTCTGTTATGTCCACAACCTCGCACTTCTTTGATGTTTTTACTTCAATCTCCTTCATTACTTAGCCAGCTCCACAAGCTTTGGGAACATCTTTATGTTGGAAGCAACAAGGTATCGCCTTTTGCCAAAGACTACCTCTTCAGCAATCCCACCCGCTTCCCTTACCACTACAACCCCTGCCTTGAAATCCCAGAGCTTCAGGTCTATTCCCATAAAAGCATCAAGGAACCCTGCTGCAACATAGCAAAGCTCAAGCTCAGCGCTGCCATACTTCTTCATAGAGCCATATTTTTTGCTAAACTTTGAGATCAGTTTAGCTGCTTCATCAATATTTTTGCTCGTATAGCAGGTGCCTGCAAAAAGCGCACCTTCCTTGGGCTCGCCAACCCTTATGCGCTTTTTGTTCATGAACGCGCCCTTCCCTTTCTCAGCCCAAAACATCTCATCCAATATCGGGTTGTAAACAACCCCTATCCTATCCTCCCCGTCTTTTTCAAGAGCTATTGATGTGTTGAAAAAAGGTATGTGCTGCATGAAGTTGTGGGTGCCATCTATAGGGTCTATATACCATTTTGCCTCTTTGCCTTCCTTTTCCCCAAGCTCCTCTCCAACAATTGCATAATCCGGAAAATTTTCAGAAAGCACCCTTCTTACTATTCTCTCTGCTTCTTTGTCAGCGCTTGTCACAAACTCCCTGCTTTCCTTTTTTTCTATTTTGAATGAGCCAAAGAAGGCTTTCCTAGTTATTTTTCCTGCCAGCATAGCGGCCTTTTTGGCTGCATCAAGCTCATTCAAGAGCTACCACCTTGACAGAAGGGGCTAGCTGTTGCACAAGCTTTTCAAAATAAGATGGCTCTGCCTTTGTCTGTGCAAGGTAGTTGTAGTGCATTGGGATTACAACCTCTGGCTGAATCACTTTTGTTGCCTCTGCTGCCTCTTTTTCATCCATTGTGTATGTTCCCCCTATGGGAAGGAAAGCTACTTCTGCCTTGTATCTTGCCATCTCTGGAATAAAGTCTGTGTCCCCTGCATGGTATATCCTTATGCCCCCTATGGATATAATGAAGCCAGCACCCTCCCCTTTTGGGTGGAACGGCTTTGCAGGGTTGTAAGCATCCACTGCAGTTATCTTCACATCGCGTATCTCCACCGTCTCCCCAATCTCTATGTTTGCCTGCGCATGCTTGCACCCCCTGCCTATCTTAATTGTATCCTTTGCGGTTATTGGCGCTGCTTCAACGCAGTGGTCAAAATGGCCGTGCGTGTAAAGTATTATCGTTGCCTTCTCTGCTCCTTGCTTAACTGCATAGGGGTCAATGTATATCACTTCTTTGCCTGCTTTTATTTTCACACTTGCATGCCCAATCAGCTCCATCTCAACCCCTTTATATGTAAATTTTTTCATAATTTCACCCTTTTAGGTATTCGTAAGCAGAAACCCCTGCTATTGCCCCTGTGCCTGCTGCCACAACAAGCTGCTTTATTGGGGTGTTCGCAACATCCCCTGCTGCAAAAACCCCCTCAACGCTTGTGCGCATATGCTCATCAATGATTATATAGCCTTTTTCATCCTTCTCAACCTCAAAAATCTCAGACCTAGGTGTTGACCCTATGAAAATGAAAACCCCATTTGTTTGGATCTCCTTGCTTGTTCCTTCTTTTAAATCTCTCAAAACCACAGATTCAACCCTTCCAGAGCCCTTTATCTCCTCAATTGCAGCAGATGTCATGAACTTTATCTTTGGGTTTTCCTTTGCTTCCTTGACTAGCGCCTGCTCTGCCCTGAACTCATCCCTCCTGTGCACCAAGGTTATCTCTGATGCAAACCTTGAAAGGTAAAGGCTTTCTTGGAAAGCTGAATTCCCGCCTCCAACGACTAATATCTTTTTGCCAGTATAAAAAGGACCGTCGCAAGTAGAGCAGTAGCTTACCCCCCTGCCTCTGAATTCGGTCTCACCCTTTGCCCCAAGGGCTTTTGGCTTTTCCCCTGTTGCTATGATTATTGCCTTTGCCTTTATCCCTCCGCCCATAGTGGTCACAATCTTGTTTCGCAGGTCTACGCTTTCAACGTTTGTAAATTCCCTTACTTCTGCACCAAGGCCAAGCACATGCTCCTTTAGCTTCTGTGCAAGCTCAAAGCCAGATATTTCCCTTTCGCCTGGCCAGTTGCATATCTTCTCAGTTTCAAGCATCTGCCCTCCGAAAGGCCCTGAAGAAACAATAAGCGTGTCAAGCAGAGCCCTCGTTGTGTATATTGCTGCTGTTGCTCCTGCTATGCCTGAACCTATTATAACAACCTCGCGCTCTTCCATGGGATTACCCTTTGAGCATGAGGGCGCTTCCCCTTATTATCTTCTCATCCTCTTCCTTAGAAGATATTCCTACAAGCAGCTTGCCCTCCCCTATTTCGTAAATGAAAATATACCTGCTATCCCCTTTTATTGTAAAGTTCCCTATCTTGTCCTCATTCTCAGCCATAAGGAGCTGCGCAGTGTTGTACGCCTTAGCAATCAACTGGCCTATCCCTTTTGTGTTGAAAGAAGAGACAACAGTCTCCCCTGTCCTTGTTAAGACCGCTGCCTTTATCCCATCCTGCTTAAGGTCCTCAATCACCTTGCTCAATTTTTCATCCTCGTTCATAGTATTTCAACCCCCACAGCAGTAGACCTTATAGGTATGCTGACATTTATCCCGCTTATGTTCAAATAACCAGTGCCCTCCTTTACATCTATCGTAATATAGTCATCTGTTATATACTCAACAAAGCTTATGAAGTCCTTTTGCTCAGTTCCCTTGTCTATCAAGAGTATGGCTATGCCCCCAGCGGTCTTTATCTTCCCTAAGTTAAGCTGGAAAAATTTAACTACCGAAGCAGGCTCATTGTGAAGAAGGAACGCAGATGCTGTGTGGAAGATAAAAGCAAAGTTTTTGCCCTTTGCCTTTTCTAAGGCATCGTTTATCGCTAAGGAGAGCTCATTAAGAAGCGATGGGCTCTCTACAATTATATCGTGCCTATTCACATCCCTCTGCCCTGAAATTCCTGAGTAGCTGTCTATAAAAAAGAGCTGGTCGTTCACAAAGGTCTTTATGTTCATGCTCATGTCCTCTGCCTTCTTCTCTATATCAGAAGGCACTGTTGTGCTTACATTGTAGAAGACAAGGCCGCCCCGCTTTATTACCTCGCTTGCAAAGCTCAGGGCAAAATAATTCATCTCCTTGCCAACATCCCCTTTTATTGCCACTATGCCTGGCTTTGTGAAGCCCCCTTCCATTATTATGTCAAGCTCCCTTATTCCTGTGCTTTCTTTGTTTTCAGCGAATAGGTAATTCATGATGCTAGTATGCTTGATGCTTTTAAATGCTTATGGGAAGCGTGTAAATAGGCCCTGCTACTTTCCTGCCTCCTTCCTCAACCCATATTGCCACCCTTGCTCCTGGTATAGGCCTGCCCAGCTCAATCCTCCACCTTCCGCCCTTTGCTGTGACCCCCCTATAGTCAATTACCTCCAGAGGGGCATCATCCCTTATGTAGCCTGCCTTTACATTTCCGTGGTCCGCAGAGCCCTCTAGTATGCACCTCTCTGCAGTGCATTCCATCCCTTCTATGGTGAGCAAGAAGTTGCTTTCAAGCCCCCTTATCTCTGCAATTGTTGCCTTCCCCCCTAGGTCAGCGGGCATCTCCCCAAAGCCCCAGCCATAAGAAGTGGTTTCTGCATAGAACCACCTTTTCCCACCATGCTCAAAATACCTCCCTTTGTAGTCGCCAGCCACCCCAAGCCCTACATGGCCAGGGGTGTAAACCAGCACTGATTCATGCCCCATGTTCATTAGCAGTGATGCAAGCAGTATTGTGGTATCCTCGCAGTCGCCAAAGCCGTCAACAATTGTTTCAATAGGGTATTTTGGATAATCATCATAAGGGGCATAAAGGGCATCAACTTCGTAATTGATGCTCTGCACAAACAAGAGAGCAAGCTCTGCCTCATCAGCGCCAATCTCTGCTGCCTTTGCCCTTATTGCTGCTGCAGCGTCTTTTACCCCTGCCTCTTTGTATCCCTCTAATATGTAAGGGCTTACATCAAGGTAGGTCCTGTCCCCATATATAAACCCAACATAAGTCCTTTCCCTCCCCTTGTAGCTGCTGTAAGTGCTGTTGTTTATATAAACCTCTATCTTTACAGTTGTGTTGTTGTAAGGGAAATTGAAAACTGCCTTCTTCAGCCCTCTGTAATCCTCTGTATATGTCCCAAAGCAATCAGAAGGGCATCCAGCTATTGTTTCTGCTGGCTGGCAAACCCCATCCCCGCACCTCTCTATTTCTGCTATAGCTATGCATCCTCCAGTAGAGGAGCATCTATCCCCATCCATGCAATCCCCGTCGTCATCGCAGTATTTTCCTTTCTGCATGCATGTAAGGTTGACACAGCCCTGGTCATACCCGCATTCATTATTCTCATTGCATTTGGCTGGAGGCACAAGGTATTCAGCATCCTGCACAACGATTATGTCGCTTCTCAATGCATCAATAAACCTCATCCTTTCCCTTATCTTAACCTGAACGTTGTTCATCCTGCTGTTCTTGTTGAAAATAGAGAATGAGCCCTTGCATTCGCCCCTGCTAAAGTACGTTTTTTGGTCATTGCACCCATTTCCATGCACATCAAATGGCTCCTTTCCTGTAACCTCATAGACAATCATGAAGCCATCAGGGGAGGCAAAGGTATAGTTGCTGAAAGCTGACATCAATATCCCTTTCTGCATAATGTCTTTCTCAACCTCAACATTGAGAAGCACGAAGTATATTGCTATAAGAAGAGCCAGCAATCCCACTGCCTCCCTTATCATAAAGAGGCTTTCACGCTTATGGTTATAAACCTTGCTTTTTTTATCTTACTATGAAGTATACAATAAAGAGGGCATTTGGCTCATATGTGGAGCTGGACTTAGAGAAAGGAGAGGTATGCAACGCAGAGCCAGGGGCTTTGGTTTCTTCCAGTGGGGAGATAAAGCTTGAGTCAAAGCTCCAAGGGGGTTTAGGGGGGGCATTGATGAGAAGCTTGGGTGGCGGTGAGAGCCTTTTTATAAACAAGATAACAGCACAGGAGAAGGCAAAGGTTGTGCTTGCAGGCCCTATTGCTGGCGATGTTGCAGCCATAGAGCTTGACAATGAGGAGTATTTGCTTGGAGACAACTGCTACTTTGCCCACACAGGGGAGGTTGAGGTTACAGCCAAGCTAGGCGGCTTGACAAGCCTTACAGCAGGCTCTGGGCTTGCCTTTGCGCTTGTAAAAGGAAAAGGCACTGTTTTCATAGGCGCAGGGGGTTCTATTGTTGAAAAAGAGCTGAAGGATGGAGAGACATTTTATGTTGACAATGGCTCATTCATTGCTGCGAGCACGAAGATGAAGATAGAAAAGTTCATTGCAGGCCATGGCCTTGCCTCAAAGATTCTTGGAGGCGAAGGTATAATGTTCAAGGTGCACGGGCCTGGCAGGCTTTACTACGAAACCCACTCAGTAAGGAGCTTGGCAAGCCTTGTGGCTTCAATGATACCTAAGGGTTGAGTTTTTGGGTTTTAGAGCTAGGCTTCTGCTCTGAGCTAATAAATCCTTTTTCTTCAAGCGAGTCAAGCTCTACTTTCCTAAGCACCCTGAACGCCTCTGCCCATGCTTTATGGCTGCTGATGCTAGCATCAAGGCTCTTGAAGTCCACTGTACCTTTAAGCATAAAGGCCTTTCCTTCATTGCTTTTCCTTGCCTTTATTATGCTATACACCCCATCTGAGCTTATTGCCTCAACCCATACCTTCCCATTGCTCTCTTGCAGGAAAGCGACAGGGCATTTTCCGACAAGGCAGCTCAACAGCACGTAATCATAGTGCTCAGAATCAATAGAGCCGTCCTTGAAAAGTGAGCTTAGAACATAATGGTAATTCCTTTCCATAAAGAGCGAAACTGCTTCCGCTATGTTTTTTGCTGCCTCCACTCTAACCTTCCCTATTGCTTCCTCTGAAATGCCTTTCATTGCCTGCTCTACTATTTTTTCATTGGGCTCTATGACAAGCACTCTGACTGCCTCTAACATATAACCCCCAATAAAAAAAGTGCAATTGCTTTAAAAATCTTTCTTTGGCAATAAGCTCATGCTAAATATACCTCTCATACTCCAGCTTTTCGTATTGCTCAACCCCCTTTCTTCGCTTCCTGTGCTTTTTTCAGCATACAAAAAGAGGCTAGAGGTAAAGGCAATAGCAATAGGCTCAGTTGGCATTGCTTTCTTGGTTGCTGTGTCCATCATATTCATTGGGCCTATTCTATTTGGCGTCTTTGACATTACCATAGATTCCTTTAGGATAGCAGGAGGCATAGTGCTCCTTCTCCTAGGGCTTGAGACAGTAAGGGAAACAGAAGGAGAGCAGAATGTAGGGGAGATAGATAGCCTCATTTCAATCATTGCAACCCCTTTGCTTACAGGGCCTGCCACAATTTCATTCATAGCAATAAAGGCTTATGAGATAAGCCAGCTTGAGCTTCTTGCAAATGTTACATTGGCTTTTCTGCTGGTTGGCATAGTTTTCTACATATTCTCACTGATGCTCCCAAAAATAAACATGAAGCTTGTCAGCATAACCTCAAAGGTGCTGGGGCTTTTCCTTACTGCTGTTGCAATTGAGATGATAGCAGCAGGCATTTCAGCGCTTATAAAGGCATCTGCATGATATGCTCCCTAAGCTCGCTGCCTACCCAAAAGCTTACTACAGCAGTAACTGCCATAATTCCCACCATTTCCCCAAATCTTAGCCAGAATGCCTGCCCTTTTGCTGTTGCTATATAGAAGTTGTATGCAGCTACAACTACTATGTTGAGCCCAAACATTAGCAATAGTGCACTGTAAACATTTTCAAGCAGCAGATAAGGAGAGCATAGGAGAAGCACTGTGGCTATATAAACCAGCCCAGTGTAAACTGCTGACTTTATAGGGATCTTACCGTTATCTTCCTTTGCTGAAACATAGCTTGAGGCAGCCATTGACATCGCTGCAGGTATCCCAACGATGAGCCCTGTTGCTGCCACCATCTTGCTATCTTGCATAGCAAAAGTCAGCCCTGCCATTGCACCGCTCAGCTCAACCAAGGCATCATTGAGGCCAAGAACAATAGAGCTTGCGTACTTTATCCTTTCCTCTTCTATAAGCTCAAGCAGCTCTTTCTCGTGCTTGTACTCCTCCTTGAAAATCTTCTTAAGCTCTTTTTTGCTTTCTATGAGCCTTGAGTACTTTTTCTGAGCATTCTCCTCCCCATTTTCCATCAGCTTGAGCCCGAACGACAATCCAAGCAAGCTAGCTATAAGGCTGTAGAATTTTATCTTGAGCCAATCAGGCTTCTCTTCCCTTCCGCTCAGCTTCTTAAGAAGCTCATAGTGCTTAAGCTCATGCCTTGCTATATGCTCAAGGACTTTTTTGTTCTTCCCAGCCCTATTTGCAAGCTCTTTGTAGATATAATGCTCAGTTATCTCAGACCTCTGCATATCCCTTATTGCTTCATCCTGGCTTATTCCACCGCTCATATTCTCTTCAGCCTCATTTCCTTTTCTCTTCCTTTAGGGTTCTCTGCTGGATAGCCGACAGGAAGCACTGCTACAGGCACTAAATTGCTCCCTGCTCTGCATATCTTCCTCAACTCCTCGTCTTTAAAGTAACCAACCCAGCAGCTTCCCAGGCCAAGGGAAGAAGCTTCAAGGTGGGCATATGCGCAAGCTATGCTGGCATCCTGCAAGCTATATAACTCCCCCCTTTCCCCGTACTTTCTCTTAGACCTCCCAGGATCTGCAAAGAAAACAAACACAGCCCCTGCTTGAGCAATGAACTCCTGCATGCAAGCTTCTGCTATCTCCTTTATTTTCCCTTTTTCGGTCGTGTAGCAAGCCTCATATGCTTGGAGATTCCCTGCTGAAGGCGCTGATGTTATTGCCTCCTTTATACTTTCTATTTTCTCCTTTTCAATCTCTTTGTCCAGGTAAGCCCTGATGCTCCTTCTCTTCCTAAATATTTCGTTCATGCTTACTTTAATAGCGCTAAACCTTAAAAATACACCTCAAAAATACTTATGCAGAAAATTAACACCGTCTCTTTAGCCGCTTCTTTATTGCTTTGCCTGTTTGCAGGCGCCTTTGGCTCGATATTCACATTGGAGGCAATACCAACATGGTATTCATCACTTAATAAGCCCTGGTTCAGCCCGCCAGACTGGGTTTTCGGCCCTGTTTGGACAGTACTCTACATACTTATGGGCGCCTCCTTGTACCTGCTATGGGAAGGGAAGAGAAGGGCAGGAAAGGAAATAGCCCTTGCCCTTTTTGTCCTCCAACTTCTCCTCAATGCCCTTTGGTCATTTGCGTTCTTCGGCCTGCGCTCCCCTCTACTGGGCTTAGTAGACATAGGCCTTCTTGACCTCTCACTCGCCCTTACCATAGCACATTCTTACAAAATATCCAAAGGCGCAGCCTACCTTCTCATTCCTTATATGCTTTGGGTTTCATTCGCAACGCTCCTCAATCTTTCAATCTATTTGATAAATTAAAATTTAATTTTGCTCAGCAGCCAATCGGTTTTGCAAAAAAATAGCGAGAAACCTTTTTATATAAAAGCAAGCAATTACATATAGGTGATAAAATGGCAACATTTGAGGCGCACCTTGAAAAGAGCCTGTGCAAGTACTTTGGCCAAGAGAGAGGGCTTGAGCTTTCAAAGAGGCTTGAGGATACGCTAAGGAGCGAAGGCATTGAGCTTTCTACTCTTAGCAATATGAAGATTACAGAGCTCATAGGCTTTGTTGCCCACCTTGGGGTTCAGCTAGGGCTAAACGACAAAGAAAAAGGCATGCTGCTGGATTCAATAGGGGACGCAAAGAAAGATATGCTTTATGAAAACGCTCTGAGGGCAGCAGTTCCAGCAATAATGGCAAGGGGCTCGCAGTTTGCAATCTCCCCTGAAGACAGGGAGAAATGCCTGAAATTAGCAAAGGAGCTTGAAGAAAAATACCAGAATGGGCAGAAGGCCTTGAAAAAGAGAAAGAGAGCTAAGCTATGAAAGGGTTTGTAGATTCAATAGTCGAAAAAAGAGGGGCCTACATATTCAAGCTGAAAAGCAAGACCATACCTCACCTAAAAGACACCCCACAGAAAAACCTAGCCCTGTTTATGCTTTGCCCTGAAGAAAGAAGGGTTGAGGCAGTACCAAAGGCATTCTTGAAAAAAGCCAAAAAAGAGGAATTCTTCCTGAAGCTTAGGAAGGAAGTCAAAGGCCCGATTAGCTGGGAAACGCTTTCTAAGTCAGAAACCTTGTTTGGCGAAGAGTATATAGAAGACCAAAGCTTTGCGGCAATGTTTAGTGGAATGACTTCAGCAGTTGATTCGTATTTTGGTCTTTTTATGGAGGCGATAAAAGGGCTGCCTTTCTTCTATACAGGAAAAGCAGGTTTTGAGGTAGACATAAACTGCGCTGGCACAGCCCAATGCATTGCAGCTCTCTATTCAATGGAATACAACCCTTCCAATCTTTTTTTCCTTGAGCCCATCAATTCCTTAAGAAGGGAAAAGGTCCTTAAGGCTCTAAAACAACTCAGCCTTTTCTTGAAGGGAGAAGAGATTGAGTTTGAGCATAAACTGTCCCCAGATGGCAAGCTATTGGATGGGCTTTTCCTTTTTTTCAAAGGTGAATGGCCAGACCGCTCGCTTATATTCGCTGAAGTTGATACATTCCACGGCGGCTATTTGCCAAACCACCTTTTTGACTTGCTTTTTGACCACGTGCTCCTCCTTGAGGAAAACCAGCATATAGCAGTGGGCAATTCCCTAACTAATGAAATATACGATTATCCTTTAGAAAAGGATAACCTGCTCTCCTATAATAAGATGGATATTGAAAAAGGCCTCCTCCTCACAGCCCTAACGAATACTTCCTACTTAGTAGATGATTTGGCGCCTCAGCAGATAAGCGATATGAAAGCCCTTATGGATAGCTTTAGGGGCGAATACAAGGGCTCAATTAGCTTCCTTGGCACTTACATAAGGATGCTTTTCCTGTTGGGCAAGATAGATAAGGCATTGGAAGCAATTGAGGAGCTCAAGCAGCTCTACGGAGAGGGCAATGTGCCTGCCAAATGGCTTCTCATTGAGGCGCACCTAAAGAGCGACCAAAAGCAGCTTGAGCGCCTGAAGGAGCTTTTGAGAGAGCGCTATTACAGGAATGACGCCTATGACATAATCTCAAAACGCTATATACTATTTTAATTTATTTTAAATTTTTCTTTAAGATTTATTTTTTTTAAAATTTTCAATCTGAAGTATTTAATACTATTTTTGAGTAGTATTATCGTGGTAAATATGGTGGAAAAAACAGTTGCAGAGGATTTGAATTCATTTAAAGGAAAACTGCCTCTTTCAGAGGCCTTGATGAGGCTTGAGCAGCAGGGGAAGATAAGGGTTGCAGAGCAGACAGGCAAAATGATAATCCTTCCAGTAAGAAATAAGAAAGCCATATTAGAGGAGCTTGAAGCATTCAAGGAGAAAGAACACATCTTTTATGTTGACTATGGAAACCTGATGCCTTTATTCAAAGCGTGCAAAGCCCTTAAGAAGCCGCTTTTGATAAAGGGCCCGACAGGGGTTGGCAAGACGACATTCCTCCAGCATATGGCCCAAAAGGAAGATCTACCTCTTGTTACAGTGCTTAGCCACAACAACATAAACTCAACTGATGTGGTTGGAAAGCTCATCCCATTTGGCGATTACTTTGCTTGGGAGGATGGGCTTCTTGTAAAAGCAATAGTTGGGGGGGCTATATTCTATTTTGATGAAGTGGTTAATGTGGACAGCGAGACGCTGAGCATGCTTTACTCAATAACAGACCACAGGAGATTTGTAGTGGTTCCTGATACAGGGGAGCTCATAAGACCAGATGACAAATTTATGCTTGTTGCTTCCTACAACCCAGGCTCAAAATACACAAAAAAGAAGCTTCCTCCTGCATTTGAGCAAAGGTTCATATGCGCGGTGCTTGAATATCCCCCGCCAGAGGTTGAGAAGGACATTGTAAAAGGAAACGGCATAAACACAGAGATAGCTTCCTTGGTGGTAAGGGTGATGACAGAACTTAGAGAGGGAGCAAGCATGGATTTCAAGGAGCTTCCAGGAACAAGGCTAAGCGTTCTTGCTGCTGAGCTGATCCAGAACCACAAGCTGTCTGTAAAGGATGCATTTAGGGTTGTTTTGGCGGCTGTGCTTGACACAGGAGAAACAATAGAGAACATACTGAGCGATATAGTAGTTCCAGCTGCTGGAGGCGAAGAAAAAACAAAAAAGAAAGGTGATTAAAGTGGCACACAAAAATAGAGATGCTTTATCTTATAATCCTCCCTCTTATTATAAGGATTGGGGCTACTATGAGAGGCTTTATAGAGAGGTTGGCTATGAATCAAAGGTTTTGGCAGCATTGGAAGAGCTCAAGAAAGAAGGTTTTTGCTCAACGAAAAAAGGGAAGCTGATAGTAAGCCTCGCAGAATCAAACCCCTCCTCCTACAAAAACCTTGAAAAGGAGGAAATAGTAAAAGCCCTCAATCTTTTAAACAAGCAGTCCAATCTAGCCACCATAAGCTTCTTTTCAAAGGAGCTGCCAGAACTGCTTTCAAAAGGCCTTCCCTTCCACAGGGCAGAAGAGCTGCTGAGCACAATGGACAATGTTTTCTCAAATAATAAGTTTTCCAGCTCGTCTGCTCTTTGCTCTCTTGTTTGCGAGGTGCTTATAAAAGACCCATTTTGCCCTATTTGGGATTGGCTTAAGTCAACCTCTTCTTTAGATGACAATGCAATGGAAAAGGTTCTTTTAGAAAAAGAATCAATAAGAGATAGTTTCATAAAATCAAAAGAGAAAAGGGCAGTTAAAATCGATGAAATATCTGATAGGCTCCAGAGGGTGGCTAGGGTTGTCCTTAGGGGGCTTTATGACCCAACCATAAGGCCCTTAAAAAAAGATGAAACCCCTTGCGCTTACCCTCCTTATGTTTGTCTTCCTGAGGTTCTTGACAGATTTCCTGACAGGTTGAGCAACATAGCTGCTTTTAGGATACTTGCCTTGCATGAGTCAATGCACATATCTGCTGATGGCAGTTTCATACTTGATAAAAGCAAGGTTGACAGCGAACTTCTTCACCTAATGGTGTTTATAAAGAAAAGGATTGATGAAGAGGTTAAAAAATTAAAAAATGAGATGGACAAAGGCCGTGAGGTAGAAACAGAAAAAGAAGTTAGTTATAAAGAAAATTCAACTAAAAATCTTTTAGGCTTGCTTAAGGTTGGGAGCGACAAAAAATTTGATACATACAATGATCTCCTTCATAAAATGCCAGACCCTGAATTGTTCAAGTTGATCCTGAATATAGTTGAGGATGTTAGGATTGACTGTCTGGGGCTTACTAGGTTTCCTGGGTTTGAGCATGACTACGTAATGTATGTAGAGAAGGTTATAAACGAGAGGCCTCCCATAAAGCCAGAGGACAATCTGACCAACTTCCTAGAAGCACTTATACAACTTTCTTTCTCCCCAAGAGCAAAGGGAACCATACACCCAGATACTGCAAAAAACCTTACCGAGGTTTTGAGGCTGCTTGAAGATGTTAAGGAACCAGCTGCTGACCTTTCTGTTAGCATTAATACATCAATGAAGATAATGAAAATAATTGCTGAAAAATACCACAAAAACCTTATAGAAAGAAGGCTTAATATGAAGATCAAGGAAAAACTGCCCCCACAAATTAAAAAACCTCCTTCTAAGGATGATCAAAGAAAAGGCGACTTTCCAGTGCCTCCTAAAAGAGAGAAAGAACCTTCAGTTGAAAAACCCCCGGTTATTGACATTCCGCCACCCCCGCAATTAGGAAAGCAATCTCCAGAAGGAGAGGGGCCAAGAGTTTGTGTAGGGAGATATAAAGGAGAACCACCATATGATGGTCAGCCATCTAAATCATCAGAAGAGGAGGAAAAGGATGAAGCCAAAGAACATGAACCAGAATCTTCGGGCGAGAAAAAGAAAGAGGAGGAAGGCGGCTATGACCTTCCTAAACCTTCTTCCCAAAGATCCCTCGATGAGCTTAATCCACAGGTTGTCGAGGGAGAGAAGGAAAAGCAGGAGATAATTGATAGGATAAGGAAAGCAAGCAAGGAAGAGGATGATCGTAAGAAAAAAGGGTTGGACCTTCTTACCCCTAAAGAAGAGAAACATTTGAAAGAGTTGGAGATAGAGGTTGAATCAGCCTTAGATACCTCATTTAAGAAGAAAGGCGCTCTATACGTTTACAAAACCCACAAATTCACCCACATAGTAAAAGAGATGCCCTACCCCCAGACAAAAAAATTCTCAAGCACCGAACTAGATTCTTTGGTTAATCCTATAAAAAAGGCATTTGAAGAAGCAGTTGAGGAGAATATTGATTATTCACTTAGCTCAAGAGGCAAGAGATTAGACATAAATGCATACCTTAAATGGAAGGTTGAGAAGGAAAAAGGTGAAATAGAAGAGCCTGAAATATGGATGACAAGAAAGGAAGAAAGGCAAAGCGCAAATGTCATTGTGCTTTTTGATTTGAGTGGTTCAACCCGCGGCGGCACTATTAAGCGTGAGGGTAAAGCATTGTATGTGCTTTCAAAAGCCCTTAATGGCCTTCCGTTGATTGATTCAGAGATTTCAGCATTTGTTTCAATAGAGGGTAAAAACCTTACATACTACTTCCCAATAAAAAGTTTCTCGGAAACGATTGAGAGAGTTCCTATTCTGCAAGTTCCTGATGAACTAGGCTTAATGAATGGCATTGCAAACAGGGATGGTGCAGCAATAAGGCATGCTCTGAAAAAGCTTGAAGAAAAAGAGGGTAAAAAGCTTTTAATAATCGTGAGCGATGGCTCACCATGCCATGATGATACTGATTATATGAACAAACCAGCCCTAGAAGATGTAAAGGAAGCAGTTGAGGAGGCAAGGGCAAAAGACATAGAAGTAATAAGCGTGGTGGTTTCTTGCAGCAGTATAGGTGTATTCAAAGAGATGTATAATAATAACTTAATTGTCAACGAAAATCTAAACACTTTGGTCTATGATATAGCAAAGCTTATAGAAAAATGGGCACGGGGGGTGGTATAGAATGAAAGGTTCAAAAGAGAAAAATGGAAAAGAAAAGCCAATAACAGAGTTTGAGAAGAAGAAGTGGAAAAATTATGGCTTTGATGGCTTCAGCAAGTATGACCATTGGGGCAGGAAGAGCTTTACCTTGATGAGCGATGATGAGCTTTTGGCACAGTTTAAGGAAATAGATGAACTCTATGCTTATGAAGCTAGGGAATTTTTCTCAGAGATAAAGGCAAGGGGATTAAAGATGCCTCTAAGAGAAGTAGTTAAACTGTTTTTAAAATCTTCTTTATACACAGCAGAGTACATAGCAGATTTTATAAGATCAAACTATAAGAAAGAGGAATTTAGGCAGCTTTTGGAAGAAGACATCTCAGCAGTCCTTTTGAAATTTAGCGAGGCTTCAAGTTATTACAAAAGTGATGAAGACCTTAAGCTTTTTGCCCTTAGCTTATGCATCAATGCCTTAGATCCAAACAACCCTCTGATTGGTGGAAACGGGAAGAAAGCACTCTCTAAAATACTCTCCGATGTGCGCATCTCTTCCCTTGCTGATAGTGAAGTAAGGGCTCTAATAAAGCTCCTTCCATCTATATTTGGAAAGGATCATAAAGAGGTTTTCAACCAACTGGTAAAGAATAATAAGGAGCTGCTCCTCCACTGCTATATTGAAGGATTAGTAGACTTAAAAAGCCTGGAAGAACAGCTTTTTGTGCTAGTGATAGAGGAGCTTCCTAACCTGGAGGGGGAACTGGATTCAAAAGAGAAAAAAGAAAAGATAAAAGAGCTTATAAAAGATGCATGTAGATATTACGGTATGAAGGAACCTAAACTGTAGGGGATTTTATGGCAGCGCTGAAGCTGGAGATGAAGCAAATACAAAAACCAACAGAGTGTTTAAAAAGGCTTTCTGCTATTCTTTCATTTGCACCATACAAGGAATACTTAGATGCCTTGCCTAAAAGCAATTCTTTAAGTATCCTAAAAAACATAGCAGAGAATGAATGTGTAAAGGCAATAAGAAGGGCAAGCAAAGGAAAAGGTTTTTCTTTTTCCATCCATCTCTCTAATTTTTTGGATCCTTATGAGCTGTCTTTTTTGGAAAGGTTGGGATTGCTGGCAGGTTCATCAAATGAAGAGATAAAAATCAAAAAAGTATTTTTGCCTCCTTTGCTTGAAGAAAGGATAGGTAGTTCTAATATTGATATCTGTGGTGCAGATGAACTTCTTTATTACAAAAATATGATAGCCGAAGATTACTTCTCTAAAAAAGCTTATGAAGATTTATGGCATATTGTATTAAGATATGCTAACAACCATTTCGTTTATCTAACTTTAAAAAATAGTTCAATAGTGCCTTCTACCTTATTGTCCTACCTGATGCTTTCTTCTGATGCTTACCGCTCTCCACCACCTCCGCAAATTCTATCGGTGCAGAATGCAAAGGAATTAATTAGACTCTGGTCTGAAGGCATTTCTTTGGCAAATCCAAACGAGAAATGCCTTTCATACTTAAAGGAACTCAAAAACCATTACCTTGATCTCTTTCATTCTGTTGATATGGAGCCCAAAGAATCCTTTCGTCTGGCTCTCTTCTTTGATCCAAAGCTTGCCGCAAAAATCCACTACTTAAAGAGAGAAACTTTAATTGCTTCAGAAACATTAGCCTTTCTTTACCATTCGCTTCCTGATATTTCTAGATTTATGAGCTTCTGCAAGAGAATTCTTTCCCTATTGGAAAACCCGCTCCTATTGAGAGAGGAAGGGTTTAGGCTTCTTAAGGAAGATTTTAAAAAGATAGAGTGGGCTTTCCTCCACAACAACGATTTGCTAAGCCTTTTAGAAGCAGATATGAATTTTCTTGATAAAGCCCTTTATACCTCGCGAATCAAGACTACCCCTTTCAATAAGGCAAGGATCTTGAACGATTCAATTAAACCAACCAAACTTTCATTGCCTGCTTGGAATGAAAAGGAGATATCAATGATAAAAAGAGCCATTCTTGAATACTCATCGATCTCCCACCCATTCTTTCACGAGTTGCGCTATTTATCAGCTGAAGAGGAAAACGCTTTAAAACCCTTAATGATTCCATAATATTAGCCCCAGTAGCTCAGCGGCAGAGCGACCGCCTTGTATGCTCAAGGAAAGCGGTAGGTCATGGGTTCAATCCCCATCTGGGGCTTGGTGAGAAGATGGAACTAAAGGAGGAGCATTCTCTGCCAAAAAGGTGCAAAGAGGGAGGCGAGCCACTCTTGGATGGTCAAAAAAATGTAAAATGGAAAAAAGAAAAAGGGCTTTTAACCTTTGAATTTTCAACTTCTGACCTTTTTGTCATGCTTGCCCTTAGGGAAGAACAAAAGACGAAATATATAATAGGTGATGCTATTGTTGATGGCAATAAAACTAAGGTGATCCTTGCGCTCCCCCTTGAGTTTCACAAAGACATCGTTGAGACATTTGAAAAATATTCCAATACAGCCTTGGAAAATATAAGGGGCGGCTTTATAGAGGTTAGGAAAAGTGGAGATGAGGTAAGGGTTAAGCTGTTTGGCGAATCAATGCGTTATGGAAAGGCAGACCACATAGCTGTTGGTTCATTGCTTAGAAGGATCGGTATAGATTGCTTTTTTGATATCTAGATAAGACAGTTTTCTATTTTTCAAAATTCAGTGCAAAAGCATTTATAAGCAAGTAAGGAGTTATCTAAACATGGTTGATGTATCAACTCTTTCAAATGTGCTGAACGGAATAAAGAAGGCAGAGACAGAGAGTTTATTGCTTAAGAAGCATAAAGAACTCCCAAAGCTTATAAATGAGGAACTTCGCCATTCTTTTTTTGGTGGCAAAGCACCACCTGAAATAGAAAAAAGGCTGAACGAATTAGAGGGAATGAAAGTACCTGATTATGATATTTTTTCCGTAACAGACCTTCTAAACAAAATGGAGACTTCAACTCACCTTAAGGAGGTTTACAACAACTGCCTTTTCTCCTCCTCCTCATCAGCAAATTATTCTGTGCTACTCATTCTTCCCTCAACCTCTGTTATCAAGTATATTGTTGGAACCACCTCTTCAGGAAAGCGTGTTGTTGCTGCCCTTCCTTTAGAATACCATGCTGACATAGTTGAAGCTGTTGAGGATTTATTGAAGGAGAAGCTCAGCTCAATAAAAGGGGGGAAGATTAAGGTTGAAGGAGACATTGAAAATCCCCAGCTAAAAGTTTTTGGGGAATCCCAAAAATACGGAGAAGCAGACCACAAAGAGGTTGTTGGCATTTTGACTTCAGCAGGAATTAAAGCAAGGGTTTCAGGTTAAGCCAAACTAAAAGTTTTTAACACCTATCTTTATATGCTTCATTATGAAAATCCAAAAACCCAAGGTTAAGCCACCAGTATCAGATAGGGTCAAGCTTCTCTATGATAAACTAAAAAAGCACTTATTTAATGTTTCTGAAGAGTCCCTGTATTGTAGGGTAAGGCAAAGCATACAAAGTTACAAGGATTCTGTGTTAGAAGAGATGGTAAAGGAAAGCATAAAGGCAGAGCAAGCGACATGGAAGTACAACGGCTTCATTGGCCTTTTTTCCTCCAACACTTTAGTTAAGGTAGCCATAGTTGCCCAGAAAAATAAAGCAGTAAGATACGTGGCAGGGGTCACAGATTCAGGGCAAAGGGTTATAGCAGCCTTCCCTTCCTGCAATGCACATAAGGAAGTTGCTGATAAAATAGAAGGACTGATAAAAGAGCCCATTCGCTTTGTCAGGGGTGGCTTTTTGGAGTTTTCAGGGAACCTCAGTAAGCCAAAATTCCTCCTTTCAGGAGAATCAAAATTCTACGGCGAGGCAGACCACAAGGAGGTTGCCAAGCTTTTAGGGGAGGCTGGCTTTGAAGCAGATGTATTAGAATAGCAAAACAATAAAAACCCTTAACCCAAAAATCTACAAAGAAGCCCTGATAGCTCAGTAGGCAGAGCGCTTCCTTGGTAAGGAAGAGGCCGAGGGTTCAATTCCCTCTCAGGGCTTATGCTTTTTATTGATGGATCTGCCATGGAAGGAGGAGGGCAGATATTAAGGCTCTGCCTCTCCTTATCTTCAATAACCAAGAAGCCATTTAGACTAGAAAATATAAGAGCCAACAGGCCTAACCCTGGATTAGCCCCCCAGCATTTGGCAGCAGTAAGCGCTGCAAGGAAAGTTTCACGTGCAGAAGTGAAAGGTGCTGAACCAGGCAGCTCAACTCTTGAATTCATCCCCAAGAAAATAGTCGGTGGTAAGTATAAGATCAACATAGGCACTGCTGGCTCAGCTGTGCTTGTTGCGCAAACTCTAATCCCTATACTTATTTATGCAGAGAAGCCCAGCGAGGTTGAAATCATAGGCGGGACTCATGTTAAGTGGGCCCCCACTTACGAATATTTCTCAGAGGTTTTTCTTCCTTCCCTGTCCTTCTTCGGCATAAGCTGTTCATCCTCATTGCTTAAGCCCGGCTACTACCCAGAAGGAGGGGGCATAATGCGATTTTTGGTTAAGCCTGCACAGCCAAAAGGGAATTCCTTCTGGCCTAAATCCAAAACAAAAGCAATAATAAGGGTTGATAACCTTGATTTTTCCATAGCCTTGAGGGAAAAAAAAGTGCTTGTTGAGAAAGGAATTGAGGGAATCCGCATAATCCAAACAAAGGAAAGCATAGGCAATTCTTTGCTCATATGGAGCGGCTCAACAGGTGTTTGCTCTGTAGGGGAGAAAGGAAAAAGGGCAGAAGAATTGGCAGAAGAAGCATTTGAATCATTTAGCAAAGAAAACCAATATGAGGTTGATACTTATTTGGCAGACCAGCTCCTTCCTTATGCATCGCTTTCCAAAGGAGCTACGTCCTACTCAGTAAGTGAGCATTCCAGCCATCTTCTAACATCTGCAAGGATTATAAAGGAGTTCGTAAGCAGGGATATAAGGATAGGAGGCAAAAAGGTGGAGATATGCTGATGCTTGATTTTGCAGGGATCGCCTGTGCTGTTCTAATAGGGGTCATCATCTACTTTTTTGCAGGCTCTTCATACCTCTTCCTTATGCTCATCTTCTTGCTTCTTTCAATAGCAGTCACAAAATACGGCTACTGGGAAAAGAAAGAGGCAGGCCTATATGAATATGACAGGGGTTGGAAGAATGTCGCTTCAAATGGGCTCTTCCCAACAATATTTGCTGTGCTCTCCCCATTCTTCCAGTGGCCTATTTTTGCCTCAAGCATAGCTGCAATAACCTCTGACAAGTTTGCCTCAGAAATAGGGGTAATGGACAAGAGCCCCTATGACTTG
Source organism: Candidatus Anstonellales archaeon (assembly GCA_038890615.1). GTDB lineage: Archaea > Micrarchaeota > Micrarchaeia > Anstonellales > J096 > JAWAFI01. The sequence continues at coordinate 169,885 of JAWAFI010000001.1, read as the reverse complement.
AGCGGCTTGCTTAAAGCGAAGAAGACAAGAGCAGGCAAGAGCGGAGCAGTAAGCTTGCTTGGCACGCTTGCCTCGCTTGCAGGAGCAGCAGCAATAGGCCTTTCAGCACATTTTATCTTTTCAGCAAATGCAGAGCAAATGGTCGCAATAACTATTGCCGGCTTCATTGGCAACATGGCTGATAGCATTGCAGGAATATTTGAGGAAAAAGGGCTTGGTACAAAGGAAACCTCAAACATGGTCTGCGCTCTCATCGGGGGGATATTAGGTGGTATCCTATGAAGGGCTTTATCCTTGCCCTTTTGGTCATCTCGCTTGTCTTTTTTGGTGCATCAGCGCTTTTTTTCAAAAACCTTCTTCTTAACGTCATTTCCCTCCACTCTGCTTTTTTGCTTTCAGCACTCTATGCTTACTATGATGCAGACTTCAAAAAGCTCCTAGGAAACCTAAGCTTGTTGAAGTCAACCCCAACCGAAGCGGTTCTTTATGGTATTGGTTCTCTTTTCCTTATGCTGTGCATCTATTTCATTGGCTTCTTTTTCCTGAGGCTAATAGGATTTGATGATTCAGGCGCTGTTTCCCGTTTCATACAAGAGATGCCAATAGCAATCCTCCTCATTGCAGTTTTCATAGCCCCCATAACAGAGGAGATATTCTTCAGGCGGCTAATGCTTGAGAAGATCGGCCTTATCCTCTCCTCAATACTATTTACCTTTTTCCATATCTCTTATGGGAGCATTGTTGAGCTATCTGGGGCTTTCACGCTTGCTCTTGTGCTAGGTATTCTTGCAGAAAGGAAGGGGATTGCCCCATGCATAGTGGCCCATATGCTTTACAACCTCTCCTCTGTTATAGCAATAAGGGTGCTGTTTCCATGATAACCCTTGGCATAGAGAGCACTGCGCATACTTTCGGGATTGGCATTGCTGAGAATACGAAAGTTGTTTCAAACGCCTTTTCAACCTTTACCCCCCCTAAAGGCAAGGGCTATGTGCCCACTGAGATGGCAGACCACCACGCCTCCAAAGCAAAGGAAGTGCTTTACTCAGCACTTAAGGATGCAGGCCTTTCGCTAAAAGACATTGACCTGTTTGGGGTTGCAACAGGCCCTGGAATAGGCACCACGCTTAAGATAGGGGTAATGCTTGCCCGCTACCTTTCATCCTACTTCAAAAAACCCATAGTAGGGGTCAACCATGCATATGCGCATATGAAGGTTGGTGAATTGATGAGCAAAGTCAAAAACCCTGTTTTTTTGTATGTGAGCGGTGGCAACACCCAAATACTCACAGAGAAGAATGGCAAGGTTGTTGTGCATGGAGAAACCCTTGACATAGGCGTTGGCAACCTCTTTGATTCACTGGCACGCTCCCTTGGCCTTCATTCCCATGGCTCAGCGCTTTCCTCTTTGGCTGAAGGGGGCTCTTACATAGAAATGCCTTACAATGTAAAGGGCATGAATGTTGCTTTTTCAGGCATGCTAACATATGCCCAACGGCTTATAGGGAGGGAGAAGGCGCAGGACATTGCCTATTCAGTCATGGAAACGGCTTATGCAATGCTCTGCGAGGCTTCTGAGAGAGCTCTCTACCTTACAAAGCGCAAAGGGCTTGTTGTTTGCGGTGGGGTTGCCCAAAGCAAAAGGCTTCGCAGCATGCTTTCATCCATGTGCAAAGAAGATGGCTTCAAATTCGGCTTTGCCCCTGATGAGTTCAACAGGGACAACGGTGCTATGATAGCCCTCCTCTCATACCTCCACTTCAAGAAGCATGGCCCGACCCCATTAAAGGGCATAGCTGCAGAGCAGAATTACAGGGTTGAGAAGGTAAGATGTGTCTAATCCTTCCTTACAGAAAAGTTATTAAAGCAGTTCGCTAAGCATAAGCAATGCCTTCTTTGAAAGAATTTGGCCAGAAACCACCTAAAGCACCAACTCCATTTAGCCGAATGCATGGGGTCAGTGAGGAAAGGCTTTCACCCAAAGGCCAGATTCTGCTTCGCCTCCTATACAAAGAAGGCTCATCCCAAGTTGAGCTTGAGGGTGCAGTGCAAAAGGGCTCATCCATGCAGGATGCAATAGTTTCCATACTTGTGCAGAATGGCTATTCTGTTTCAATATACTCTTCCTCCATAGGCGACTACATTGGAGATGTGAAGAAGGAGCAAGATCCCCAGCTTGCGCGGGTGAGCCGCTCAAGCATTCAGCCCAAGCACTCAAAAGGAGGCATACAGTTCTTTTTCAAGAGCGACTCTGGCTGGGCTCTGCCGGTTTCCTCATTCAACGGCAAGGAATACTTCTTTGGCGCCTCTGAGATATTCGTTGACAGCCCCATCTCATTCTTAGTTGAGAAAGGAGGCTTCAACGGCGAATGGGACAAGGAAATTGATTCATATGCCCCAAGGGCATTCTCAAAAGAGCCCTGTGTATCTTGCTCAATCTCCTCCTTGCATACCTCTTCCTTCACTGCATTCACAAGCTCCTTCATTGAGCCAATCTACCAAGAGATGGAGGTTTCATTCACAACCCATAATTCATATATGCAGGAAGGTAAGGAAGGCATGCTTAAGCTTGGGCGCTACCTGGTAAGGTATGATGGAGAGCAGAAGAACGAATTAAAGGAGCCAGAAAAGAATTTTTATGCTTACATAGCATCCAACCCTTGGGTGCTGATGTTCTTTGATGTATTCGGAAAGGAAAAGGGGAAGTGGAAAGACAAGGGGCCTTCTAACCTGAAAGAAGAGCCTGCCAAGCAGGAGCAAAAAAAGGAAAAGAAGGAAGCAAAGGGAAAGGAGAGCAATCCCCCTAATCCTATTCAATCAAAGCAAAAAAAGGAAAAAAGGCCCCTTTCCCGCTCTGTCCCATTTTCTACTCCCTTACCAAGTAGTAGAAGTCCCTGCCTATCAGCTTTGCCCTGCTGAAAGGGATCCCGCTCTTGCCCTCTAGCTCCTCAGGCCTTATTAAGTAGAATTTCTTCTCTTTCTTCCACGCAATGAAAAACTCTATCCCTGCCTTCTCATTCCAATCTTTTATTGCGTCAAGCTGTTCCTGCCTTATCCATAAGTAATCACTGTCTACTGCTTTGATTTCAAATGCATAAGCCCTGTGCCCCTTGAAGGCAAGCACATCAGGCCCATGCTTACCGCTGCCTGCAACCCTGACAGTAAGGAATCCATAAGAATTGAGCTTTTCCATGAACTCGCGCTCAACCCTCGCCCCTTTGCTGTAAGTCATCATTTCTTTTTCAGGTACTTCTTTATGTACTCTGTCTTTATCCTCTTTAGCTCCTTTTCAGGCAGCTCTGCTAATAAATCCCATCCTATTGAAAGCGTTTCTTCAATGCTCCTGTTCTCATAAGGCCCTTGAGCTATGAATTTCTTTTCAAACTCATCAGCAAACCTCAAATACTTCCTGTCTATTTCTGTAAGCGCCTCTTCGCCTACAACTGCGCTAAGGCTCCTTAAGTCCCTGCCGTTTGCATAGGAAGCATAGAGCTGGTCTGCAACCCCCCTATGGTCTTCCCTTGTCCTCTCCTTGCCTATCCCTAAGTTCATAAGCCTTGAGAGTGATGGAAGTGGGTCAACAGGCGGGTATATGCCTTTTCTGTGGAGCTCCCTGCTCAGCACAATCTGGCCTTCTGTAATATAACCTGTTAGGTCTGGTATTGGATGTGTTATGTCATCCCCAGGCATGGTTAGTATAGGGAACTGAGTAAGTGTCCCTTTCTTTCCCTCAACCCTCCCTGCCCTTTCATAAATGCTTGCCAAGTCAGTGTACATGTAGCCCGGGTAGCCCCTCCTCCCTGGAACCTCCTGCCTTGCTGCTGCTATCTCCCTCAGCGATTCGCAGTAGTTTGTCATGTCAGAGAGGATTACAAGCACGTGCATGTCCTTCTCAAAGGCAAGGTATTCGGCAGTAGTGAGCGCAATCCTTGGGGTTATGATCCTCTCTATTGATGGGTCGTCTGCCAAATTCAGGAAAAGCACAGCGTTCTCCAGCGCCCCTGTCTTCTCAAAGTCCTGCATGAAGAAAAGCGCTTCTTCATTCGTAATGCCTATTGCAGCGAATACAACCGCAAACTCCTCACCCTTGACTGTAGCCTGCCTTGCTATCTGTGCTGCGAGCTTGTTGTGTGGAAGGCCTGCTGCAGAGAATATAGGAAGCTTCTGCCCCCTGACTAACGTGTTCATTCCGTCTATTGTGCTTATCCCTGTTTGGATAAAGTCCCTTGGTTCCATCCTTGAGTATGGGTTTATTGCTGCGCCATTTATGTCAAGCCTCTCTTCTGCAAATACTTCTGGGCCTGTGTCTCTTGGCTCACCAAGCCCATTGAAAACCCTGCCAAGCATATCCTCGCTTACGTTCACTTTCATCGTTTCCCCTAGGAAGCGGACGCTGCTCTTTGTGCTTATCCCTGCTGTAGAGCCGAATACCTGCACAACAGCAACCCCTTCGCTTACATCAAGGACCTGGCCTTTGACTTTCTCCCCGCTCTCTAATACTACTTCTGCCAGTTCATTGTAAGCAACTCCGCTAACCCCGCTTACGAAAACAAGGGGACCAGCAATCTGCTCAATTAGTTTGTACTCCTTCATAATCATACACCTGCCTTTATCCTTGAAATAAGTTGTTTAAATCCATCCTCATCATCGTTTTTCATTTCTTTCATTCTTGCTATCTTCTCCATTATCTCGCTTTCTGCTATCTCCTTTACCCTTTTTCCTCTTTCAATTGCCTTGTTTACAGCATCCCTAAGCGTCAGTATTGCCTTTAACATATAGTATTGCTTCTGCGGGGAGCAATAGGCGTCTTCTGAGTAGGCGCTCTGCTGGAGGAAGTCCTCCCTTATTGATTTTGCAATGAGCAGGAGCCCCTGCTCCTTTTCAGGCAATGCATCAGGCCCTACAAGCTGGACTATTTCCTGGAGCTCTGCCTCTTTTTGTAGTATGCCCATAGCAACCTCCCTCATAGCATCCCACCCTTCATACTTTTCTTCATACCAATCCTTAAGCGTCTGGGTATAAAGCGAGTAGCTCTTTAGCCAGTGGATTGCAGGGAAATGCCTCCTATGGGCAAGGGATGCGTCCAAGGCAAGGAAAACTTTTGTTACTCTAAGCGTGTTCTGCGAAACAGGCTCGCTTATGTCCCCTCCTGGGGGCGAAACAGCTCCGATCACAGTTACGCTCCCATACCTCTCGCCCTTGCCTAGAGTTATTACTCTTCCTGCCCTTTCGTAGAATTCTGCCAGCTTCCTTGCCAAATATGCTGGATATCCCTCCTCCCCAGGCATCTCCTCAAGCCTTCCTGAAATCTCTCTCATTGCTTCTGCCCACCTTGAGGTAGAATCAGCCATGAGCGCTATATCGTATCCCATATCCCTATAGTATTCTGCTATCGTAATCCCAGTGTAAACGCTTGCTTCCCTTGCTGCTACAGGCATGTTGCTTGTATTTGCTATGAGCACTGTCCTCTCCATGAGAGGCTTTCCTGTCTTTGGGTCCTCAAGGTGCGGGAACTCCTTAAGCACCTCTGTCATTTCATTGCCTCTTTCCCCACATCCTATATATACTACAAGGTCTGTGTCGCTCCACTTTGCAAGCGCCTGCTGTGTCACTGTTTTTCCTGAGCCAAAAGGGCCTGGGATAGCTGCAGCCCCGCCTTTTGCAAGCGGGAAAAACATGTCAACTACTCTCTGGCCTGTAATGAGAGGCACTTCTGGGGCAAGCTTCCTCTTGTATGGCCTAGGTATCCTTACTGGCCATGTGCTTATTAGTTTCACTTCTTGCCTTTTCCCATACTCTTCTATTACTGCCACAATGTCCTCTGCTGATTTCTTGCCTTCATGAATCTCAATAACCTTGCCGTCAGTTGGAGCTAGAATCTTATGCTCAATAACCTCTGTTTCCTTTACTGTCCCTAGCACATCTCCTCTTTCAACTTCCTGCCCTTTCTTGGCTTTTGCCTCAAAGTCCCATTTCTTGTCTCTATCAATGGAATCAACCTTTACCCCTCTTTTGATGAAAAGCCCTTCCTTTGCCGCTATGCCTGAAAGGGGCCTTTGTATTCCATCAAATATGCTCTTAAGCACTCCTGGACCAAGTTCAACTGAAAGAGGCTTTCCAGTGCTACTTACAGGCTCACCCGGTCTGAGCCCAGAAGTTTCCTCATATACCTGCGCTATTATATTCTCGCCAACAATCTTTATTACTTCCCCCATAAGCTCCTCTTCGCCAACCCTAAGCAAATCGTACATTTTTGCATCCAGGCCCCTTGCAACAATCACAGGGCCAGATATCCTATGTATGTGTCCCATTATTTCACCACATCAAATCCTAATGTTTTTCTTATGAGCTCCTTCAGCCTGCTGCTTTCTTCAGGCGAACTGAGCGTAGGAATAGCCACAATAACAGGCCTTGCAATCCTTTCCAACCTTGCCTTGAGCTGCCAATCAGCGTTCTCAAGCATGTCCTCACTTATTATCAGCACCTCTATGTCATCCCTTTGGAGAGCCTTCTCAACCTCTTTTTCAAACTCTTTTTGGCTTGATACAGCTATGCCTTCATCTGCCCCTCCTAATATAAGGCCAGTGACTATGTAATCCTGCCCTATTACCGTTATCATATCATCACCAGGCTTTTCTCAATCTCCTCCCTTCCCATCCCAAGCTCCTTCCCCCTAACAATTTTCCTTACATTCTTCATCTCTTCTTCCTTTAAAAACATGAAGCCTATTATGGACCCAAGCGAAACCCCTTCCCTGTAGAAGCTCTTTAGCCTCTTGAGCGCCATCTTCTTTTCAATCTCTATTTCAATTTCATCTAAGCTACCTTTCACCCCCCATCTTGATTCAACATAAGCGCTTAGCTTGGTTGTGTCGTAGCTGAAAAGCCGCTTCACATGCTTGCCCATGTTGCCTCCTTCAACTATATAATTATTTATTTCAGACTCAGGCCTCTTCTTGTGCTTGAGCCTAAGGATGGTAATAACATTCTTTATGTCTATTTCTTCCTTTATGAGTGCAATAAGTTTTGCAGCAGAAGGGTCTGATGAGGTTATTTCCTTGTCTAACAAGTAATAATAATAGGCATCAAGAAGCACCCTTATCTGCTGGAGCACGTCGTGCTTCTTGAAGAGCTCAATGAATGTTTTTTTGAAAACTGAGGCAACGAATATTTCGCTGCTTTTGTTGAATATCTCCTTTATAAGCGGTATCCTTCTTGCATCTTTTAGTGGCTCTGTGCTGTTGTAGAACGCCCTGTAATCCTCAAGCTGCTTTGGCCCTTCTATCATGCTTCCTTCAACAACTTCCCATGGATCCCCTGCTATCCTGTGCGAAAGCAGTATCTCTAAGTTTATTACCTTCCATTTTCTAACAAGGGCCCTTACTGTTTCCTTTCCATCTGCAGGCACAATTCGCTCCATCTTTGCAAGCGAGCTTGAGAATGCTTTTGTCAGCGCCCCCTCTATGGCTACTGGCGCAGGCAGGAAAAGCAACTCCTGGCTGAAGTAGGGCCTGTAAGGGCCTTTCCTAAGGAGCTCAAGCATCCCTTCCACTGTTTTTACAGAAAGAAGGTCCTCATAATCCCTGCTGGTCAGCATCATGCTCTTCATTGCCCTAGTCCTAGTATAGGCGTATGCATACTCAGGTGTCTTAAGGACCTCTATCATTGCTTGAAAAGCTCCGAGTATATAATGCCTTTTAGGCGTGGCTTCAGCTGCTCAAATATGGACTTCACCCTATAGTCCAGCACTATGCTCCCTTTCCTTGCATGCACTATAACCCCTTGCTCATCTGACCATTTGTCAGCCTTAATCTTTCCCTTAAGCCCCTTTCCTGCTGTGACTGTTATATCTCCATATTCCTTTCTCGCCTTCTCTATCCTATTTTCAAGAAAATCAAGGTATTCCTCCTCTTCCTCAATCCTCTTCTCAACCATTTCATATATCTTTGCTAGCTCTCTATCAACAACCCTTGCCTTTTCCTCTGCTATCCTGTTCTTCTTTTCAACAGCAGCCCTTGCCATCTCTTCTTTCTCCATTTCAAGCGCTTCCTTCCTTGCTTCTTCCTTGCATTTCTCTATAAGCTCCTTTACTTCTTTCTCTGCCTGCTGAACCTCCTTTTCACCCTCTGCCTTTGCTTTCTCTATTAGCTTGCTTGAATCTCTCCTTGCTTCAGCTATAAGGGATGTCTTTAATGTTTCAATCTCCATAGGAATTCTAAGATGCTGCTTCTGCTGCGTGTGCAGCCTCCCCTGCCCCTGCTGCTGCCATGGCGTTCTTCATCTCGCTTGTTAGAAGGAATGCAACTATGAAGGATAGAATAAGTATTGTCTCTGGCAATGCAAGGTAAATGAGAAGCATTCCGCTTGACTCTGGCTTCTCTGCTATTACCCCCATTGCTGCAGAACCTATGCTTGCCTGTGCATATGCAGTCGCTATTGCTCCGCATGCTATCGCTATACCAGATGCCAATGCAATGGCACCAACTGTTTCTACCAACACCATATATTCACCTTATTTTTTCTACGAAGAAGGGCTTGAACACCCTCCCCCCTCCTTTGAAAAACTTGGAGTAGAACTCTACAAGGTTGAGCCTTCCGCCTTGGATTGTTGACTCAAACATTGCCAGGCCTGCATTAAGGAAATGGAAAACCATAAGCAAGGGGAACACCATTATTGCAAGCCAGCCCATTTCTGGCCTTGGCATAAATGCCTCGTTTATTATCTCTGCCAGCACAACCCCTGACACCCCTACTGCAGCAATCCTTGCATATGAAAGCACATTGCCTAGCACTGTGCCTATTTCAAAAAGCCCTCCAATGCCCTCCCCAAAAATAATCATCAACAGCCCTGCCCCTGCCATCCCTCCTGCAAGGATGGCATTCTGGGTAGCCAAGTAAGCAGGCACAGAAAGCATAAACACAACCCACCCTACCTTTCCTAAAGAGTGCTTCTTGCTGTGGCCCCACTCATTTATTGCGCCAAGTATGAAGCCAAGCACTATATAAACAAAACCTATGCCTGCTGAAATCATTATGAGCTCGTTGACATTGTGCAGCCTGCTGAACCCTGTGTAAATGCTAGTTATGCCAAGGTCAATCCCAAACTCCCTTAGAATCCTGAATATCTCTGAGTTTGGCACCCCCATCCATTCATCAAATATTACCCCAAAGATTATTGCATATACTGATGAGATGATCCACACCTTCCCCATCCTTTCAAGTGGCTTCACCTTGTCCTTTATTATCCATGCAAAAATTAGCGATATTACCCCATAGCCAACATCGCCAACCATCATGCCATAAAGCACAGGGAATGTGAAGAAGAGAAGCAAGGTAGGGTCTATTTCCCATGACTTTGGCAATGAGAAGAATTCCACCAAAAACTCGAAGTTCCTCACGAATTTTGGGTTTGAAAGCTCTGTTGGAGCTTTATCATCTTCATAAGTTTCAAAATATATCCTTCCCTTGAACTCCCTCTCTATCAAGTCATCAAGCCTCCTTATATCCTTTTCCCTTATCCAGCCCTCAAGTACGAAAGCCCCTTCCACTTTGCCCAAATTTCCCAAAACCTTTTCCCTCTCAATAAGTATCTTCAAAGTGCCTTTGAGCTTCTGCAGCCTTTCCAGCCATTCTTTTGCTATTTCTTCTTTCTTTTTGCCTGCTTCCTCTATCTTCCTTTGGAGAAGGCCTTTTTCAAACTCAAGCTCCTTTAGCTCTGCATCAACATTGCCAACTTTAAAATCAATAAATTCTGCGTCCGCTTTTTCTATATCCCCCTCAACCCCTTCTTTTGCTATTCCAAGGAAATATATCCATTCCCCCCTTTCTGTCTTCCATATCTTATAGAACCATTTCTCTATTGCCTTTTTTGAATCCTTCCCTTTCTTTATTCTTCCTGCAAAAACCTTTATTGATTCGCATTCAAGATCCCCAAAATCAACCCCTTCAAATGGGTGCAGCAGGGCTTCTTCTCTCTCTATATCAGCAATCCTCTCTTTGCTTTGCTTTATTTCTCTTTCAAGAGACCCAATTGTTTCATAGAGCTTGCTCTCCTCAAACGCCTTTGCTTCTTCCTTCCAATTCTCAATGTACTCCATCCTTGTCCTTCCTCCAAGAGCCCCTACCACTGCCCTAAGCTTCCCAAGCAGGTTGCTGAGCTTGTCAAAATTTTTCCCAATTCCCTCTCTCTCAACCCCTTCTATGCTTGCTATCTTTATCTCTACAATCCCTAAGTTATGGATCTCCCTAATGAACCTCTTCTGCACCTTCTGGCTTCCCACTGCCACTAGCTTTTCTATGTGCACAGGCCTCAACATTAGAGCTACACCCTATCAATAAGCGAAACAAATTCCTCGTAAATCCTTTTCTTCTGAGGTTCAGTAAGGCTTTTGGTATTTATCTCCTTTGCCTCCCTTTCCCCTTCCTTCCTCATCCTATCAATAGTAAGTTGGATCTCTTTTTTCTTATCAGCCATTATCTTAGCCCTTTCCTGCTCACCCCTTTCCTTTCCTCTTTCCTTAACAGCCAATACCTCTTTTTTGTAATGCTCCTTTATGCTTTCCACTTCCTTTTCACCATTTTGCCTTATTATTTTGGCCTCCTCCTCTGCTTCTTTAATTTCCTTTATAACCCTAAGTATGCTTGACTTAGTATCTTCCATCAAAAACCCTTATGCAGCAAGTATTAAAAAGCTTTTTGAAGCTGATATCATGAGGTGTTTTAATTGCCATACAGGGCCATATCAAAAACATTCCAGATGCAGTACAAGGAAAGGAGCGAGGAGTACAGGGCGAGGATAAGGAAATGGAATTCAGAGGGCTCAATAGTAGTAGTGGATAAGCCCACCAACATTGCTTCTGCAAGGGCAAGGGGCTACAGGGCAAAGCCTGAGTTTGCAGTGGTGAGGGTAAGGGTAAGGAGAGGAAGGAGGCACAGGCCTTCGCCAAGAGGAGGGAGAAAGCCAGCAAAGAATGTAAGGTTCTTATCCCCTGGAAAATCAAGGCAGGCAATGGCAGAAGTGAGGGCATGGAAGAAGCTGAGGCACCTTGGTTATGAAGTGGTAGGCTCATACTGGGTTGGCGAAGACGGGCTATCAAAATACTTTGAGGTAATACTAAAGAAAGGGATGAAGGAGAAAGGAAGGGCTGACAGGGGTCTGACTAGGGCAGGCAAGAAGGGAAGAGGTCTTTGATAGCTGCGCATTCAAAGCCAGACAGGGCAAGACTGGCCAAGGCAGGCGAAACCAAGCGCGATTTTCTAGAAATAGACTTCTCCCAGCTATCAAAAGGCACTCCAATGGAAAAAGCCGTTAAGCTCTCATTGATGCGCAAGAACATCTCTTTGGCTAGGTCGCTTGGCGTCCCAATGAAGATAAAAGAGGGCTATTCCAAAGAGGAGTTATTTTTCCTTTTTTCTCTTATCACTCAGGAAGGGGAAAAGGGATTCCTGCAGCATGGGAAACCCTCTTTATCGCTTCTTTTATGAAATCAAATTCCTCCTTCTCCAGAGTAAAGTATATATAAAGCGTAAGCGTTATGAGCAGCGCCCCCATGTGAAAAAGAACCCTTTCTATCCCAGCACCTGAGTAGTAATCATACATGAATATGGCTGATGAGAATGCAAGTAAGCCAAAAAGCATATAGCTCCTCCAGTCAGCCACTTCCACCCCTTGCTTTCTTATTTCCATGGCTACGTATGCCAAGTAAAGGAGCATTGCAACAGCAGTTGAAATGGAGGCCCCCATTGCGCCAATGAAAGGCACAAGCGCTATGTTCATTATGGCATTCGACCCAGCAGCAATGAATGCTGCTTTTGCAACAGAGTCGCTCCTGACTTTTGCAAAAAGGAAGCTTTTGAGCGGATTGGCTGCTGCTGATGCCACCATTGCAATCCCAAGCAGGGGCATATAGGCATTCGCCTCTTCATATTGCTCAAAGAAAACATGTATTAGGAAAGGCGCTACAGTTAGGGCAACAAAAAAGAAGAAGGATGCTGAGTAAAGCGAGATTATGTAAAGAGGCCTGCTGTAAACGCTTATGCTTGCCCCCTTGCCCTCCTTCCTGCTGAATGCAGGCAGGGCTATGCTCGATGCCATGCCTGAAACAAAAGGGATCACATTCCTTGTGATAAGCACGCTGAACCCATAAACTGCCACAACTGCTGTTGATGTAAAGAACCCTAATATTACAACATCCATCCACCCAAGCACATAGCCCATCACGCTGTTGAGCCCTGAGAAAAATCCGAACTTAAGTATCTCAGAAGTGTTCTCTATTGCTCCAAAAGCAGGCCTCACCCTTGCAATTATAAAGCCCATAGTTAGTGCGTCTATAAAAAGGAAAAGAGCCCCTTGCATAAGAAAGATCCCATCTATGCCCATGCCATTGGCAAGCGCAATGTAAGTAGCCACTGGCTTCATTAGCCCCTGGAAAGCATTGAGCCCTGCCTGTTTAGTATACTGCTCAGTTCCGAACATTGAATATATAAGGACATTCTGCACAAGCATAGCAAGGCCGAAGAAAAGGACTGCAGGGGTTATTGCATTGCTAAGCTCTGCGTTGTACAAGCTTACCAGCTCTGCCCTGCTCACTACGGCAAGCGCTATAATGAGCATCCCTAAGTTCAAGGCCAAGCTTGTGTACAACACTGAAGATGCTTTTCTGTGCTCCTCCCTTGCCCTGTAAAAGGGCACATAGCGTGATATTACCTCCCCAAAGCCTATGCTTGTGAATACCCCTATAAGACCATAGAAAGCATAAACAAGGAAGTACAGGCCGCTCTGCTCTGGAGGAAGGAAGCTGAATATTATTAGGTAGGTCAAGAACCCTCCAAATTGGTATATCAAGCTAGCGATGCTTGTTGTAGTGGTGCCCAAGTAAGGGTTCTGGTCAAGCTTGCTCATCAGCTTTCAGCTGCCATCTTTCTTATAGGGTGCAGTGGGATCACGCCATTTTCAAGCTCAAGCTTGGCCACTTCTATGAAAGATGCCCCTGGCTCTGGCTTAACCAGAGGTGGCGCGCCAAATGCCAGCTGGAGCGCCCTTGCTCCAATAATGCGGGCCATCTCGTACTTTGTAAGAATTAGTTCTGCCATACTCTTCTCAGCTCAGTTAATTTTTTAACATTATGCTATTTTTTCATTTTCTTGATGCTTTCGTTGAGCTTGCGTATCTCTTCCCTAAGCATTTCCATCTCCTGGGCCAACAGGCTTATCCCATCCATCCTCTCAATCTCGCTTTCAGCCCTTTCAGCCCTGCTTGCCTCTATAAGCATGCTCGCGAATTCCCTGTAGTTGCTTATTCCATCTATGATCCCTTCTGATTCCAATGGGTTTGTCCCTGCTGTCTCTATTTTCACTATGCCTATGCCAAGCAGGTGCTCTACTATGTTTTTCTCTATGGTTACATCCTGTATTTTGTCAAACGGTATCATTATGTTTTTCCTTAATACGATGCCTTTCTTTACTATTATCTTGTCCTTCTCTATATGAACTTCGAACCTGCGGTAGTAAATCTCTACATATATTATCGCAGGGATGAGTATGAGCAGGCAGAGGAGCGCTATATAGAAGGGAGGCACATTGAGTATCTTTAGGCTTCCCAAAATGGCTGATGCCAACACTATAACAAAAACAATTATAAGCACTGGGAGCAGCATCTTGATCCTTATCTTAGGGTCAAGCTTCCTTACTTCCATTTTGCGCACCTTGGAGCTTGTTGGGGTCATGGGGATTTGTTCTGCTTTTGAACCCCAGCTTGCAGGTTTCTTCTAAACCTGGAGCCTGCCGTGCTGCCAAGTTACACCATGACCCCGAACGCTTTTTTATTTCCTTCATGCTTTAAAAGCATTCCCCTATCTTTTTAAACGTTTTTAACGCACTATAATCCATGGAGCGACCGGGATTCAAAAAAAATCAAGAGCTCCCCAACACCACTCAACCTCAAGATAAAGTTAATAACTTCTTAAAAGAGAGGGAAAACTGGATAAAGGATCATGTGGGATGCTGCCTTAGCAAGGAAAAGGCAGATTTTCTTTTTTTCATCTTGAGCACAAACGAGGTTGTTGCTGAAAGGTTCAAAAAAGACCCAGAAGGCACAGCAGATGACCTTGTAAAATTTTTAAGCCATGTTGATGTTGATGCAGCAAGTCCTGCAAGAACACAGGAATTCTTTGCTGCAAATGCTCATAAGTTCCTTGAGCTCATCCCACTTCTTGGGGATGGCTCAGCAAAGGTTTTCGCATGGCTTTCATCAGAGGGCTTTGCATCCCATTTTGCAGAGAACTTCACTGCATGGAAGGATTTCTTCGCACAGCTCAAAGAAACCCTTGGCACAGAAACCAATAGTTTTATTTCTGGAGTCAATGGAATGTTTTGGCCTCCTAGGGACCCAAGCAGCTTTGCCATAAAGCTATTCGATAAGAAGGAGGCAATATTGCACGCTCTGAAAGTTATTAAGGGCAAAGCAAGCGAGGAAGAGCGCCTTGCCCTTTATACCGGGCTAAGGGCAAGCGAGGAATTCTTTGAGCTGTTCCTGAAAATGCCTTTGAAAGCATCTGAGAAGATGGTGGAGCTTGCAAGAAAGGCCGGATTAGAAAAAATGCTACTGAGCGAAGGGAACCTCTCAGGCATCCTCTCTCTTTATGCAAAACTTATTGAAGAAGGCAAGGAGAAGTGCCTGCTATCTATTCTAAACGAAGCAGGGGAAGAAAAAGATGCTTTGATAAGATTGCTAAACTACAAGCATTTCATAGACATCTTTGCCAATGACCTTGAAAATGCCTCTGTTAATATGGAAAAGGCAATAAAGCTATGCAGGGCAAAGGGAGTTTCACTTAGAAAGTTTTGCGATTTCTTGTTAGATTTTACAAACAAGACCCGATCGCAGCCTGAACCCCTTTTTTCAGGAGAAGGCTTGCTGTCTGATGAGAAGAAGATATCTTCTCTTTTGGGCATGCTGAATTTATTTGAAAACGATTCCCATACATTCTTGTTTGCAAACATGCTTTTCAGGGAGCAGCTTTCACAAAACCCCTCCCTTTTGCTAACAACAATCCAATCCCTAAAGGAAACATTCAAGAACGACTTAGAAGAATTCCATGCATGCCTCTACCTTTTTGAGGCAAATTCAGCTATCCTTGAAGCCTTTCTTTCAGACCCAATTAAAATCCAGGGCTCCATAAAGGGCATTTTTGACACCTTCAGGGCAAGCAACCCCAATTCAAGCTTAGATGGATTAGTATCTGCTTTAAGCGATAAAAGGTCGATGGCTATCTTGCTCTCACCTTATTCCCATGAGCTAATAATCAAAACAGGCCCATGCTCATCAAAGGCAATATCTGCAATACTCAAAAGCGACTACTTATTTGACACCTTTGTAAGCTCACCTGAAAAGGTTATTGCCTCTTTTGGAGAAATTGCCACTCCAAGAATCCTTGCTTCCACAAGCGAAGATGAGCAGGACATCTACATTGCTGACAAGGTTTTTGAGGTGCTTGGAAGCAATGATGATATAGCAAGGATGGCTTTGGAGGAGCCAAAAAAAGTTGCTAGGGCAGCTGAGGAGCTCATCCAGAGCATACCGCGCAATGAGATTGATATATATATCAATGCAATCTACTCTTCAAACTCTAAGGATTTCATAGATTTCATCAATGGCGAAATCTCGCTGGATGAGCTGAAGAGCAGGATAGAGAAGAGGATGGCAGAAGAGAAGGAGCGTGCAAAAGAGGAAGGAGAAGCAATTGAGGAAAGGGAAAATAGATTCAAGGAATTCCTTGAAGATTTGCGGAATTTATTCCTCAATAAAAATGAAAGAATGGATGATTATTTAAAAGAAGAGTAGTTCACCCAAGCTGCTCCATAAGCATGGTTTTATCCACAGGTATGTCTATGCCAAGCACCCCGTGTATGAACGCAAACATGTCTACTAGCTTTTCCTTTGCGCATCCAACTATCTTTAACATATCCTTAAGGCCTTTGTCAGTTCCGACCAATTCATAAAGAGCAAGACCGCTTTTACCATACTTCTTGTATACTATATAGCCATCCTCCCCAAACCTCCTCCTTATGTCCAGCCTTGCCATCATTGATACCTCAACAACGCCCTGCGAACCAAGGTGCTTTATTACCTCTTCAATTGTTTTCATAGGCGCCCCGCTAAGGAGCATTATGTCTATTACGCTCCTCTTCCCGTCTATTAAGCCAAATATAGTATTTCCAATGTCCCCAAACTTCAGCATCAGGTCTGTTTTTATTTGAAGGTCTTTTATTATACCTTTTTTCACCACTTTTGGCACTTCTACCTCGCTCTCCCCTTTCTCAAGAATTTCGCTCTCCCCCTCCACCATGGGCGCATAGGGGCTCTTCTCATCCTTTTCGCCCTTCCTTTCCATCTTTATTATGCCTTCCTTCTCCATGAAGTCAAGCATTTCTATTACCCTATCCTGGCTTGTCCCAACTTCATTCGCTATGTCCTCAACGCTTTTCTTTCCGTCTATAAGGGAGTATACCTTTAGCCCTGCTTCTCCATATTTGTCCATTATCTTATCAAGCGGGGACTCTTCTGCAGGAGCCTCATCTGGCTCCTCCTTTGGCATGCCCTCAGCAATCTCCTTCGCCCCTTCCTCCCTTTCCTCTACCTCCTCCTCAAATTCCTCCTTTGGCCCTTCCTCAATCTTCTCCTCCGGCTTTTCTTCTTCTAACTCTTCCTTCGGCCCAACTTCTGCCTTTTCCTCCTCTATTTCCCCTGGCTTTGGTTCCTTGATCTCTGCAGGCCCTTCCTCAATCTTCTCCTCCGGCTTTTCTTCTTCTAACTCTTCCTTCGGCATAACCTCTTTCTTTTTCCCTTTCCTCCCCTTTGGCTTTGGCTCCTCAACCTCAAGCTCCTTAACCTCTTTCTCCTCCCTCTCAAATTCTATCTCCTCTTTTGGAGGCCCTTCAAATTCGCCCTCAATTTTGATCACTCCTTTTTCCTCTTTTACAGGAACTGGAGGCGCTTCAGGAAGGACACCTTCCACAACCTGAATTATGCCATTTTCCTTCATGAAATTCACTATTGAGAGCACATAGCTTTCCTCAAGCCCGCTCTGCTCAATGAGTTTTGTTGATGTCGTCTCCTCCCCTATAAGCTTGTAAAGCAGCACTGCATCCTTGCCGAACTGCTTTATGAGCTTATTCTGATCTTTGAACCTTTCCAGCGTGCCTTTTTTCATTTTTCTTATGGTGAACTCGCTGCCCATCATTATTCCTAATGAAAGATACTTTTTAATAGGTATCATTTTACTATATCTCTGTATGGATAACTTTGATGAGCTCCTTATCACAACAGGCGTAGACAGGCTCATAAAACTTGTCAAGGAAAAGGGAAGGATAGACATAGAGAGCTCCTCAAAGCTTCTCAACATCTCGCCAAACAATATTGAGGAGTGGGCAAACATACTTGAGCAGGAAGGAATACTAAAGATAGAGTACAGGCTTGGGAAGGTCTTCCTTGTATGGGTTACAAAGTCCAAGGAAGAGGTTGAAAAAGAGATAGACAAGTTCAAGGAAAAGAAAGAAGAGATAGTTCGCTCAATAGAGGCAATCGGGTCGCATGCAGAAAGGGAGGAGAAGGAGCTGGAGAAGCTAAGGCAGGAGTTTGACAGGGTTCTTTCATCAATACAGCCAAAGGTCGATGCGCTTACAAAAAAGGTTGAGCAGATACGCGAAGCGCAAGGAGATAAGGAGAGGAAATATTACTCGCTTGTTGACAAGGCAGAGAACTTCAGGGCGCGGGTTTCAGAGATCAGGGACGCCATAAACCTTCTAACTACCCAGTTGAAGCGCGTTAAGGAGCAGCTTGGGCAGGAAGGTGTTGAGGATAGGTTGCGCACGGTGGAATCCTCAAAGGAAAAGATAGCAGAGCTTAACCTCCAGTTGGAGAGCTTGAAGCAGAGAAGCGATGAGGTTGTGAAAAATTTGCAGAGGGCCTCCCCAGCTGTTGAGGTAGGGAGCATAGAAGAGTATCAGCGCAAATCAGACCATATACTTAAGCGCCTTGAGGGGATTTCAGAGATTGTTGCAAGCGTGAAAGGCGCTGTTGAAGCCATAAAGTCAAGCAGCACAGGCCTTGAGGAATACGAAAAAAGGATAAAGGGCACCATAAAAGAGATAGAAAGCGTTGAGAAGCAGGCTTCAGAGCTTTCCTCAAGGATTTCCGGGATAAATAAGGAGATAACTGAGCAGAAGAGCGCGCTGAAGCAGATAGACGATTACTTGGACCTTGCACGCGAAGTAATGTCTAAGTTTGCCACTATTGATAACCTCCTTTCCGAGGTGAAATCTTTGAAAGAGGATTCCTCAAGGCTCAGGCTTGAGGTTGAGAGGGCAAGGAAGGCAGCAGAGGAGGCCTCAAAAGGATTCGGGGATATTGAAGCAGTTATCTCTGAGCTCTCTGATGTAAGGGAGAAGATTGAGGAGGAGCGCAATAGGCTTGCCACTGAATCAGGCACGATACTTGCAACCCTTGATGAGGAGATGGCAAACTATTCTACCTTCCAGCGCATAAAGGAGAAAACCCTTCAATCAATCCAGAATTACCTTGACCAGCTCGAGCGCCTTGGCGAGGAATATTCAATACTAGAAAGCGAGATAGAGGCAGAGGAGGCCAAGGTTGACCAGAAGTTCGTTGAGGTGCGCAAGGAGCTTGAGGCTCTTGATGCAAGCGAAGTCATCTCAGAAACTGAGGATTTGCTTGAAAAAATGGCAGAAGTAAAAAAGGCAAGCGAGGAGCTTGATTCACTTAGGGTTGAGGCGGTCAATCTTAACAAGCAGCTGAAGCTGCTTGCCCAGCAGGCAAAGCTCATAAGCATAACCTCTTCCCAGGACCTTATCCAGCTCTCTTCTGATGTGAAAGAGGCAGAGGCAAAGTCAGAGAGCATTGAGGAGAAGCGCAACCGCCTAAGGAAACTAATTAAAAAGGTTTGGGAAGAAAATAAGGATGAAGAAAAATAGGTGCGAATTATGAAACAGCCAAAAAAGCCGGTGAGGCTTGCAAAATACCAGGTTAACAGCGAAGGGATGCCAATAGAAATAACTATAGAGGATAGGGACGAATTCCTGCCTATTTACGAGATATCAATACCAGGGATTGCCCCAGGCACTAGAGTAATCCTTACAAACCAGCTTAAGTCAGAGCTTATAAAGGAGGTAAAGCTTGACATTGCTGAGATACTTGACATAAGGAGCGCAGCAGCAGTTAGGAAGCGATTCACAGAAGCAGCAAAAGAGCTAGTCCACAAGACATTCAAGCTTAGCGAAGAGGAAGAAGGAGTCCTTGTTTCTTACCTTATACAGAACACGCTCGGAATGGGCCAGCTTGAGCCATTGCTCCACGATGAGCATCTTGAGGAAATAGGGGTTAATGGCCCAGGCGAGCCAGTAAAGGTCTACCACAAGGAGTTCGGGTGGTGCAATACCAACATCAAGTTCAACACCGATGAGCAGATACAAGACATGGCTAGCACTATAGCAAGGCGCATAGGCAGGCAGATAAATGTGCTTAACCCCCTTCTTGACGCACACCTACCTACAGGTGAGCGTGTTAACGCTTCCCTGTTCCCAATCTCCAACAGGGGCACAACAATAACAATAAGGAAGTTCTCCAAGAACCCATGGACGCTTCCAGTGCTTGTGCTCAACAAAACGATCAACCTGAGGCTTGCAAGCCTTATATGGATGGCAGTGCACAACGAGCTTTCCCTGATTGTTGCAGGGGGCACAGGAAGCGGCAAAACCTCCTTCCTAAATGCAATCACTTCCCTCATCCCATCAACCCAAAGGATAATAACCATAGAGGATACGAGAGAGCTTACACTGCCATCATTCCTCCAGTGGATTCCAATGGTCACAAGGGAGCCGAATCCTGAAGGCAAAGGCGAAGTGACTATGCTTGACCTTCTTGTGAATTCGCTTAGGATGAGGCCTGACAGGATAGTGGTTGGGGAAATAAGGAAGCAAAGAGAAGCAGAAATACTCTTTGAAGCAATGCACACAGGCCACAGCGTCTACTCAACAGTGCACGCTGACAACACGCGCGAGGCAATATCCCGCATAACAAACCCTCCGATAAACATACCTCCAGAGATGCTTTCATCAGTGAGCGGGATAGTGGTGCAGTTCCGCCACAGGAGGATGAACATAAGGCGCACCATAGAGTTTGCTGAGATAACGAGCACCAACGAAGCAGTCATTACCCATGCATGGAGCGTGAAAGATGACAAGATAAAGGAGCTGGCAAAGCCGATGCGCATCTATGAGCAGCTTGGCCTCTACACAGGGATGAGTGAAAAGGAAATAGACTCAAACATAGATGAAAGGGTTGCAATGCTGGAATGGATGATTAAGAACAACTACCTTGGCGTTGATGAAGTTGGAAGGATAGTCAACCATTACTACAAGAACCCTGACGAAGTGATTTCACTCGTTGTGAAAGACAAGCCCTTTGACCTATAGCATGAACTACGAATCGTTACTAAAATTATACAATTCCATTTCCAAGAACAGGCTTCCTTACAGCAAGCCAGGATTCAGCGAATCAGAAAGGATTGAGCCCATAATAAAGGCCAGCGAATCAAACCTTGAAGAGATATTTGCTAATTATTCAAAGATAAAGAAAGTGCAGGAGATAAAGAAGCGCTTTGGCATAAAGCAGGAGAAGGTCAGCGTTGAGGCTACAAAGAAGCTTGAGGAAAAGATGAAGGAAACCTTTGAAAAGAAAGAGATTGAGAAGAAAGAGGAAGTAAAGAAGCCAGAGGTTAAAGAGGAAAAAACAGCAGAAAGGCCAGATTTTGAGGCACCTCAAGAGATAAAAATGCCAGAGCCACAGAGGCCAAAAGAGGAACCAAAGGCGCAAGTACATCTTACCATAAATTTCTCGCCCAACATAATCTTCCCTATTGACCTTTCCAACCCAGAAGCGAGGGCTGAGGAGCATATAAAGGAGATTTACTCCAAAGCAAAGATGAAGGTTGACGAGAGCGATATAAAGAAAAAGATGTTTGATTACACCAAGCAGCTCTTCAAGACAAAGGATACTGCTGAAAGGGAGCGCATAAAGGCAGAGATTGTTGCGCTCAAGAACATACTTGCTGGCGGGACAGCGAAGACCAACCTTCCTGCCCTGCTGATCTCACACCAGAATTTTGAGATAAACAATGCGCTTAACTCAATAGAGAAGGAATTTGAGCGCAACCATGGTGAGCTTGTCAGGCAGACAAAGGAAACGCTCACAAGGGCGCTTTCAGATTCAGATGTGCTTTCGGTAAGGCGCGAGTTCCAAAACAACCTGTTGGCGCTGATTTCTGAAATAAGCAAAGTGGCAGAGGCCTCAGGCAACTATTTCACAGTGCATCACTTCAATGAAACCAGGATAGCAAAGGAAAAGTATGGCATAGATGGTGCGCTCGATTCCCAAGAAACAGCGATCATGCGCTACAAGAACACATTTGGTGATTTTGTCACCTCCCTTAAGGAAAGGGGGGATGAGCGCTCAAGAGGAATGTTCTAAAGCTTAGTTTGCTTATAGAGCATAAAAATGCCCAGGCAAACCTTTTTAAGATGTTTGCACCCATAGATTTAAGGTGTGTTCTGATGTCAAAGA
This sequence comes from Candidatus Anstonellales archaeon, assembly GCA_038890615.1. GTDB lineage: Archaea > Micrarchaeota > Micrarchaeia > Anstonellales > J096 > JAWAFI01. The sequence goes on along the minus strand of JAWAFI010000001.1, from coordinate 148,249 downwards.
AGGTAAGCAGCTTCGTTAGCACTCAAGTAGAAGTACCAGAAGAGACAGACCCTGTTGGAGAAATGCTCATGCCTTATTTTCCTGGAGTGAAAGAAAAGATGCGCCTTGCTGGCATAGACAAATCTCCCTATGTTTTTGTTGGAGAGATAGGCAGGAACATAGTGATTTACACGCTCTTCTTCTGGCTTGTCAGCATAGTGCTCTTCTTCCCTTACATAGATTTGGTATGGCTGCTTCTTTTCCTACCGATTTTCTTGATATTGTTCTTCCTTTATTTCAAGGTGTACCCTGATTTTGCAATAATAGTGCGCTCAAAGAAGATAGATGAGCAGCTTGTTTTTGCGTGCCGCCATATAATCATATCGCTTCGCTCAGGCATGAGCCTTTTCGATGCCCTTGTAGGAGTGACTGAGGGCTATGGGGAGGTCAGCAACCTATTCAAGGGCATAGTTGACTCAATGATGACAGGCACGCCCACATCGCAGGCATTCAGGCAGGCAATAGCCCACTGCCCCTCGCAAGCAGCAAAGCGCGTGCTCCTGCAGGTTGCAAACTCAGTTGCCTCTGGTGCAAACCTTGCAGATTCGCTTGAGGCAGTTGTTGAGCAGCTTGCAAGAGAGCAGATAATAGAGCTCAAATCCTATGGCCAGAAGCTCAACCCACTCATACTTTTCTACTTGATTTTCGGAATAGTGTTCCCTCCTCTTTTGATAGCGTTCAGCATCATAATAATGTCAGTAATGAGCAATGGAAGCACTGGGTTCAGCTCAGCAATGCTTTGGCCCTTCCTCATACTAATAGTGCTGATACAACTTCTCTTCGTGGCAGTGGCTAATGGCATGAGGCCGAGGTACCAGATATAGGTGATGCTTATGGCAGCAACAAGAAACCCTGATTTTTTTGAATCTATTGGAATGCTATACTCAAGGGAAAACGCAAAGACAGTTGAAAAGGAGCTAAGCGCAGCAGGGGTTCTGAGCACAGGAGAGCGTTTCCTTGGCTTTTCAACAGTAATGGTGCTTCTTCTTACCTTGCTTGTTGGGACAATGATCCAACTAATTGACCCCATAGTGGCTTTCCTTAGGCCGTTTTCTTTTGGCCATTACTTCATCCTTTTCATCCTTTTCTACTTGGTTGGGCTGATCATCTCAGCCACCTCATGGGCGTTCTTCGTGATGGCCTACTTGGCCTTGCGCAAGGACGCCATAACAGACAAGGTTGAGAAGGTTTTCCCTGACTACTTAAACCTGGTTTCAGCAAACATGAGGGCAGGGATGAATGTTGAGCAGGCAATGATACAAGCTGCTAAACCAGAGTTCGGTGAGCTTTCAGCAGTAGTGCATGTTGCAATAAGCTCATCTTTGAGCGGCTCAACAATACACCAAGCGCTTGACAGGCTTTCAGAAACGTTTGACTCCCCTCTTATAAAGAGGGCAATGAAGATAATAAAGCAAGCAGTGGCAACAGGAGGAAGCGTTGCTGACGCAATAGACAAGATTGCAGAAGACGCAAGGGAAAGGGAAATAGTGAAGAACGACATAAAGGCTTCGCTCCTTTTCTACCAGATATTCATAGTGTTTGGGGGAATGGTTGGGGCTCCTTTCCTCTTATCAGTTTCGTACAAGCTTCTCCAAATGCTTGAAAAGGTTTTTGCGCAGATAGATGTGAGCGCAATAAGCGCATCATCATCTGCAGTGCCTTTTGTGCCACTTGGCCCTTCAATCACTTCTGGGGATTTCTTCTTCTTTGCATTGGCAATGATTCTTGTTACTTCCCTTACATCTTCTCTTACGGTTGGGATTGTGGGGAAGGGAAGATGGCAGGACGGGGCAAAGTTCTTTGTTGCCATTTTCCTTGGGGCTATGCTGGTTTTCCTGGGCCTCATAACAATTTTAAATAGTTTCTTCCAAAACCTACTCATATAAGGTGGTGAAGAAAATGAGAAACATGAAAGGACAGGCCGCAATGGAATATTTGATGACATATGGATGGGCCCTTTTGGCTATTCTGATAGTTATAGGCGCTCTTCTTCTGCTGAATCCATTCAAGCTTCCTGAAACCTGCACCTTCCAGCAGCCGGGCCTGTTGTGCAGCGACCCGCCCCCAACAGCCACAGCTGATGCAGACAAGGTTGTCCACATTTCAGCAAGGGTTTGGAACAAGCTTGGCAGGACCATAGAGGTGAACAGGATCCTATGCACAACCTCCCAAGGAGGGGGGATCAAGAAGGAGCATGCTGACCCTGTTTCTGTGCAGATAAGCAACGGCGATTACAAGGACTTCATAAACATTGTATGCAAGGATTCATCTGGTAATGATGTGACTGGCTCTCTAAACCAGCAGTTCAAGGGGAGCTTAGTGCTTTGGTACCAGTATGAGGAGGACATAGCAAACGTTGACAGGGAAGCAATCGCAACAGTGGTCTCCACTGTATCTTCCTCATCGCAATAATCTTCTAACCTTTGGCTCTCCATGAAGCCGTTATTGCTTATTGTATTGGATGGTTTCGGCTTTCGAAAAGCCAAGGCAGGCAATGCCATTGCGCTTGCAGAAAAGCCGTTCATAGATTCCCTTTTCCGCTCCTCCTCATCAACCCTTCTCAATGCAAGCGGTGTTTATGTTGGGCTTCCAGAGGGCTTCCAGGGAAATTCAGAGGTAGGCCACATACACCTCGGTTCAGGGGCCATTGTAAAGCAGCCTCTCTCGCTAATTAACGATTCCATAAAGGACGGCTCTTTCTATGAAAACAAGCTGCTTTGCCATGCATTCAGGTCAAGCTCAGTGCACATAATAGGCCTATGCTCAGACGCAGGCGTGCATTCAGACATAAACCACATAAAGCCTCTTCTTAAGATGGCAAAGAATAGCTCAGCGAAAACATACATCCACTGTTTCCTTGATGGAAGGGATGTTCCTGAAAAAAGCGCCCTTAAGTATATAAAGGAGCTTTCTAAGTGGTCCAAAGGCATTGCAGAGATTGCGACAGCAATTGGCCGCTACTATGCAATGGACAGGGACTCCAACTGGGATCGCACAGAGGTTGCTTACAGGCTCCTCACAGAGGGCAAGGGCACAAAGGTTCCTTCCATAGAAAAGGGAATTCAGCTTGCCTACTCAAAGGGAGACAGGACTGATTACTATGTCAGGCCCCTTACTACTGGGAAGGCAGTTGTCACGCCAGACAGCAGTGTAATTTTCATCAACTTCCGCTCTGACAGGGCAAGGCAGCTTGCCTCTGCTTTCTGCACAAGGCCTTTTACTGCTTTCCCTGTTGGGCAGAGGCAGAGGGTTTTCGTGGGATTCAGCCAGTATGACCCTCGCATAAGGATGGATGTTGCTTTCCCCCAGAAGAAAGTCGAAATCAACCTAGCCAAGGCACTGTCTTCTGAGAAGATAAGCCAGCTACGCATTGCTGAAACAGAGAAGTACGCCCATGTGACTTACTTCTTCAACTCCCAAGTTGAGGAGCCAGAGCCCTATGAGGACAGGGTGCTTGTGCCTTCTAAGAAGGTGGCTTCTTATGACCAAGCGCCAGAGATGTCTGCACCTGAAATAACTGAGGAGGCAATCTCAAGGCTCTCATCTGGCTACGGTTTCATCTTGGTGAATTATGCCAACCCTGATCTTGTTGGCCACTCTGGAAGCTTGGATGCAACTATAAAAGCCATTGAAGCCATTGACTCCTGCCTCTCAAAGGTTGTGCCTGCTGCTATTTCCCAAGGCTATACAGTAGTGATCACTGCTGACCATGGGAATGCAGAGGAGATGCTCAAGGCAGGAAAGCCAAACCCTTCCCACACCACAAACCCAGTGCCTTTCCTCATTGTTGGGAGCAAAAAGAAGCTGCGCAAGGGCTCCCTTATAGATGTAGCCCCTACGGTGCTTTCGCTAATGGGCCTTCCTATACCAAAAAAGATGGAAGGCAGGCCTCTTCTTTGATAAACTAAACAACCCTGCCAAAAAGCGATGTAGTGCTTGCACCTTCTATTTCTGCCTCAACAAAGCTTCCTATCTTTATCCTCCTGTCAAGCACAACTTGCCTGTAGTAAATGTCCCTTCCTTTGCTCCCTCCCTTCCCCTCCTCCAGCACCACCACCCTTTCCCTCCTTCCAACCATTTCCTTGTTCCTTTCCTCTGCCACTTTCTTCCTCTCAAGGGAAACAACAACGCTCCTCTTTTTCACAACCTCAGTCCTTATCTGCTTCATTAGCTTTGCTACAGTGCCTTCCATTGGCGAAAATTTAGAGACATTAACTACGTCCACCTTATTCTTCCTTATAAGCTCAAGCGTTTTTCTGAAATCGCTTTCTTTCTCCCCAGGATAGCCAACTATTATATCGGTTGCAATTGTGAACATGCTGTCAAATTCCCTTGCCTTCCTGACCACCTCAGCAAACTCTTTTGTTGTGTGCCCCCTGTTCATAAGCTTAAGCACCCTGTTGCTCCCGCTCTGTACAGGCACATGGAAAAACCTGTAGCATTTCCCCATATTCTTCAGCAAGCTGTCCACATGCCTTGCTGCATGCTGTGGGTTCATCATGCCCAGCCTTACCATGAAATCGCCTTTCTCCTCGTTGATCCTTTTTACCAGCTCCACTATGTTTGTTTTTCTGTCAGCCCCATATGCCCCAAGGTCCATCGAGGTTAGCTGCACCTCCCTTGCCCCTTTCTTTATGCCTTCCCTCAAATGCCTTATTATGCTTTGCGGCGCATAGCTGAAGAACTTGGGTCTTGCGAGCTTAGTTTGGCAGAAGTGGCAGAATGAAAGGCAACCCTCTGAGGCAGGTATCCTAAGTATAGGCGCTGTAACCTCCTTGCTTTCAAGCCCCTTTTCCATCTCCCCATAAACCTTGGCTTCATCAGCCCTTTCAACTGCTTCAGCTATCCTTGCTATTCCAGATGGCTTTACTAAGTTTGCAAGAGGCATTATTGCCCTTATCTTATTTTGGTTTACAACCATGCACCCTGCAACTATTACTCTCTTCCCTTTCAGCTCCTTAAGCCGGCTGAGTATCTTGCTCTGAGTTGCGCTCTTCACAGTGCATGTGTTAAGCACTATTGCTTCTGCATCCTTCTCTCTCTCAACTATCTTGTGGCCCCTCTTTCTAAGAATAGCCCTTATCATATCGCTATCTGCCTTATTTAGAGTGCAGCCATATGTTTCTATGTATACCTTCATTCAGTTACCACAATCTCTACGCTCCTGCTCTTTCTTGTTATGTGGCCTTTCTTGAATGCAACAAGAGCCTTTATGCCTTTCTCCTCTGCAATGTCAACAAGCCTCTGGGTCACTATGCCGTCGAAAACTACATAGCTAACCCCTTTTGCAGTCTCAAGCTCCTTTATCAGGTTCCTTACCCCGCACTCCCCAACAACTTCGTAGTTATCGTTGTAGAACTTTGCGTTGAGCGTTGATTCCATTCCTTCAAGCAGTGAAAGGAGCTTTTCCCTGTCTATGTTTAGCACAACAAGCTCTTCATTTGGCATTGGCGGGCTGCTGCTCTTTGGCTGGTAAACATGGTATTGTTGGTATGGCTGGGACGGCCTCTCCCTTCTTGCTTTTGCATCATCCCCTTCTCTTTGCTGCTCCCTAGTTGCCTCATAAGGCACCTTTCCCCTTAGCGCCTTTATTATCTCTTTCCTTGTAAGCTCCTCGACCTCTTTCCCAGCAGGGGCCCTTGCTATAAAATCTATCTCCCCGCCTTTGTCAATGATCATCTTTAGTATTATGTCCCCTCCCCTGTCTCCATCTAAGAAGAGTGTCACTTCCTTTCCTTTTGTGAGTTCAATCACCGAATCAGGCACATTTATCCCCCCCACTGCTATTGCGTTGTCTATGCCATTCCTTAGGAGGTTAAGCACATCTGCCCTTCCTTCAACCACTATTATGCTGTCGCTTCCTTGCACTCCTGGCCCTGCAGGTAGTCTCTCAGGCCCATAGGTCGTTATCTCCTCTATCTTTAGCTCTGACTTTACTGAGCTAAGCAGCTCCTTTGTCTCTGGTATCTCTGTGCTCATCAAGTTCTTTAGCAGCTCCTTTGCCCTTTCTACAACGAACTTCCTCTTAACCCCTCTCGTATCCTCTATGCTCTTTACCCTGAACTTTGCGTTGAATGGCCCAACCCTTTCCACTGTTTCAAAAGCAGCCCCTATTATGCTTGTTTCAACCATGTCAAGGCCGCTGGGTATCTCTATTACCCCTATTGTTTTGCCTGCTTCTGTCCTTGTGTTCACTTCTATCCTACCTATTCTTCCATTCTTCTGTATTTCCCTTAAATCTAGCTCATCTCCAAGAAGCCCTTCTGTCTGGCCGAATATGGCTCCAACCACATCCGGCTTCTCAATAACTCCATCAACCTGGAATTCAACTGTTATTACATATTTTACTGTATCTATGTATGTTTTTCCCATATTCTCACCTATTTCATCCACACTAACGCTGCCGAAACCAGGCATCTTGAAAGCCCACTCCTTTTCCTTTCAATGAGCATGATGCCATTGTGAAGGTTGGATTCTTCCATCGTGATGTCCAACTCCTGCGTTATGTGTGATTGCTTAACTGCGCACTGTTGACGGGCCAATCATAGCTATGCTCATACCGCCATCCGTGCGCAGCATATTAACTATTGCTTTGTCTTTTTAATCCTTTTCTATCCTTGCCCTTTCTTCAACAATATCTATGACTGCTGGCAGTATTTTGAGTATATCACTGTAAGATATAATGCCAACTAGCTCTTGATGCTTGTTCAGCACTACAAGCCGCTTTACCCCCTCCTTCTTCATCTTCTCTGCTGCCTGCTCTAAAGTTGCTGTTGGCTCTATTGTCTTCAGCGGCGTGCTCATAATCTGCTTCACCTTTGTTGTTTTTGCAGAGTGGCCTTCTGCTACAACCTTCCAGCATATATCCCTCTCTGTCACTATGCCCACTGCCCCCCTGTCTGTCACTATTATTGAGCCAACATCGTTTGCCTTCATAACTTTTGCTGCCTTCTCAACACTTTCCTCTACATCTATTACAATGGTTTTCCTTTTCATTACCTCGCTTACAGGAATATTGCTTGACATGGATAGCTTTCAGCAAGCACTTTTAAAACCCTTTTGCCTGCTATCATTATGTCTAAAGCCCCATCGTCTAGCGGACAAGGATGGCAGGCTCTGGACCTGCAGACACCGGTTCGAATCCGGTTGGGGCTATAAGATCTAACAGGTGTAAAATTAGTAGTTAATTAAGATTCTTTTTTCTTCTTTGAGCTTCCCATAAGCCCCTTAAGCGCCTCCAGCATCTCTATTGGCGCTACAAAAACAATAGTGTTGCTTTGGTCTGCAGAGACATCAGCCAGTGTCTGCAATGTCCTTAAGTGCAGGCCTCCCTGCGTTTTTGCCAATGTGGCTGCTGCTTCAGCCAAATTCCTTGCAGCTGCCTTCTCCCCCTCGCTCATTATTATTGTTGCCCTCCTTTCCCTTTCTGCCTCTGCCTGCCTTGCCATTGCCCTTTTCATGTCTGCAGGAAGCTCTATGTCCTGTATCTTTATTGCTGTTACATCCAGCCCCCATTCGCTTGTCTCCTTGTCAACAAGCTTCTTTATCTCCTCTGCAACCTCCTCCCTGTTTGAAAGCACAACATCGAGCTCCTTATTACCTATTATGTCCCTCAATGCTGTTTGGGCGTACTGGGCTATCGCATAATCGTAGTCCTGTATTCTGAGCACTGCCTTTTCAGGGTTCTCAACCCTAAAGTAGACAACGCCATTCACCATAACAGGCACGTTGTCCTTTGTCATTACCTCTTGCTTCGCTATGTCTGTGGTTAGTATCCTAGTATCCACTATTCTCATGCTTTGGATCACTGGTATTATTATGTTTAGCCCTGGGTTTGCCACCCTGCTGAATTTGCCCAAGGTAAACACAATCCCTTTCTCATACTGCATTACTATCCTGATTGACATCATTAGTATTACGAAGAGCACTACAAGGAACGGAAGCATAAAGAACAGGAGGGCAAACATCGCTTCAATCATTTTCCCACCTAAACTCTTTTGCTATGCACCTTTTTAATCCTTATCGCAGATAAATCTCCCCAAGCCCCTTTTTATAAGTCCTGAAGTCCTCTGTGTTTGCTTCCTCTATTGCCTGCATGTACTGCACTGTCCTGCTGTCAAGCAAATCTATGTAATGGGTTGCAACTGCTTCAGGGAACTCTGGCTCCTTTGGAGAGCCATATTCCTTTGTGCCATGGTGGCTTATTATTATGTGGCACACTTTGTTGAGCTTCCTTTCATCAGTGCCAATCTCCTTCCCAACCTCCCTTACTATTTCCTCCCCAATCACTATGTGCCCTCTTAGCATCCCTTCCTCCCCTACTTTTATGTTTGTGCTAACCTCAAACTCCTTTGTCTTACCTATGTCATGGAGCGCAAGCCCTGCAATAAGCAAGTCCCTATCTATGGAGTATATTCTTGCAAAAGCATCGCCCATTTTGCAGCAGTTGAGCGTATGCTCAAGCAGGCCATTAAGATGGGCGTGGTGGAGGTACATTGCAGCAGGCCAGACATAAAACCTTTCCTCGTTCCTCTTCAATACCTCTTTCACCAGCTTTCTATAATCACTATCATCTATGCTTTCTATAATGGCTTTAAGCTCCTTCCTCATTTCAGAGGCATCCCTTGGGCTCTTCGCTATGAAGTCCTCTATTGAGTAAGAGGAGCTTCTTTCTATTGTTCCGCTCCCTTGGTTCACATCTATTTTAAGCTTTTCCCTGAACTTCCCAACAAAGCCCCTTACACGCACAACCTCTCCTTCCTTTACCCTTTCATAAACCTCCCTTACTTCATCCTCCTTTGCCCCTCCCCAATAGTGTATCTCTATCTCCCCGCTCCTATCGCTTGCGCCTAGCACAAACCTAAAGCCGCCTTCATAAGGGACTATTGGCTTCTTGTATTTTACTGAAAAAAGCGAATCAACCTGCTGGCCTTCCTCCAACTCTGAAATAAGCTTTTTCATGCGTTTATTTGGGAATCCCTATTTAAATCTTCATTGCGCCTCAATGCCATTTGCTTTTCCTCGCTTAGTCAGGGAATATGTTGTACCTTGCGCACTCATTTTCTGGTGGGCACTGCGGGTTCTGCCCAGGGAGTGGGTGCAAGGGGTGTTTGTCAATAGTAGCGCTCACAGTCAAGAGGTACTTACTCTAAGAGGTCTCTCATTCCATCCTCCATACCCTCTGCTTATGGTTTTAGACATCATGGCATTAATAGGCCAAATATTTCGCCCTTTGCTTATTCTCTTCTCCTAAAGCTTTCATCCGCTCAGTATTTTTTCAATCCATTTATACATATATATTCTATTAACCTCTCTTAATCTTGCACATGACTCTATATGGCCTATTTTCTTTATAACCTTTTCAGGTGCACCATTCTCCTTTGCTATTGCCAAAACATCCTTTCCTTCCTTGTTTTTGATTCTTGGGTCTGGGAATGGGGTAGTTTTTAGGAGCATCTCAAGGAACCTCCAGTGCTTATGCTGGGCTGCATAGTGCATTGCTGTGTTTCTATCCTTCCCTATCAAATCCACATCTGCATTGTGCTTCAATAAGAGCTTGCCTATTTTTGTATCTCCTTTAATTGCTGCAGCCATAAGCGGGCTCAGCCCATTGCTCAGCTTGTTTGGGTCTGCGCCTTTTGAAAGGAGCTTTTCGCATCTTTCATAATTCCCTTCTTTGACTGCTTCTATCAAACCTCTTTTGCGCTCTTCCACCAGCAAGCTGCCCTTAATCATTTTCCTAGCATAAGGTTCTTCGCTTTTGTACTTCTGCTTCTTCATAAATAGCTTTATCACGCTTTATTTTTAATCTTATTTAGCAACCTTTTTAAATTGTCTTAACTTATATAAATTAATGGATTTCGCATATTCCACTAGGAAAAGCAGAGAAAAGGAATACCCGCTCTTATTTGCTTACTCAAGGTGCATAAGCCCTTACTTTGGGAAAAGCTTTATTGATGCTGGCTTAAAGGATTGGATAGGGAGAAGGGCTGAGCTAAAGGAGTTTGACAGGTTCAAGGTTGAGGCAGATAGGTGCGGCCACAAATGCTACGGCGCCCTTTACACAGGGTCAAGGGCCCTTGCAAGGGAGGCATACGAGCAGGCGCTTTTTGGGGAAAGGGCAGCGCTAATATATTCCAATTTCTCCCCCAGTTTTCTTGAAGTTTTGGAATCATTTAAGAAGATAAAGGAGGAGATTGGCGCCACCTTCTATGGCCCTGATTTAGTAGCCATCTCGCGCTACGAAACCTTGCTCTTCAACATTTCTTATAGGAAGCTTTTTACTTTCAAGGAATTCCTTGCTTCCCTCTCCATCAATGACCTTGCTTTTCAAAGGATAATTGACTTAAAAAGCCCGCTTTTTGCTTCATCACAAGAAAGGTCAATAATGCCAAACACCTCCTTTGACTGGTGCTCTATAATCCTTGAGTGCGACAAGCTTCGCAGGGAAGTAGATTATTACATAGAGCATAAGAAAGCTATGAGATTGGGAATGGCATCATGGGCTGCAATGAGCATTTCATTCTCTGTGTTTGCGCTCGCAACATTCTCCTGGCTCCCATCAGCTGCCTTTACATTGCCTTTCAGCATTTACATTTCTTCTCTTAGCGAATCATTTATTGACCCTAAGGGAGTCCTTAGGAAGATGCTTTTTGAGATGGAGGTTAGCTCAAAAGCAGCGTTGCTTTCTTCATAATTTCAGTTTATTGTGCGCTCTTCACCCTTTTCCTCCTTTTTCCTGGCTTCAAATTCATTGTACGAGCCTATGCTCTCTATAACTTTCCTTAGCTCTTCCTCTAAGTTTGCCCTTTCATGAGGCTCTATGCTGTCAAAAGCATTGCTATATAACACATCCAGGAGCAGCCTCTCAAGCTCTTCTTGATGCTCCTCTGGGCAGTTCTCTGTTGCCTTCTTTATGGCTTTCAATGCAGTTGACCTTATAATAGGGTATTCATCTGCAAGCAGTTTTGCGATTTCCTTATACGCATAAGAAACATCCTTTCCTTCGTGCGCATTGTAAAGCACAGCGGATAGGGCCTTCATCCTTATTGAGGGCTGCTCGTGCGAAAGGAGCTTGACAATCTCATCCTTAGCAAAGCTTACATCAGCACCCTGCCATGCAGCCACTGACAATGCTGATATCGCGTATTCCTTGAGCATATTGTCTTCTGAGCTTAGCTCCTTCTTAAGATAGCCAAATGCCATTGATATGTCATGCCCTTCCTCTGCAACCTTTGACAGGGCCCATGCGGAATTTACCCTAACCTCCAAATCCTCATTCCTAATCCCTTCAACCAATATGAAAATTTCTTCATCATTCCCCTTTGGCCTGTTGCCTATGGCCCTTATCTTTTTTATCCTATTCTCTTTGCCTTCATCCCTAAACCTTTCCAGCGCCTTCCATGATCTCTCCTCGCTTTCGCTCCTGCCAATTGCTCTTGCAACCACTTTCCTATTTTCTTCTTTTTTTTCCTTTTGCATAGCGCCCCGGGGCGGATTTGAACCGCCGGCCCTCTGCTTAACAGGCAGACGCTCTACCTGGCTGAGCTACCGAGGCAAAAATATCTTACCGATAATAATTTAGTCAAGCACTACTCATTTAAATATATTGGCTATTTGATCCTTTCCCTCGCTTCCCTCAAAACATGCCCAATCCCATATGCAGTATATTTCCTTTCCCTCTTGGTTGCTACTAAGTGAGTTTCAACCATCACCTTCATGTATTTGTTAAGCATGTTTATGCTTCTGAATATCTCCAAATCCTTCCACACCTGCTCAAGTGCCCTTTCATTGAGCTTTGGGAATGTAAAATAGTCTTCTCCGAATAGCTCCCTCATGTATTTTCCATACATGCGCTCAACGAAGCCGAATATGAGCTTTGCTGCCTCCAATTCAGTGTAGCCGGCTGCCTTCCCGAATTCCCTGTAAGGGTTGTCAATAAAGAATGCCCCCTTTATCCTTGCCCTCACCTGCTCAGGCGTCTCAAACCTCCTCATCGCATACTCCCTGAAAGACATTACTCCATCAAGGTAATCAGCCAGAAGGGTCATTGATTTTATCCTTGGGTCAACCCCATAATAGGTGTAAGGGTGGTGGTCAAGCACCTTCCTGAATATGTCTTCTGTTAGCGTGTAATTGTGGCTTTCTTTATGGAGGCACATCATTTTCATTGCCTGCATTAGTTCGTGGCAGAAGCATGCGTGCCCCTCTGCAATAAGCACCTTTATGCCTACATTTATGCTTTCATCCCCTGTGTTTCTCCTCTCATGTTCATCCACTATATATTCTATGATTGAATCCTTGCTTCCTTTAAGGTTCCATGAGTTGAATGCAGCTTTCCCGAAATCATGCATAACCATCAGGCCTGGGAATGCGAAGTCAATGTTTGTTTTCTCCTTTATATATTCCATCAATTCTGCTGTCCTTATCTGATGGCCTGGCACTGTATAAAGCTTCATCTCAGGGGCAACGCTCATCAATGCCAAAGCTGTTGCGCATTTGCTGCTTACCTGCACTTTCTCCAGCTCTTCCTTTGCCTTTATAAAGTAAACAAAAGCAAGCCCATCTATAGTTTTCTTGCCTTGTTCTATGTCTTTCTCCCCTTTCTTTATGATCTTGGGCACTTCGCAGAGCTCCCTTATTCCTATCATTATCTCCTGCTTAAGCACCTCCCTAACAAATTCCTCCTTTTCAGCATCAAGGGCAATGCCTTTTTCCCTTAGCCTTATTATAGAGTGCTCTATGAATTCTCCTGCAGAAAGGCTTATTGCATTGAGCCCGTATTTAAGCTCTTCATCAAAGCACCCATTCCTTGGCTCAAGGCAGGGCATTGCTGGGAATTTTTGTTCTGCAAGGCATTTGCTCTCGTCAACCCTCAGCGGACACTCCTTCTTCATCCTTCCCCTTATTTTGCACCATGCCAAACATTAAAAGATTTTTGCTTGTTTCCAGCACTTTTTTAAATACCCTAGTGGTAGTATATAATAGAGGGATAAAAATGAGCGCAGCTCCAGACCCAAAAAAAGAAATAAAAAGCTTTGCAGATGCCAAAAAGTACATTAGCTACCCAGCGCTTTTTTCAGATGTTTTTGTCAAGGGCTTCATACCAGAGCTTTCTGAGAGAATAAATACTGAGAAGGACAAAAAGGAGAAAGAGAGGCTCCTTTCTGAGCTTTCAATTCATCTTGCAAACTACTCTGTTATCATATATTACTTATATGGGAGGAAGCCAGGCCTTAAAGAGGCAATTGATTCAAGCCCTGAGCTTAGCAGGAACTTTAAGGATATAAAAGCATGGCTTGATGCAAACAATGGCAGGGAATACGCAGCAAAATACCTAGATGCTCTTATAGGAGTGGGTTGGCATGACATCTCTTAGGCAAATGGCTAAAGAAGCAGGAGACTTTGCGCTTGACTTCGTTCCTTTTATTGGAACTTACAGGCTAGGAAAGGATTCCTACCTTCTTTACAAGGACGGCCACTGGGAATGGGGCTCTGTTGTTGCAGTGCTCACTGCTTCTTCACTTGTGTTCGATATCCTAACCATTACAGGGGCAGGGGTGGTTGGCAAGTTAACAGTTGGCAAGGGTGTTTCTGAAGCAGGCAAGGCAATAGCGAAAAAAGCCCTTGAGGAAGGGGTTGAGGCCGGAACAAAGAAGATTGTTGCAGAAAAGTCGTTGCTTGCGCTGAGTCCAAAGTTCGTGGAATTTTATAAAAAACTTACCTATCCAGTTTCTTATGATTTCATAAAAGAGCTTAATAAGGTTGCCAAAACACCAAAAGATAAAATAATTGCGAGAATTTACAAAGTAGCAGCTGTGCCTCCAATGATTGCTACCCACCCAATAGAAACAGGAAAGAAGATACTGAAATTAATTATGGGTTCAAGTGTAGAATCAGAATTTATAGAATATTCTAGAAAGTATTGCCTGAGTGGTGGTTTCACTTCTAAAGTAGTGGGATATGCCGTGCCTGGCCCACGCCAAAAACCATCATTAGTGAAGCAGAGCCCACAGAGCTCAAATGAGAAGGGCAAAAAGGAGGAACAGCCTTCACCAAAACCCCAAGGGATATCAGACCTTGAAAGGGGTTATACTGAGGATGAGCGCATCTACCAGGACATAAAAAGCATTTTGATAGGAGCAGGAGTTAGTGAAAAAGAGTTTGATGAAAAGCTTTCAGAGGTAATGAAAAATCCAACTACTAAAGAAGCGCTCAAAAAATACCTTCAATTCAAAGACAAGAATGCCCAGCTCTTCAGTATTAAGGCAACCCTTGGCATAGAGTAAACACAGCAAAACGCCTTAGCCATTCCAACCATCAATATTTTAAAGCATCGATGAGCAAATATATCCGGTGGGAATATGGGGTATCAGGTGGGATTGAACAGGGATATGTCGCCTCAGACTAAGTTCGCTTTAGACATGGTGAATAAGCTTGATGGTATTTCAAAGCAAAAAATAGATGTTCTTTTGATTCAAAAAGATGTAAGTTATGCACAGCATCTATTCTTCACATGCTTATCGCGCGATCCACAAATCCTTGAGAAGCTTAATAAAATATGGAATACACTGCCCACAGATAAAAAGCTTGAGATTGCTTCCATGCTCTACTTTTCTTCAGCAGGGGAGGCCTACATAAAGGCCCGCCTTTTCATTAGTGCTATAGAAAACAGCCCTTCAAAAGGACCATTTAATACTTCAGATTTCAAGAAGTATATGAAAACTGCAGACGATCTTATAGAAAAGCAGAAGAAATCACTTGGAAACTATTTCGAAGAAGTATGGGGTTATATGCTTCCTTCGCTTGGAATTATAGACGGCTACATGCGCCAAGCATCCTCAAGAGGAAGGTACTTTTGGAGCAGTGTTGAAAATGTAGTTGAGGACAGAACAAGTTGGAATAACCCCGCTAAGATTCTTGAGCTATTTGGGATAGGCGCTGCAGCCAGAGGGTTCATAAATATATTCAAAGTGACAGATAGGAACACCAAAGGAGCCCGATTCCAGCAATATGTAGATGGCATGGACAATGCATACACCCAGATGACCACCATGTACTCAAAATTTGTGCATGCCAGCAAGCAAGGAAACATCCAAGAGATGGCAATGGCTGAATCTATGTTTGCTGCCAACCAGCTGATGTTCATGGCTTATGCACAAAAGGCAGCAGAGGAGTACAAAGGGATGGCTTTTGAGGCAACAATAGGCACAATGAATGCTGCCCTTGCCCCGGCCATGGTCTATGGTGGTTTTAAAGCTGTTGGGCCTGTTGCCAAAACATTGCTCAGCCCAAGGCTTGTTGGCTCTGCTGTGCTTTACACTCTATCAACCCCTTTCACAGAGCTTATTAAGTACGGTACCATATTTGGCATAACTGGGCTTTTGCTTTCCTGGGGTTCTGATTTAGTAAGCCCTGCTCCAGTGAATAAGGAAATGAAAAAGGAAGCGAATGAGCTTCTTGGGATGTTCTTAATAGACGGCAGAGTAAACGGACCTTTGCACAGGATTGCAAAAGAGCTTGGAATTGATCCAAAAGAAATAGAAATTGCGCTCACAATGCTTAAGGAGGGCAAGTTTGATAGGGGGCTTAAGGACCACCTGAAAGTGGCTGCATTCTTCGCAGCAACAGGGGCATTCATAAGGCTGGTTGCAAGCCCAGCCACAAAGCTTAACATAAAAGACCCAGCAGCTTCTTGGGCAGCTGCCAAAGAAGAGTTTATGGAAACTTTCTTAGGAGGGGGTGCATTAAAGGTTGCCAAAAAGATTGGTCAAGCTCCAAGGAATATAAGCAAAAAAGTGATAGATGGAGTACGTGAATCACAAAAGCGCGAGGGCATTAAGAAACAAGCCGATATGGAAATGCTTAAGCCGGAGAATGTAGAAAAAGTTAGAGGACCATTAGATGAATTAAGAAATAAAGCTGAAAGAACAAAGGTCAACGTGGAGAAAACAAAAAAGGAAATCAAGGAGATTTCCCCTGAAAAGGCAGAAGAACAGCCTTTAGGAGGGGGCGAAGTGGATAATGTTGAGAGCACATTAAGGATGGTGAAAGAGGCAGGAAAAGATATTTCAACAGAGCTTGAAGAAATAAATAAGCTTTTCCAGCAAACCGACCAAGAAATATTTAAGCTATTAAAGAGTGGGGACTTAAAAAAGAGGCTTGGGGTTCTTAGGAGCCTATATTCAAACTTAAAGAAAAGATTAAAGGCAAAGGAACAGGGCGAAAAAACTATTGAGGCAGCAAAATCTGCTAGGATAAAGGAGCTCGATCGATATATAAAACAAGTTGAAAGAAACATAAAGAGGCTCGAAACATGGTTAGAGCTTTCCGAAGAGCCATTATTCAAGTACCTTAGGAAAGTCGCTGCAGATCTTAGAGGAACTGCAGAATGGGTGATGAAGGACAGCATTGTTTCATCGTGGCCAATTCTGCTAAAGGCAGGTGCAAAAGCATTTGATTGGTCAATAGCGCTGCTTCCAAGGGGTTTGGCATTTACAGCAGAAAACCTTTCAATGTCCCCTCTTATTGTCAAGAACTTAAACCTTAGCAATTTCGGCCTCTGGGGCTCATTGTCAGCTCTTTCGCTTTCATCTGGTGAGCGCGGAAAAATGATAAGCACCATTGATGAAGAGCAGAAGATAAAGGGCTTCCTATCCAATGCAAACATAGCGACCTTCGGAGGGGCAGAGGTTTCTCTTGACACAAGCGGAGGTTTAGCAGTGCTTAAAATTGCGAACATACGCCTTGAAGACAAAAAGAGCGAGGGAGTTTCAGGGGCTGAAAAGGAAAAGGGGGTTAAGCCTCTTAAGAATGAGGAAGAATTAATCAATGCTGTTCGTGCCCTAAAGTTCCAGTTCCCCTACCTTGATGAAGTAGTAATAGAAGGGAGAAAGATAGATGCTGATGGGAATTCTACTCAGTTCACTGAAAAGGCCCCCCTTTCTGCTTCTTTGATAGTTGATGATGCGCTTAAGGGGCTTGGCAAGATTGCAGGGGGTTCTGCTCAATACGAAAGCGAATTCCTTTCCATCTCTGTTTCACAAAATACCATAGAAATAAAGCTCAAGGATGCAGATTGGAACAAGTGGAAGGTTGTTCCTTTTGGACCTGAAGAGGAAAATGCAGTTGCTCTTTTCCTTTCCTTGATGCTTCCTGACAGCTTGAAGTTAGGGGGCAAAGAGAAGGAGGTTAGGGTGCTGAACCATCTAGGGAGAGAACCTTATATAAGACCAGCTGAAATTAGAAGGAGGCCAACAGACCTTTCAGGAATTCAAGGAGAAAGTGAAGGGGTATTAACACCCCAACAGAGGGCAATGTATAGGCGCTCTACGGAAGGGCCAGAGGAATCTAAAGAGATAACTTTAACCAGTTCAGAAAAAGAAGAAATAATCAAAATTCTAAAATCTTTTGGTATTAGTGAGGGAGAAGTAAATAAGAACCTTGAAGAGGCACTTAAGGACCCATCTAAAGTAAAAAAGATAAAAGAGGCTCTAGAAATAAAGGACGAATATGATAAAGCGGATGCACTTCGGTATATGTTTTTGTATGGCAAATGGTAGCACTACTCTAAAAAAGTATATTTTTAAATATATTGGTGTTAATAAATATATAGAGGGATACTATGGGAGAGGGAGATAAATCAGCTAAAAATGATAAATATGACACAATTGACATATTGGGGCAAGATTTGACCTATCTCAAGTCCAAAAAAGCTGACTTTGAAAAAAAATATGAAGCTGCTGCTCAACAGAATATAGAACCATTGAATAATGAAGCTGTTAAAAATGCTTCTGCTAAAGTAGAGAACGTAAAGGATAATATATTGAAGAAGATAGATAATTCAACCATTTTCATCGAAGACAAAAAGGAAGATCTCAAAGGAATGATAATAAATGCATCTAACAAGGAGAGTAAAGATATAAATGTAGATGGTATTATAGAAGAGATAGAAGACAAGTACTTAATTAAAGACAGCAATCCACAAGCCACTGCTGCTGTTGAACCTTCTCAAACTGAGACCACAAGCACTAAATCGCCAAATGAGGATACTAAGGACATATCCATCCAGCAGCCAACAACTCCCACTGACGCCGATAAATCTAAACTAATCCCCAAAACTTCCAAGTTTAGCATTGAAAGCAACTACGAGCACGTAACTAAAACAAAATACCGCGGAGGCATGACAAGGTCAGAGCTGCTTGTAAGCGTTGTTACAAGCGGACAGGGCAACTACTTCTATGGTATGGAGGATAACAAAAAAAGACTACAACTAACTGAAGATCAAAAGTCAGCGTTCCAAGATTACTTTGGAGCTGAAGCTACCAAAGAACAGACCCAGGCAGAGCTCAACCTCCTCTTTACAGTGTGGGGGGAAGGACAAGTGGGCCACAATATGCTAATAAAGTTCCTTGATAAACGTGCAAATGATAATAATCTTACTCTTATTGCTTTCCTTGAAAAAGAGGTGGAAAAAAATCCTAGAATGAAAAAGCTGCTTGATGAAGCAAAGGAAAAGTTTCCTTTGCTTGCAGAGGAGCCAAAAAAAGAGGAAAAAGGAGGAGAGGAAGAAAGAAAATTCAGGTTTGGGTTTGATTTCACAGAAGGGCAAAAAAAGTTTTCTCTTAGACCTGATGAAGAAAAAATTGATAAGTTGATTGCACAAGCAGAAGAACCAAAAACTTCAGAACCACCAAAACCTAACGAGGTAAAAATTACAAAAGAACAAGTAAAAGACCTCCTAATAAAAACACTCAATAATAATAATTCCTTATTAAATGAGATAGAAAAAAAGACTAAAGAATCACTAGGTACTGAAAAAAATAATACTAATAAAGAAAAAATTACTGAATCATTAGAGAAATTATATAAAAATAAACAAGAAGGAATCACCATATCCCAAATAGACAAAAAAGGCATTAACGATCCTAACAAGTGGTTCTCCAATGTAAAGGATGTGGAGCTTTTAAGCACAACCTACGATAAAGAAAAGAACCAGCTTGTATTCAGCCTAAGGCTTGAAAGGGCCGGCTTCCTTAGGAAGGATGCCTACATAAAAGTAGCCATAAGTGTCGACAAAATTGCCGATAATGTCAACCTAACAAAAGAGGAGTTAGATTATCTCAAAAGTCTTTCATCACAACCACAAACAAACCAAGAAGGAGGTAAGAATAATTTGTTATCAAAGCTGAACCTTCCTGCATTTTTGCTCAATCTTGCAGATCAGCAAACAAAAACACAACAAGGCGAGACCAACAATCAACAAAATCAACAACAGACAAACCAACCCTTAGCTAACTAACCGCAAGGATTAAAAAGCATTGGCATTCGTATAGTAGTGAAAACCAAAAGGAGGTAAATAAAAAGTGCAGGAGGATCTGTTCAAGGATTTGGGCGTGTGGGATGCGCTTGAGAAGGAGGAAACAAGGCGCATCAAGGTTTCTACTTCCCGTGCGAAATTCGGAAAGCTCGTTACTCTGGTTGAAGGCATTGAGAAGAACAGCGTTAAGCAGGTGATGAAGGAGCTAAAGCACTACCTTGCCTGCGGCGGTACAATAAAGGACAATAGCATAATCCTCCAAGGAAACCACGCTGAGAAGGTAAAGGAGTGGCTCGTTAAGAATGGCTACAGCAAGGAAAGCATAGAGTAGCCATGCTTGAGCTCTCTGAATTCATAGGCATGAAGGCAAGGGTTGTTTCAGCATTCTCAAGGGCTCATGTTGGGATTTCAGGCACCATAGTGGATGAGACAAGGGAAACCTTCACCATTGAGAAGGAAGACGGCAAGAGGGCAGTTGTGCCGAAAAAAGGCTCAATATTCTCACTGGAAGTAGAAGGAAAGGAAAGCATTATAAATGGTACTTTTATAAAATATAAACCTACTGACAGAATAAAAAAGCTGAAAAGAAGGTTTAGAGTGTGATTTTATGGAGTGCAAGGATAAACACTGCTACAAGCACGGCACCCTAAGGGTTAGGGGCCGTATACTAGAGGGCAGAGTAATGAGCACTAGCCCAAAGAGGACTGCTATAGTGGAGGTGCCAAGGACTTATTGGATAGCCAAGTTCAAGAAAGCAGCAAGGGCAAAGTCAAAGATAGCCGCTCATAACCCAGATTGCATCTCAGCAGAGGTTGGCCAGAAGGTGCGCATAGGGGAAACGAGAAAGATAAGTGCAACAAAGGCGTGGACGGTTTTGGAAGTGGTAGGTGGTAAGGATGAAGCCGCTTAGCTCATACCTTACAAAGACCTTAACCTTGGGCTCTGTCATACCTTGCGCAGACAACAGCGGGGCTCGCTCAATAGGCATAATCGGCGTTGTTGGCTACAAGGGAAGAAGGTCTAGATACCCAACTGCAGGGGTTGCAGACATGGTGATCGCTTCTGTAAAATCAGGGAAGCCTGAAATGAAAGGGAAGATAGTAAAGGCAGTGATAGTGCGCGCAAAGAAGGAGTGGAGGAGAAGCGATGGCATGCATGTTGCTTTTGAGGACAATGCAGCAGTCCTTGTAAACGATGAAGGGCTTCCGGTAGGCACTGAAATAAAAGGAGTAGTGGCAAGGGAAGTGGCAGACCGCTATCCAAAGGTTGCGGCAATCTCAACGGGGCTGGTATGATGCCTTCATCACACATCTCAAAAGCGCTTAGGAAAAAGCTCGGCGCAAGGAAAAGATCCATATCTGTTAGGAAGGGGGACAGGGTTAAGGTGATGCGAGGGGAATACAAAGGCAAGGAAGGCACTGTTGCAAAAGTAAACTCAAAGGCAGGTAAGGTATATATAGAAGGCATTACTGTGAAGAATGCAAGGGGCAAAGAGGTTCTTGTGCCGTTTGATGCTTCAAACCTGCTCCTCACTGAGCTCGTGATGAGCGACGAAAGGAAGCGCAGGCTCTCAAGGTGAAAAAATGGCAAAAAAAGGAGCGAAAAGGCATTTGAAAAGGATTGCTTCTCCAAGCGCAGTAGCGCTTTCAGACAAGAAGCACAGGGTTTTTTACATTAAGGCGCACCCAGGCCCTGCCCCTCTTAGGCAGGCAGTGCCTGCTGGATCGCTGCTAAGGGATCTGCTTGGCTATGCTGCCACTTTATCCGAAGCAAAGAAGATACTTAACTCAGGCAAGGTGTTCGTTGATGGTAAAAAAATAAATGACGTCCACTTTCCAATAGGGCTTATGGCAGGCATTTATTTGAAGGATGAGGAAAAATATTACAGGATGCTGATTGAGAAAGGGGCTTTGGTGCCAGAGCCTATTGACAAGGACGATTATGCGCTCAAGAAGCTGAAAGTGATCCGCAAGTACAGGGGGAAGAAAGGCGAGATAACTGTGTGCTGCCATGATGGGAGGGTGCTCAAAGGAGACAAGGCAATCTCTGTTGGGGACACAATAGTTCTTGATCTAAAGTCAGGCAAGCTCAAGGGGGTGCTCAACCTGAAGGAGGGGGTTGATGTGCTCATAACAGCAGGCAAGCACGCAGGAGTGAAGGCAAAGCTTAAGGCAATAACCAGGCACGGGCATACAAAGGAGGCAGTGCTGGAAAGCAATGGGCAGGAGCTCATTACAAGGGCTGAATATGTGATGGTGGTATGATGAACCCAATGAGAAACCCTTACATATCAAAAGTTACGCTCAACATAGGTGTTGGCCAGACAGGAGAAAAATTAGACAATGCAAAGCTGTTGCTTGAGAGGCTCACAGGCATGAAGCCAGTGGAGACAAAGGCAAGGGAGAGGAACCCTGTTTTCAAGCTAAGGGTTGGGCTGCCAATAGGGGCAAAAGTGACGCTAAGGGGCAAGAAGGCAGAGGAGTTTCTAAGGAGGGTTTTTGCCTCAATGAAAAACAAGGTTAAGCTAAGCTCAATAGACAACAGGGGCAACATATCCATAGGGGTTAAGCAGTACATAGACCTGCCAGGCATAAAGTACGACCCAAGGATAGGGGTAATGGGGCTTGATGTCTGCGTTACTATAGAAAGGAAGGGGGCCAGGGTTGCCCACAGGAGATTCAACAGGGCTAAGCTCGGCAAGGCCCAGGCAATAACAAAAGAAGAAACAGCTGCCTTCCTTCAGGAAAAATTCGGGGTGACAGTTGCATGAAAGAGATGAGGAAGAAGAGAGGGGAAAGGAGATGCAAGATGTGCGGCTCATCAAGGGGGCTTATAAGAAAATACAACCTAAACCTTTGCAGAAAATGCTTCAGGGAAAGGGCTGTAAAGCTCGGTTTCCGCAAATTCGGAGGAGGATAATATGCTTACGGACACGCTTGCAGACATGCTTAACACCATCAAGGTTGCTGAGCACAAGGGGATAAAGGAAGTGAAGGTGCGCTCCACAAAGCTTGCAAAAGAGGTCCTTAAGGTAATGGAGCGCTACAACTATGTGAAAGGTTTCTCTGAAGTGGAAGAAAACGGGAAAAAATTCCTTAAAGTACAGCTTGCAGGCACTATAAACATGTGCGGGGTAATAAAGCCAAGGGCTCCTGTGTCAGCTGAAGAGTGGCCTGAAAAGGAGCAACAGTACTTATTGGGCTACAACACAGGGATACTTATAGTGACAACTTCTGCAGGAGTGATGAGCAACAGGGAGGCGTTTGAAAGGAGGATCGGCGGAAGGCTCCTTGGCTACATCTATTGAGGGATTCAAATGAAGCTGAATTATGTTGAAATACCAGAGGGCGTTTCTGTTTCCATAAGCGGCAGCTCAATAGAGGTAAAAGGCCCAAAGGGCAAGATAGCCCGCTCCTTCAAAAAGGTAACCCTTAAGCATGAAGGAGCAAGGGTGATAGTGGAAAGCAGCGACAAGGCAATGAAAGGCACTGCGCTTTCCCATATAAGGAACATGGTGAAAGGGGTAAAGGACGGCTATGAGGTAAATCTAGAGTTCCTGCATGCCCACTTCCCAATTACATTAGAAGTAAAGGGCAAGGATATAATAATAAAGAACTTCCTTGGCGAGAAGGTTTCAAGGAAGGCGCATATTACAGGGGACACAAAAGTAGAGGTGAAGGGCAAGAGCCTGCACATTTTTGGCCCTGACAAGGAAGGGGTGAGCCAAACAGTGCAGAACATAAGGAAGGCAACAAGGATAAAGAACAGGGACCCACGGGTCTTCCAGGATGGATTCTATTCGGTGGAAGCATGAAGAAGAGAAAACCAAAGTTCAATGTTCAAAACGAGAATAGGTGGCCAAGGATAGCAAACAGGGGCTCTTGGAGGAGGCCAAGGGGCTCTGACAACAAGAAGCGCATAAGGAGGAAAGACAGGGGGGCATCCCCTAGAGTTGGCTATAAAAACTCTCCAAACGAAAGGAGCATCCATCCTTCTGGCATTAGGGAGGTGCTCATACGAAATACCTCTGAGTTGGAGGGGCTCAAAGGAGTGGCAGTTCGCCTTTCTGCAGGCCTGAGCAGAAGGAAGAAAAAAGAGATTGCAGAGAAGGCCTCAAGCATGGGCCTTAGGGTGCTGAACTGGTGATTGTATGATAAGCACTACAAAGAGGATAGCTGCTGACATGCTCGGCGTTGGCGTTAACCGCATAAGGATCAAGCCAGAGGGCTTGGAAAGGGCTGAGCACGCCCTTACAAGGGAGGATGTAAGGGGCCTTATAAAAGAAAAATTAGTTTATGCCCTGCCTGTGCATCCAAAGCGCACTGAAAGAAGAGTTCGCAGGAAAAGGGCAGGAAGCAGGAAGGGCGCAAAGCACACGAGGAGCGGAAGGAAGGCAAAGTGGATGGCGAAGATACGTTCCCAAAGGGCTTTCATAGCAAAGCTTTTCAAGGAAGGGAAAATAGACAGGAAGGCAAAGAACCTGCTTTTCCTAAAGGCAAAGGGCAATGCTTTCAAGGGCAAGAAGGCGCTTTTGCACTATGCACAGGAGAACAAGCTTATAATTGGTGAGGGCAAATGAAGGCAAAAACAACTTATGTAACGAAACTGAGCAGGAGGAGCAAAGGCAGGACAGACTACAGGAAACGGCTAAGGCTGCTTAAGAGCAGGCTTCCGCGCTTGGTTATAAGGAAGACCAACAGAAGGATAATAGCGCAGGTATTTGAATTCAGCGAAAAAGGGGATAAACTCCTTTGCCAGGTTGATTCAATGGCGCTAAGGAAATTTGGATGGCCGGCTCTTCTTAACACCCCGACGGCATATTTGACAGGGCTCTACCTTTCAAAGGTGTGCAAGGTAAAGAAGTGCGTGCCAGACATAAAAAGCACTCCCTCAAAAGGGGCAATAATGTTCGCAGCTTTAAAGGGGGCGCATGACGGAGGAATGGATGTGCCTTATGGCGAGAGCAAGGTCATTGAAGAGCGCATAAGGGGCGAGCACATAGCAAAAGGGCCTGAAATACCATACTACAAGAAAGAAGGGATTGACCAGTCAAAGCTCCCTGAGCTTTTTGACATGGTCAAGAGCAAGATAGGTGAGAAGAATGGCTGAACTTGAAAAACCTGATCTTTCATCATGGGAGCCAAGGACAAAGCTTGGAAAGGCAGTAAAAGAGGGAAGGATCACAAGGCTGGAGGAGATCTTCAGCTCAGGAAGGAAGATCCTTGAGCCGGAGATTGTTGACGCATTGCTTCCTTCTCTTGAGTACGAAAACATAGAGATGAGGAACACCCAGAGGATGACTGACTCTGGGAGGAGGACGCAGTTCCGATCAGTGGTAATAGTTGGTGACAAGAAAGGGCATGTTGGGGTTGGGGTAGGCAAGAGCGAGGAGGTGCGCCTCTCGCTGGAAAACGCAATAGCAGACGCAAAAAGCTCAATAATCTCAATACCATTCGGCTGCGGAAGCTGGGAGTGCAAGTGCTCCATTCCCCATTCAATCCCTAAGAAAGGCAAGGGCAAGTGGGGCGCAACAACAGTAGAGCTTAAGCCAGCCCCGAGGGGAACAGGGCTTGTTGCAAACAAGATAGTGAAAGCAGTGCTCAAGCTTGCAGGGATAAAGGATGTGTGGAGCAAGGCAAACGGAGGAAGCGGATCGCTTGCAATGGCAAAGGCGACTGTTGCTGCCCTTGTTTCGCTTTCAGAATCAAAGCCTCTAGAGGTGCTGGAATGATAGCTGCAGTTAGGATAAGGGGGGTAAGGAATATGCTTCCCCAAATAAAGGCAACGCTTGAGATGCTGAACCTTGGGAAGACAAACTACTGCGTTTTGCTTAAGGATGACCCAAGCACAAATGGCATGCTGCTTAAAGCCAAGGATTATATTGCTTATGGGCCTATAAGCCCAGAAGTTGCTGAAAAGCTGATAAGGGCAAAAGGCGAGTTTAATGGAAAGAAGCTCTCTATGCTTCCAAAGGAAAAGGCAGACGAGATAGTCAAAAAAGTGCTTGCCCTCGAATTCCCAGAAGGGTTTAAGAAAGCATTCAGGTGCAGGCCCCCATCAAAAGGGTACAAGGACATAAAGAAGCAATGGCCTGCAGGCGACCTTGGCAAGAGGCCAAGCATGGACAGCCTTATAAGGAGGATGATCTGAATGAGAACCCCAAAGAAGAAAAAGGCGTTCCTCGGAAGGAGGAGGTTCGGGAGGGGCAACGTGAAAAACAGGAGAGGGGCAGGGAACAGGGGAGGAAGGGGAAAGGCAGGGAAAAGGAAGCACAAGTTTTTCTGGTTCTTGAAGCATGCCCCAGAAGAGCTTTATTCAAAGGGATTCTTCAGGGAGAAGCGAAAGAGGCCAAATACAATAAACCTTTTTGAAATACAGAACATGGCAGACAAGGGCAAGCTCAAGAAAGAGGGGAATGCCTATTATTTTGAGTTCAAAGGAAAAGTGCTTGGCTCTGGGGTTCTATCATGCCCTGTGAATGTAAAAGCTGTTTCGTTCACCAAGAAGGCTGAAGAGGCAATAACAAGGAGTGGAGGAAAGGCGGAGAGATTCTGATGGGGATATCTGATTCTGTGGTCGATGGCCTTTATGCTGTCTCAAAAGCATTCCCAACTATAGCAGACCCTCTGATTCAGCCCGGCATAAAAGAGAAGTTCATGTGGACGCTTGCAGCGCTTATACTGTTCTTTGTGATGTACCATACCCCTGTTATAGGGGTGATGTATTCAGCGTCGCAGGGCTTCAGCTTCCTTAGCGCCATAACTGCAAGCAGCTTGGGCACTCTTCTTACAGTTGGCATAGGGCCCATTATATTAGCCAGCATATTCCTCCAACTTTTCTCAGTGAGCGGCATAATATCGCTTGACATGCATTCTCCTGAGGGGAGGCAGAAGTTCCACTCAATACAGAAGGTCCTGACAGTAATCATAGCAATGGGGGAGGCATACATATTCGCAAGCAGCGGCACAATAACCCTAGTTAGCCATGGCATAGATTTGGTAATATTTGTTGCTTTGCAGATAACCCTTGGCACTGTAATCCTGATGTACCTTGATGAAATACTTTCAAAGTACGGAATAACAAGCGGAATAAGCCTTTTCATAGCAGCAGGGGTTTCTTATTCAGTTTTTGCAGGCATCTCTGCAATACTTGTTGGCAACAACGGGGTGCTTGAGATATTTGCGAATGGAGGGGCTGAAGCCTTCCCGCAGATGCTCATAAAGCTTTCCCCTCTCTTTGCCACTATACTTACATTCATAGCAGTGGCTTACGGGGAAGGGATAGTTGTCCACATACCAGTGCGCTTCAACACAGGCAGGGGTGTACTAAACTCAATACCCCTCCAACTCCTTTACCTTTCCAACATACCAGTGATATTCGCAAGCGCTTTCATCCTCAACCTCAGGCTTTTCGCAATGGCACTAAAGGATGTTCACTTTGAAGTTGGCGGGGTTGACATAGTGCCTATGATTGGCTTTGTTGATTCAACAAACATGCTAAGGGATGGTCTCCTCTACTTAATGTCTCCCTTGCATACAGGCCTTGATGCTGCCCAAAACTTCAACTTCCTGCTCAATGGCGTTTCACCAATCTTCCAAGTGCCTGAATATATACATGCCCTTGTTTATGCAATTACCCTCATGTTTTTGTCGATTATATTCGGCATATTCTGGGCAGAAACAGCCGGCTATGATACAAAAAGCATGGCAAGGCAGCTTAACAAAGCTAACTTGGGCATTCCGGGATTCAGGAGCGACCCGCGCCTAATGGAGAAGAAGCTTGAGGAATACATACCTTACTTGATTGTTGCAGGAAGCGCCCTTGTAGGGCTTTTGGCAGCCATTGCTGACATAATAGGGGCGCTTGGAAGCGGCACAGGGATCTTGCTTACAGTAAGCATACTTTACAGGACTTTCATACAGGTAGAAAGGATGGGCCTTTTTGAAGCCTATCCAAGCTTAAAGGAGTTGTTCGAATGATAGTTATCACAGGCCTTCCTGGGGCAGGAAAGACCACAGTGCTCAACCTGCTTAAGGAAAAGGGCTACTTCGTAGTAAACTTCGGCGACCTGATGTACGAGATGGCTCTCAAGGACAAGCTTGTTTCAAACAGGGACGAGATGAGGAAGAAGCTTTCAGCCAGGCAGACAAGGGAGTTGCAGATAAAGGTTGCAAGGAAATTGTCTAAGCTGAAGCCTGCTATCCTAGATACCCATGCAACTGTTAGGACCCCTGAGGGCTACTTTCCTGGGCTTCCGCTCCATGTGCTAAGGCTTCTCAAAGTGAAGGCGTTTGTTCTCATAACAGCTAAGCCTGAGGAAATCCTTTTAAGGAGAAAAGAGGATCCGACCAGGAAGAGGGATGATGATACATTAGAGGACATAGAGGAGCAAGACACAATCAACAAGGCCTTCATTGCCTCTTATTCTGCCTATAAGGGCGTGCCTGCTATGTTGGTAAGGAACGAGCAGGGCAAGCAGGCAAAGGCAGCAGAGGTCATAGAGAGGTTGCTTAAGTGATATGGTTTGACGCACTGATCGTTGCGCTTTCATTATTTTACATTATTGCAGTCAGGTTCATAAGGGGGAGGTATTCAGACCAGAAGAGGATGCGCGAGCAGAGCGACAAGCTTCGCAAACTAGCGGAGGAAATCAAAAAGAACGAGCACAACAAGAAGAAGCTTGATGAGATTTACGAAGAGCAGAAGAAGATAATGGGGGAGATGAACAAGGAAATAATTAGGGCAATGCTGATAACATTTGCTGTCCTTGCAATCTTCCTTTCGTTCACATGGGTGCTTGGGCTCGTTGATCCCTATGCCAAGGATGATATAAATGCTGAGTTGGTTGATGATGGGATGGGTTGCGATAAGGTTGCAGGTGATGGAAACTATTCCTATTGCTTTACCCCTCAAAGCCAAGGCACCTACAAGATATTCATTTCAGGCGACAAAAGCGATGAGCTTAAGCTTGTGTTTGCAATTGATGAGCCAATACCTCTTCACCCGCGGGATTCAGGAGCAGCTGTCAGCCCGCCCGAAATAGCAGAGCCGCAGGAAGTGGTGATAACAGCGCCATACAAAGCTTCTGTGAGAATAGACCAAGCAACAAGGGCAAAATGGGAGCTCCCTTTCGCAATACCTATCTTTAACATACACACAATATACGAGCCGCTCTGGCTTTTCATTTTTTCAAGCTTTTTAGCCAATATTGCTTTATCCCTAGTTGAGGCAGCGAGTAGGAAGGTGATTGCCCAAAAGCAGGAAATGCAGCGCAATCCATAAAACAAATCTTTTTAAACCAGCATCCTATAAATGCTAAGTGATTCTTTATGCCAAGACCTAAGGACAGGAGCACAAGCATTAGGAAGTTATTCAGGAAGACAGCGAAAGGGACAAAAGAGGTATACAAGAGGAGAGCCAAGAAGCAAAGGCATTCATGCGCGGTTTGTGGCGCAGAGTCAAAGAAAACCTCCCGCAAGTTCTCGCAGGTGCTCTGCCATGCATGCGCAGAAAGGGTGCTTGTGATTAGGGCTCGCCTAAAGGAAGGCTATATGAAAGCCAGCGATGTCCCAATTGACATAAGAAGATTTATATGATAATCGCAATAACAGGCCTTGTTGGTTCAGGGAAGGATACATTGGCACAGCTTGTTGCGTCAAAGACAGGCATGAGGCACCTGAACCTTACTTTCAAGGACCTGGCAAAGCAAAAGGGGATTTCCTTGATTGAGCTCCAGAGGCTTGCAGAGAAGGACCCATCCATAGACAAGGAATTTGATGACATGCAAAAAAGGGAGGCAGCAAAGGGCGACTGCGTAACCTCCACATGGCTTGGCCCTTGGATACTCCCGGCAGAGCTGAGGATTTTCCTATATGCTTCAGAGGAAGTCAGGGCACAGAGGGTTGCAAAAAGGGAGGGCATTTCAGAAGAAGAGGCAATAAAGTACATAAGGGAAAGGGAGAACAGCAACAGGAAAAGGTATTTAAAGCTTTACAATATAGACATTACGAATTACGAGAGGTACGACTTGGTTTTGAGCAGTGAGCGCTACAAGCCTGAGCAGCTGCTTGAGTTTGTCATGCTCGCAAAAAGGTGGTTATGATGGCAGCAATAGAGAAAGGCACAATAGCTGTTATTACGAAGGGGAGGAGGGCTGGGTCAGAGGTAGTCATATCTAAAGTCATTGAAGGGCCTTTCGTGCTCGTGGTGGATTCAAAGGGCAAAGAAAGGAGAATGAACATAAAGCACCTTGAGCCAATAGGCAAGAAATAATGGAACTTGAGGGCTTCCTGCTCCTTGACAAGCCTCCTAAAATTGCAAGCTCAGAGGCCACTGCGCTTATTTCAAAGCTTGTAGGGAAGAAGTGTGGCCACATAGGCACCCTTGATCCAAATGTGAGCGGCGTGCTTCCCATAGCAATAGGGCGCTCAAGGAAGCTTATTCAATTTTTAGACAGGGAAACAAAGGAATATGTCGGGATATTAAAGCTGTCTGAAGAAGTGCCAAGGGAGCGGATTGAGCGCGTCTTCAGGGCTTTCACAGGCGAGATAACCCAGATGCCTCCGAAAATAAGCGCAGTGGCTAGAAGGAACAGGAAGAGGAAGGTTTATTCGCTGGATATTGTTGAGATTCAGGGAAAAAAGGTACTTTTCATTGCAAATGTCGAAGCAGGCACTTACATAAGGGTGCTGTGCGAGGACATAGGTAAGGCATTGGGCATAAAAGGGAGGATGGATGAGTTGAGGCGCACTGCCTTCGGCAATTGGAGGGAGAGCCAATGCATAACAATAGACAACTTTATTGAGTGCCTTGCAAAGGGCGAAACCCCTGCTGCCCTGCTCCCTCCTGAAAAGGCCCTCCCGGGAAAGGTTGTTGAAATAAAGAAAGAAGCCATAAAGCCAATAAAGGATGGAATGCCGCTTTTCTTCTCTTCAATTGTTTCATCCGAGCCATTCAAAGCAGGCGACCTATTAAAAGTAATGTTCGGTGGCTCATTAGTAGGAATGGCGTTGGCAGTTGCTTCGTATGGAAAAGAAAGCGAGGAACCAGCAAAAAAGAGAGAAGCAGCGAAATTCCTTAGGGTGCACATATAGCTTAAAATTGTTGCTATGCATACTTATACACTAATTGGGCCCGTAGCTCAGCCTGGACAGAGCGGCAGCCTTCTAAGCTGTTGGCCAGGGGTTCAAATCCCTTCGGGCCCGTATGCTTTCAGAAGCAGCCTTGCTCGTGAAGAAGTCAGTTCTTTCCTCTATTAGGGAGAGCTATGCAGTTGCATACCCTTCAACGCTCCCAGGCGCTCTTATAATACATATCGCTTCCAAGCACATCCCCCCTTCCCAGCTTCCAGAAGAGCCGTCCTCTTACCTGAAAGCCTGCTCAAAGGCAGGTGTGAAAAGGCTTCTTCTTCCTTTTCCCTCTTCATTCAGCCCTTCCTTTGCTGCTCCAGCTGAATTCAAGGGTAAAAGCTTTTTAAAGGACGTTGAGCTATTTTTCCCGCTCAAGCTCAATAAGCTTGATTCCTTGATGAAGGGGTTTGATGATGAGGAGCGCATTGAGCTCCTTTCAGAAGTGTGCTGCATTTTGGGTGCAAAGCACCTCTGCTCTTTGCCCCCCCTGCCTCAGAAATCATAGTGCATTGCCTCAACTGGGTTCACCTCTGTTGCCTGCTTGGCAGGCACAAAGCCTGCAATAGTGCCTATTGCCATTGACCCCAAAACAGTTGCTAGGAAAACCAAAGGAGAGAAAACAACTGGCACTCCAACCAATGAGCCAGCATAGAGCAGCGCCCCTGATATAAGCACCCCTGCCATTCCTGCCAAAAGCCCTAGGGCTGCGCTCTCCATAAGGAACATCATCTCCACTTCCTGCTTGCGAGCCCCTATTGCCCTCATTATGCCTATCTCTTTCCTCCTCTCCACAACGCTCATGAACATCGAGTTTGCGATCCCTATTGCGCCAACTACAACAGCAATTCCTCCTGTGAAGCTTAGAACTGCATTAACAACCCCTATTATGCTGCCAACCATCTCTGCTGTTGTTTCCATTGTAATCACGCTAAAATCAGGCTCATCAACATCTACCCTGTGGTTTGCAGCTATCTTGTATTTTATGTTCTCTGCTACCTCCTTTGTGCTGAAGCTCTCATCTACTGTTATTACAAGCGCATAGACATCCCCTTCCCTGAATGCATCCCTCATTATGAGCTCAGCGTCTTCATAAGGTATAATTATGTAACTGTTCATATCCTCTGTTGAGAGGCCCCTCTGCTCCTCAAGTATGCCAACCACAGTGAAGGTCTTGTTCTCTATCACAATTTGGCTGTTTACCTTAATTTCATCTTTGAAGTAATCCTTAGCAACAGAGCTTCCTACCACTACCACGCCTCTTTCCCCTTCCTCGTAAAGCCTTCCTTTCTCAGCCTTTATTACACTGAACTGCTCAAACACAGAGGCATCATAGCCAACCACATAGAGGCTTATGTTTTCCCCTTTATATGATATAGATTCCCTGTCATAAAGCGCCCTCGTGACTGTTTTTACGCCTATAGTTGTCCTCACGCTGTCTGTGTCTTTTTTTGTTATTCTTCCTGATGCTCCTAGCAGGCCCCCTCCGCTTGATATTATTGATTGCTCAGGAACATTGTACACTATTATTGTGTCGCTCCCGAACATCTCAAGCTGCTTGGCAACCTCTTCATTAACGCCCAAGCTTATAGATAAAAGGGAGAATATGGCAGCAACCCCTATGACCATCCCAAGCATAGTTAGCCAGCTCCTAATCCCTCTCTGCCTTATCTTTTTTGCAACCTGCTCAGCCATTGATGAAAGCTTCATTTACTCATACCTCAAAGCCACTGTTGGCTCTACTGAAGCTGCCTGCATTGCTGGGCTGTATCCTGCAATAACACCTGAAGCAAGGCATAAGGCCATTATCCCTGCCACAAGCTCAAGGGATATTTCTATTGGCACATATTCGCTCGCAAGAAACGCTATCGAAAAGCTTATTCCAAGCCCTACGAGCCCCCCAATTAAGCTTATGATGAGGCTCTCAAGCATGAACATAGCCACTATCTCCTTTTTCCTTGCCCCTATTGAGCTGAGTATCCCTATTTCCCTTGTCCTTTCAATGACACTCATATACATTGTGTTCATGCTTCCAACTGTGCCAACTATTACAGAGATTAGCCCAAGCCCTCCAAGAAAAGTAGTGAGCATGGATAGCACGCTGTCTACTGTGCTTTGTATTGATTTTGCCGTTACCACAGAAAAGCTGTCCTTTTCTTCATCGTTAAGCTTGTGGAGCGACGCAATCCTGTCCTTTATGTTTTGTGCAACCTCTTCAGTATCGTAGGCATCTGAAACAACTGCCCTTATGGCATCAATCTCATTCTTTTCCTTTTTTAGGGCGTACCTTGCCTCATCAAGCTCCATGAAAATGCCGCTGTCCACAGGGCTTGCCATTGCCCCTGTTTTCTTAAGTATGCCTACTACCCTATAGCTCCTGTTTGCGACAGTAAGGAAGCTTCCAAGCTCTACCTTCTTGTTAACAAACCCATTTTCTGCAAAAACCTCACCTACTACTACTGCCTTCTCCCCTGGCTCAACCAGCCGGCCTTCCTTTACCTCTACATTGCCGACAAGCCGTTCTATATTCTCTGCCTCGAGCCCAAGTATAAAACCCTGCCCTTCTGAGCCCTTGTATTCTATAAGTGCCCTGCCTGAAACAGCTGCAGTAGCTGCCTCAACCCCTGGCATGTTCCTAACTGCATTTAAGTCCTGGGGGGTGAAGCGTATTACCCTTGGCTTGTAGAACGCAGCTGCGCTTATTGAGCTTATTGGGACTACTTGCACTATCTTTGGGCCAAAAACCTCCAATGTTTCCTTTACTTCTTTCTGGAGGCCAGTGCCAGCCCCAATGAGCAATGTAAGCGCCACAACCCCTATCACAACGCTTGCCACTGTAAGCCATGTCCTAAGCTTCCTCCTTCTTATGCTGTTTAAGGACATCCATGCTATATCTTCTGGCTTCATTTCTTTGCTCCCCTTTTCCTCCACCAAAGGAAGTAGGCCCCAAGCAACACAACTGCAAGAGCCAGAACAATGAGCAGGATTGAAGGCCCTTCTGCAGCCCTCTGCGATACATTAGCGCTAAAATAGTAGGCCTCTGAGTGCTCCTTGCCTTCTGCATCCTTATACTTTAAAGTAACCTTTACAGGCATGCTTCCAGAAGCTTTTGGCACTATGTCAAACTGCACATCGCTGAAATCATTTACCATAAGCTCTCCTATGAACTGCTCGTTGGTTATGCTCTGCATCTCTGCCCCTTCAACCTCTGCCATAACAGTAAGTGCATTTATCTTGCTGTTTCCGACATTTGCAACTGTTATTACGAGCTTGCTCTTTTCGCCTGCATAAAGCGGCAGCGGCTTACCCTCCAAAAAAACTTTTAGCTTGTTGTTGCTCATCACTTCAACAGGCACATTCAGCTTGAACCTCTTCCTCTCACCTTTTTCCACATACTCAACAACCATTGGCTCATAAGATATTCCGGGCGAAAGCGAGGTCATTCCCCTAAATTGCGCCTCTTTGGAGCTGCCTGCTGGCACTGTGCCTACATTAAGCTCCCCGCCTTCTGCTGCCCTTACCCTCTCTCCAAATATTATTTTGAATTCCTGAAGTTCATTGCTGCCTGTGTTCTCAACCATAAGCTTCATTGGGCTCTCTACTCCTTCAACTCCTCCTTCAACCCTTACTTTGAGCCCTGCAACCCCTTTTGTTACTGTTACCGGAACTGAGAAAGATTCAGAATAGCTGTCTCCTAAAAGGTCCTGGTATGTTGCTGTAATTGATAGTATGTTGCTGCCTTCTTGGGCTCCTGTGCTGTCTATTCCTAAAGATGCCTTTTTGCTCCCTTCAAAATCACCAATATAGACCGGCTGGCCTTCAAGGTAAAACGGACTCGCTGCCTTTAGCTGAAGGCCCCTTGCCTTTCCTCCTTTGTTTTCAATGGTGATGCCTATCTCCCCTCTCTCCTGCACCTGCGTTGTATCAAGCCTTAAGCTTATCTTTGGCTTCTTTACAACCTTAACTACCGTGAAGGTTGTCTTTTCAGTAACTACGCTTTGCCCTTGGTCGTTTTTCTCTATACCTCTTATAGTAAGGGAAACGCTGTACACCCCGCTTTCAGCATTGCTGCTTGCAACAAGCGGCACCTGCATAGTAGTGCTTGATGCAGCTGTTATTGTGCCTACAAAAAGCGTTTGAGGAAGCGAAAGCACATTAGGGCTGCTTATGTCTATCCTCACTGAGTCAACATCTTTCAAAGCCCCTGCGCCTATAGTTACTGTTATATATCCGCCATCCCCTGGCTCGTATGAATTCTTGTCAGTGTTGATGCCCTGCACGGATAGGGCAGCGCTTGCTATTCCTATCAATAACAAAAACAATACTGCTCTTTTCATTCAATCACCATCCCATCTTTAAGCTTTATTATCCTGTCCATATTCTTTACAATATCCTGGTCATGCGTAACTATGACTACAGTAGTGCCAAACTCCTTGTTTACCTTTTCGAATGCCTGAAGCACCTCATTGCCATTCTTGCTGTCAAGGTTTCCTGTGGGCTCATCAGCAAGTATCACGCTTGGTTTGTTTGCCAAAGCCCTTATTATGGCAACCCTTTGCCTTTCCCCTCCGCTTAGCTGGTTCGGATAGTATTCCATTCTATGAGCTATATTGAACTTCTCAAACAGCTCCTCTACATACTCCTTTTCAACGCTTTCCTTTATAACCATCGGGAGTAGTGCATTTTCATATGCAGTAAGCCCTGGCAGCAGGTTGAAAGCCTGGAAAACAAACCCTATAGTTTCAAGCCTTAGCTTTGCCTTCTCATCCTCATCCATCTTTTGCGTATTAATTCCATTTATGTAAAGCTTGCCTTTTGTAGGGTCATCAAGAAGCCCTATTATGTGCAAAAGCGTGCTCTTTCCACTTCCACTTTGCCCAAGTATGCCCAGCATCTCTCCCTTCTTTATGTCAAAGCTCACATCCTTCAGTGCAACTGTGCCAACCCCGCCGTTCTTGTAAATTTTCCATATCTCTTCTCCTTTTATTACGCTGCTCATACTACCATGTCCCTCCAAAACTTTCCTTTAAGTCCTTCCTTCATCCACCCCTTCCTTAGCATCAGCTCCTTATTCCCTTCTTCAGTTATCTTGTAGAACTTCCTTCCCCTTTCATCTTCTTTTGTGACCTTTATGAAACCTTTCCTTTCCATTTTTTTCAGCACAGGGTAAACCCTGCTTGGGGTAGCAACATAGAGATGCTCGTTCCTACAGAGCTTTATCAATTCATAGCCAGTCATCTCTCTCTGCGAGAAGAGCCAGAGCGCAAAGGTCTCCAGGAATTGCCTCATTATGGCTTTCCCTATAAGCTCTTTTTCGCACTCTATACTTTTCATGATATATATAAAAAATGATATATTTAAAAGCTTATCTTAGCCCATAGATACATTTTTATAACTTATTTTATTATTATTTGCGGTGTATTTATGGTTCCATCAGTTCGTCTCTTATATGCTTTTTTGGCTCTATTAATTGTTTTTGGCGCTGCATATGCAATTCCCCTAAGCAGCTGCACTACCATTGACTCAGCAGGCACTTATGAGCTCACAAAAGACCTCACATTCAGTTCAGGAACATGCCTTACATTTGTCCTCACCAGTGATGAGGTAGTGATAATCAAAGGAAACGGCAATACAATATCTTATATAGGGGGCCCAACCCAATACCCTCCTGCATGCGTTAATGCTTTTGTGGATGGCAGGCTTTCAATTCAAGATATTACTTTGAAAAATTGCGAGGTGCATGCAGAGCCTCACCTCTCGGTTTCTGACCCAAAAGGTTCACTGCAAGTTTGGGGGGCAAAATTGCAGGATTCCATCATAACAACAAAAAACCTCTATAGCACTGATATAACAAGAAACGAAATAAACATAACTCCTTCCATAGCTACATACTATGGCTCTTCTGATCCTTACAAGTTTTTCATAAAGATAGACATTCTTAATAAGACGCCTAGCCTTTCTTCTTACGATCAACATGGGTTAGTCCTTATTTTGTCAAACACCATAACAACCTCCATAGAAAGCTCACCATCCTTTTACATAATTGGGATAACCAACTGCCAGTCAGATGAATGCTACGCTCCTTCTGCTTCTGAGCAGGGTTATGAGGTTTCTTTAAGAAAAAACCAGATAAAGGTGAGCCCAAGGGCAGGCCAGATCATAATGGCCTTGAATGGCATAAAGTCAACGATGAACCTGAACAACATATACGGCTCATCAAATGGCTCAGTGGCAAAAGTAGTGACAAGCTCGGATGCAATATTCTCTTATGAAAACATAAATGTCCATAGCCCTTCTGGCCTCTCAGAAGGAATATCAGTTTCAGGAGGGGCTTTTGGGGCTAGGAACCAGCCCACAAATATATTGATAGAAAACAGCTTGGTAAGGGCTGACAAGAACCCATTCGTTGTTTCGACTCCTTACGGGCATCCGGTTGTGAACAAAATAACAGTCAAAAACAACATATTTGAGGGCAATGCGCCATCAGGCGGCTCTGCCTCAAACGGAGCGGTTATAGCAATTAACTCACTATCGCCTTGCAGCGAGGTAGCGGTCAAAAACAACAAGTTCTCAGGGTTCTACGAAGCGCTTAAGGTAGAGTATAACACCATTCTTACTTCGGCATGCAATTCCAACTTCCTTGAGGTCAGCGGAAACTATTTCTCTTCTTGTGTGCCAGGTGCTCCTTCCCTCCATGCAACTGGCATCATGGTTTCACAATCAGACCCGAAGATGTACATTTACAACAACGCTTTCATTTGCGACCCAATGGATGACCTTCATGCACTTTCAGAAGCAGGTGTAAGAAAATCTCCAATAAAGTGGAATGTTGAGCCATTTGCCTCTAGGAATATAATAGGCGGGCCAAAAATAGGGGGCAACTACTACTCAAACTACAGCTGGCCTGATTCAAATGGCGATGGCTTTGGGGATTATCCTAAGCTTGTTTCTGACCCAGCAGAGCCATCCTCTTTCCACAACAAGGACTTATACCCGCTTGTAGGGAATGTTGGCAACATACCGACTTTAAGAATATCTCTCCTTACTCCTCAGAACGGCTCAACTGTGGAAAGCGGCAATGTCTCATTCACATTGAATGCTACCTCAAATGTAAATGAATCAGCCCGCTGCAACCTCTATGTGTTTATCCTTTCCAGCGAGAAAGACGTTTTTATGAGCACCTGGAGCATGCAGTTGACTCCAAATGTGCCTGTTAGCTATCAGACCACAATCCAGCTTGAGCCAGGCAGCTATAAGTGGTATGTATCTTGCGAAGGCTACCTGCCTTCTGACCAAGCGCCTTCACATATTGCCTATTCGCCTGAATATTACTTCAACGTTGTGCCTGGGGGCACCCAGCTGGTGACACTCACCTTGATATACCCTGAGGACAACGCTACGCTCACATCACAGCAGGTGCAATTCTCATGGAGAGCCACTTCAACAGCAGGCAGCAGCGGCATATCTTGCAACCTTTCTGTTGCACCCTCAGCAGGAGGCTCTCCTGTTGTGACAGCCAATTCTCTTACTTCTGCAACAGGGCAATACTCCTACCAAGCAACAGTTCCAACAGGATCTTTCAGATGGACTGTGGCTTGCTCAAACGGGCAAAGCTCTGCAGTGGGCTCGCGCACCTTCACTGTTTCATCCCCTGACAACCAGCCGCCAACAGTAACATTGATATCGCCCCAAAACGGAGCAACAGTGCATCCAACAGTTACTCTTTCATACAAGGCCTCTGACAATGTCGGCTTGAACCTGTGCTCACTCTACATAAACGACCAAGTGGTTAACACAACTTCTCCTGCCAACAATTCGCAGGTTTCGTTTACTACTTCTTTGCTCGCTGGCTCATATACATGGAGGGTTGAGTGCTCTGACCTTGCTGGAAATGTAGGGCAAAGCCCAACATGGAGCTTCAATGTTTCTGCCCCTTCTGAATCAGACCCTCCTGTAATCAACCTGATTGCTCCTTTAGAAGGTGCAATATTGAACTCAAACACAGTTCAGTTCAGCTTCTCTGTTGCAGACCGGTCAATGCCTGTCAATTGCATCCTTTATGTTGATTTTGTTCCAAGGAGCCAAGTTGTGGCTAACTCAAACTCTACAATAGACCTCAGCTTGCAGGTAGCCAGTGGATTGCACTCATGGCATGTCAGCTGCACTGATTCTAATGGCAACTTGGGCACTTCTTCAACATGGCACTTTGAGGTGCTTGCTTCAAATGACACAACAGCGCCAGAGATTGTGCTCAACTACCCTGCAGAAGGGGCTTCCTTAAGGAACCCTGTAGTATTCAGGTGGACTGCAACAGATGCTACTGAGCCCATAATGTGCACCCTTTTTGTTGACTCTGCAGCAAAGGCAACGCTTCCATCTCCAAGCGGTTCTGTTGTGTCTTCTTCCCAGCGCCTTTCAACCGGCTCACACAATTGGAATGTAAAGTGCACTGACGGGAACGGAAATGAAGGCTCTTCAGCTACCCAATCATTTAGGGTTGCCTCTGGAGGCGGTGGTGGGGGTGATGATGATGAGCACGAGGAGGAAAACCAGACAATAGGGCCGCTTCCGCTTTACATAGAAGTGGCTAAAGAGTGCCCAAACACTCTAATTGTGCAAGTAACTTCAGGTGGCTCCCCTGTTTCAGGGGCTTTGGTTTCAGCAGGGCAGTACACAACAACAACAGGCACTGATGGAAAGGCAACTCTGAAAGTTGCGCAGGGAACATACACGATCACTGCTTCAAAGAGCGGCTATGAGTCATACACCCTTTCAAATGTTGTTCTTGATTGCCCCTCAGTCTCCTTTGAGAGTGATATACAGTGCTCAATAGACGGCGTTCCAGTGCTTTACTTGTATTCATCATTAGGGATTCGCTACACAATCTATGAGAATGGGGTTCTGGTAAACACCTTTGAAGGAAAGCAGCTAACTTACTCCCTTTCTTCAGGGAAGAGCTACAAGGTTGTTGGGGAAAAGCAGGGCTACCAGCCCTACCAGAAAGAGTTTGTTGCACCTTCATGCCAGCTTAGTATTATTGATGCATCCTTGAATTATGTGTGCAGCGAAGATGGCATGGCCCAAGTGAAGCTCACAACATTTGTCAGCGGCCTGCGCATGGTGCTCTACAAGGGCTCGCAGGTGATTGAGGATAGGCTAATTGATGGAAGTTTCTCGTCAACGCTTGAGCCAGGCACCTACACCTTTAAGCTCTCAAAAGAAGGATATTTGGACAAGCTTATACAGGCCTCTTTCTCTTGCGGTGGTGAAGCAATCTCTGGCAGGCTAGAAATAACTGTAAGCAATAACACCACAACAGTTGGGCAGGAAGTCATTGTTTACACCACTATTGATGGCAAGCCAGTGGACATAGCCCTTATCCTTACCTACCCTGATGGCTCTACTATTCAGGTAAAAACTATTGATGGCGAGTATGCGTTTGTGCCAGGTGCTCCAGGCACTTATACCATCAAGTCAGGCAATGTTCAGAAAGAGGTATTTGTGGCTGAGGCAGAGCAGTTACCAATAATGTGGATAATTATACCTATAATAATAATCTTCCTCCTGGCAGGCGCATATTACCTCTACGCAACTTATGCTAAGAAAGAGGATGAAAAAAGGAGCAACAAATAACCCTAAACTTTAATCTTTGCTTTTTATGCATAAAGTAAAGGTTTAAAAGGTAGCTTCCTTTATACTGCGAGCAAAGGTGAGAAAATGGATAACATAGAGAGAGGAGGCCTCCTTCCCAAGCCCGTAAACGAGGGCGATGTAGTGGAGGCAGAGGTAGTAGGCAAAGGAAAGAAAGGCGACATTGTTGCAAAATACAACGGCTTTGTGATATTCGTAAAGAATGCGGACGCAAAAGAAGGCGAGAGGATAAAAGTGAAAATAACAGGGCTCGGAAAAACAAGCGCCTTTGGCGAAAAGGCTTAGCTAATCTTTAATCTTTATACCAAATATGCGGGACTCTTTTTCCCCTCTTGCAACCCCATAAACAACATCCGCTTCTTTTATTACGTTCTCGTTGTGTGAAACAACTATGAATTGGGCGGTTTCAGATTGCTTCTTCAGGAACTGCGCAAGCTTGGGCGCGTTCTCCTTGTCAAGTGCTGCATCAGCTTCATCAAGTATGTAAAAAGGAGATGGCTTCACAAACTGCAGGGCGAATATGAAAACCAGTGCAACTAAGCTTTTCTCCCCCCCTGAAAGCATCTCTATGTTCATTTCCTTCTTTATGCCGTTTACATTCTTTGTTATCTTGAAGTGCATGGCGCTTTCAAAAGGGCTTGATGGCTTGTCAAGGTAAACATAACCTTCTGTGCCTAGCATTTGCTTAAGCATAGAGCTGAAGTTTTCTGCAACCTTCTCAAACGTTTTGAAAAAGGCCTCTTTTTTCCTCTCTTCCAATGAAGCCATCATCTCCATTACCTTCTCCCTTTCCTTGCTAAGCACCTCTATCCTTCTTTTTACATCATCTGCCTCTGCTTTCTTCTTTTCGTAAAGCTCTGGGGCTGCGAAATTAACCTGCCCTAATGAATTCATCGTTTCCTCTGCCTGCTTTACTATCCTTTCCAGCTCTTCCCATTCTCCTTCCATTGCCTCAACATTCTCATCGTAGTTTTTCATAAGGTCCTGGAGCTTGGTGCTGAGCGAGGCCTCCTCAACCATCATCTTGTTTTTTTCCCTTTCTGCCTTTTCAGCCCTTTTTGCTATTTCTACCTTCTGCCTTCCAATCTCGCTGTACTTCTCCTCCAGCTTACGCAACTCTGCATATAGCCTTTTTTCCTCCTTGCTGCTTTCTTCCATTATCGCCTCAAGCTTTATTACCTCTTCCCCTCTTGCTAGCATCTCCTCATCTGCCTCCCTTATCTTCTTCTCAAGGCTTTTCTTCATTTTTTCGTTCTCCTCAATCTCCTTCCTTACCTCCAACGCCCTTGAATTGGCAATCTCCATCTCCTTCTCCTTTGCCTTTATGTCCCCTCTTATCGAAGCAGCCCTCTGTATGCTTTCCTCCCTTTCCCTTAGCTTCCTTTCCATCTCCTTTGCCTTCTCTTCCCTTTCTGCCATTGCCTTCTCAAGCTTTGCTTCAAGATTTGATAGCTCTCCATCAATAGCTGCAATCTCAGCATCAATGCCTGCCACTTTCGCCTCAAGCACTTCAACCCCTTCAACAGGAGTGCCAACTGCTTCCCTTACTTTTATGTCAAGTGCTGCCTTTTCGCCTCTGAGTTCGCTCATCTCTTTCCTGAGCTCGTTGAGCGAATCCATCACTGCCTTCCTCCTCTCGCTCTCTGCCTCAATCTCCTCTTCTGTCTTTGCTGATTTGAACATATCAAGCGCATTGCGCTTTTCCTTGCCTCCGCTAACCACCCCGCTTGCCTCAAAAAGCTCCCCCTCTAATGTAACGCATCTTGTATAAAGGTTCTTCTTCGCCTCTCCGAAATCTCTAACTAGCTTTGTGCCCCCGAAAATGTAGTTTATTGCCTTTGCCACCTGCTGGTCAAACTCAATTACATCTGCAATGCTTCCTTCAACCTTCCTTTCCTCCTTTATCTCCTTTAGAGGTATAAAGGTCGCCCTCCCGATGTTTTTTATCCTCTTTATTACTTTCTCTGCAGTGTCCAAGTCCTCAACAACAACATAGGCGAGCCTAGAGCCGGCAGCAGAGCCAACAGCGCTTTCATACTCTGGTGCGCAGGAGATTAGGTTGCCTACAGGCCCATAAATGCCATCAATCTCTTTCTTTAGCCCCTCAATGACATCAAGCACAGGGGGCCTTACAACAGCGCTCCTTACGGCCATCTTCTCCCTTAGCTCAAGAATCCTTCTGTCTATTTCCTTTATTTCCTCATTAAGCTCCTTCTCCTTTTTGAACAACTCCTTTGATTCCCTCTCTATCTCCTGAATCCTTTTCTTTGCTTCCTCTACTTCCTTTTTCTGCGCTTCTGCCCTTTCTTTCTCTGCCTTCATAGCCCCCAATCTGGGCAGCAGCTCTGCCTTGCCTGCAAGAAGCATCTCTTTTTTGTTCCTCAGTTCTTCTATTGCACTTACAATCTCATCAATGCCCTCCTCTTTCTCTATCTTTAGTTCCTCAGCTTTCTCTGTAGCATGCGCCCCAAGCTCCTTCAGCTCTGCTTCAAGGGTTCTTGCCTTTTCCTCCAATTCCTTAAGCTCATTATGCCCTTTTATGATCTTGTTTTTGAGCAATTCTGCCTGCTCCAAGTAATCCTGCTTCCTCTTTTCAAGGCTCTCCACCTCAGCTTTAAGCCGTTCAATCTTGGTTATATTCTCTTTGTTTTGGGATTTCTCCAGCCTTGCGAGCATCTCCTTCCTCTGGGCATCAATCTGCTTCTCTGCTTCCTCTATCTTTGCCATTTCTTCTCTAGCAGCGCCTGCCAAT
Source organism: Candidatus Anstonellales archaeon (assembly GCA_038890615.1). Classification (GTDB taxonomy): domain Archaea; phylum Micrarchaeota; class Micrarchaeia; order Anstonellales; family J096; genus JAWAFI01. Next base: position 105,363 of record JAWAFI010000001.1, on the reverse strand, counting down.
ATATCCAGCTCCCTCATCTTTTTGTTTATCTCAACAAGCTTTTTCTCCACATCGGCCTTCTCAGCCTTTATGAGCCCCATCCTTGCGCTCTTGAATCTCTTCTCCTCTGCCATCCAAGTTTCTGCCCTTTCCTTTTCTTTCTTCAGCTCATCAAGGTAGCTCTGCTTCTCGCCAAGAATGAGCGATGCCTCCTTTATCCTCCCATCAACAACCTCCAAGTTCTTAAGCGCCTCTTCTTTTTTCTCCTCAAATTCAACTATCCCTGCTGCGGCATCAACCACCTGCCTCCTCTCCCTCCCGCTTACCTTCAACAGCCAGTCAACCTCTCCTTGCGCTATTACATTCCTCCAGCTCCCATCTATCCCAAGCCTCCTAAAGAACTCCTGTACGCTGTGCCTTTTTACCCGTTTTCCATCCATCTTGTAGAGGACCTTCCCATCCTCCCTTATTGCCCTCTTTATCCTCACTTCCTTCCCGTTATCAATAATAAGCTCGACCTCTGCTGTTTTTCCGGAAAGGTTTATGAGGTCCTTCACCTTCTTTGCCCTTAGCTTGCTTAGCCTTGACTCGCCCATTGCAAACCTTATGGCATCGCATATGTTACTTTTGCCGCTTCCATTTGGCCCTGATATGCATACAACATTGGAGGGGAGCTCAATGCGGGCCTTGTTAAAGGACTTGAAGCCGCGCATCCTGACTTCTTTTATTCTCATGCGTAGGAATAAGGCAGATGTTTTTTAAATATTCTCATTTGTGACTCTCTACAGCATGTAATTTAATATTTCTCCAATTCTTTTGTCACACATCTTATCTTTAACTTCTATATTAAGATATTCTGTTCTCTCTAAGGCTTTGCACCTGCATTTATGAGGATCTCCTTAATATTAATATCTTCACTCAATTTGTTAACATAGCCAAGGACAGAATTGCCTTCATTATCCTTGGCATTCACATCAGCCCCTGCCTTAATAAGCATCTCCACCATACTCTTGCGGTGGTATGAAATAGCTTCCATGAGTGGGCTTTTACCCTCATTATCCTTGGCATTCACATCAGCCCCTGCCTTAATAAGCGTCTCCACCATATCATTAAACCCATCCCAAATAGCCTCCATTAACGCTGTCCTACCCTCATTATCCTTGGCATTCACATCAGCCCCTGCCTTAATAAGAATCTCTGCTGCGTACTTAGAACCTATCCTAGAAGCTGCAATAAGTGCCGTCCTTCCATAATTGTCCCTGGCATTCACATCAGCCCCATTGGCTATCAATACCTTTACAGCTTCATCACGGTCATTCCTAGAAGCTTCAATCAGCGCCGTACTTCCATATTTATCCCTACCATTCACATCAGCCCCTGCCCTAATAAGCATCTCCATAATCTCTTTTTTCCTGCCTTCAGCAGCTGCAATCAACACAGTCTTCCCCTCATTATCCTTAGCATTAACATCAGCCCCATTGGCAATAAGAAGCTCTACAACTTCCTTATGCTGGTATTCAACAGCAGCTATAAGCGGGCTAATACCATAATTGTTGGTAGCATTTACATTAAACCCCTTGGCAATCAGGAATTCAACAATATCTTTATGCCCGCCAGTAGCAGCTGCAATTAGCGCGTTATTTCCCCAATTATCCTTAACGCTAATGTCAGCCCCATTGGCAATAAGAAGATCCACCACCTCTTTAGGGCCATTATGAACGGCCCAAGTAAAAGCTGTATTGCCAGTGCTGTCCTTGGCATTCACATCAGCCCCAGCCTTGATTAAAACCTCCACAACTTCCTTATGCCCATTCCAAACGGCGTTCATAAGGGCAGTCATTCCATTTTCGGTTTTGGCATTAACATCAGCCCCATTGGCAATAAGAAGCTCTACAACTTCCTTACGCCCTTTTTCAGCTGCTAATATGAGTGCTGTGCTTTCATCTTTTTTTCTAGCATTCACATCAGCCCCAGCCTTTATCAGCATCTCAACGATATCCTTATGTCCTTTTCCAGCAGCCAACATCAACGCCGTATTTCCATATTTATCCTGCGCGTTAATATTTGGCCCCATTCCTATAATTTTCTCTACTAGTTCAGCAATCCCTCCAGATGAAGCGCACATTAGCAATGTAGTTCTATCATTAGCCAATTCATTAAAATCAATTCTTGCACCTGCCCTAATAAGCAGCTCAACAATCTCCTTATGACCCCTATAAGCAGCCATCATAAGCAAAGTCCATCCTTCATCGTTCTTGGCGTTTATATCTGCTCCTTCTAAAATGAAGCGTACATACCTTTTCAAATCTCCAGGATAATCATTACCTAGGTTGAGCCCAAGCTCTTTAGATTTTTCCTTTCCAATTTCCTGTTTTTTGTACTCGTTTACGATCCTAAGTTCTTTAAATGCCTCCTTATCCTCCTTCCCTTTCTTAATAGCGCTAACAACCTTCTTCAAAACCTTCTTCTCGTCTATTTCATCCTCCTCATCCTCTTTTATCTCCGCTTTTATTCCCTTTTTGCCTTTTTCTAAAACTTCTTTGTTTTCAATTAATTCCTTGCTTTTCATAACAAATTATCACCTCTCAACTTTTTAAACCCTTTCATTAATGTTAAGTTATGCATGACATAGACACTCCAGATGCCTTAAAAGATGCAGATGATTTTTCCAAGTGGTATACCAAGGTAGTTGAGGCAGCAGGGATAATAGACAAGCGGTATAATGTCAAAGGGGCTTTTGTTTGGCTTCCGTGGGGGTATGACATAATGCTTCGCATAAAATCCCTGTGGGATTCCCAGCTTAAAGCCAATGGATACAAGGAGATGTACTTCCCTCTTTTGGTTCCGCTAGAATATGCGCGCATAAATGACGAATGGTGGAGAGGCTTTGAGAACGAGGCCTTTTATGTAAGCGGTGGCAAGGATGGCAAGCAGGATTATGTTCTGCGCCCTACAGGAGAGCCCGCAATGTACCCAATGTTTTCTTTATGGATCCATTCCTACCGGGACCTCCCGCTCAAAATATATGAAACGGTCTCAAGCTTCCGCTACGAAACAAAGCATACCCGCCCTTTGATACGCGACAGGGAAATCACAGTTTGGCACGAAATACACACCTGCCATGCAACAAAGCAGGAAGCTGAGGAAGAAATAAGGTTCCACATGGCCATTTGGGATTCTATATGGGATTCATTATGCATAACCCCGCTAAAGGTTGTAAAGCCAAAATGGGAAGTTTTTCCTGGGGCAGTTGGGGCAATAGAATACTACTCAGTGATGCCGAACGGCCGTGTGCTTGAGAACGGCTCACTTAACAATCTTGGCCAGGCATATTCAAGAAAATTCAACATAAAGTTCAGGAACGAAAGAGGGGAAGAGGAATATGCATGGATGACCTGCACTGGGAATGGCGCGCGCTTCCTTGCAGCAGTAATTGCTTCATTTGGGGATGAAAGAGGGCTCGTGCTGCCTCCTTCCATAGCGCCAATACAAGCAATAATAATCCCGATATCACATGCCCAGCTTGAAGAGGCAAACAAGCTAAAGGGATTGCTGATAAAAGAAGGCATCAGGGCTGATGTTGATTCCTCTAGCGAAACTCTCGGCTCAAAGCGCTACAATTGGGAAATAAAAGGCGTCCCGCTGCGCATTGAATTAGGCAAGCAGGAACTCTCAAAAGGCGTTGTTTCTGTTTTCCGCCGGGACACCCTTCAAAAGCAGGAGTTAAGTATGGATAAAGTCACTAATTCAGTAAAGGGGCTGCTCTCCTCAATCTCTGATTCCATGCGCGCAAAATCAAAGGAAGCCCTGATCTCGAAGCTTAGGCCATGCTCCAAAGAATCACAGCTTAAGGATGAGATAAACTCCGGCAACATCGCTGTTGTGCACTATTGCAACACAGAGCCCTGCTGGCACAAGATAGCGGAGATAGAAGAGGGCATAGAGCTTTTTGGCACATCTCTCGAAGATGGGGAGAAAGGCAAATGCATTGTTTGCGGGAAAGAAACACGCGTGGTGGGCTATGTCCAAAGGACCTACTGAAATGAAGATAGGGCTTGAAATCCACCAGCGCCTGAACACCAAAAAGTTATTTTGCGCCTGCCCTTACCCTGATGATAAAGATGAAAATTTTTTCACATTTAAGCGCAGGCTACACACCACTATGAGCGAGATGGGAGAGATTGACTCAGCTGCCCTGCATGAGCAGGCGAAGCAGAAGCTCTTTACTTACCAGTTCTACCCTTCTTCTTGCTGTGCTGTTGAGGCAGATGAGGAGCCGCCACATCCAATCAACAAGGAAGCCCTGTCTATTGCTGCTTTCATTGCAAAGGAGCTCAACTGCACACTCCTGCCTTCTATTCAAGTTATGCGCAAGATAGTAGTTGATGGTAGCAATGTTTCCGGCTTCCAGCGCACTGCGCTAGTAGGACTAAACGGCTCCCTGCAAACCTCATTTGGCTCCGTTGGCATAGAGACTGTTGCCATTGAAGAGGAAAGCGCAGGCATTGTTTCTGATTCGCAAAATGAGCGCGTGCTTGACTTAAGGAGGCTTGGCATCCCTCTTGTTGAGATAACTACCACTCCAGAGATAAGAAGCCCTGAGCAAGCTTATGAAACAGCGCTTAAGATAGGCCTGATACTGCGCAACACAGGCAAGGTTGCAAGGGGCATTGGCACAATCCGCCAAGACCTAAATGTATCAATCCCAGGAGGCGCAAGGGTTGAGATAAAAGGGGTGCAGGAGCTTCCTATGCTCCCTGAATACGTAAAAGAGGAGGTCAGGAGGCAGCAGGCATTGTTGAAAATAATTTCAACTATTAAGTCCATTCCTTCCCAAAACCCCTCTTTGGTTGACCTTTCTGAGGCCTTAAAGGGCACAAAGTCAAAACTCCTGCAAAAAGCCCTGTCCTCCGGCCAATCAGTAATAGGGGTTAAGCTGAAGGGCTTCAAGGGCATCCTAGGCACGATGATAGGCGCAAAGCGCTTTGGCAAGGAGCTAAGCGAATATGCATCGGCTGTTGGCCTGGGCATAATCCACAGCGATGAGGAAATTGAAAAGTACGGGATCGAGCGTCATCTAGTAGAAAAAGCCCTCCATTGCTCTGCAAATGATGCATTTATAATAACCTTTGGAGAAAAGGAAAGGGCAAAGATTGCTTTACAGCTAGTTCTAAAGCGTGCCTTATTGCTTGAAGTCCCTGGTGAAACTAGGAAAGCTAATCCTGATGGGACCACTTCTTACCAGCGCCCCCTTCCAGGCAAGGCGCGCATGTACCCTGAAACAGACATAGAAACGACTCCGCTTCCCAAGCTTCCTGAAATACCTTCCTTTACAGAGCGCTATTCTGCCATTTCCAAGGTTTTCAGGGGGAGGGCAGATGAGATATTCCTAAGCCCCTACCTCCCTTTGATTTGCGATAATCTTGATTTGGGCGAAGGGTTCCTTTCCACTCTTTTTACCCGAGATGTGATTGAGCTGCGCAGGGAAGGGATTGAGCCAACCGAGAAAATGCTTGGAGAGGTTGTGCAGGCATTCAGGAAAGGCCATATAGTAAAAGCAGCTATAAAGGATGTTTTGAGATATGCAGTGTCCAAAGGTGTTTCAGTGGAAAAGGCCATAGATGAAGCAGGCCTTAAGCGAATCTCTGGCCCTGAATTGAAAAAGCTCTGCTCTTCGTATTCTTCGCTTCCTGAGCTTATGCGAAGCAACAGGCTGCGCGTTGATGCAGAGGAGGCATCGCGCTATTTTGGAAAGTAGGCATTGGCGAAATCCTACGCTATGCTTTATAAATCCTCTCCCCTACTTTTAGCTGATGATAGGGCGCGTCATATCATTCAACAATACCCCCTCCACTACGGAGTTTTATTTCCTTGTGCTCGGTGATGTGCGCAAGGGCCAGTTTGTAGAGGTTTCAGACCCGCAAGGAGCAGTAATCGCATTTGTCAACGAGATTTTCAGGCTCAACCGCTACTTTGAGGACCCTGAGATAGTTTCTGATTACGAGCGCGAGGGAGGCATAATAAACCATTTTCCGCACCAGGAAGGAGAATACATAGTTGCGCTTGCGCGCACAATGGGGAGGAAGTCCCCTGAAGGAATGTTCATTCGCTCCTTTACACCTCCTTCACCAGGAAAGGATGTCTTCCTTATGCCTGACTCTGATTTAAGCAAGTTCATTGGATTTGCCCAAGAAGGGCTTAGCATAGGCACTGTGCAAAACCATTCCACAAAGGCAGTGCTTGACTTCAACCGTACCTTGCAAAAGCACATGGCCATCCTCGCCATGAGCGGAGCAGGCAAATCCTACTTAACTACAGTAATAATCGAGGAACTTGTAAATTCCCAGCTTCCAACACCTGCGGTTGTAGTGATGGACATGCACAACGAATATTCTGACTTCAAGCATGATCCCTCTTTCTCAAAGAAGACAACGCTGGTAGATGCAAAGGAGATAAGGATTCCTGTTACTAAGCTTAATCCTTCCTGCCTCTCTGAGTGGTTTGAGCTTTCTACTCCCCAAGAGCGGTTGTATAGCGAGTGCTTCTCCCAATTCAAGGAAGCGATAAGGGAGCAGAACCTAAAGCCCTCGCTCAAGAACTTGATTGAGATCGTGGAGGCCTCTGGCTCAAGAGAGAAAAACAAGAATAAGGTTTCCACAGTGAACGAGCTTGTTGGGCGCCTGCATGAGTTAGGCAAGATGCGCCTCGTTGGCTCTTCCGAGCGCCCAAAGGTAAAGGAGCTGTCAACCAATTCTCTCCTCGTATTCAACCTTGAGGGTCTTGATAGCTTGAGGCAGAGGCAGATAGTTGTGAGCTATTTTGGAAGGCGCCTCTTCGAGCTGCGCAAGAAAAACAAGGTGCCTCCCTTCCTTATGGTAATAGAAGAGGCGCATAACTTTGCTTCAGAGCAGAGGAAGTTTGACACAATATCGCGCGGCATCATAGAGAAGATAGCAAGAGAGGGGCGGAAGTTCGGCTCATCGCTGTGCCTAATCACCCAGAGGCCATCACACATAAGCAATACTGCTCTTAGCCAGTGCAATACTCATATAATATTGCGTATGATGAACCCAAATGACCTGAAAAAAGTTGCAGAAAGCTGCGAAGGAATAGATGATCGCATGGTCCAGAGCATAACAACCCTGCAGGTTGGGGATGCCATTGTTGTTGGCGAGGCAGTGAACTTCCCTGTTTTCCTCAGAATTAGGAAAAGGGTTTGCAGGAAATACACTTCCAAGGGCTCTGACATAATTGAGCAGTGCAGGGAATTCAACAGGTCTAAGAAAGAAGAAAAGGAGCAGGTTGAATCTTTCCTTTAGCTGCCTCCAAAAGGCCTCCTTTCCCTCCTGAATTTCCTCAAGCTCCCAGTCCCAAACATGATCTCCCTTTCAATCCTTTCAATCTCTACTTCATGGAGCCTTGCAGTCAGGTCTGCCTCAATGAGCACGGCAGGGTAGGTGTACTTTTTGTTTATGCCAGAAAGCCAGTGGACGATTCCAGCGATCTCATCAAAGCTCATCCTATGCTCAAGGAACTCAACCCTGAGAGGCATGTCTTCCTCAGAAACCTTCACATACATGAAATAACCTTTCTCATTTTCATTTGGCCACTTCATTTCCATTACTGCGCTTCTTTCCCCTGCTTTCAAGAGCTTGTCAGCAAAAAGCACGTCGCTCCCCCTTATTTTAAACTTGCCTGCCATTTTTGCCGACCTGCTGTCTTTAGATATCCCTAAAAGCAAAGCCCCCTTCCTCTTCATCCCCTTAAACATGCCCTTGTAAGCCCCTGCTAATTCTTCATACTCAGGATAAACCTGCGAATCCTTTGCAGGAATGTCAGATGGAAGAGGGAATATTGAGCCATCCATTATGACAATGTCTGCATTTATCTCTGCAGCCCTGCTTACTTCCTCTTTTAGCCTTATAATGCTCTTTGCCCACCTGCTTTCATTCTCATCCAACTCATACTTATCTATGACCTTGTGCTCTGGGTTCCTGGAAGGTACATATTCAACCCTTTTGAGCTCACCTCTTTCATAATCATAAATAACCCCTGCGCTCCTAACAACATACACATCAATTCCATAATAGCTCCTGTCCAATATTCCTCCATCAACAGCAGCAACCTTCCCGCTGAATTCTTTTGGCTCTATTGCCTTGACGAATTTGCTCTCAAGGAACTCAGGCATTATCTTCTCCATCCCCCTTACTTCATCTGCTATTCTCTGCCTCTCGCTCTCCATCTTCTCTATCCTATCTTTTATCTTCTTCACGAGCTCAATCATCAAGAATTTTAAATAGACACTGCTTTAAACGCTTATGCTCAAGCAAGCGATTGTAATCAATTCCAGCCTAAGGATGGGGAAGGGCAAGATTGCAGCCCATGCAGCCCATGCTTCTTTGCAGGCCTACCTTGAAAGCCCAAAATCCGTTTCTTCAGAGTGGCTTTCAAACGGCGCAAAGAAGGTAGTGCTAAAGGCGAGAGAGGAGGAAATGTTGGACCTTTTCCGCAAGGCAAAGGCAGAAGGGCTGACCGCTTCCATAATCTACGATGCAGGATTTACCCAAGTGCCTGCAGGTTCGCTTACTGCAATAGCAATAGGCCCAAACGAGGAAGTGCTTGTTGACAAGATATGCGGGCACCTGAAGCTGGTGTAACTATGATACTATCCGACAGAGACATAAAATCCCTGCTGAAGAAAGGAGAGATGTGCATAGAGCCCCTTCAGCCAGGGCAGATACAGGGAGCTTCAATTGACCTTACCTTGGGAAAGGACTTTTGGTTCTTCAAGAAAAGGCTTATAGGCAAGACCATTGACATATCGAAAACGCCATTCACTGAGGTCCTTGAGCATCGCGTTGCAAAAAAGGTTACCCTGAAGCCCCAAGAGATGTGCCTTGGAATAACGAAGGAAAAAATCACCCTGCCTCCCTATGTGATGGGCATACTTGAAGGAAGGAGTAGGTACGCAAGGCTTGGCCTCTCAGTACACATTACATCTTCCCTTATCCAGCCCGGCAGTTCCAACCGGCAGGTGCTTGAGATTGTGAACTCTTCGCCGTCAAACCTTACTTTGTCAGAGGGCCTTCGCATCTCACAAGCAATATTCCTGAAGCTGAGCAGCCCTACCTCATTGCCTTATGCAAAGCACGGGAAGATAGCAGTGAGGCAATGAAAGGCATCCTTATTGACACCAGCTCTTTTATTGAGGCGTTCCTTCAGCGTGTGAGCTTGCCTCAGCTCCTGCTTCTTGGTGATGAGCCGATTAAGCCATACACTGCATCAACAGTTGTAGGTGAATTGAAAAAACTCTCCAGGATAAAGAGCGAGAGGGGAAGGGCAGCCCTTTTCTCCCTCTCTTTAATCAAATCAGGGAAGGTAAAAGTGCTAAAGGCAGTTGGCCCAACTGACGATGTGCTAATTGCGCTCGCGCTTCAGCACGGCTTTTATATACTATCTCAGGATTCAAAGCTTAGGAGGAGGGCAAGAGATATTGGGCTAAAGGCAAAGTCTCTTAAAGATGGGAAGCTAGTATGATTTTTCCAGCACATTTATAAACTTTTGCCCACTATATTTATATGTGGTTGCTTATGGGAAAGGAAGGGCATTACCCAAAGCACGTGCAAAAGCTAATTTCAAAGATGTCGGAAAGCAGTTTCTTTTTGAAATCAACAGCATTCAAGCTCCCTTCAGATGAGGAATACGGGAGGACCCTAGGTGACACAATAAAGAACCTAAATATTTTCATGACTATTTATTACAAGATAAAGCAGAAGTTTTTCTTCAAGCCAACCCACTCCCTTACCTTTCCTGACAATGTACTCGTATTCAACAGGAACAAAGAAGGGGAGAAATCAAATTTCTTTGTGCTTGTAAAATTCTCAAAAAAAGAGCTGGAGATAATCTTCACAGACCCTCTCGGCCCAAGCGAAGGCGGGCTTACATTAAAGCCAGAAGACCTCCTCCGCATTGTCTCTTTGAAAAATTTCAAGAGCGAAGAAGAGATGGATAAGGCCATTGGCGAGGCCATAAGCCTGATAAAAGAAGCAGCAAGCCACAAGCCAGAGAATGTTTATTATGCCCAGATGCACGGCCATTGGGGCTGCACAAGAGGAAAGCTCCTTATAGACCTTCTCATAGATGACGGCTGCACAAGGGAAAGCACAATCATAGCCAACATGCTACTTTGGCACACTGACTTTGATGCAACAGGCCACCACAACCACTTCTTAAGAGCACTATACAATGATGTAAGCGCTGTGGAGGAAGCGCTTGGCATAACCAAAGTCCCAGCTATTGAGGTCACGATGCCACTGCACCTTTACGAGAACTTTGCAGTAGAAAGGTTTGTTAAGGAATTGAATTCGAAGAGAGAGGCGCTTGGCATACCTCCTTACGAAAAGATAAAGCTTCCCATAATGATTAATGGATGGTATGCTCTTAGCGGTGTGCTTAAGCTTTTAAGCAAATACAAAAAAATCGCAGAAAGGTATAACGAAACACCTGTAGGGAAGGTATCATCCATATTCATCCCTATGCCTGAGCTTAATGGGCCCCACATAATGCTCTATGCTTCCAGCCCGGAGATAATGGATGAGATAGAAAAGACCTTCTTTTCAAAAAGAACCTCAGAATACCCCCCTCTTGCCCCAACAATAGAGATGGAGGCATTCTTTAAGATTCTTAGGCAAAAGTATGGGAACAAAGTTTCATTCATGATCGCACATCCAGCTTGCTCTTCTGCTTTGCCTGCTGTAGGCCTCTTGGACAGGGTGGCAAAAGAAGAGATATCCTTAGAAGAGGCAGAGAGGATTGCCTCTGAATATGCACAAGGGGTTGCCTGCTTCAACCCCTCCCTCTCAGATGATGAAGAAATAAAGTTTTCTAAGGACAACCCTTATAAGGAAGCATTTCTTTTTATCCTAAGGGACAACTCGCCTATTAGCAGTGAAAATATTAAGCCAACCCAAAACGCAATGAACTTGGCTTGGAGCAAATATATAAACAAAAAATACGGGCTAGTGCAATGCTATGACCCAGATGAGCACTACTATCCTCCTGCTTTGAAAAGAAAGCCCTCAATACCGGACATAGGTTATGGCCGCACAGTGCTTAAGGGATCATTGAATCCATCACCTTCTGCTTTTGTGGATTTCATGCACTCTGCAAAAAAAGGGGAAAAGAAGATGGAAGCAGAGGTTTTCTGGGCTCCAAAGACATTAAAGCCAAAAGACTCTGATCCTTATGTTGTGCCTGCAATAGTGCCTGAAAGGTCTCACAAGTCATTTTGGCAGAAGCTAGTGAAGATGGTCAAGCACTCAGTTTTTGTTTACGGCCTTAGGTCTGGACCAATATTGATTAGGGCTATGATAGAGTCCATAATCCAAGAGAGGGCCTCCCTTTACTCTTTACAAGAGCTCTCCCACGCCGCCTTTAGGCCTTTTAGGCCCTTTGACTTTCTCCAAGTTTTCAAGCTCAAAAAAAGGAAAGATTGATAATCACTTTTTTAAATCTTTCCCAACAATATATATCAATATGGGAAAAGCTAAGGGTAATCAAAAATTGCTTTACAGTTTCATCAAAAGCATGGAGAATGATGGCTTTTATGTAAGAGGCAAAGACATTAAGCTCCCTTCAGATGAGGAGTACAACAAGCTCTTTTCGGAAAATCTGAACAGGCTTAGTAAGTTTCTCGTCATCTATTATAAGATAAAGCACAAGTTCATAAAGCCAACTTCCTCGCTCTTGTTTCCTGACAACATAATTGTTTTCAACAGAAACAAAAACGGCGAGAAATCAAACTTTTTTGTTTTTTTAAAATACTCAAAAAAAGGCATAGAAGTGATCTTTACAGACCCTCTTGGCCCCTCCCAGAAGAACTCTGAAGGAATCACAGGAAATGACCTTAAGCCAAATGAGGTTTTGAGAAGATTAGTACTTTCCAATTTCAAGAGCGAAGAAGAGATGGATAAGGCCATTGGCGAGGCCATAAGCCTGATAAAAGAAGCAGCAAGCCACAAGCCAGAGGATGTTTATTATGCCCAGATGCACGGGCACTGGGGTAGCACAAGAGGCATCCCTCTAATATTCCTTTCTGTAGATGACGGAGACCCAATCACTGCAAAAGAAAGGAATGTGATAGCCAGCATGCTCCTTTGGCACACTGACTTTGATGCAACGGGCCACCACAACCACTTCCTAAAAGCTCTCTACGATGATGTAAGCGCTGTCGAGGCATCCTTTGGAATAACAAAAGTGCCTTCAATAGAAGCGACACTCCCTCTTAAATTATACGACCATAAAGAGATTAATAGATTCTTAAATGAGGTCAATAAATTTAAGGAAGAGCTTACGGAATCCTTGCTTTTTAACCCATGCATTAGGGCTAAGTACTCTCACGAAGAATTAACCAAAGCCATAGATATGATAAATAGTGGCATAAATAAACTGGGAAAAGATGAAAAAAGAAAAGGTGATTTTAGCTATTGCCATTCTAAAGAGGTCGAACATATACTTTATCTTTTGCCGTTTGTGCTTGATTACAACAGAGATGCCCCCACTCTTCAAAAAAATATACATACCCCAGCCGCTCATAAACGGAGTTCACTTGATGCTGTATGCATCAGATGTCCAGACTATTTGTGAGATAAGCTCAGAAATAAAGGAAAAAATTTCACCTGTTTCATACCATCCTTCTTATGCCCCTAATATAGAGCTTTATGAATTTCTCAATACTATAAAACAAAAATACGGTAATAAAGTAGCTTTGGTGTTGGCCCATCCTGCTTCAGAACTTTCTCTTCCTAAAAACCTTGGTATATTGAATTACATTAAGGGCAAGGTCTCCTTTGATGAGATAACTTTCATTTTTGACTATGTGCAAGGTGTTGGTTGCTTTAATGCTTCATTGCCTTGTTTGGAGAGGCTTAGGTTCTCTAAAAAAGACAATGATTTTACCTTTCTGAAGAAAATTATGGAAGACTCAAAGGAGAGGGTCGGGATAGTGCCTACATTGAATGCCATTAATCTTGCATTTGCTTTATATTGCAGAAAAGAATATGGTTTGTTTGGCTCATTTGAGGCTGACAGCCATGTCTATCAAGATATATTTAGAAAAAAACCCAAAATCGATTCCTTAGGTGTGGGCCGTACTGTTTTCAGAGGCATAAAATCCTTTTCTTCCAAATCATTCGTAGAAGCGATGCACAGAGCAAAGGAACAGAACCTAAAGAACCAGAATCTAAGCGATGATAGCATATATGCTGATGTCTTTTATAAGCCTCTTAGACCTAGCAAAGGAATGCCGGTGTCAGAAAGAAGCAAAACATCCAATTCTCTCCATTTAAATTTATTCAGCGGCATTGCCGTAATCATATCGGTCTTTGGGCATCTTAAAATCTCCTACTCAAACCAGTTGAGTGAGTATCTATATGTGATAAGGAAATCTATAGGTCCTGCTGAGCGCTTAGAGTTGGTTAGGCAGAAGGCTTCTAATTTTTTCTGGATGGTTGTGTATTCTCTTAAAAGATTCATTTCACTCTTTAAAAAAGAATCTGCTTTGCCAAATCAATAGTTTATTCGAACGCAGGCACCTAAGAATAGGGAAGTTTTTTATATCATTCCCTAAATATTTTTGATGCCCATTTTAGCGCAGTTGCTTTCCTATCTTTACCCCATATCTGTAAAGGAGAATAAATTGAAAGAATACTCTGTTGAGGTCTATTGCCATGTGCCTTTGAAAAAGCTTTGTTTATGCTTTGATGGAGAAAGGATAGAGCGCCTTTCTGTAAGTGCAGGCGAGGCAATATCTTTCAGGATACCATACCCAAAATCCCTGTCTATTGAGTTTTCCAATGAATTTGTTTCAAAAAAGGTTTCAATTCGCTAAAGAGCTCCTTGATCTCTTCAATGCCCAGCTCCCTTGCTCTCCTCCTTTTCCATTTTTCTTTTAGTTCAACCCCATACTCTCTCTCAAGCCATCTTAGCACCTTGTTTTTCCTGTGGAACAGCACCCTCACAAAATCCTCAATATCCTTGCCAACTTCACCTTTCTTCATAAGTTCCACTAACACAGAATCAACCTTTGGAGGCGGCGAGAAGCTCCACTTTCCAACATTCAGCAATCTCCTTATCGAGTAAAGCATCTGTGCCATTACGCTAAGCCTCCCGTACTTTCTTTCCCTTGGTTTTGCCATCATTGCGTCTACAAATTCCTTTTGGAGCATTATTATTGCCTTTTCAAATTTCCATTCCCTTAGTTTCATCACTACTGCGGATGATATGTAATAAGGTATGTTGCCAACCACTACATCACAATCAATCGGTTCAACCTCCAAAAAATCAGCGATTACTGGCTCTGCCCCTGCTTTTATTAGGTGCTCTTTGAAACCTTCCTCTATTTCTATTGAATAAACCTTATTTTTGCTTGCAATCATTCTCGTGAGAAAGCCCTTACCCCCACCTATCTCAACTACAACCTTTCCCTCCCCAATCTCCTGTGCTATCCTTTCCGCAACCCTCAAGTTCGCTAAAAAGTGCTGGCCTTTCCTCGCTCCCATAAGGTTTTAAATTCACCTTGGTTATAAAAGCTTTGTGAAGAAGATAAGATTCCGCATTGGGGAAAAATGGTATGACGGAATTCTCCTCAAGGAGAGTAAAGGGGAGGTGAGCATAAAGCTTGAGAGCGGCTATAACATAACAACCAAGCCAGACGAAATCAAGTTATTAGGGGAGCAAAAAGATGAAAAGCTAGAAAAGGATGAAAATAAGGAAGGCAAACCCTATTATTCCGAAGGCGGTATTGCAATCCTTGGCGCAGGCGGCACTATTGCTTCCAAGGTTGAGTATCTTACTGGTGCTGTTTATCCCTCCCTCTCGCCTGCAGAGCTTGTTTCTCAATTCCCTGAAATAAAGGGGATAGCCAACATAGAAGTGCACCCATTCATTGACATATTCTCTGAAGATGTGACTCCGCAGATATGGCTTTCAATAGCGCAGGAATGCTCCTCTTTGCTTAAGGAAGGCAAGCCCATAGTCCTTCTGCATGGAACGGATATGATGCACTATACCGGCGCAGCCCTATCGTTTATGCTTAACCCCCTTCCTCACCCTATAGTGATGGTTGGCTCACAGAGAAGCTCTGACAGGCCCAGCAGCGACAACCGCCTAAATCTGCTCAACTCAGTATTCTCCGCCACCCAGCCATTTGGGGAGGTTTCAATATGCATGCATTCTGGCTTGAGCGATAATTCCTGTGCCCTCCACAGGGCCAACAGGGCAAGAAAGATGCATTCTAGCGCTAGGGAAGCCTTCAAGTCAATAAACAGCCCTCCTCTGGCCGAAGTTGACTACTCAAAGCGCTCATTCAAGCCCCTTTCAAAATTAAGGGAGCAGGGGCTGCTCAAGGAGAGAATCTCTTTCAACCCAAATGTTTATCTTCTTTACATAACTCCCTTTACCACTGCCAAGGATGTAGAGAAGCTTTCTGACAAGGACGGTATAGTAATCGCAGGCACTGGCCTTGGCCATCTGCCTACCAACCCGTTTAAAATAAAAGGGGCACGCTCCCTTCTTGAGCCTATAAAGGAATTAATATCCTCAGGAGTGCATGTTTTTATGTCCACCCAAGCAATATACGGGCGCGTAAACTTGAACGTTTATACTACTGGGAGGCTGCTTAAAGAGGCAGGAGTGATGGGCCATCTTTCTGACATGACACCCGAAACAGCTCTAGTAAAGCTAGGGTGGGTGCTCTCCCAAACTAAGAAAAGGGAGGAGGTTGAAAAGATGATGCTTTCCAACCTTGCAGGGGAAATGTCTGAAAGGACAGAGCTTCCATTGAATCTTTAATTTTCTTATTCCTTAAACCCCTTTCTCATACCCTCAATCTCCTGAGTTGTTGTGGCTTCATAAATCCCCTTGTCTTCCCTAATCCTTATTATCCTAGGAAACCTCAGCGCATAGCCCTTTCCGCCTTTCTTTCCGCAGGTGTGGAGCGGGGATTCTGTTATTTCATCAAAGCCAACCTCAACCACATATTTCGGCTCAACCCAGTGGTTGGGCTCAATGACATATTCAATGTTTTTTGGTTTTGCAACCCTTATCCTCTTGAGCTTTTTGGCCCATTCCTCCATCTCCTCTTCTGAGAAGCCAGTGCCTATTTTGGCGATAGTTTCGAACATGTCGCTTTCTGGATTGTAAACCCCAACAAGGAGCCCTCCGAGCCCGAACTCAGCCCTCTTGCCCTTCCCCTCATAATAGCCAAGCACCACAGCATCCACTGTCTCTGCCTGCAGATAGGCTTTCTTGAGCTTTATCCATGCAAACTTCCTTTTTCCAGCAGTATATGGCGCTTCCAAGTCCTTTGCTATCACGCCTTCCAGCCCATGCCCAGCTGCCTCATCAAAGAAATCCTTAAGCTCTTCAGGAGTATCAACTATCTTCATTGTGCTTATCTCCAAAATCCCTTTTGGGAAAATTTTTTCCATCATTGCCCTCCTTTCCTTGTATGGCTCCAGGAAAACTTCCTTTCCATCTATGTAAAGCAGGTCAAATGCAAACACCTTGAGGGGAAGCTCCTCTGATGCCTTTTCCACTCCATATTTTCTCCTTCTCTGCATTGTCTGCTGGAAAGGCAGGAATTTCTTGCTCTTTCGGTCAAAAGCAAGCGCCTCTCCCTCAAAAATTATTTCCTTTGCACCTAGCCCTTTAACTGCCTCAACAACATCCGGGAACATATGCGTAAGGTTTTCCATCTTCCGCGAATATATTACAACCTTCCCTTCCTTGCAGTGCACCTGCATCCTAAAGCCATCATACTTGTATTCTACTGCACACCTGCCCAACCTGCTTATTATTTCCTTTTCGTCAGAGGCTCTCTCAGCAAGTGCGTAGCGCAGAGGCCTGAAAACCTCTGTCTTCACTTTTACTATATCCTTTTTCTCAAGCACCTTCTCAATAACATAGCCAATGTCCGAGCATGTATTGAATTGGGCTTCTATGTCTTCCTTCCTTTCCCTGCTTCCAAATACTGCTATTGAAAGGCCATCAAGGACTGTGGGCTCACCTACGCCAAGCCTCATATTGCTGAGCGCTGCCCTTATTATGAACCTCGCTTCAACAGGGCTTGCATTTCCTATAAGCCCCTCCAGCATCCTTATTTTGCCTTCCTTGCTGCCTTTGCCCCCTTGCTTTGCTATTTCCATGAACTTTTGGTATACTTCTTTGAGCCTCATCTCCTTTCTGCTAAGCGAGTGCTGCCTCCTCTTAGCGACCACTTCTTCTGCCACAAGCCCCAAGTCACCCACTTCCCTAAACCTCTTCTCCACTGCCTCTTTAGGGTAGCCGCCTGCTCTTGCTATTGCCTCAACAAGCGTTTTCTCCCCTATGCCAAGGTCAAAGCCTTGGTATGTTGGTAGCAATGAGTCAGAGAGCATATACCCTATTATCCTGCCTTCTTCAGGAGTTGCCTTTTTGAAAAGCTCAGCTATCTCTTCAGCCATTTCTATGCGGCCGCTCTTTTCTTCAATGGCAGCAAAATGCAATGCTGCTTCCCTGAATTTCATTTTTTCTTCCTTAGCACAAAGAAGTAAACTGTTACCAGGACAACCACTACTGCAACAGCGATTACTATTAAGTCTACTCCTAAGTTTATTGTGAACTCAGTGTTGGCATACCCTGCCTTGCTCAGCCTGACAAAGTGCTTTCCAGAGCCAAGCTTAAACGTTACCTTCCCGTTAGCATCTGTCTTCTTTGATTGCCCATCAATTGTTACGTTCACGCCTGGAATAGGAAATCCTTTGTAATTTACTACAAACATATCAAAGCTCTGGTCCTCTTTTATGGTGCCAGAAAACTTGACAAACATCTTCTCAGCAGGGATCCCGATGTCTTTGTAAACCTTTATTGACCCGTATTTAGTGTCTTCGCCAGTGGAATCAGAAACCTTGCACTCTATTAATCTTACCCCTGCCTGCACATCATTGTGCTCAAGCAGCAGAGAGAAGCTGTTGTCCTTCACCTCTGCTTCGTTCCATTCCCCTTCATCAATCCTTATGAAAACCTTTGGGCTTGAGCCGATTACCTTGCCTTGTACGCCTACAGGGGAGACGCCTATTGTAGAGCCGTCAATGGGCTCTGTTATTGAACATGCCCTATTCAACCCTATCTTGTAAAGCATGCTATCAACTGCATAGTATATGTAGCTTCCGCTTTTTACGAACCCAACGCTGTTCTGCCCATAATCAGCGTTTAGCAGGAGCTCGCCAGTTGCCCCATCTATTGCCAGAAGGTACCCGTCTTCGCCTTCCCCAATCAAAATAGTCCTTCCGCCAAAAACAATCAATTCTGCATTGAGCACTGTTTTCCCAATATAAGTTTTCCATAGAACGCTTCCGTCCAAATCAGAAAGGGCGTATGCATATCCCTTTCCAGTTAGCACGTAAACATCACCGCTTGCAAGCACAGGCGCCATCACTGCGCCATCCACACCTCTCTTCCAAATCACCTCTCCTTGTGTGTTTACCTTGATCACTTCCCCTGACTCCGTACCAATGAAAAAGTTTGCAGCCCATGTTGGCTTTGCCACAACTGCCCCGCTTTTTATGTTCCAAAGAAGCTTGCCAGCCTTGTCGTAAAGGTAGAACCCGTTTGCAGCGCCAACCCCTACTCCCAAGCCGCCTGTTATCACCGGCTCCGTGAGCGCATCTACCTTCACTGAGAAAACTTTCTGCCCGTCGCTGGTAAGCTTTGCCATCTCACCTAAAGTGGTTACATAGATTCCATCATCTATCCCAGTGCCTATTACAGTGTCGTTGAAGACAACTTGCCAAATCCTTGTGGTGTATCCTGTTACTGCGCTTACTTCCTTTCCGCTTGAAATTATTATAAGGTTTTGGAAAGCATCTACGTCCTTGACCAAAGCCCCTGCCCTGTAGGCTCCTATCTGGATGTTGTTTTCCCCTATGAAGTAGACTATGCCATCTACGCCGCTAACTGCAAGCACCCCAGATGCTTTGGTTGGGCCAGTGTAGAGCTGGGTGCCGAAGTTGTGCTCCCACACAATCTCAGCTGAAGCCAGCGAAGCGAATATGCAAATAGCTATAAGCCCTTTAAGCAAAAAGGCTTTCATACTGCCCATCCTTTATCTCTTTTATTACTTCTTTTGGGTCCTTTCCTTCGCACTTGACCCTCATGCTTAGGCATGTTCCGAGCACCTCTAATGTGCTCTTTTTCAGTTTGCCGCCTTTCTTCCTAGCAATATCAACCACCTTTGCTAGTTTTATGTCGCCTACAAAGTCCTTAGTTCCCCCTCCTTTTTCGAGCCCTGCTTCCTTCCTTATCATCTCGCCGATGGACGGCCTTCCAACCTCGATCTCGTACTTCTTTGTCTTCTCGTCAACCCTTACAGTAACAGGCACTTTGGTGCCAGAGAATCCTTTTGTTGCCTCATTTATCGCCCCAACAACTTCCCCTACATTCATCTTGAGCGCAGCAAGCGCAGGCCCAAGTGGCGGCTGCGGAGTCGCCTTTCCTCCTTCAACTATGACCTTTACTTCTTTCATTTTCTCACCTTATTATTTTGCTCATCTTTTTAATAAGTTCCTCTTTTTTCTTCCCTTCCTTAAGCACATGCTTTAGCACATCAACTATGGTCTCTGCCTCCACTACTTTTATGCCTTCTTTTACAAGCACATCCTTGGAATTGCTCTTTGGCACAATAACTGCCTTTATCCCTGCCTCCTTTGCAGCTTCAATCTTCTGGTTTATGCCGCCTATGGGTAGCACCTCCCCCCTTATGCTGAGAGAACCAGTCATTGCGTAGCTTTGGTCTACCCCTATTTCCTCCAAGGCAGAGATTACTGCAACTGCTATTGATATAGATGCGCTGTCCCCCTCAACCCCTTCATATGTCTGTATAAACTGTATATGAACATCCTTCCCCGATATGTCCCTTCCTACATACTTTTTCATAAGCGCAGAGACATTCTTTACTGCCTCGTTTGCTATCTCCCCTAACCTGCCTGTGGCAATTACCTTGCCCTCGCTTACCGAGGAGGGAGGAGTAACCTCTGCTTCTATGGGCAGGACTATACCTGCCTGCTTTCCTATCACAGCGAGCCCATTCACCCTCCCTATTGAATACCCTTTGTTGCGTATTATACTATACTCCTTCCTGTATTCTGCTATTTTGTCCACATATTGCTCCTCTATAGTATTTGCAACTTTCTTGGCATCCCTTACATCTACAGCTTCAACATACTTTTTTCCTCTTTCCCTTGCTAAATCCCCAGCAGCTCTTACCAACCCGCCTAGCGCCCTTAGGTTAAGGGTAAGCTTGTTCCTTCTGCCTGCCATCTTCCTTGCGTGAAGGATAATTTCTTCTACTGCCTCCTTTGTGAAATGCCCTATCTTCTTGTCCTTAGCAACTTCCTGAGCCACAAACCTAGCCAGCTTCTCCCTATTTTCCTCATTGTCATCCATATCCTCTTCAACATAAACTTCATAGCCGCTTCCAGTTATCCTTGACCTGAGCGCAGGGTGTATTCCCTTTAAGTCATCCAAATTGCCTGCTGCTACCAATACGAAATCAGCAGGGCATTGGCTTGTCTGAACAAGCGCTCCTGAAGAAAGGTCGCTCTGCCCTGTTATGGAATATTTTTTCTCCTGCATTGCAGTAAGTATCTCCTGCTGCCACTGCATCTTTAAGGAAGCAATCTCATCAATGAAAAGCACCCCTTTGCTTGCCTTGTGTATAGCACCTGCCTCCACCCTTAAATGGGCAGGCGTGCCAAGCCCTCCGCTCTGCAATGGATCGTGCTTTACGTCTCCTAGCAAAGCCCCTGCCTTTGCCCCTGTAGCATCAACAAAGGGCGCCCTTTCAACCCCTGTGTTGTCAACAATCAGCTTTGGACCAGGCTGCATTATCTTTGCCCTTATCAAGAAGTTATTTACAAGTATCTGCATTAAGTAGAGGAAGCCAACAACAAAAACCCCTCCTATGATAAGCCCTTTTGTATTCTCTTCCACTGGCAGCGCTAGGGCCAAAAGAACAACACCTAGCACAAACAACAAGAACCAGCTGCTTATGCCTACTGGCTGCTCCTCTTCTTTCTTGGATGCGCTTCTCACTATCCTCCTTCCAAGCCCGTCCCCTATTGCCTTTGCCAACCCCTCCCTGTTGCTGCTTTTTAGGATCTCCTGCTCTCTTTTGCTGTATAGCCCTAGCAGGTTCCTGCTCTTTAAGTAGTCAAAGGTAGGATAAGTTGGCACTGCCTTTATGATAGGCTTGTTCTCCTCTATTGGATTAGGATAGCATAGTACATCTTCTAGATTCTCAGCAGGCATTAGCCCTGACATTGCCTGAGCAAGCATGCTTTTCCCTGTGCCAGGAGGTCCTATCAGCAGCACATTCCTCTTCTGCTTTGCTGCCTTCTTTATAATCTCCACTGCTTTATCCTGGCCTATTACTTGGTCTATGAGCCTTTCAGGAACTTCTATTTCTTCTGTGGTCTTGAAATCCACCTCAACACCCTTTTTGCCTCTTCTTCAAATTCCTTTTTGCTTTTGCTGTTATTTATAACTATGTCTGCTGCTTCCATGACCCCTTCCTGGCCAAGCTCGTTGTCAACGCTGTCTGCCCAAAGGAACTCATCCCAAGTAACAGGGTTTTCCTTTTTTCCAGCGCTCCCCATCCTCTCAAACCTAATGTTAGCGGGCGCATCTATAAAGACCACCACTACATCAGAGAACCTTTTCTTTATTTCCTCAATCTCCTCAACTGCCCTTATCCCTACTATTACCTCTTTGCCTCCTTCCATCTGCTCTGCCATAAGCTGCCCTACAATTCCCTTCCCAAATTTCTCCCTAAGCCCCCTTGCAAAAAGCCTTAAGTTCCTGTTGTTTACCTCTATCCCCTCCCTCTCCATTATGCCCTTGACTATGGCAGACATCTCCCTAACCTTGTAGCCCTGCTTTTTAGCTATTTCTGCAAAGGCGCTTTTGCCAGCTCCCCTTTTTCCTCCCAGCAGTATAATCATTTTCTCCCTCCTTTTATTTCGCTTTCGTACTTGCTTTTAAGCTTTAGAGCATCCTGCTCTAGCAAAGGGCTCTCGCATATAACAGTCCCTTTCCACCCTCCTTCTGCAAGTTCCTTTGCCAATTCCCTATAATCAGGCACATAGTTTGTTCCAAGCACAAGGTGATTCCTCTCTCCTTTTTCACTATATTCTATCTCAGAGAAATGGGAATGGAAGTTCTTAGCAAACCCAACCTTCTCCAACCTTTCAAAAAGGGCATGGAATTGCTCTTTTTTAATCAGCTGCATATCTCCCCTTGCTTGTATATGCGCAAAATCAACTACAGGCACCACCCCCTCAACCTCCTGCCCAAGCCTAATGTTCTCTTCAAGCGAGCCAAATTGGCTCCTTTTGCCTACTGTTTCTGCGCCGAGCATGCATTCTACACCTTCTTTGTCCATACTCTCCTTTATTTCAACCAAAGCCTTTTTGGCCTTCTGGAATGCCTCCTCCTTTTCAAGCCCTTGGTAATAGCCCGGATGGAAAACCGTTATTTTCCCACCTGCCTGCGCTGTCCTCTTTGCGCTGATTAGAATGTTCCTCTTGCTTCTTTCAAGCTTTTTGCTGTCTTTTGTGCAGAGATTTATATAATAGGGTGCGTGGCTGCTGAGCAGGACATCCCTTTCCAAGGCTGCCTTTTTTGCCTCCAATGCTGCTTTCTCAGTCAGGGAAACTCCCCTTACAAACTCCATCTCCATGGCATTTAGGCAAAGGGAAGCAGTAAACATTATGCCTGCCTTTGTATTTTTTTCTTTGCACTCTATAGGTATTCCTGCAGGGCCAAAACGCATACCTTTCCTTTTCTTTATTTATTTTTAACGCTTTGCCTAAGTTATTAAATGGTTTATAAGGTTTGTTACTCTTTTATCACATCTCCTAAGTAAATAACTCGTTGCTTTTATAAGCATTTTTTCATCAATATTTCTATCCTTTCTTTCAATTATCTCATTTATCTTAAGAAAGTATTTATTTTCATACTCTTTCATTTTGTCCTTTACGCTGGTAGGGGCATATTTAAGGGCATCATAAGCTGTCATTCCATACTTATCTACAATAAAAGGATCAGCCTCTGCTTCCATCAGTAATTCCAATATGTCATAATGACTATTGCCAGCTGCCATTATCATAGGTGTAGATAAAGTTATGGGGGATTGCACATCTACATCAGCACCTGCTTTAATAAGTTCTTTGCTTATCTCATACAGTCCATAAGCAGAAACTTCTATCAAAGCTAATGGATCTAAATCAACATTTGCCCTAATAAGTCCTTTTACTATCTCTTTTTTGCCCCAACTTACAGCCCATAAGAGAGGTGATACATAATTTTCTAATTCTTCTGAGTAGACAAGAATATCTTTGTTAGAACCTGCTTTTATAAGATAGGTTACAATTTCGGCCTTTTCAGAACACAAGAAAGCAGGCAGCCCCCCTTTTGTTTTTAGATTTAAATCAATGCCTTTTTCTACAAGAAATTTTACCATCTCTTCGTCATTATTCAAAGCTGCCCTTACTAAAGCGCTGACGCTATTATAAGTAGAGTTAATATTTATTCCGCGTTTAATAAGTTCATCAACGATTTCTTTCTTTCCAGCCCCAGCCGCATAGACAAATATCTTCTCCATCTCAATTCCTAGGTCATTTCCTTCTTGGTACCTTTCCATTATTTCTTTTAGTTTTTTTTCTTCATAAACTGCCAACATCTCCATTATCTTCTTACACTTATAATTTTTCTCCTCCTCATACTTTCCTCCTAGAGGGTCCCTTCTTTCCTTCTCTTTTTTAACTATATAATAAGCTGTCCTTCCATACTCATCTACAATAAAAGGATCAGCCCCAGCCTCTATAAGAATCTCTACAGCCTCAACATTCTTCATGAAGGCAGCATTCATTAAAGGAGTAAATCCATTTTTTTCACTTCCTACATTAACTTTGGCTCCTGCTCTCAAAAGCACTTTTATAGTCTCTGGGTGGCCTTCATAGGCAGCCCAATATAAAGCAGTTTCTCCATAGCTGGCAAAATTAACATCTGCCCCTGCCTTAATAAACATCTCAACGATCTCAAAGTTTTTTGTTCTAGCGAACCACAAAAGATCCTCCATATCAATTTTATCCAACAAAGGTAAAAGTACTTTTACAATATTTTTATGACCATTCCAACCAGCATGTCTGAATGCTGTCCATCCTTTGTCATCCTGCAAATCCAAATTCGCACCTTCCAAAATAAGCTTTACAACCCTTTCAACTGAAACTACTTCATCTTTTTTACACTCTTCTATCAGCTCTTTTCCAATCATATTGCTCCTTTCCTCTCCAATCTCTTCCCTCCTATCCTTATTAATCCTCTTAAGCCCATCAAAAGCCTCATTGTCCTCCCTCCTACTCCTAACACTCTCCAAAACCCTCCTAAATACCTCCTTATCGCTTAGCCTCCTCTCCTCTTTCATCCCTTCCCCACCAGCCTCTTTTTTCCCTCCTTTGCTATCAAACTTTTTCTTCTCTTTATCCTTAACCTCCATAATTTAACTTTCCTCCAAGCACTTTTTAACCCTAACTGCCCAGCATTTTCTCAATAAATATCTTTGCTTTCTTCTTATTGCATTCCTTAAGCGAAAACCTCAGTTGAGCCTCCCTTTTCATCCTCTTCTTAACCCTTTTATCCATCTTATCAACCAAGCCTTTCAAAAAACTCTTAGTTTCTTCATTTTCAGCCAAGCCCATTGCTGTTTTTCCTTTATTATTTTTCAAAAAAGGATTTGCGCCATTGTCAATCAGCAGCTCAAGAAATCCTTTTTGGTTAAGCTTAGCAGCCCACATCAGCGCAGTCTCTCCATTATTATCCTGCAAATCCACCTTAGCCCCTGCCTCTATCAGCATCTCAACAACCCCCTTATTCCCCATCCAAGCAGCCCACATCAGCGCAGTCTCTCCATCATTATCCTGCACATCCACATCAGCCCCTTCTAAAACCAGCTTTACAACCCTTTCTAAAGAAATCTCCTCCTTTCCATTTCTGCATTCATCAATCAATTTCTCCCCAAGCCTTTCAGCCCTCCTCTTATCTTCCCCTTTCCTTTCCCTGTTAATCATCCTAAGCTCCTCAAAAGCCTCTTCATCTTCTTTCCTACTCCTAACACTCTCCAAAACCCTCCTAAATACCTCCTTCTCCCCTCTTCCATTTGTTCTATTTCTACTTTTTCAACAACCTCCTCTTTATTTTTTCCTTTCCCAATAACCTTGAAAAATTTTTTGAACCATTTTTCATCTTTCTTTAACAACCATAACAAACATATACATTCTTTATATCATTATCAATGCTTCAATCCTTTACTTTAATATCCTATTTGCGGCCGCCGGGATTCGAACCCGGGTCGTTGGCTTGGAAGGCCAAGATCCTACCGCTAGACTACGGCCGCTGTAAAAAGAAGAGGTTAGGGGAATTTAAAAATTATAGGTATTTTACAATGAACTCGCTTATCTTAGGCACCCTAATGTCACCCTCTGTGAAAACCTTGAATGCAAGGAAGAGGATGTATATGAGCACGCAGAATGCCAGGAATAAGGTGACAAGATAAAGGAGAAGGCCTATCAGGCCACCTACTACTGGTATCACTATGCCCATTATTAAGCCTACGACCATGCTTATTATTATAAGCGCAAAGATGACCACAAAGGCCAGCAACCCTGTCACAAGTGACTGGAGCGCGTGGAACCTAACTGCCCTTTTTGACTTGTCGGTTATTAAGAATATGATTAGCCCTATGAGCCACCAAAGATAGCCAACTGCAGCAATAACCCTGTCCTCCTGCGGTACCAAAAACTCATTAGTTTCTTCCTTACTTTCCTTTGTTGCCATGCAAACACCGCTTTCCTAAGGGAAATGAGGTTTAAAAGCCTTTCCCTCTATACTTTCCCACTCTCTTTATAAGCTCCCTTGCCCACTTTGCTTTTTTATAACTAAAATAGAGATTGGCAGCAAACCATCTTTCCATGTTTCCGATATCAAAAACCTTGCCTTTATGTATGTATGCATAAAGGTTATGCTCCTTTGCAAGTGCATTCAATGCATCGGTTAGCTGTATCTCCCCTCCTGCCCCTGGCTCTGTTTTTTCCAAATACCTGAAAACCTCAAATGGCAACTTATACCTACCAGCAATAGCGTACTGCGATGGTGCTTCCTTGTATTTAGGTTTTTCAACAAGCCTTGTTATTCTCCTTCCATCTAGCTCCACCACCCCTTTTTTTTCTATCTCCTTTCCTTCTATCTTTTGAACGCATATGGAGTCCTTTCCCATATGCTTAAGCGCCTCTGGGATGAATAAGTCATCCCCCAAAAGCACAGCAAAGTCCTCATTGTTTACGAATGCCTTTGCAGTAAGGATGGCATGGCCTAGCCCAAGCTGCTCTTTCTGCCTTACAAAGTAGATGTCTGCTTTTTCACCTATCTTCCTTATCATATTTGCCTCTTCCTTTTTGCCTTTGCTTTCAAGGAATGCTTCAAGCTCAGGCATCCTGTCAAAGTGGTCCTCTATTGCCCTCTTTGTCCTTCCAGTTACTATTACAATTTCCCTGTACCCGGCATTTATTGCTTCTTCAACCACATACTCCATTGCTGGCCTGTTGAATACAGGGAGCATCTCTTTCGGCTGCGCCTTTGTAAGCGGAAGCATCCTTGTGCCGAACCCTGCTGCTGGTATTATGGCTTTCATGTAGCATAATCCACAACCTTTTAAAAAGCCATTTCCATCTATAAGAAGGTGCTCTTATGGCTTATACCTTGGCTCTTTACGACACTTTTGACAGGAAGGCAAAGCCGCTTTCAAAAGATAAGGTAAGCATGTATGTGTGCGGCTTGACCCCTTATGCAGACACCCATGTAGGGCATCTTAGGACTTACCTTGTTTTTGACATGCTCAAGCGGCTTTTGTATTCGCTTGGAATTGAGGTTTTCCATATCCAGAACATAACTGATGTTGACGATAAGCTAATAAAGAGGAGCAAGGAGCTCAACAAGCCAGTGCTTGAGATTGCCTCCTACTATCAGAGAGAAGCAGATAAGCTTTTTTCCCTTTTCAACATACTGCCTGCTGATATATATCCCAAGGTTAGCGAGCACATACCTGAAATAGTAGAGCTTGTCCAGATTCTCATTGACAAGGGCTATGCTTATGAGGTGAAAAGCGGCGTTTACTTCTCAACCTCGAAGTTCAAGGATTATGGGAAGCTGAGCGGCCAGGTTGGGGGTGTTAAGGAATCAGTGGAGAGGGTGCAGCATGAGGATGACAAGCATGATAAGAGCGATTTTGCGCTATGGAAGAAAGACACAGAAGGGATAAGCTTTGACAGCCCTTTTGGAAGGGGAAGGCCAGGTTGGCATATAGAATGCTCTGCAATGGCGTTGAAGTATGCAGGCGCGCTTGACATCCATGGAGGGGCAACCGACTTGATATTCCCTCACCATGAGAATGAGATAGCTCAGAGCGAGGCAGCAACAGGCAGGCGCTTTGTTGGAACATGGGTGCACTGCGGCTTGTTAACAGTAAATGGGGAGAAGATGAGCAAGAGCTTAGGCAATTTCATTACTGTAAGGGATGCGCTTAAGAGGCACCACCCAATGGCGCTCAGGCTTTTCTACCTGCGCTCCCATTACAGGAGCTCATTTGACTATAACGATAGAGGCATTGATGAGGCTTATGAAGCTTACAAGCGCATATCAAGGTTTTTCTCATTGCTCAAGAAGCCAAAGCACGGGGCATATAATGCAGAGTTGCATGCAGCGGTAGAAGCTTTGTGGGAAAAATTCCTCTCATCAATGTGCAACGACTTGGATTCACCTTCAGCGCTTGCAGCATTCTTTGACCTTATGGGCAAGGCGCTTCCGTTCCTTGAGCAGGGAATACATCCTTTGACCCATTTTGCCCTCCAGAAAGCTTTTGCGGAGATGCTCTTCATATTGGGCATTTCAGTTGAAGAAGGAGGGGTTGAGAAACTAGTTGATTCTCTCCTTAAGCAAAGGGAGCAGTACAAGGCAAGCAGGGATTTCAAGGTTAGCGATGCAATCCGCAAGGCCCTTTCAGAAGCAGGAATAGAAGTTCAAGACACGCAAGAAGGCCCAAAATGGCATTATATCTCTTAAAATACGGCGAGCTTTTCCTGAAAAGCGAGAGGAGCAGGCCTAGGTTCATAAAACACCTCCAATCGCACATACAGAGTGCATGCGGAGGCACTCTTTCAGTTAAAAGGGACCACATGGTCTTGGCAAACCCTTCAAAGCCTGAAAACATACCAAAGATTCCTGGGATAAAGAAATATGCCGAGGTTTCCAAAGTTGAGAAATCAGAGAAGGCGCTCCTATCATATTTTTCAGCGCTTCATTTAAAAGGGAAGGCTTTTGGCATAAAGGCATCGCGCTCATCCAAGGATTTCCCCTTAAATTCAGAGGAAATCCAGGTAAAGGTGGGCCAGATCGTGAAGGACAAAGGGAACACAGTTAACCTTTCTAATCCGGAGATAACTTTTTATGTAGAGGTTTGCGACGAAGCAATTTTTATCCATAAAGGCTACGAGGAAGGGCTTGGTGGGCTGCCTTATGGCTCTGCAGGCAAGATATTGCTTTTATTCTCTGGAGGGATAGACAGCACTGTTTCTGCCCACCTCTTAGCAAAGAAAGGGGTTGAGCCAGTGCTTGCCTTTTTCAACCCAGGCGGAGAGCCATTGCTCTATTATGTGGAAAAGGCAAAGAAGGCAGCAGAAGCATCAGTAGCCCACCCAATGGAGTTCCTTTGCGCTGATTCTTCCCAGCTTATGGTAGAGATTCAAAAAGTGCCTGAAAAATATAGGCAGATTGCCCTAAAGCTTGTTTTCTACAGGGAGGCAAGGGAGCTTATGGAATTGCTTGGGATTAAGGCAATGGCAACAGGAGAATCGCTGAGCCAGGTTTCAACACAAACATTGAGCAACCTCATTATGCTTACAACCTTCCCAGTATTCAGGCCTGTGCTTGCCTATGACAAGGAGGAAATAATAGCAATAGCAAGGAGGGCAGGTCTCTACGATGCCTGCTCAAGAGTCCCTGAGCACTGCATAGTCTCCTCTGGCAGGGTCGCAGTAAGGGCAGAGCAGGAGGCTCTCTATTTTGCTGACAAAGTGCGCTATTCAGCAAGGTGGGCTCCGTGCAAGCTTCGCAGCAAGGAGAAAAGAGCTGGGGAGGTAATAAACCTTGATAGTGCTGACTTAAGCAGGCTAAAGCTCAAAAAAGGAAGGCGCTACATCATAACATGCAAAAGCGGTGTGCAGTCCCGCCTGCTTGCTGAGGAGCTGGTGAAGAAGGGCTATGATGCCACTTGGGAGGTTGGGTAAGCATTATTGCGTGCGCATTTTGCTACCACGGCACTTTCTTTATCCCAAGCCTGTTTGCAACTATATTTGAGCCGATATGGAGCACATAAGTTAGCACAGCAAGGTAGAGCAGGTTGTCCCAGCTGTAGAAGGGGATCATCGTGAATGGGTATGCAAAAAGGAGCGCAACTATTAGGAAGGCAAACTGGTCCAATATGAAGGGCTTTCCTTCTTCTATACCCATCCTCCTCTTAATGAAGCTCCCTGCTAAATCCCCAACCACCGTGCCAAAAGAGAGGGCAATGCCTCCATAAAGCTGGTAGTTTCTTGAGGGGAAAAAAGGTATCTCAACAGCATATGCAAGAATTGCTGCAATTAGCACGCCTGCGAACAGGCCGCCAAAGAAGCCCATTATTGTCTTGCTTTTTCCCAGCACCCTGTTATTCCCTATCTTTGCCCCCCTGTCTATTGCATCCCCGCCCCCAAGCACTACTGGGGAAGAGTTTGCAACGTATGCAGGCAGTATGTACAAAATAGTGTTTATGAAATCAATCATAGCATCGCCTCAAGGGTTTTTTTTGCGCCTTCCCATCCAACAACCACAATGCATGCAATTCCTGCGTTAACTGCAGTTATTGAGTCAAAGACGCTGTCGCCTACGAGCACAGTGTCCTTCCTTTCAGCTCCAAGAGCATTCATCGCCTCAATCACCATATCTGGCTCTGGCTTTGGCTTTTTAACGCAATCCCTTCCTATGAAATACTCAGCCCTTATTCCAAGCTGGCCAGCCACTTCCTTGATAGTTGCGAGGTTGTTGTTTGAGACAATTGCAACCTTTGCCTTTCCTTTGCACATCTTAAGCATTTCCATGCCTTCCTTTATGGGCTCAACAACCTCTTTTTCTATGCATCGCCTTTCGTACCTGCGCAGCATTGAATCAAGCTCCATCTTCTTTGCCTCTGCTTCCTTTGGATAAAGCTCATAAATGTTCCAGAGCTCCCTTATCCTATTGTCCTTTTTGCCAATTATGCGCTTTGCCTCTTCTGTAACTCTATTCTTAGGGAGGTGTAGGTTGCACAGCGTTTCGTCCAAGTCAAAGCAAACGAGCTTCATCAAATATCACCGTATATAGGGAACCTAGAGGTTAGCTCTTCAACCTCTTCCCTTACATTCTCCCCATTTATGCCTCTGTCTATGAGCTCTGCTATCCGTTCCATCTCTGCCCTTCCCATTCCCCTTGTTGTTGCTGCCGCAGTACCCATCCTTATGCCGCTAGTGATGAATGGGGATTGGGTATCATATGGGATTGTGTTCCTATTTAAGATTATGCCGCTTGCCTCAAGCCGCTCCTGCGCCTCCTTTCCACTGAGCTTCCCTTGGAGGTCAACGAGAATAAGGTGGGTATCAGTGCCGCCGCTTACAAGCCTATAGCCCCTTTCCTGCATTGCAGAAGCAAGGGCCTTTGCGTTCTCCACCACTTTCTCTGCATATGCCTTGAAAGAGGGCTCCATTGCCTCCCTGAATGCAATCGCCTTTGCTGCAATAACATTCTCAAGCGGCCCCCCTTGCATCCCTGGGAATACAGCCCTGTCTATCTCCTTTGCAAGGTGCTCATGGCACATTACAACTGCCCCTCTTGGCCCCCTTAATGTTTTGTGGGTTGTAGTGGTTACAACATCAGCCATTGATGCGCTTTCGTGCACCCCTGCTGCAACAAGGCCTGCAATATGGGATATGTCAGCAACAAGCTTTGCCCCAACCAAGTCAGCAATCTCTTTGAACCTTTTGAAATCCACTTTCCTTGGATAAGCAGTGAAGCCTGCGATTATTGCTTTCGGCTTTTCTTCCTTTGCCTTCCTTTCCACTTCATCAAAATCAATCCGCTCTGTTTTCCTGTCTACTCCAAAGGATACCACAGAGTAAAGCTTTCCTGAAAGGTTTGCTTTGCTTCCATGAGTGAGGTGGCCCCCATGGCTTAGCTCAAGCCCCATTAGCTTGTCGCCTGGGCTCATAATTGCTGAGTAGGCAGCAAGGTTGGCAGAGGAGCCTGAATGGGGCTGCACATTCGCATGCTCCATGCCAAATAGCTTCTTGGCCCTTTCTATTGCTATGTTTTCTATCTCATCTATAAACCTGTTGCCTGCATAGTATCTTTTCCCTGGGTAGCCCTCAGCATACTTGTTGCTTAGCACTGTACCCATTGCCAAAAGCACTTCCTTGCTTGCGTAGTTTTCAGATGCAATTAGGCAGAGCTCCTTCTTCTGCCTCTCTACCTCCTTCCCAATTAAGGCTTCTATCTCTTTATCCATCAAACTACCTGTACCCTTTCCACCTTCTTTAAGTACCTCAGCACCTTGTCATAGTCAAGGTAGTGGAGGTAAACTATCATCTCAATGTCGCAAGGCTTTGCCTGCGCCTGGCCGTTGCTGAAGATGTCAACACTAACCTCCTTCATCTCCCCCCCTTTTATCTTGCCTACCTTTATCTCCCTTTTCTTCGTAAGCCCTGTGGCATCAAATCCAACCCCGCTAGTGCCACTTGGCATGAACATGTCTATTGAAATGAGCTGCTCATCCTTGGTGTTGTTCTTCACACCTATGAAAAGCGTAGTCCTGCTCCTTTGCTTTGCATAAAGCTTAAGGGGAACGAACCTTGTTGCAACCCTAAAAGGGTTTTGCTCTGCGTCAACCTTCTTCTCCTGCTTTCCAAAGAGCTCATCTATGAGTCCCATCTAACCACCTTTTAGCATAACTCATCTGCATTTTAAATACTTTCTCATTAATACGCCAATGCCAAAAGCCCCTGAGATCATTGCGCTTGCCTTTGCACTTGCAGCGGTCGTAGCTCCTTACCTTACGCCGAATTTCTTTGCTCCTGTTTTGGTAATCCTTGGCACCCTTTCAGGCACGCCATTGAACCTTATTTTCGCTCCGGTTGAGATAACAGTGATAGTGGCTTCTGTGCTTCTTATCAACGAGGTTGCAAGGGATGGTGGGATGAACCGGCTTGAAGGGCTTCAGCTTATGCTTCCTTACCTTGTTGTTGCTATAGTGCTTTTCTTATCTTAAGCTAAGAAAGCAGCACCTTTAATAAGAACTCTGGGCTCAATAGCCTTTTCTTCCCTTCGCTTGCATTCTGCTCAACAATGCTTGATGTTATGAACTGCTTAAGCTCAGGGTTTTTGCTTGCCTTGTCAAAGACCATGTTGAGAAGCCACTTGTGCCTTCCTGCTTTCTGGAGGTTGTGCATAACCCTTATCTCTTCGCCTAGTTCTTCCTCTATCAATTCAGAGTAAACCTTTAGGCTGTTGCTGCTGAAGTCACCTTTCCTCTTTGCTTCTGCTATTGTCTCTGCAGCAAGCTTTCCTGTCAAAAGGGCGTTTCCTATGCCTTCGCCAGTAAATGGGTCTATCATTGAGCCAGCATCGCCTACAAGTAGGTATCCATTGCCGTGCCTTTTCCTTGGCATTGTTGCCAAAGGAAGCCCCCATCCCTCAAACTTCCCGATTTGCTTAGCTTTTGCGAACCTTTCCTTGAATTTAGGGGAAGCCATAACTGCCTCAAGCGCCTTCCTAAGGTCAACCTTCTTATCTCTTTGGTCTTTGAGCAGCATGCCAACCCCTACATTGGCTTTCTTCCCTCCTATAGGGAATATCCAGAAATACCCTGGAAGGAGCTCGTCCACAAAATGTATTTCGATCTTGTCCCTCAGCCCCTTCACGTTGTCAAAATAGCACCTTACTGCGACTACTGAGTGCTCAGGGTCGCTCCTTCCTTGCCCTACCTTGCTTGCTACTATGCTTCCTGCCCCGTCAGCGCCAACCACCACATCAGCATAAAAGTTTTCCTCCTTCCCCTCCCCCGAAGCCCTCACCCCAACCACCTTTCCGTTTTCCCAGAGCAGGTCAACTGCCCTCCACCCTTCCTTTGCCTCAACCCTCTTTTTTGCTTCCTTGAAAAGCATCTCATCAAAATAGAGCCTCCTGCATACATAGCCAGTAGAAGGCGCGCTTACCTCAAGCTCCACGCCTTTTGGCGAGGAGAGGATAGCCCCGTTCCCTGGGCCATGCGGCAGCTTTGCAACCTTTTCCCAGAGCCCAAGCTCCTTGAG
The DNA here is from genome assembly GCA_038890615.1 of Candidatus Anstonellales archaeon. GTDB lineage: Archaea > Micrarchaeota > Micrarchaeia > Anstonellales > J096 > JAWAFI01. Next base: position 71,863 of record JAWAFI010000001.1, on the reverse strand, counting down.
TATTCCAGCTGTTTTTCCGCTCAGCCCATCCCCACATACCTTGTCCCTTGGGAACCTTTCCTTTTCAATCAGCAGGACATTGAAGCCCTTCCTTGCGCAGTAGAGGGCTGTTGAGCACCCTGCTGGGCCGCCTCCAACTATTATTGCATCATACTTTCTAGGGCTTCCTATCCTTCCTTTCATACCTACTCAATCTTCTCTATAGGCACGCCTTTGCTTCCTGAAACCTTTAGCTCCCCTCTGAATTCAGAAACATAGCCATTGGTTATCTTTACCCTGTCTCCTGGCTTGAACCTTTCTATGTCATCGTTCCAGAGCGCCAATCCTATTTTGCCGCTTTCGTCTTCAAGCACACCGTTTGCAACTCTTAGGCTAGTGCCATACCTGCTCATTACATCCTTTGCTTCGCCCATCTCTACTATGGTGCCTTGGACCTCCCCTTCAAACTTGCCTTTCCTCAATTCAGCTATTGGCAGTTTCATAAAAAATGCTCTCTATCATAACAATATAAAAAGCTTTGCCTTGCCTTTGGCCTTTTTGTATCTATAGATACAGCTAGTCGCACTTGCTATAATTGCATTCAGTATTTACACATGTAAGGCACGCATTCTCCACCTTAAGCGTCTTCTGGTTGCACTTCGGGCATATCTTTAGGGAAAGGTTCACATCCTTCTCCTCTTTCTTCCCTTCAAATATGTTAGGATAGGCAAAGGTGAGCAAGGTGGTGCTTACTGGCTCTTTCTTCTTCAGAAGCCCCAATTCAGCAAAGAAATCCTCCAGCACATATGCTATCTCTGCATATATTGAAGCTATGTATTTCCCATCCTTGAATCTCCCCCCGTTTGGGTCATAGATGCTCTTTAGCTCCTCTATTATGAATGTTGGATTCTCGCTCCTCCTGAATATTGCTGATATCAGCCTAGTCAGCACAGTGTATTCTGCTGCCCTGCTCAAGTCCTTGCTGTTTATGAATATCTCGTGAGGCCTCTTGGTGCCATCCTCTTCCTCAATATAAGAAAGCGTTATATAAATTGCATAATCAACAAAAACGCTCTTCAGCTTGTAAACCCTTGAGCTTAGCACATATGGCCTCTGCTCCTGCTTTGCCTTTATCATCTCCTTGCCTTTCTGCGTCTCAATGAGCTCCTCAAACTCCAAGTTATCAAGAGTGCTTATCTCATGCATTTTATCACCTACTTTACAATCCCCTTTTCCACAAGCAAGTGGTACACTGTTGTAAGCTTCCCGTCAGGAAGGACCAAAACATCGCTCCCCTTGCCTACTATCTCGTTCCCGTTGCTCCTTATCTTGAATTTCTTGTTTTTGTACTTCGCAAAGTTGCTTGGTGGCCCATCTGTGCTGAGTATTGGGTACCTGCTTCCCTCCCTGTACACCGTTATGCCTTTTAGACCGTGCTTCCATGCATCAATGTATATTTTGCTTATTACCTCTGGCTCTATGTCCTCTGCAAGGTTCACAGTTGAGCTTATGCTATGGTCCACGTACTTCTGCGCAATTCCCTGTATCCTAACCCTCATAGTAGGGTCTAATGTATGGGCTGTCCTGAAGAAGTACTCAGGAAGGAACTGCTTAAGCTCCTCTATGCCTGCTGCTTCCTGTGCAAGATTGCCTATCCCTTTGCTGTCCAGGTATGCTTGCACAGTTGAGTGGAAGACTTTGAACACCCTGTTGCCAAAGCTTTCGCTCCTCCTTGAATAGAATAGAGCAAACAATGGCTCTATCCCCCCTGAAATACCAAAGTAGTTGTTGTCATTTAGCTCAAAGCTCTTTGCTATGTTTGAGATTGTGCCAGTAGGTGCTATGCTTAGCAGAGCTACATTCCTTAGCCCTTTCTTCTGTATCTCCACCTGCGTCTCAGGGTTGAGCGCTTCAAGAAAGAACGGGTTTCTGCAATACTCTTCAAACTTGTAGATTGGGAAAGGGCCCTTTTCCATTGCCAAATCAGCGCTTGTCTTATAAGCTTCATTTGCTATGAACCTTGCCACTTCCTCAAACACAGCCAACCCTGCCTCGCTGTCGTACCCCAGCCCAAGCTGGAAGAACATGTCTGCTATGCCCATAACCCCCAACCCTATCCTCCTAGTTTCCTTTGATGCAATCTTCTGCTTTTCCAATGGATGCAAGTATATATTCCATTCCACCACATTGTCCAAGAATCTTACTGCACCTCTTACTGCTTCCCTTAACTTCTCCCATTCTATCTCTGCATCCTCCTTGAATGGGTTAGCGACAAACCTGCTAAGGTTTATGCTACCTAGGTTGCAAGCGCCCCCATCTTCCAAGGGCACTTCGCTGCATGGGTTTGTGCCTAGTATGGGCCTCCCAACATAATCACTCGGGCTATATCTTTTCATCCTAGTCCAAAATATAAGCCCTGGCTCTGCAGCCCTGTAGTTGCCTTCAAGGAAGGCATTCCAAATCTTCCTTGCCTTTATGAGCCTCTTTATGCTGCCTGTTTGCTCGCTCCCAAAATAGAGCAGGAAGTCCCCTGCCTTCCTTATTGCCAAGTCAAAACCATAGTTCTCTGCTTCTATTACATAATCCCCATACACATCCCTTTTCTTTGGGTCAAGCAGGTCTGCCTCTTCCACCTTGTAGTGGTATGTGCTTCCTAGGTAATCATTAAGCTCATCAATAGTGCTGAATGCTCCAATAAACTCATAATTCTCTATCTTTTTGCTAGGTATGCCGTAGCTGTAATGTACCTTCTCTTGTTGGTAAATGTCCATTATTTTTCCTTTCTCCTTTTTCTTGTATAAGACGTAAGCTTCAGTTCCATACTTCTCCTGCTCTAACAGCGCCATGAAGAATTCATCGCTGAATTTTATGCTCAAGTTAGCAAACCTAACCTGCACATTCTCCATTATTGCCTTCTTTATCTCCTCCAGATCATCCTCTGAAAACTTCTTGCTCCATTTGAGCTGCTGTATTATTTGCTCTGTTACCCAGTTTGGCACGCTCTTTATGCTTATGAAATCCAGTATGTCAGGGTGCTTCACATCTATTGTTATCATTAATGCGCCCCTTCTCCCGCTCTGGCCTATCAACCCGGTAGTCATTGAATAGAGCTCCATGAAGCTGACAGAGCCGGTTGAGCTGTCTGCTGCGTTATGAACCACGCTCCCTTTTGGCCTTAGGCAGCTTATGTCTATTCCTATCCCTCCACCATATGAATATGTCCTTGCTGCCTCATATGCTGCAGTGTAGATGCTTTCTATGTTGTCCTCCTTTATCTTAGTAACAAAGCAGTTTGCCAACGTTTTGAGCCTGTAGAGATCCCCTCCGCCTGCAATTACCCTGCCCCCAGGGAGCCAAAGGCCATCGTACATTTGCCTGTAGAAAACTGCTGCAAGCTCCTTTGCCTGCTCTATATCCCCCTCCACTGCTGCTACGAATGAGGCAAGCCTAACAAAAACATCCTCAGGGCAGCTTTCTATTTTGTTCTCTTTAAGGTCTTTAAGATAATATTTTTTCTCATATATGCTCTTAGCCAATTCATTATCCCCTAGATAGTTTGGGTGGATTGGCAGTTCCCCCCTTTCCTGCATGCCCTTTAAGTAAGCATAAAGCTCCTTGTAGTTCTCAATCCACCTCTCAGGGCATTTCTCCGCTAATTTGCTTTTGTATGCAAACATTGCCTCCATTCCTGCGCTCCCTAATTCCCTAGTTTTCTCTCCTTTTCCAATGAGTCTAGCATCAGCCATAAATGCCACCTAACCAGCGCCTTCTTTTCCCCTGCTAGGCTCCCACACCTATGGGGCAGAGCAAGCGCCAGCACCTTCTCTATGTGCACATCGCTTTTTAAGTTTTGCCCTTTGCCGAGAGAAAAATTCACTTTTTCTTTTGCATGACCAAGTAAGCTGCAGCCCCTCCTAATATTAAAACCCCTACTGCTACAAGCAAAACCAAGCCTATTAAATTTGGCTGCTCTTCCTTCTTCTCTTGCTTTCCTTGATCCCCGGCTTGCTCTTGCTGCTGAGCCGCCTGCCCTGCGCTGCTAGGAGGATTCTGTGGCCCTTGTTGGTCAACCTCTGGTGGCTTCTCTTCTTTTGGTGGGGCATTTAGGCAAGTGTGGTTTATGCAAACCTTCCCGCTTCCACATTCCTTGTCTTCGCAGCATTCGTATTTTATGCATTTATGGTCCAAAACGTAGCCGCAGGTGCAAGATATCTCAATGCACTTTCCATCTAAGCACCTCTCATTGGCATCGCACTCGCTGTCAGCCATGCATTCTGATTCTGGCTTTGGCTCCTCTACTTTCTCTACGCATATTGAATTTACGCACCTCTCATTGGGATCGCACTCGCTGTCAGCCATGCATTCTGCCCTTACTACGAATGTGAAGTCCTCAGAAGCAGATGTGCTGTCGCTTTTTGCATAAACATCCACCCTGAAGCTTCCCACTGAGCTTCCGCTTATCTGAATGCTTGCTGCCTTTTCTTCCCCTTGCAATAAGGTGCCAATGGTTGCAGAGCCGCATGACAAAGAGGATGGGCATTTAAGCTCAACCACTACATTCCTTTCTGTGTAGTCTCCTTTGTTTTTTACCTTTATTTCAACATTTTTGATCTCCCCAACCTTTGCGCTTATGCTGTCTATTGGAAATATGTATAGGCGGTGTGCTTTCTCTCCAGTGCCTCCTCCTCCAACTTGGGGCATTGCAACGCCAAAGACATGCACTGCAGGTTCGCTAACAGCTCCATAGGCATCCATGCACCTATAGTAGAATATGAAATTCTCACCATCATCCAGTCCGAATAATTCTATGAGATGCACTTTTTCTCCAGTCTGATCAAAGGAATTACCTGCTCCAAATTCAAAATCCTCACCTGGCCTCCACTGGCAAACGGCGTTCTCATTTGTAGTAATGTTTATAGTTACTTCTTTTGTGCCTGAAGGAAGCAATGAGTTGTTTGCTGGGCTTACTATAGTAATAACTGGCGGCACATTCACTATGTAAAGATCCCTTGTCTCTGATATTCCATTAAGCTCCCCATCGCTGCAATTCACATACCATCTATAGTGCCCAGGTCCAAGGCCATGCACTATTATGCTGCTTAATGTATTGTTTACTACATACTTTGTCTGTGTAGGTGTATTGTCAATATAAAGAGTGCAATTCAACACAAAGGTAGAATCATCCACAGCTGTAAATGTAAATTCCACATCAGAGGTTTCGTTTATGTAGCTATTGTTGAGTGGCTCGTTTAGGGTTACTGTTGGCGGCTGGTTTTGAGAAATCAACCCCAAAGGCGCAAATATACTTCCAAAGACATTTATTTTGGCATAAACTACATTATTTACTGTGTCAACCCCATATTCAGATGCGAATTTGCTTGTGTCAGTTTCCCAGCTTGAATCAATTTCAGAATATCTTGAAACCCTTAAAGTTGATTCATCAACTCCACCCAGATCTGAATCAGAGTAAGAGAAGTTGAGATAGAGCTCAGCAGAGACAGACCCATTAGAAGCCTCTATTATGTACTTGTTCCCTATATAATAATAACCTGGAGGCTCTGGTTGTGTATATGAGATGCCTTTGAGCTTGACACTTCCCACATGAGTGAAGCTTACAGTTGTTGGGTTTGTTCCTGCAGAAGCCCCAGCAAAGAGCTCGTTTATGAAAACATTGTTTGATGAATCTTCCCTTATAATCACACCTATTGGGTTGTCGTATACAGAATCCCTTGTAAAGGTATTGTGATGGGATTTGTCTACATCAATGCCATAACCGTTGGTGTGCAGTGTATTGTTTATAAGCGATGTGTTGTTTGCATATAGCAGCCTTATTCCTTGTGAGCAGTGGGTTATTATGTTGTTTTTAAAAGTATTTTGAGTGCCAACCTGTAAATCAAAGCCGTATCCTGAGTTATTAATGATGTTGCTTTCAAATGTATTTGAATCTGACCAGAAGGGTAAAATTGCTATGCTAGTGGTTTGTATTTCGTTATTCCTTATTTCGTTGTTATTGCTATAGACAAGGTTTATCCCTAGTTCATGATTACCGTAGATCTTGTTTTCTTCTACTATGTTGTAGTGTGAAGCTATCATATATATACCATATACGCTATTGTTGGAAAGCGTATTGTTTGATATTGTGTTGCTTTTTGAGTAGTAAACATAAATGCCAGCATTACTGTTGTTGTACACAGTGTTGTTCAACACTGAGCTGTTGTTTACGTACTCCAGCTTTATTCCATTTTCAAACCCACTTATGACGCAATTTTTTACAGTAACGTTTGTTTTGCTTGACACATATACTCCGCTTCCAGCCCCCTCTTTCCCCTCTATACGGTATCCCTGGCAATCAAGAACCTTGTTTGAGAAACCTTCTGGGTTGTCTATGCAGGTGCTTGGGTAATCTATATTTTGCGTAAGTTGGACAGCATCACAGGTTTCATTGTTTAGCGCTTCAAAGCAAGAATCGCAATCAGAGCAAGTGCATGTTGCCGCAAAGGTCATACCAGCCAACAGAAGGAAAACTACAAAAGCTACTGCTTTCATGAAGCTCTATTTTACCTAATATTTTTTAAACTTATCTTTTGCCTTTTGCCCATTATATGCCAAAGATTCTTTTTATGAACTCAACTGCTTCTTTTAGCAATTCTTTTGCTGCTTCAATTATGCCTTCTATAAAGCCAGTTGCCTTTCCTTCGCCTGCTATCACTGTTTCTGATTTGGGCTCTACTATGTTTGTCAGCGAATAAACCTTTATCCATTTTGCCCCTGCTTCAGCATAGTAGATGCCGCTCTCAGTGGCTTCCATACCAATAGGCATGGAATACTCAATACCCTCTATGTGTATAGGCTGTGCAAATGAATCTGTGCGGAATAGCTCAATTCCGTATGGTTCATGCGAAATGGCAAGATACCTGCCTCCTGGAGAAACAGATATGCCATTAAAGCTTCCTGTTTGCCTCCATCTTTCCTTCCCGTCTTTGTAATACTTTACCTCGTTATACTTCATAGTAAATACATCATCGTTTGCGTAGTTGCCTTGAGCTTCTTCGTCATTGTATAAGTCATCGCTTAGGATATATGCATAAGGTGAGTTCAACACAAATATACAAAGCTTATGCTCTTCCCCGCATTCCCCTATTGCCCTGTTCCTAGACAACCCAAGCCTCTTGACTAAAATACCCATGTTTGTTGCATTGCAGTCATATCCAGCAGAGAGCATGCATTTCTCTGCATATCCATAACCAGGGGAATATAGCACGCCTTCGCTGCTTTCCAAAATAAAGTCAAGTTGGTCTGTGGCTGATGAGGAGGAAAGGGATTCAACATACTCTGGCCATTCCCATTCTTCTTTTATCCCTCCATCTTCAGCCAATATATATCCTTTGCCCTTTCCTTCCCTGTTGCTTCCAATGCCAACATACAACGATGAGCCATCGTAAGCAGGTATCAACTTAGAGCTGTACTTGCCTAAGCATTTTGCTTCAAGTGATTTTGAGTAAATCAGGTTTCCACTCTTCAAGTCATATGAATGCACCTTGCATATGCTTGTGCTTTTGCTTACAGTAAGCACATACAACCGCTTCCCGTTCTTGCTGAATACTGCAATATGCGGCGTCTCTTCTTCGTAGCTCTTCTCAAACACAAGCTGCTTTCTCTCCAATGGTGTATATTCATCATCTATATCAAACTTCATGCATTTTATTACACCCATAGGCAATTCATGAGAATATTCATAAGACTCGTAAGAGCCAGATGCGTTTAGCAAAGTGGAGCTTATCGCTTCTTCAGGCTTAGCTGAAAAGTCTCTTACCAAAGCTGAGCAGTTTTGTGAGGTTACTACAATAGTTCCATTGCTTCCTTCTGCTGGTATGCTTATCATTCTCTTTCCGCCCTTGGTGGCGTTTAGCTCAATATACCTCCCCCTGTACTGCCCCTTATTGGTGTTTATGTTGTACCAACCATCAGAAGGATAGCCTATGTATAAGTCCAGTGGATACTGCTTTACCACAAAATCAATGTATATGTATCTTTCAACAACCCATGCTTTGTTCTCAACAGTATCTTCATCTATACTATAGCTTATAGAAAAATCTTTTTTGTCCTTAAAATACCCTCTCTTCTGTGCGGTTATTGAATAGTCTCCTTCTGTGCTTATGAACCTTATGATGTAAGTGCCATCTGCATTGGTATTTACTGCCATCTTCCCATCGCCTATATACACATAAGCGTTCTCTACTGCATTCCCTCTTTCATCCCTCACAGTGCCCATGATTGTATAAAGCTGGGGGCGCATGTAAACCACTTCGTAGCCAACCATATTGTTTTGGCCATCTACCAGCGTAATTGTTATGAAATCTGGGTATGGGGTGCTGAATATTACATCCCTTTCAAAAGACTTTGTTTCGTCCCTCCCTATATCAAAGCATTCATGATACGCCTTTTCATTGTTTAGGTAGCTGCCATAGTAAAGGCTTATGCATGCGCTCCCTGTTTGCTCTCCTGTGTTTCTGACATCAACAGATATCCTGAATGAGTTCGTTTCTGGCTCAAGGCGCCTATGCCTGATACCATCAATCTTTATGTCTGGAGGCAAGGGCAGGTCGTTTAGTATAAAAGTGTAAGCATTGTCTTTAGTGCTTGATTCCACAACTTCTGAATTAGAAGGTTTTGCAACTATCCTCACAACATTGAACATATCCTTTTCATGGGACCAATCTACCTCAAAAGTTTTCTCATACCAGCAAGATGAATTTGGGATTATCCTTGGCTCAACAGGAGTGAAGCAGTTGAGCTTCACATGGCCTATCTGCTTCATATTCCCTGGGTTGGCATTTATCTCATCATCATAGCCAGCATAAACATAAACTTCAGCGCTATCAAGATAGGAGAAAGCTGAATTGAGAATCGTTATCCTAAGCTTCTTGTCCCTTTCGTTGTAGTAAATTCTTTCGCCTGCAACTACTAGGTTTGGCGCATAAAAGGTGTCATCCACATTGCAGGTATAGTTGCATCCCCTTACAAATGGCCTTATGTACGTGTCTATGTTTACCTTGCATACCCAGGCATTTGCAATAGTAAGGAAATCAAATTCCCTAGTGACATAAGCTGCCCATGCATTTGCCATCTCCATAAGCAGATCCCCGCTTCCTATTGAGCACTGGCTTTCTATTAGGCGGTATACAGGATCTTGCTTCCAAGCTAAGTGGTATGCCATGCACTGGGAAAAGCATACTTCCTTCTGGTTTATGCTAGATTCCTGCCAAGAAAGTGATATTGATAGTAAGATAAAAATTATGGCTTTTTTGCTCATGCTAATGCCTTGCCACCCATTTCTCCATTCTTTCTATTACTTCCCTTTCACAATCCATATTCTTGTCGCACTTTTCAGGAATGAACACGCCTTCGCTGGGTATTGCTTTCCTAAGCTTTGAGTACCCTATGCATAAGTATTTATAGTCAATGTCAGAAATGCCATTGCAGTGCTTTTCATCTCCTGTAACCAATGCCAAGCATTCAAGCATCTCTGCCTCCTCTCCATAGCCTCTCTTAAGTTTTTCGCACGCCTTTTTGTCGTTGTTGTTCCAAGCATAGCTCATAACGCATTTGTAGTGGTCACCGCACCTTTCTAAAGGCACCTCGTTCTTGTCTATGTCTACATAAAGTTCACACCATGCTTTGCTGCCTGCCTTTGAGCAGTAGCTCTTATCCAGCCTTGCCACTGCATAGTGCCCATAGCAGTCAGTTGCGAAGGTTGTGTTTACCACCTTGCCGCTGCTGTCTACCCCAGTGACGTACTTATTGACAGATTCGCATAAGGAGGGGTTTTTCTTAACAGCCACAATCATTATTTCGCACGCTTCCTTAGTGCCATATTGCCTTTGGGATAAGCATTTTGATGGGTCCTTGCTGAAAACAGCGTTGCAAAAATCATTCCACCTCTTTGTTTTTACCTGAGGGCAAAGCTTTAGCATTGATTCTGCTGTGGTTCCTGACCCTATGTCTAAGTTTAAGCCCCCATCTCCTCCACTATTGTCGCTCAAATTCAAAGACTTGTTGCTCAGGTTCCCAAGATTTCCACCACCATCTGTCAATGGACAACTCGCAACCATAAGCAAAAACAAAGCCCCTACTGCCAACTTTTCGTACAAAAAACCACCAACTTATTATTTTGTGCAAAACTTAAAAACATTATTTGTTTTCCTTTTCCTTCCAATATTCCCCAAGCAAAGCCCTGCATGCAGGATGCTCGCACCTTTCCTTTTCCAAATCCTCCAAGAACTTCTCCGGGTTCCTCCTCCATTCAAGCGTTTTCTTCACCTTCTTGGAGAATGTCTCAAAAGCGCTCTTTGAAGGCTGGGTTTCATCAAGCTCATACCCAACCTTCCCAAGATTCACAGTGCCCCTTAGCCCTATGAAAGCTATAGCCACCCTTATCTTCTCAAGAGGAATCCCTCTAGAGATTGAAAGCGCCCTCCTGTATGCCTCAAGCTGCTGCCTGTGCTCTGAGCCTCTCTCAGTGCTCTTGTCTGTTTTCCAGTCCACTATAAGGTAAGAATCTCCTTCCCTGAAAAGCGCGTCAATTACCCCATCAAAAATAAGCCCCTCTCCTTCTCCAACCAGCTTGCCCAGCTCAACATTTACCCTTTCTTCTGCCTTTGCCTCCCAAGAATGCCCTTCCTTTATCTTTTTTAGTATTTCCTGTATGTTTTCTGCATACGGCTTTTCCCTTTCCCCAACCTCAGCTTCCTTCCCTTCAACCATCGCCTGCGCAATCCTGTGTATTCTGGAGCCGAATTCCATTGCAGGGCTGTATACCCTAATTTTGAGCACATTTGAGGCAAGGTATTCGCATGGGTCTTCTTTGAGCGAGGAAAAAGAAAGACGCTCAATGCCCTCAAAATGCCTTTTTATGAATTCAACAACCCATTTCCTCTTGTCTTTAAGCAGTTCTTTTGCTTTTTCATGGTTTCCGCTTACGAAAAGCGCATACGCCCTTTTCATCCTCTCTGTTACGTCAAACCATTCCGTCCCTTCTGCTTCAATAGGTTCCTTTTCGCAGAATTCATTAAGGTATTCCCCTGCCCTGTCTGGTATTATATGAAGCTCTTCCTTTGCCCTTGTCATTGCAACAAAGTTTATCCTCAATGCCTCTTCACCCAATTCCTCCTCTACATCTATGCCTTTTGTTTTAAGAATTGCCTTTACCACCTCATCCTGGAAATTCCCGCTCTCTGTCTTCTTTTGCGGAAGGTATATTACTATTGGAAACTCCATCCCCTTTGCCTTGTGCACTGTTGTTAGCACTACTTCCTTTTCCCCTTCTGATTCATCAGCAAGGATGTCTGCTGATTTTAGATAGTTCACCACTTCCCCAAGGCTTATGCCTTTTACCACCGATAGCGCTTCGCTGAATGCATTCTGCATTGTTATTGCTGCAAGCAGGTATTCCTTTCCATAGGTTATTGCGATTGGTATAATCCTTTTGGAGAAAAGCTCATCCATGTCCTTAACATTCCTAACCTCCTCCCTCATTTTCCTGAATTCAGGGCTTTTTTCAAATACCATTTCCATTGTAAGCCCCTTCTCCTTTGCAAGCTCAAATGCTTCCTGTATTGATAGTGGGAAGAAAGGAGTAAACATAGCTGCTTTCACATCCTCAATGTCGTTGCTTAGCATTCCCTTAAGGAAAGAGATAACCTGCTCCCTTGCTTCCTTTGATGCAGAGAAATGCGTTGAGGAATGTTCAATCCCCCTCTTCTGCAGCTCGTTTGATAGGTTCATTATCTGGTTGTTTGTCCTTGCTATCACTGCCACCTGCTTTCCTTTGAACCTCCTGAGCAAATCGCATGCAGCCCCTTCTGCATCCCCATCCACAGCCTCATGCACTACTGGCTTTTTCCCTCCCTTGCTCTTTGGGTTCCTAAGCCCCTCCAGCTCCTTCCTGTGCATTTCGTCCATAGTCTTTTGCCCAAAATATTCCCTTGCGTATTCCAGTATTGCATTTTCGCTCCTGAAATTCTCTGAAAGCACGAACACCTTTGCATCCTTGAACTTCTCAAAGTTTGTTATTGACCCTCCCTGAAAGCCAAATATAGCCTGCTTCCTGTCCCCAACAGCAAAGAAACTTTCGCCTGATTCAAGCGCTATTTCTGCCTCCATCTTGTTTACATCCTGCAGCTCGTCCACCAATACATACTTGAACCTCCTCTTGCCCTTCATCCTGCAGAACTCAATGAGCATGTCTGCGTAGTCTATCCTCCTCTGCTTTGCCTCTTCATAGTGCCTGTACACATCAACAAACACTTCAGCAAATCTGTCCATCTCCTCCTTGCTGACCTTCTCCTTCTCCTTAAGCAGGGCTTTCACCTTCCCAACATCAATATCAGATGGCATTACCCCAAAGCTTTTCAAATACCTTATGAGGTTCTCCATCTTTGGCACTATCACCTCAATAAGGTATTCATCCCCGTAATTGAGCACCTCATTCTCCTTGAAGTACCTGTAGATGGAATACCTTAGAAGGTTGCTTGACACTGTTTCCTCCTTCCCAAGCTCCTGAAGCGCATATGAGTGGAAGGTATAAACATTCATGCCTCCAAAGTCAGGCTCAATCCCCTCCTCTCTTAGCACCTTGGCAATCCTCTCCTCCATCTCCTTGCGCGCCTTCTGCGTGAACGTGAGGCAGAGTATGTCAGACTGCGCCACCCCTGATTTTACGAGCTGCGCATACTTGTGGGCCAGCAGAAGCGTTTTGCCTGTGCCTGGGTTCGCTATAACCAGCGCATTGCCTTGGTGCGCAAGCACTTCAAGCTTTTCTGCGTTCAGGCTTTCTCCCATGTTAAAGCCTTGCTGGCAGGAGTTTATTTAGGTTTTTACTAAGCAATAGCGTTGAGAACAAGTAAAATTTATAAGCTATTCGTTCTTTCTAAAACATAATGGAATTTAAGGGAAGGTCAATGACTTATGATATTGATGGGCTTTTAAGCAGTCCAAGAATTATTGATAATAGAACTAAAGAGTTTAATATGCAGGAGGCCCTTAAAATTTTGGCTTCAAATTCAGCTTCATTTAAATGTGCTGTAGGTTATTTTTATCTTGAAGGTTTGATTCATATAATAAATTCTTTGAAAAATCTAAAGGAAATAAAAATATTAATGGGATTTGAAACGAAAAAACCTACTAAAGAAGAGCTTGTCAAAGCATTCAAAGATAATCTCGATAAAATAGAAATAAATGAACAGACGAAACCAGCTATAAAACTTTTTTACCAACTAATCAAAGAATATAAAACTTTAAAAGTCAAGGTCTATTTTGGTGAGAAGAATGAGGAAAGGTTGCATAGCAAAGCTTATATTTTCTTAAAAAACAATCAAACAGAAGAAATACATAATAAGTACACTGCTGCAATAGTAGGTTCTTCAAATTTTACTCCTGGAGGGCTTCTGTCCAATACTGAATTGAATGTTATTATTACTGAACCAAGACAATTAGAAATTATCGATTCATGGTTTGAAAATTTATGGAACTTAGGATCAGAAGATTTTGAAAAAATTAAAGTTGCAGAAGCTATATATGAGGCAATTAAAAAATCAAAATTCAAAGAAGAATTAGAGAACGCATTTATTTATATTGAGCCTAAAGAATTTTTGAAAATCCTCATAAAATACTTAAAAGCAGACTATCTTTTTGAAGAATTCAAAAAATCTAAGCTTCTCCAGTTTCAGTATATGGATTTTATCAGAATTCTTGATAATTTCAACAGCAAAGGATATAAAGGTTGTTTCCTGACTTCATCTGTGGGTTTAGGTAAGTCGTATGTTGCTTCACAAATTGCTAAATATTTTTTAAATAACAATAATAAAGTATTATTGATTGCTCCTGCCGGATTAGTTTATAATGAAGATCAATGGCCTAGATATCTCAAAGAGTTTGAGATTTACGACAAAGTTACTCTAGTTTCAATGGGAGATCTACAAAAAAGACCAGATATTTTTAGAGTAGATAAATATGCCAAAAATTATGGCTTAATAATAATAGATGAAGCACATAATTACAGAAACCCTGATGCTTATAGAACAAGAAACTTAAAGAAGATAATTGATGAGAATGGAGAATCAAAGGTTTTGTTCTTAACAGCAACGCCAATTAATACAAGCTTAGATGATTTACTCAATCTCGTTAAATTATTTTATAGAAAAGGGCAAAATTTGCTATTTGATAAGTTAGTCAGAGAATTGGGCGATCTAATCAATCTTTTCAAAAATAAGGAATGGGAAGAATTAAAAAACTCTGAAAAAGTCGAATTGTCAAAAATTCAAGAAGAAGTAGAAAAAGAGATGTTCGTTAAATCAACAAGAGAGACAATAAAGACTTCATTAGATTATATTGAAGAATTGAAAGCTTTTGCAGGAGTAGACATCAGAAAAATAAAAGATCCTCACGTTAAAGAAATTAAATATAAGCTTGATTCAAGGTATAAAGATGTAGTCAATGGAATTGTTGATTTTATTAAAAGCTTGTCTGCAGCTCATTTGAGGCTTTTAGACCCTGAAAAAGGAGTTCGTCTTGGCGGTTTCTTTAAGTGGATTCTCTATAAAAGGTTTGAAAGTGATATAAGCTCTTATTATCTAACATTAAAAAGACTATCTAAAAAAAACACAATGATACTAAATGCTGTTGAAAAAAAGAATACTAAATATTTAGAAGATGAAGAATATGAAGATGATATTGAAATCAATTTTGATTTTGACTACAAGAATAGGTTAATAGAAGTTATTGAGAAAATCAAGGATGGAAAAGGTACAAAACATTTGAAGATTTTAGATGAGCTGAAAGCAGATGTTCAGAAAATAAACCAACAGATAAAAAAATTAGAGCCATTCTTAAAAGAAGGCTCACAAGTCTTGTTTGAGAAAGACGAAAAAATAAACCAATTATTTACTATATTGAAACAGAATAGAGACAAGAAGGTTCTTATTTTTACAGAATACAAAGATACCCTTAACGCTATCAAAGAATTCTTGAAGGATTTAATAGATAAGGATGAAGTAAGATTTGTCGATTCAAGTACAAAAAATAAGCAAACTATTATCGAGAAATTCAATGACAAAAATGATAAATTATGGATTTTAATCTCAACAGACACTCTTTCAGAAGGATTTAACATAAGCGGAGCAGATTTAGTTATAAATTTTGATATTCCATATAATCCTGTCCGAATAATTCAGAGAATTGGGAGAGCCACTCGTTTAGATAACCCTAAAAAAATAGAAGTTCTTAATTTTAGACCTAATGACGATTTAGATGTTGAATTAAAGCTCGTTGAAACAATAGAATTAAGGATAAAGGAGATTATCCGATTTGTTGGAGTTGAATATAGGATTTGGTTTGAAACGGAGAAAGAACTACTTAGTGAGAGAAGAGCAAGAGACAAAAAAATATATCTTGAAGTTCTTGATAAAATTAGGAACAATATAAGAAGCGGGAATTTTTCAGAATTGGAGATTGCCTTAGACTACTCTAAGCCAATATTAATATTTTTACAAAAAGCAATAAAGAAATACTCTCTGAAGAAAGAGGATTTAGAGAAAGTCAATATTCCAATAGGCAAGAATTATACTCTGTTCAAAGGAAAGAAAGGCTTGACAATTATTTACAAAGATATAGACTCTTATAACGATGAAATACTCTCTAAAAAAGAAGCGGTAGAATTGAATAAAATAATTGAATTTGAAAATTCTTTTAAACAGGAGCTTAATGCCTTTAGCGATTATTTGGATAAGAAAAAGAAAGAAGATTTGCGTATGCAATACTTCAATGACAATATTGATAAGCTGATAAACAGTATTTTAGATTTTATTAATACTAAAAAGCTTGCTGAGTTATACCCTAATATCTCAAAGCTTGAAGATTCTCTTGAGCAAGTTAGGTATAAATGTGGAAGCACAACGGAAAAAATAGTTAAAAAGATAAAGGCTGAGTTAAAAGAAGAGATTAGCAAAGCTAGAATAAGACAGTGGATTATTGAATTAGAGGAAAGCTTCACAAAACTTGATGTTCAGGAGAAACTAGATGTTAAAAAAGAACCATTGTTTGCTATAGGTTTTATTGAGGGTTAAATATGGAAGTTCAAGAAATATTGTTAGGTAAGGAAAAGCTCGTTTCTTATTTGAAAGATAGAGGATTCCAGGAAGAAAAGGATTATTATGATGACGAATATAGAGAAGGCACATATTTAAAGATAGATAAGAAAAAGCTTCTTGTTGTTTATGAAGTGTTTGAAGAAGATAAAATCAAAGAGATTAAAGACCATTTCTTAATTGATAGGGGGTTAAGCTACTGTATCCTTATTCTTAAAGGAAAGCTCATTTTTTTTAGGAATTTTGGAGAGACAAAGCACTTCATTTATTCTGAAAGGACAAAAAATAACGTTTCAAAGATTGATAAACTGAAAAATATGTCTAATCTTGATCTTTTATTCCAATCAAAAGATATTTCTGCTTTATTCTATGAGGCTTTTAAAGTTAAGAGAAATCTGCTTGTTAAAAATATAAAAAATAATCTTGAGCCAGTACAGAAATATCTTATTGCACAGAAGATATTTGATAGATTTTTCTTTATTTATTTCTTGTGCCATAAAGGTATTATTAAATTTAAAGATGGAGGAAAGATCTCTGGGGAGAATTTATTTACTAAAATATTGTTGAAAAATGGTAGATTCTTAGAGAATCTTAAAAAATTATTCCATATGTTTAATTCACAAGAGAAAAATATTCTTGAAATTGGGGATTATCAGATAGTCATTCCATACTTGAATGGAGGTTTATTTAGACCAGACATTTTAGAGCAGGATTTGGACATTGATTTAAAAGATGAGCAATGGAAAGAAATCTTTGATTTCTTGAATAGCTATCACTGGATTATTGAAGATGTAAAGGCAACAGAAGATAACGAAGAAAAGATTTTAACACCTGAAATATTAGGTCATGTTTATGAAAGAAGTGTTGTAGAATGGGAAAGCGAAGGATTTGAAAAAGAAGCTGAAAATGCTTTCAAGAATATAACTGAAAGAAAGAAAAAAGGTGTTTATTATACTTCTGAATCAATTACTGATTATATTTCAAAAAATACAATAATTCCTTATCTGCTTGATAAATTGGGCAATAAATATGCCTCTTTTGATGATCTTATTGAATCCAAGAATAAGGAAGACATGAAAAATGCTTTGAAAATACTTGATAAAATCAAGGTTTTAGATCCTGCATGCGGCTCTGGAGCTTTCCTGATTAAAACTTCAGAAGTAATATTTGGGTTAAAAAGAAGGTTGTATTATGAATTAAAAGAAAAAAAGAATTTTTATGACATGAAATTTGACATAATAACAGAAAATATTTATGGAGTGGATATTCTTGCAGGAGCAATCGAGATCGCAAAATTAAGGCTTTGGCTTTGGTTAATTAGTGATTTTGAAGAAGCAAAGAATGAAATCAAAGCACTTCCAAATATCGAATACAATTTGAAAGTAGGAAATAGTTTGGTTGGTTGGCTCGATGAAAATTTAATTCAGATGCCAATGAATACTCCACTTACTGAAAAAGTCGATGAAATGTTTGTTATACTTGTTGCCCTTTCTGAAGGTAAAGATATAGAAGAGATTAAAAAAGCAAGAAACCTTTTAGACACCTACAAATTGAATGATTATATTGAAGCTTACTATATTTTATATAAAATTTACAGAAAAACACACGGATTAAAGGCTGAGCATTTAAAGACTATTCTCGAAACAATAAGAGACTCGATTTATGCAAAAATAAATCCCTTATTTTTAGATTACATAAATAAGAAGATAAATAAAAATTACGATTTTAAAAAACCTCCAATTACGCAAGAAGAATTTTCTAGACTTAAGGCTTTCCATTGGAGGATAGATTTTGGGCACATCATGAAAAATGGAGGGTTTGATATAGTAGTCGGAAACCCTCCTTATGTTGGTTTTAAACAGTCAAAAAAACTAGAGAGATATATTTTTGAGCAATTATATAAAAGAATTTTTAATGGAAAGAATGATTACTTGTATTATTTCATTTATAGAGGCAAGTGTTTACTCAATGAAAATTGTTATGTGGGGTTTATCACTTCTCGTTATTTCCTTGAATCTGATTACGGTAATAAATTAAGATCTTTTCTCCAAAAAGATACACAAATTAAGCAAATCATAGATTTTTACGGAGTTAATAATATTTTCCAAAATATTAATATACATCCACTTTTGATAATTTATAAAAATAATTTGTATGAAAGAAATATAATTAAAGTTTGCAGAGTTGCCTATGTTTCTAACGAACTTGATGTTTCAGAAATGATCTCTAAAATTCAGAACAATATGATTGATGAAAAATCAGATTTTTATATGGATTGTTTTTGTATGTATCAAAAAGATTTAGAAGAAACAGGATGGTGTTTAGCTTGTGAAGATGAACTCAATTTACTTAAAAAAATTAATTCAGAGAGCATAAACTTGTCTAAAATCTGTAATACTAATCAAGGAATCATTACAGGTGCAGACGAAATATTTATCATTCCAAATAAACAAAAACTTGCTGAGTTAAAATTAAATGATAAAGAATTGTCATTATTTAAAAAGTGGGTAAAAAATTCTAACATACTAAAATGGGTTGTTTCTTGGGGGGGTGAATACCTTCTTTATGCAGATCCTTCGTTTAAAGAAGATAATTATCCTAATATAAAGAAGTACCTCCTTTTAAATAAAAATACTCTACTAAAAAGAGTTGGAAAATCATACGGTTGGCAACGTTTGCATAGGGCTAGAGAAATTTCTGTCTTTGAATCTAAGGATAAAAAGATTGTTGTTCCTTATAAATCAAAGGAGCCTAGATTTTCTTTAGATGATAAAAATTATTTTTTTAGTGCTGATGTTTATGCAATAAATATAAGAAAGGAATATAAAGATATTATATCAATCGAATTATTATTAGGAATATTAAATTCTCAATTAATAGAGTTTTGGATTAAGAAAAATGCAAAACGAATGGGTGAGGTGTATGAATTTTATCCATATATGTTTAACAGATTACCAATTAAACTTCCTGATAAAGAAGATAAAAACACAGTTATCAAAATCGAAGTATTAGTATCAGAGATAATAAAATCTGCATTGAATAATGAAGATTATTCAAATAAATATAAACAACTGAATGAACTTATATTTGATTATTATAAAATAACTGATGAAAAAGATAAGAAAATTATCAGGAGAATTTGTAGTAAATTTTAGCTTATTTTTGTTTATAATATACTCATTTAATAATTTGACAATTTATTAAACAAGGATATTGTGGAAGATATTACCAAGTTAGATTGATAAAAACAAAGTGCAACAAGTCGCAATGCTTCAGGATTACCTAGCTAACTCATGTGTATAAAGAAACCAAAACTAAATAGTAAAGTACAAAATCCTAAAAAGATAAGGAAGATAGTGACAAAGCCAATCATACAACGTAGCCCCACAGAAAAGAATACATCAGATCGCTTCTTATTACAATCCAGCAGCTTCTCCCTTCCTTAGTATTAATTAGGAGCTCCTCATAATAAAAGGCAATGTAGGCGCTTGGTACATAATCACGCCACAAGGATTTACCATGCCTGTTGGCAGGGGCTGGTACAAAACCTACAGGAAGGCATTTGGGAACACCCCTCTTGAAAAGGTCTTCAAGAGGGTTATACGCTTTGATGAAAGCCAGCTCGCCTGCGCATCAGGTGCTCCCACCCTCTAGCCTCCAAAATTTTATAAACCCATGCTCCTATTATCCCCTGTGGGACAATGGCAAAACTCATAGGGATACTGCTGTTTTTTGTTTTGGCTTTTTCTCTTTCTTTTGCAGTTTCAGACGAAGAGAAAGCAAAAGCTGTTGCCGAGAAGGCAGCCGCCCGCTTGGGCTGGGCTTCCCCTCCTCAGCGAAACGCAGATGACAGCATACCAGGCACTTCCTACCTCATTTCAGTAGATGGTCAAGGGGAGGATTCAGAAGTGCGCGGCTATATCGCAGTTATCAACCCGGTTGATTGGGCTTATTACAGCTGGGTGCTAAGCGAGGTTGACATGGAGCACAGCAGTTTCCATGGCAGGGATGCTTACATATCAAAGCCAGGGGAGCTGTGCAACCCTAAAGGCATAATTTCAAAATTCATAAAAGAATTCGTGACTGGTTTTTTTGAGAGCATATTTGGGCCCAGCGAAGAGGAAACATGCATGACTCAGCACGGCACAATAGTTTTTGTCTGCGGCAACTACATGATGATGGGCACTGATGAGACAGACCAAGGCAATGAGGTTGACATTGCAAGCGCCTTTGCCACTTCAGCGCAGGAGATGGGGCTTTGCGACTATGGCGACACAGTAGTTATAATGGCCCAGCCAACTGATTTGGCAGGGGTGGAAAAAATCTCCAAAGCAGAAAGATTGGCTCAGAAAGTCAACGAATACTATGGGGTGGTTTCCTATGGCCAATACCCCCCATTCAAATTCTCATTCATGGATGCAGATGGCTCAAAAGGAACAAATGATTGGTTTGAGGTGCCTGGCACAACGGCAAGCTACAAGCTTGCAAATGGAGTTGTGGATTTTGACCGCTATGCGGCAGAGGCAATAAAGGCAGCTTTCAAGGGCAAGGACCTTCCAAATGACCTCTACCTTGAAAGGGTTGTTATAGTCTACCCAGGCGAAAGCCATCAGGTAGATAAAAACGCAATTTTTTACGATGCCTGCGTTTGGCACAGCGATGCCAATTACGTAGAAGTGGATGCAGCCCAAGGAAAGAGAAGGGTTTACGTGAAGAACTACATATTCCTCAACCAGAACAGGGATTTGGGCACTTGGGCGCACGAATTCGGCCATTCAATACCCTCAAAGCACCAGCTTCCAAATGGATTCGCGAGAATAAGCGACCGCTACAACTACCAAGGAGTAAGATATGGCCAGTATGGGGAGATTTACAAATGGGGGCTGATGGGCTATGGGTCATGGAATGGAGGGAATGGAGTAAACCCTGCTCATATGGTTGGCTTCACAAAGAATGCAGCAGGATGGCTAGGCTATTCACAAGCCTCCCTTAACTCAACGTATACCTTGACAGCTCTTGAGGACATGAAGAAAGGGGACTCCTTGTTGGTTTTGGATGATCCCAACTCAAATGATGCTAATTACTACTACATAATTGAGGCAAGGGATAGTACCAAGATATTCGGAGGCATAGAGTCTGGAGTGGTAATATACAAAGTTTCAATGAGGGATGGCTACCCAGTGGTAAATTCGCTCTTCCCTCAAGCTCCCTCAATAAAAATAGAAGTTGATGGTCAGCGAGTTCCTAGGGCAACCCTGTTCAGCCAATCAGGGGAAGGCTCATCATACACTAGCGTTCCAGGCAAATTCAAGGTAATCCTACAATCTAAGGGAGATTCTTCCTCCACAATAAAAATAGTTCCCTATGACCCAAGGAGCATGGCAGGTGCAATAATAAACGCTTTTGGAGGGGGGTTTGTCCAAATACCAGGAAGGTTGATAAGCGCCCCTCCAAGGGAAGAGGGCCCAAGCCCTGATTCTGATTTGCATGCATACGATTCAAATGGCAACCACGTTGGCATGAACTACAATACAGGTGTTTACGAGAACCAGATTCCTGGCGCAATAGCTTCTGGGGATCTCTCAAACGACGAGGAATGGATATTCGTGCCAGAAGGCACAGATGTTCGCTTTGAGGTTTCAACCTACGACACCCAGAAATTCTTGGAGCAGAATCCTGAATATGCAACCTATCTAACCCCTCATGAAGTGAAAATTACTGAAGTTAAGTTTGATTCAAATGGAAGGAGATACGAAGCTGATGGAGGGAAAATAAGCTTAAGCGCAGGCCAAACCCAGCAGATAAGGAGCCCAACAGATCCCTCATTGAAATACGAGCAGAAGGAAATTCCAGGAGTAGGAAACAACAAGCTATGCGGTATATTGTTCGTGTTTCCGCTTGCTCTTGCTGGCTCGTTTATCTTTGCCAGGGTTGTAAGGTGATAGTATGAAGATGCTTGGCTATCTTTTCATGCTTATGCTTTTTGCATCCCTGGCTTTCTCAGTTTCTGATGAGAGAAAAGAATGCTTGAGAAAATGCTGCGAGATGTCAGGAGGCACATTCATTTATGAGCAGGATGGATGCAATAATCCTGGCGAAGGGGAGATGGAATGTGCGATGCAGTGTGAAGAGCCAGAGGATAATTCCTGCCCGTTGGCGCTGGCAACATTGGAATTGCCTATAGGGCTTCTCCTAGCAAGGAAATGCTAGAGCACTACATTTTCCCCAGGAACCCTAAGGAAAGGCACAACCTCTTTTATATGCTTTCTCCTGCTTAAGTACCTTACCAGCCTTTCAACCCCAACGTCACCCCCAGCGCTGGGCTTAAACACCTTTTTGGCTATCTCTAAATATGCCTTGTACTTATTTTTTTCTGTGCCCCTCTCCTCCTCTATTTTCTTAACTATTGTGCCAAATTCTGTTCCCTTTTTCTCCTGAAAGCCATTCACCAAAGCCTTCAGGGTATATTAAATCATAGTAAGGTGCTTTCCTGTATTAGGGTCTTGCTTGTCATAGAATTACGCTATCCCCAACTACAGTACACACCAGGATTGCCAAGCTTGAGAAGATAGGCGCCATAAGGAAATTCACAATATAGGTTGACAAGAAAAAGTTAGGGCTAAGCCTAGCGCCTATGTCCTAATCTCTGCAGACCTTAAGCTCCTCAAAGAAAAAACCAAGCTAGTGTCTCAAAAACCCAAACAAGGATAATAATCAGTAGCACCTAATCAGCGAGCACATAGGCAAACATAAGCGGAGCAACTATTGTAGCGTCACTTTCTATTATGAAATTCGACGTTTTTTTCCCAATCTTTCCCCACGTTATCTTTTCTTGCGGGGGGGCTCCGCTGTATGAACCATAAGAGGTTGTGCTGTCGGATATTTGGCAAAAGTAACTCCACACTGGGCATTTCTCCTTTAGGTCCTGCTTTATAAGTGGCACGACGCATATTGGGAAATCACCTGCTATACCTCCCCCTATCTGGAGGAAACCTATTGGTGCTTTTCTTGAATTTTTCTTATACCAATCTATAAGAAAATCCATTGTTTCCAACCCTGTCTTTACCACATCCATTGAAGGTATCTTGCCTTTTTTGGCAGCAGCTACAAAGAAGTTACCTACTGTAGAATCCTCCCACCCTGGTACAAATATGGGGATCTCTTTTTCACAAGCTGCAGCAACCCATGAGTCTTTTATATCTATTTGGTAATATTTTTCAATCTCCCTGCTTTTTATCAGCTGGTAGAAAAACTCATAAGGGAAATAGCGCTTTCCTTCTTTAGCTGCCTTTTTCCAAAGCTTTATGAGTGGTTTCTCAACAGTCCTGAACACTTTCTCTGGTATACAAACATCAGTGATCCTGCTGTATTTTTTCTTCAATAACTCTTCCTCATCAGAAGGTGTAAGCTCCCTGTAGTTTGGTACAAGCTTGTAACTCTTATTCCCTATAAGGTTGAATATATCTTCTTCAAGGTTTGCGCCTGTGCAGGAGATTGCATGCACTTTGTCCCTCCTTATCATCTCTGCTAGCCCGATGCCTATCTCTGCAGTGCTCATTGCACCTGCCATCGCTAGGAACATCTTGCCACCTTTTGAAATATGCTTCCTGAAAGCCTGTGATGCAAGCTTGATGCTTAGCGCATTGAAATGCTTAAAGTGCTCATCTATGAAATCCTTTACTGCTGAATAAGTGTTTGTGCGATCCTTTAATGCTGACATAAATACTACAAAAGTTAATCTTTTATAAACGTTTATGCTCTATTTTCTAAATTTCCCTCTTCACCTGCCCTTGAACTTCAAAAAACCATCACGACTTGGCAAAGAAGATTAAAATGATAGAAGGGGTTGACATAGTCATACGACAACTCATAATTTTACCTGCTTTATTTTTGTCACAATATTTATTTACCACTGATATCCTTAAGCTTCTTTATATACTCGCTAAACATCTTTTTTGAGATAGGGCTTTGAGAGCAGTATTTCTCTAATCTTTTCAACCCAGCTTCATTTATAAATTGGTATTTTTGCTCATCTAATTCTAACCCCACATTATCTTCTATTTCATATTCTATCTTGTTTTTTTCTAACTCTATGGTCCTTTTCTCGCTATTGCCATACCCTTCAATACGTACATATATTACAAACTTTTCATTATTTTCTTCAATGTTGCTTATGTAAATGTAACCTTTTGTTGACGATGTATTAATTAACTCCTTTACTTTGCACTTACCTTCCTCTCCTTCTTTTGATATTAGATAAAGAGTATCAAAACCATAGCTGCTGCCTGTTTCACAACTCCATACTCCAAGGCAATGGTCTTTATTTATTAATCTTTTCTCTTTTAAGTAATCATAGCCTAGTTTTGGCGCATGTTTTAATAACACGTTATCAACTATCTTAAAGAATTTCAAAACCTTTGCCAATTCTTCATCTTTTTTTGAGAGCTCAACCCTTTCTATTATTTTTTTGCCCTTTTTAGGTTTATACTTAAATGGTTGGGATATTCTCTTTACAGTTTTTCCTTCTATGTCTATGTTTATATCTAAAATATCTTTTAAATCTTCATATAAGTTTTCTGGAGGTAATCTAAAGATGCACTTGTCTGGCGAAGAATAAGTTATGTAGTGCCTGTCACCTAGTATCCAACACCCTTTTTTAGGGTAAACAGATCCAGTAACTACTTTTGTTTCTATTTCTGGATCTAATTCACTTGTCCATTCAGCTATCTTATTTCCAATTTCTAAGTCAGAAAGACGATCTGAAAAATGATCTTTTAGCCGATTAGCCACTATATATATTTTCTTTGGTTTCTTTTCAGGGAATTTTGTAAATAAATAAGCTAAAATTCTTTTGTAATTATGTTTATAATCTTCATCATCATGTAACCAATAATTAATTTTGCATTCTTTCATTGCTCTCTCCAACTCTTCTGATATTACTTTATTTATGACATCATCGATAATAGTCATGCTGCTTAGCTTCTCTTTATTTTTGTGTGGTATCCTGTATAAAATTTCTTTTATGGTTTTATCGCATATCATTACACCAGCGAACTTTCTATTTTCTAAATATGCATGTATGTCTTCTTCTATAAATTCTTTTGGAATTTCCTTTAAGTTCAAATAATAACCTTTTTTTTCAAGCTCTTCTGACAATTTTTGGACTATCTTTTTATAGAGATCGTTCTCACGATAAATTATTGTTATCGTTCTTTCTTCTTCGATTAAATCATATTTGGCCACAAAGTTCTTTCTTCTTTTACTGCTATAGTTAAACATTTTTTCCTTTTTCATTTTTAACACCACTATATATATGCTAATTGCTAATTTTATTTTTTAAACCTTTCATTTTTTTTAAATATAGAGAATATAGCGGGGAGTAGATTTGAACTACTGATCTCCGGGTTATGAGCCCGGCGGGCACTCCAGGCTACCCTACCCCGCTTTATTCTATGTTCTCAGGGAATAGGTTTATAAAGATTAGTTATTTAATCTTTACAATGGACTTCGAAGAAGAGGAGAGACTTGTAAGCTGGGTGGAGAAGCTCGACTGGGATGAGGTAGCACGATTGCTGCTTTCTGTAAAGCTAGAAATAGAGTCAGAGGAGAAAGACTCAGCAATCCTGAGCAAGCAGCTGGGCATTCTTAAAAGGATACTTGCAGCGAAGCTTAAGCAGGCAAAGAGCAAGAAGGTAATAGAAGTAGGTTTCCTTTTGGGGTTGGTGAGGAGCATAGAGACAATGGAGAAAAGGCTTGAAAAGATGGCAAAAACCCGCTCAGACATCCTTCTCTTCCTAAAGGCAGTTGTAGTAAAGCTTGAGAAAGAGGGCAAGCTCGTAAAGGATGAGCAGCCAAAGGATGAGAAGAAAATCACATCAGGAGGGGTGCTGATTGATAAACAAGAAAATCTATGAAGAACCAAAAAAACTTGAAGTGCGTGGAAGGCTGATGTTCCTTGATGATGTATCTCTTCCTTTTGAGGCATTTTCCTATACTACTATGCTTCCAGTGCTGAAAGACGAAGTGCCCCAAAGCGACAAAGCAGTGTATTATGTTTTCAAGGTAAAGAACGAAAACCCTACCTTTTCATTCGTGCTTCTTACTAATTCCCCATTAGGAGAAGAGATAACAAAAACAATAGGCACTGAGGTAGATGAATCCAACGGCGTCTACATCCAGTGCATCTTGGGAAGGGTTCAGGTAATCCTGCAGGCAGAGGACAAGGCAAGCTCATCATTCAACGTGCTTAGGTTAACCTTGGAAGAAGGGGAGTCAACTATAATACCAAAAGGGTTTGGTTATGTCTTGATTAACAAGAACGTTGATGACAGCATAGTAGCGCAGATACACTTCGGCAAGGAAACTAACTACACATTCATAAAGAACAGGGGGGCTGCGGTTTACTTGACAAACTATGGTTATGTGCTGAACGCCAACTACATAGTAAAGAGAATAGTCGATGCAGACCCTGTGAAGCTAAAGGAGTACTACAAGGCCCCCACTTTGGACATTTTCAAGGCCTTTTACCTCCATCCTGAATCGTTTAACTTTCTTAAATCTTAGGCAGCCGAGACTATTTCTATTGCATCCCTATGTCTTAACTTATAATCCTTAGCAAGCCTTTGCTTAGTCCTTGCATCAACCCCAAATAGCAGGTTCTTTGCAAAATCAGAGTGTATTTTATTCGCAAAATCAACCAAAGTGCTTCCAGGGGGCATCAGGAAGCAGTCTGGTAGTATTCTTCCTTTTGAATCCTCAAGCTTGCTGCCTGCAGGGAACACTGCTATATACTTTAAAAATTCAAACACTGCCTTATCCAACGTATCCTGTACCCCAGTGCTTCCAAACCTCTTTAGCACCCTTTCATTCACATATTCAAGTGCCTTCTCCTGCTGTGGATTAAGAGCTCCAACAACCTCAAACTTATTCTCTCCAGGTATGTAGTGGATAAGCCCTGCCTTTG
This sequence comes from Candidatus Anstonellales archaeon, assembly GCA_038890615.1. Classification (GTDB taxonomy): domain Archaea; phylum Micrarchaeota; class Micrarchaeia; order Anstonellales; family J096; genus JAWAFI01. The sequence goes on along the minus strand of JAWAFI010000001.1, from coordinate 44,779 downwards.
ATGCCTTCCTTAACACAAGCTCTGCTTCAGCAGAGCATGGGACTGCAAAATACCTGCCCTTTATTTTTTCAAAATTATTGCCCCCTTCCTCAAGGTCTATTTTGTTTGCTGCGATTATTATTGGCTTTGTCCTCTGCCTTAAGAAAGTGCCAACCTCATTAACCCTTTCCTTCCATGAGTTTAGACCTCCGAACCTTTCCACTGTTTCCTTTGCCAAATACTTGTCAATCCTGAATGAGGAAAGCGCTTCAGCAACTGCCTCTTCCTCTTTCTTGCCTGCCTTCACAGACCTAATCATTTTGTCTAAATTTCTCTCAATAACATTTCCGTACCATTTGTTTATCTCATCCTCAAGGAATATAATATCTTCCTGGGGGTCGTGCCCGCTTCCTATGTATTCCCCCAATTCATTAGTGCTTCCTGAAATATCAACTATATGAATTAGCAGATCTGCCCTGCCCAAGTCATTAAGGAACTGGTTCCCAAGCCCCTTGCCTTCGCTTGCCCCTGGAATTAACCCAGCAACATCCATTAGCTCAAAAGGCACGAACCTTATCCCTCCTGCAATGTAGCCCTCCCTAGGATTGCTAACCACTCCGAACTCTTTCCCTATGTCCTCAACTCTCACATATGCAGTACCTATGTTGGGCTCTATTGTTGTGAAAGGCACAGGGGATATAGGCACAGAGGCCATTGTTGCTGCGCTGAAGAAAGTTGATTTGCCTGAAGATGGCTTTCCTACTAATCCCACTAGCATACGCCGAGGGAGGGATTTGAACCCCCATGCCCTTTCGGGCACACGATCTCAAGTCGTGCGCATTGCCGGACTCTGCCACCTCGGCTTTTATTGTTCATTGCTTGGTATTTATAAAACAGTTGGTGCAATAGAAAAGCTTTTTAATTAATACATTATAAAGTATTTGGGGGTGCAAATATGAGAGGCGCCAGCATTCTAGTTTTCATCTTAACCTTTTTGTCCTTAGCTTATGCTGATACTTGCTATTGCGATTCTAAGACTTCTTGCAACAACGCCCTTAACAATGCCTCTTGTGATGTTGTTTTGCTTACAAGCTCTATTTCAGATACTGCCCCTATTATCAACAACCCGCAAAACATATCAAACAAGGTTTTTGACTGCCAAGGGAATTCATTGAGCCATTCAGTTTATAATCAAGAGTATGTTATACGCATTAATGGGAAGGAAAACCTTACTATAAGAAACTGTGTGCTAGGCGTTAGCTCTAATACTAATACTTATGGAGGTTTGTCTATTTGGAATTCCACTAACATAACAATTGAAAACAATATTTTTAGAACGAGTTATTCTTTTTTAGAACTTTACAAAACCAATTCAGCAAATCTCAAGAACAACAGCTTCACTAACTCCATTTTAGATTATGTCCCACTCTCTATTTATTCAGGTTGTAATCATACCATAGACACTACGAACATAGGCCCAACAGGGAAGCCAATACTTTATTTGCATGATGGCATAGGCACAACTTTGGAGAATACTGCTGCTTATGATATGATTATATTGTGCAACATAACAAATGGAACTTTGTCTAATGTTACTGTGCCTCAAAATGTATACGGAACTTTCATAGAAGTTTCTGATTCCTATAACGTGACTATACAGAATAGTAATATATCTTCCATGGTCATTTACACATCAACCTTATTGAATATAAGAAACAACTCTTTCAAGTTCCAAGGAACAACAATTTTATGTAACCTTTATACTAAAAATGCAACTATAGCTAATAACTTAATTGCAGCGCGTGTAGGAATAAGGTTAGATGCATGTTCTTTCTTAAACATAACAAATAACACGATTTATGCAAAGCTTCCAATCTTGCCCAATACACCTCCTTGCAACAATTACATAGATACCTCAAACACTGGGTCTACTGGGAAGCCAATACTTTATTACAGCGACACCTCTGGAATACTGATAGAAAACAAGACAGACGAATATGATGAGATAGCACTATGCAATGTAACTGATTCGAGTATAAACAACATAACTTTCAATAATGGCAACTGGACATATGCTATAGTTATAACGAATTCAAAAAGAATCAATGTAACGAATAGCAGCTTTACCAATGTTACAATGGCTGTATATTCATGGAGCTCAGATTCCATATTAGTTGAAAACTCAGCAGTTAATTCAAGCCCCTATGAATCCCATATTACATACCTTTCTTATACCCCCAACAGCATAGTAAGGCATAACAAAGGTTATGGGTATTCTAAGATCTTTGCCTACAACTCTAATAACATTACAGTCTACAACAACACACAATACAACATTAGTTCAATATACCTATACGAATGTTCAAACAGCTCCATATACTTCAACACGCTTGAAAACAACCCATCAACCCTAATACCTATAAACCTATACTCAACCTCCTCTTCAAAGGTTTACAACAATACCATAAGGGCATCTTACACCTATTCCTACACATCCCCCTCAATTTCCCTTTCTAACTCACCATCAAATACAGTAGAGAACAACAGCATAAGCCGCTACAGCATAGGCATCTATCTCAAAGACTCTTCAGGCAACAACCTCTCAAACAACAACATGAGCAACAGCACCTATTCAATCTTTGTCACAGGAAACTGCGACAACAACATAGACACCACAAACCTAGGCTCAGGGGGAAGGCCTATACTATACCTCAAGCAGTCCTCAGGCCTTTCATTGCAAAACACCTCAAACTACAGCCTCATTTACCTATGCTCTGTTTCAAGCTCACAAGTATTAAGCAACACCATAGCAAACAACGGAGGGGATGGGATACTAGTGTATCTAGGTGCAAACAACCTAATCGAAGGAAACACCATAAGGAATCCATTTATAGGAATCCAAACAATCCAAAGCGACAACAACTCAATAATAAGCAACACGATCTCAAACACCTCTGCACCTTCCCAGGTTGGAATTGTTGTAAACTCATCCATAAACAACACCTTGGAGAACAACTCTATCCTTTATCCATATAGCGGGATAAGGCTAGAAAGGGCTGTTGGGGCGAGGCTTATCTCAAACTATGTGTTTAAGACCAGGTATGGCCTGTTCTTGGCAAACTCCTCCAACACAACAATTTACTTGAACAGGATATACAACTCATCACTAATAGGCATTTTCTCCCCAACCAATTCATCAGGCTTCCCAACATCAAACTTCTCTTCAATAAACTTCAACTATGTCTGCTTCAATGCCCAAGACTTCAACTCCTCCAATTGGTCAACATCAACAGGAACAAACAACTCCTGCGACACCCCAGACGGTTGGAATGACATAGGCTACACAGGATGCAGGAGGTCCTGCTATGACACCCAGCCTCCAGTAATAACCCTAACAAGCCCGCCAAACAGCTCTTCATTAAATATAACAAATCCATCCCTAGTATGGAATGCCACAGACAGCGGGAGCTTCCTATTGGAATGCAACGTAACCCTAAATGGCACAGTAATAAGCTCCGTAGCCATAGACTCAGGCTCAACTGTTTCAACCCCGACTTCTGGCCTTTCAGAAGGCACCTATTATTGGAATGTCTCATGCACAGACCAATCTTCCAATTCAGGCACAAGCCAAACATGGCAATTCACAATAGACACTAGCCCTCCATCAGGCAACAGCTCCTCAGCAGTAACCCTAATAGCCCCTCCAAATGATTCATGGCACAACACAACCTCATTGCAGTTCTCTTGGTATGTTGAGGACAACTTAGACCCAGTGCTCCTATGCGACTTCTACATCCAAGGCAATGACACAATAACCCAGCTTAACATACCAAGCACAAACGCCACAATAACCTCTTTAATCCAAGGAGGCCTTTCCCAAGGATTCCACACATGGCATGTCAACTGCAGAGACGATGCAGGCAACTGGGCTTATTCAGAAACATGGCAATTCACAATAGACACTAGCCCTCCATCAGGCAACAGCTCCTCAGCAGTAACCCTTATAGAGCCAGAAAATGGCTCAACATGGACAGCCACAACCCTAAACTTTTCCTGGTATGTTGAGGACAACCTGGACCAGGAGTTAGACTGTGATTTCTACCTAAACAATTCCCTTAACCAATCAACAACAAGCCAAAGCGGCACTATAACAGACATAACTGTTGGAGGTTTAGGCCTAGGAACTTATGCATGGAAAGTAGAATGCAGGGATAATGCAGGCAATAAAGTAGCATCAGAAGAATGGGTGTTTGAGATAATAACCCAGCCATCATCCCAAAACGAAAGGCTTTCGCTTTCAATAGAAACCTATTGCCCGAACATGATAAAGGTAGAGGTTTTCAGCAAGGGCAAGAGGATAGAGGGTGCAACAGCCTACCTATACTCCTCATTAAGCATAATAGCCTCAAACACAACAGAGAATGGCACTGCCTACCTTTATGCCAGCCCAGGCTACTACCAGCTTGAAGTGGCTAAATCAGGCTATGAAAGAGAGCAGGCAACAGTTTCGTTCTCATGCCAAGGATTGGCCCTTTCATTGGCCCAAACTTGTGTAGAGGGTGGTGGCGTGCAGCTCACAATAAGAACAAAAGAAGGGGCTTCAATAGAGATTTACCAGGGTCAAGCCCTTGTTGAGCAGGCAACAGCAGGCATTTTCACTTACCCTGCAATGGAATCCACTTATTACACTGTAAAAGCATACCACCAATCATACGGGGCAGCAGAGCAATCAATAACAACCCAGGATTGCCCAGAGCCATTGCTTCCTTTGGACATAGAGGCTTCTTATTCATGCGAATCAAAAGGCACTGTAAAGGTTTCCTCTGAAGGAAGCCCAATGCCAAATGCTTTGGTAACCACAATAAGCACAATAGGGCAGGTAGTAGCTAGGGGCCTCACTGACCAGCAAGGGGTGTTCTTCTTCTCTGCTCCAGAGGGAACATACAGCATAACAGCTTCTAAGGAAGGCTATGAAACAGAGAGCATCTACTTGTCAGTGCCGCCCTGCAAGGAAAATAAAACCGAGCAAAACCAAACAAACCAAACCACTGAAGGCCAAACAGGACCAGAATCAAACGCAACCCTTAACCTGACCTTAGACAAGAACGAGACGTTTATAGATCAAAGCGTTACAGTGACAACAACAGCAAACGGAAACCCAGCATCCCTAAGCTTTGTAGTAATAGACCCTGATGGGAACACCATTAGCCTAAAAACCAGCAGCGAAGGAACATACACCCTCAAGGTTGAAAAAACAGGCTACTACGAGTTCAAGATGGGCGACAAAAGCTATGCAATCCTTTTGGCAAAGGAATCTACAAGAGGCTCTCTGCTGGACACAGTAATCGACCTTGGCATAAAGAATTTCCTATTGCTTTTCTTTGTGCTTGCCCTTATATTCATATTCTTCTGGCTCAGTAGGAGAAAGAAGAAGGAAGAGGCTTAGCCAACAAAACACTCTGAATAACCGCTTCCGCACTCATTGCATGTTTTATAGCCGGCCCCGCATCCCTTCACATAGCACCCAACAGTGCTCCCTGGCTTGCATACATGCGGGATTATGCATGGGCCCCATTTCCCATTATAGCAATAGGTGCTTCCAACGCAATCCCCTTTTAAGCATTCCTTTACCTCTCCTTCATTGCATTCTGGCTGTGTGTTCTTCCCAAGTTGCCATGCCATAATCAAAACAATTGCAAGTAAGCCAAAAGCCAATAGGAAAATTGCTGGCGAAATCCTTTTCCTATTCATAATTCAGCGTTACTCTTTTCTTTGCAGAAGGTCTCATTATTTCATTGTAAAGGCTTCCAAGCATGCTTTGCTCTGCCATGTCTATTTCGCATATGTTCCTCTCTTCTATACCTCCAAGCTCCATTGCCTTCTTTATTGCATCTTCCATTGTGCCTGTGTCATCTATTAAACCTATTGCCTTTGCCTGCCTCCCTGTTAAAATCCTGCCGTCAAGCACCTCGTTGAATTTTTCCATATTGAGCTTATTTCCCCTGTGCTTTAACACTACCCCTTTGAAATCCTGGAAAACCTCATCTACAATTCCTTGCACTATTGCCCTTTCCTTTTCAGTCATTGGACGCGATGGGCTCCCTATATCTTTCATGTCTCCAGAAGTTATGCTTGTCATATTTATGCCGAGCATCTCAAAGAGCCTAGAAAGGTCTGTGAAAGTGGCAACAACCCCTATGCTTCCTGTTAGCGTATTTGGGTCTGCATAAATGTAGTCAGCAGGGGCGCTTATGTAATAAGCTCCTGAGCCAGCAACTTCCCTCATGTACACAACCTTTGGCTTCTTCATCTGCTCCACTGCAAGGTATATCTCCCTGCTCCCCACCACAGAGCCTCCTGGTGAGTTGACCACAAAAAGCACAGCCCCAACATCATCTCTCTCATCTACATCCTTAATCACTGCTGCAATCTCGTCAGAGCCCAAGCTTAATGGCCCAAAAATGCCTTTTTCACCCTCTGTGGTTATCTCTTGGTCTATTTTTATCACTGCAACACACTTGCCTCCTATCGGGAGATGGAGCAAATAAACTATACCAGCAATAGCTATCACAGAAAAAATAGCCAGCCCTATTATTATTCCTGCAGCTACCTTCACCTTCTTAGAATCCATAATGCTTTTTAATCACTATCCTTTTAAAACATATCTAAAGCCCCGTCGTCTAGCGGACAAGGATGGCAGGCTTTGGACCTGCAGACACCGGTTCGAATCCGGTCGGGGCTAATTATTTAAATACCAGTTGGGTTGATATTGCATGAGCAAAGTTAGTTTTTATCCAGAACAACAAATAGGAGAGGTTGAAGAAGCTCAAAACATATATGCTCGTGTGGAAGCCCGTTTTGCAGAACTGCTCCACGAAATAAGTAAAAGAGAGAACATGAATATAAGCAAAGAGGAAGCTTTGAAAGTTTCACAAGAAACAGTACCGTTGGTAATTGAGGCCTTGGTGGCTGGAAACAGGTCTGAAGAAGAGGCATTGAAGATGGTTGAAAACTTCATCTATTCTCCTATTGCTCCTATTCAGATTAAAGAATGCTTTATTAGAGAAACCTTCATTTACCAAAGCCCTTCTTCTGACCCTGCAGGAGGAGCAGTAGCCTTGGCTATTGACCCTATATTGTTGACCTCCAAAATAGAGGATTTTGACGAAAAGTACAGGGGTTTTGGGAAGAAGCCAGAAGAATTGCCTATAGAGTTAAGGAACCCAGAGGAGATGTTCAGAGAATTTACTGATTATCATAAGAAATTTTTGGATGATTACATAGAAGGAAAATTAAAAGAAGAAGAGCTTGCCAAGCATATGCTTGTTCCCTTTAACCAACTTCCAACGAATTCAAAGCAAAGGGTAATCGCATATAGGGATGCTGTTGATAGGTCTTTAAAAAAAGAGAAGATAGGAGATATACTAAAGAGGGCCCAAGAGCTTGAGAGCCAAGTAAGAGAAGTTTATTTTAACCACCTGGCACAAAAGGAGGCACCTCAGGAGGTACAGAAGAAGGAGTTTGAGCTGTTTGCTTCATTTGCTTCCTGCGCAGCAGGCCATCAATGCCTTTTGCTTTCACAGAATAAAGAAGAAGTTTCATTCTTGCTGTTGAGATCATCAATGAACCCAAGGGGGAACGAATTCCTTATACAACTTTATTCCCCTCTTGCTGAAGGAAGGGCATAAATGGGCCGGTAGTTCAGTGGCAGAACGCTGCCTTCGCAAGGCAGAGGCCAGGGGTTCAACTCCCCTCCGGTCCATAAAAATACCTTTTTAAACATATCCTTATATATAGATTAGAGGGGTTTTATGACTGAAAGACCAAGTACCATTTCTGGAATAGGGTTAGCGACTATTTTCTTTGCACTTTTTTGGTTTATTAATACTATTAGCGCTCCTCTATTAGAGTATCCAATGCCTTTAGGATGTGATGTTTACGGCTTGGCTCCTCCAATAGGTTTCTCTTCCAATAACACTTCTATTGAATTTGTGTGGAGGATGGTCTATTATGCTGGAGGTAACCCTGTCTGCACTGTTTTAGTAAACAGCTCTCCTGTGCTTTCAGGCACATGCAGCCTTAACATGTATAGCGGTCCTAACAACAGCATTCATAACTGCACTGGAATTAAGCCAGAGGGTGACTATGATTGGTACATGCGTTGCAGAGTTACTGTAGCATTTTACCCCGATCCAATATATGCTTACTGCTATAGTATGATCAAACCATTCACTATAGATTTACATCCCCCAGTAGGATATAACAACTCAAGCACCCTATCCCTGATCTCACCACCAAATAATTCTGTGTGGAATGTAACCACAATAAGTTTCTCCTGGTATGCAGAAGACAATTTAGATAAGACGCTTAATTGTTCTTTGTACTTAGATGGGCAGTTGAATACCACTACTACAATGATAAGCGGATATGCCAAAACAATAAGCAAAGGAGGCATTTCTGAAGGTTTGCATAATTGGAGCGTTAGCTGTGCAGATGATGCAGGCAATACTGCTTACTCCGATACCTGGTTCTTTACAATAGACCTTAGTGGACCAACTGCTGTAGAATTAGATGACCCTGATGATGGCTCTGTTTTAAGCTCAAATGACTTGACATTTGTGTGGATTCCTTACGATGATTCAGAGCCAACCCTCCAATGCGATTATTACTTAGATAGTGTGTTAAATGAGTCAAACATAACCTCGTTTAATGGCACTAATAATAGCTTAAATAAAACAGTCCAAGATGGTTCCCATTCTTGGCAGGTAAAATGTAGGGACAGCGTCGGCAACTGGGCATCTTCACAAAAATGGTATTTCGTAGTATCTTCAAGCCCATCAGTTTTGAACTTGGTCAGCCCTCCAAACAGCTCATTCTGGAGAAATTACACAATGCAAAATAATTCAGGGCTTCCTGAGCACTTGAACTTTACCTGGTACGTTGCTGATCCTAACGATGCAAGCGTTCTTTGCAACTTCAGCTTGGATGGGGTTGTAAATGTGTCAGACATAGTTAGCCAAAACGGCACATACACTACCATCAGGGTAGGGCCTCTTGATCAGGGAGAACACACTTGGTATGTAAATTGCACAAATAGTTTGGGAACCCAAATTGATTCTGAGGAGTGGGTATTTACAGTTGATTATGTGATTATCAACATAACATTAATACATCCTGCAACTATCCCCTGGCCTACATTCAATACTACCTCTGTTGATTTCCTCTGGTATGTTGAGGATAATATAGATGAAGAGTTAAGCTGTGATATGTTTTTATGCACTCCAGGGATTTCTCCTTGTGGAGGAGGTAGTAATCCTTGGTGGCTCTTTATGGAAGATGTGCCTAGCCCGAACGGCACAATAATTAACAAAACAGGGAATGGCTTAGTAGAGGAAGGATTTTATGCTTGGATAGTGTTTTGTGAAGACGATGCAGGGAATTACTTTATGCCAAACAATGGTATTAGAGGGTTCTTCATAGACCTTACTCCTCCTTCAGGAAACAATACTATAGAAATAACATTAGTTGATCCTCCTGATGGCTCTAATTTGAATGAGACCACTTTAAACCTTTCTTGGTATGTGGAGGACAACTTAGACAGCGTGCTTACCTGTAGCCTCTACTTAGATGGCTCTCTAAATGCTTCCAACATAGCAAGCAACAATGGCTCTGTTACTTCTTATGAAGTAAGCGGCTTAGATATAGGCATTCACTTCTGGAATGTAAGTTGCCAAGATAACGGCGGGAACTGGGGCTACTCTTATACTTGGAACTTCACAATAGACACTACTCCTCCAACAGGTAACGGAACCTCTGACATAACATTAATAGCCCCTGCAAATAACTCCACTTTTAACATATCTAATATTACATTTTCGTGGTACGTTGAAGACGATATGTCAGACGAGCTTACCTGCTTGCATATCTTAGACAACAATTCTTCCACTATTCTGCCCATTCCAAGCCAAAACGGCACAGTAACGAGCTTTATGAGAGAGAATGTTTCAGAGGGTGAGCACCAATGGGAAGTGGCATGCGTTGACGACGCAGGCAACTGGGCATACTCAGAAACATGGCAATTCCTAATAGACCTAGGGGGAACAGATGACCCAGAGGGAGACGATATAAATGTTACACTTTTAGACCCTGCAAACGACTCAGCATGGAACACCCCAACACTAAACCTAAGA
>JAWAFI010000001.1:0-34510 GCA_038890615.1 Candidatus Anstonellales archaeon | reverse complement strand
TACTCAGGAAGCATACCCAACGGGGTGCCTTCAGCATATGTTTACACAGGCCCAGAGGAAGGCTACTACCAGTGGTATGTAACCTGCCAAGACGACGCAGGCAATAGCGACACCTCAGAAACATGGCAATTCCTAATAGACCTAGGGGGAACAGATGACCCAGAGGGAGACGATATAAATGTTACACTTTTAGACCCTGCAAACGACTCAGCATGGAACACCCCAACACTAAACCTAAGATGGCTAGTAACAGATGACTTTGACTCCCAGCTGGACTGCAGGCTCTATGTAAAGGAGCCTTCAGCAGGCTCTTTCAGCGAAGAATACTCAGGAAGCATACCCAACGGGGTGCCTTCAGCATATGTTTACACAGGCCCAGAGGAAGGCTACTACCAGTGGTATGTAACCTGCCAAGACGACGCAGGCAATAGCGACACCTCAGAAACATGGCTCTTCGCCATAGATACAACCGCACCAGCTGTTTCATTAGTAAGCCCGCCCAATGGATCAACTCTTTCTACAGGTGCAGCTTCGCTCACTTGGTATGTAGAAGACAATCTAGATGATGTTCTCCAATGTGATGTCTTCTTTGAAGGTGCTCTTTATGCCACAAACATTGCAACCCCAAGCGGCACCCAGAATTCAGTAGGTGTTGCAGGCCTTGCAGATGGCACCTACAACTGGAGCGTCTCCTGCGTTGACGAAGCAGGCAACTGGGCATTCTCACAAGTATGGAGATTCACAGTAAGGCACACAGACCAGCCAGGCGGCCTTTCTGTTAGTGCAGAAGCATTCTGCCCTGAAACTATAAGAGTTCGCGTAACCTCAGACAAGAGTGGAGGCGGCTTAGAAGGGGCAACAGTGGCAGTCTACCAAGGCACTACATATATAGGAGAAGCAACCACAGATGAAAGAGGATATGCAACATTTGTGCTAAACCCAGGCATATACAAGATAAACGCAGACAAGGCTTCCTATGGCTTTGATTCAACACAGATTTCATTCTCCTGCCCAGCAATGCCTTTGAGCGTTTCGCAAGAGTGCAGTGATGAAACCACTGTAAAGTTTACCATAAATACTGTTCCTGGTGCTGAGGTTTCAGTATTTGAAGGGCAAAAAGAAATATTTAGCACAGTAGATTCAGACGGCAAGGTAACAATGCTTGTTTCAGAAAACAAAAACTACTATATAACAGCAACCCATCAGAATTACGCCCCTGCAGAGGCAAGCATAAGGGCACAGGACTGCAGGCTAACCCTTCCTTCTTTAGACTTAACAGTATCTTACTCATGTGAGCATAACGGAGTGGCTTACGTTTCTTTTGAGCAAGAGCCAATATCAAGTGCAACCGTGAGAATATACTTAGGAGACAAGCAAGTTGGCACAGGCTACACAAATGCAGAGGGGATGTACTACTTCTCTCTTGGCAAGGGACTATATCAAATCACTGCCTCTAAAGAAGGTTATAGCACTGATGCTACTTATCTAAGTGTTCCTGAGTGCCCTGAAAACCAAAGCAAAAACCAGACTGAAGATCAGAACCAAACAGAAGGAAATCAAAGCCAAATAACAAATGTTATACTTAACCTAACCATAGACAAGAATGAAACCTTTATAGATGACAATGTTACTGTAACAACAACAGTGGACAACAATCCAGCACCGTTGACTATAGAGATAATTGACCCTGATGGCAAGAGAAGCAGGGTGACTACGAGTGAGAATGGAAGATACATATTAAAGGTAGAAAAAACAGGCTATTATGAGTTCAAGATAGGCGACAAAAGCTATGCAGTGCTGCTTGCCAAGGAATCCACCAAGGGCTCATTGCTTGATATGATTGTTGACTTGGGCGCTAAGAGCTTCCTGTTGCTTCTCTTCATAATTGCGTTGCTCTTTGTTTTCTTCTGGCTAAAGAGGAAAAAACGCAAGGATGGGGATTAACCTTTTAACCTGTTTTTTGAATTCAGCAGTTCCCTATGCGGAATTTTTTTAAATTGAATGTATAAAGAGCTTATTGTGCTGGGGTCGCCTAGTGGCTAGGGCGGCAGCCTGCTAAGCTGTTTCCCGAAAGGGAGCGTGGGTTCGAATCCCACCCCTAGCGCTCTTTATATTTATTATCATGCTACGCAATGCTAAAGCTTAAATACCAAGCTGTTTTGCTTTACTGCAGTGTAGAAGGCTATGCCGTTGAAAACAGCGGCACAAAAAGAGGCGACCGCTTGATGCAATATGGAAAGTGCCCAGCAATAAGTAGACACTCCAAATATAGGGCAATTTTACTTAGTATTTTTTCCCTCCTTCTTTTCTCCCCTGCTTTTGCTGATGACCCTCCGATATCCAATTCCCCTCCTGACCAGTCACTAACCCTTGGCAGTGACACGCAGATAATATGGATACTTCAAGATGACAATAATGGAGGCTTCTACTATGTTGAAAAAGAAGGAAGCCCTTTCAAAGGCCCCCTGCCATGGCAAAACAACACCCCCCTCCTAATAATCCCTGACACTCATTTCCTCGGCCTTTATAACTACACAATATTTTTCAACGATTCCTCAAACAATAACGGAACTCCTGATTCTGTTTTCATAAATATAACCCCAAGAAGCTTACCAATATGCAACTCATCTGCATATGACAGCACACATCCAACTCTTGAAACAATAACCATTGATGGGGATGTAACTGAATGGGCCCCAGTCCTCCTAAATCTTAATAACTACGTTGCGGATGAGCACGGCAGCGCTGATGCTGACACTGGCATAACTGCTGATAGGGATTTCAAGCTCTTTGCCTACACTTATGACAGCAATTACTTTTACTTTTATTTTGACAGGCTCACTACTGGCAACAATGTTGTCTCAGCATTGGTTTACATTGATTATGACTTAGATGGATATATGAATTCCACAGACAAGGTAGTTGAATTTAGATGGCAGGGCAATGTAAGGACCTACGATGCATACATTTACAACTACATTCCTTCAAGTACTGCAGACAAGATGAATGGAAGCGGATTTGACATGCCAGGAAGCATAACCCTTAATGCCACAGGGGAATCAAACATGTTAGGAGGAACATCCTCAGGGCTAAAGCTAGAAGCAAGGGTTGCCTGGAGCCTCCTCAACCTCTCCTCACCCAAGCCCTTCCTGTTCCAAGCAGCTTCATCAAGGGGCACAAACCTTCCTAGCCAGCTTGAAGACAACATAGATGTAATCTCATCTGATTCTGAATGGATAGAATTCCTTCCAAATTACACAAAAGCAGGCCTTCCTGGGACCTCAATCTATTTTGTGCACGACATAATGAACTGTGGCAATGTTAATCTGGTGATAGACTTAAATAACCTTTCAGCCCTTGGCTGGAACATTACACTTTATTACCCAAATGGCACAATGATAACAGACACAAACTCAAATGGAATCCCAGACATATTCTTGAATGAAAACGGAAGCACTTCAATAATACTAAAGCTCGATGTGCCTCTTTCTGCCTCATTTGGCACAATAGAGACTGCTTCAGTAGAGGCCTTCTATGGAAACAAGAGCTTAGGCATGGTAGCTGACAACCTAATAATTAGCTCCTTGGTAATCACCCCTCCATTGCGCCAGCTCTCCTCAACCAATGGCTCAACAGTCTTAACCAATTTTACAGTCACCAACTACCAGAGCTCAATTGATATTGTTGAGATCAACACAACCTCTCCAAACGGCTGGGCAATCTCTCTTTATTACGAGAACGGCACAGCCCTTTCAGACACTGACAGCGACGGCGTTATAGACCTAGGCACATTCCTCCCTTCAGAAAGCAAGATCTTCATCCTCATGGTGTCAATACCTTCCGGGGTTTCCATAGGCACCATAGACCTCATCAACATAACAATCAATTCCTCCTTTAACTCAACCCTCTCATCAGGCGCGCTTGCCAACATAAGTGTAAGGAAGCGCCTTACTATAGATCCTGATTACAACAGGTCTGTAGGAATAGGAAGCTACACAGTTTATCCCCTCATAGTCACAAACAACTGGAACGAGTCAGATACCATTGACATTTTCAACACCTCCACAATGGGCTGGGGCGGAGTTTTCTACAATGCAGACCTAATTACCCTTCTTGCTGATACTGATGGAGATGGCTTAATCGATGTAGGCAAGCTTGCGCCCTTTGGTGGCTCATATACCTTATATTTAAGGGTTTCAGTGCCGATTTCGGCAACAGAAGCAAGCAGCGATATAAGGTATGCTTATGCCAACTCATCATTAGTGCCTTCTATATATGATACCTCCCGCATAAACACCACTGCAGCAAAGATAGTTACTTTTGAGGACCCATCTTTTCTAACCCCAAGGAGCTTATTCCAGATTGGCTCAACAGTTTATGCCCAAGCATATGCAATAACAGTTAACAACGTATATTTTAGATGGATAGACCCAACCTCAACAATAATAAAAACAAGCGGCACTATAGGGGTTAATCCTGACTTAACTGCAGATGATTTTCTCCCTACCAACAGCTCTCTTCTTTCAGGGAATTGGACAGTAATAGTTTTCAGGTCTAATAACAATGCTGAAATATCAAGGGCTTACTTCCTTTTAGGTGATTTTAATAGACCTACCTTAACCATACAGTCCCCTTCAAACACAACCTATAACTATTCAACATTAGACCTTAACTATACTGTTTACGACTCAAACCTTGATTCCTGCTGGTATTCAATTGACAACAGTGCAAACATAACCCTTCCCTCATGCCAGAACACCACAATAGGCCCTCTCACAAATGGCCAGCATAACATCACTGTATATGCCAATGATACTGCTGGCAATACCAACTCCTCAACAGTGTGGTTTACTGTAAAAGTTGATTCCCTCTTCCTTTATGCTTCCGTCCTTTATCCTGTCAATAATACTCTCCTCTACCCAAACCAGACCTCCAACTTCACCTGCCAAGTTAATTCTACATGTACCCAAGGCGACTGCTCACCTTACAATATATCTGTTTTGTTCCAGTATTACAACGGCTCAAGCTGGCTGAATGTTAGCGGTGCAGGCCCAGTAGCTGCAAATTCTTCTTATGAAGCAAATTTCACAGGCCTTTCAGGCAACAATTCTTTTAACCTAACCTGGCATTTTAACCTCACCCAATTCAATTACACAGCGCAGTTGCGCTGCATTGCATTTTCATCTCAAGGTGGCTCATCCTTTTCATCAATAACTACCTATACCTCTTTCAATGACCTTGATGTTGGGCCTATTTATGTTATTCCTCAAATCCTCCACTACGAGAACTATACCTCAACTATAAATGCAACAATCTTCAGCCATGGGGAATACAACCTAACCAATGTTTCTGTTGCCCTTCTAATAAACAACACCCTTTCCTCGCTCCAGTATCTAAACTTCTCCCAAGGGCAGTCAAATGCAACCTTTTCTTATTCCCCTCCTTTAAAGGGCAACTATTCACTAGAAATCCGCGTTGACTACGATGAATCAATCCCTGAAACCAACGACACCAGCGGGGGTTGGGAGCAAAGCAACAACTTCAACACCTCTTGGCTCTATGCCAATTCAACACTTTGGGCAACTCTTTACGGAAATGTCACATCAACCTTGATACTAGCTAGCTCCTCTGCTGTATTTCATACCTGGAGCTCAAACACTTCCAACATAACTATTTACATAGCTAACTCAGATGCCTCAATAAGCTGGTCATCTTTGCGCGCAATAGGGCGCACCATATCCAATAGCCCCTCCTCCAACGATTTCAATGAGATAGACAATGTGCTTGGCTCTACCTTAGCAGTGGAAAACATAAACCGAACATTTTCCATAGATGGCTCTGCCCCGAAGAACACAACCTCATTCCTAGCCTTTGGCAACAACATTCCTGATGTTCCAATATTTCCGAGCACCAGCTGCTCTTCCTCATGGGACCAGTGCTTCACCACCGGAATCCTCTGGGATTCCTCGGATGACACGGGAAACAGCGAATTTGATCCTAGTGATTCAGAGGACTTGATATTCATATCAAATATAAGGAGGGCACAGCCGGGCGCCTATGGCACCTATGATTATGAGATTCGTGTTCCTGCTTACCTGGACTCTTACACGGGCTCTTCAGGCACCATAAGCATATGGGTTGAGCTGAGGAATTAACTTCTTCCTGCTGGGGGAAGTAGAGAAAGAGTGCCAGCACATTTCTGTGCTGGCAAGGCGACCAGCTTTCCCCCCTTTAAAAAATTTAGCATGTAGATATGGTTGGTAGGTTTTTTAAAGCTTTGCTTGTTTTGCTTTTAGCCACAATTTTCCACTATAAATGAATATATAAGCCCTATCATCTCTTTGAAATGCTTTTCTTCGCTGAAATTATGGTCAGCCCCTTTAACCACCACAAGCTTGGCCCCATTAATGCTCTTTTCCAGCTTCCTCCCCTGCTCAACAGGAACCACCTTATCTCTATCCCCATGAACAATCAGCACAGGGGCTTTTATTTTTCGGGCTTCCTTATATGCATCCTTCCCAACTGCGTCCTTATAAAATCCGTAATTCAGCTTCTGGGGCCCTTTTCCAACAACAAAATAATAAGTGTAACCTCTCTTTTTCCATTCCTTTACCCCTTCCTTTCCTAAAATCATTTCCTCTGTCTCTTTCATATCGCATGCAGGGGCTTTAAGGGCAACAAAATCCACCCTTTCCCTGCTGGCTGCAAGGATTGAACAGAGCCCCCCAAAGCTTGAGCCAACAAGCCCAACCTTATCATAACCTTTCTTTCTCAAGAATCTTATACCTGCAACTACATCCTCCACCCCTTTGCTAACACTTATGTCTTCAAAAAGCCCTTCGCTTTCCCCATGCCCGTAAAAGTCAATCCTCAAACTGTCTGCTTTACCCTTTAGCTTTTTTGCAAGTTCCATGTTGGTATTGCTGTTTTTGTTGCTCCCAAATCCATGGCACAGCAAAACAGCGCATCTACATCCTTCCTCAACCAGTATTCCGCATATCGTTGCTCCGCTTTTGCTCTTAATATAAGCTCTTTCTTCCAAATTATCACCTCCTATGCATCAGTGGACCCTCTCTCATCATGTATCAGTAATACCTCAAGATCATCATCTGCATAGCTTTTACTGCTATGTTTATTTTAATTGTTCCTATTTAGGTACGCTTCTATTGCTTTGGCTGCTTTTTCAGAGTTGCATGTTAGAAGGCTGAACATAAGCTCTGCCTCATTTTCCATTCTCTTCCTATCATCTGCTTTAAGTTTGCTTATGTGCTCCCTAATAATCCTGCCAGTGCTCACTTTTTTTGCAAGAAGGAAAGCATCCCTCCCTTTTTCATTCTTGCAGAAGGGGTTTGCACCTTTCTCAAGCAGCAGTTCCACCAACCTGTTCTTTCCTTCTTCAGCAGCAGTCATCAATGCTGTCTTCCCATTCATGTCTTGCACATTTATCCCCGCCCCTTCTTCGAGCAGCTTCTCTATTACCCTTTTGCTTCTCCCTCTATTAAGGATTGCGTAGGTCAACATTGTAAAGCCATACATGTTTGCCTTATCTATGTTATCACGAAGGTACTCTTTGTCAGCCCCATTTTTTTCAAGCATCTTTGCTATCCTAAATGCCTCAACTGAAAAAGCCCACATAAAGGGGCTCCATCCATCTGCTGATTTCTTGTTAGGATCAGCGCCTCTTTCAAGCAATAATTTAGCTATGGATGAATTTATTGCTTCGTTTATGCATTTTATAAGCGGAGTGAGCCCTGAATTGTCAAGCTCGTTCAGCTTCATCCCTGCCTCAACAAGCAGTAATGCTACTTCTTTTTCATTGAAAAGGCATGCTTTTGTGAACCTCTTTTTTGCCCCCCACCCATTCGGGTCTGCGCCTTTGAGCAGGAGCATGATTGGGCCTTCCAGCGATCCCTCGCTTTCATACAAAAGCTGCTGAAGCTCATCTGATTTATTAAATCTTTTTCTGTTTATCTCCCTAAACCTGTCAAATAGTTCACGATCTTCCTTACCTTCTCTCAATGCTTCTGCTATCCTTTCAACAATGCTGCCCTTCCTTTCCTCAACTAAAACCTCTGCTTCCTCCTCCCTTGCCCTTATTTTCCTTTTTTTCACCTTCCTTTTTTCCACAATAGAACTCACCAGTTAACCTTTTTAAAGAGTACTCCTTATAGAATCTAATGAGTTCTGACAACACAATAATAGGCAAATACAGGAAGGGCAACGACACCTTCGAGCTTATCCTATATGCGGAGCCAGCATATTCATACATAGAGGGGAAAAAGCACGACTTGAACAACATCTTAGTGGTTGAGGAGGTTTTCAAGGATGCAAAGAAAGGGGACAGGCACGGCCCAGAGGCAGTAAGGAAGGCCTTTGGCTCAAATGACATATTTGCAGTGCTTAAAGAAGTATTGGAACATGGTGAGGTTCAGCTTACAACTGAGAGAAGGAGGAAGATGGTTGAAGAGAAGAAAAGCGCCATAGTTAACATGATACATACCCTAACCATAGACCCCCGTACAGGAGCGCCGCATACGATTTTACGCATAGAAAACGCAATGGAGGAAGCAAAGGTGCAGGTTGACCCATTCAAGAGCCCTGAGGTGCAGTTAAACACCATCTTAGATAAGCTGAGGGAGAAGATCCCCTTAAAGATGGAGGTCACTGTGTTTGCCATAAAGGTGCCTCCTGAGCACGCCTACAAGTGCTACAAAACAATTAAAAACAGTGGCCCCAAAAAAGAAGAATGGGCAAAAGATGGCTCTCTTGTTGCCCTTTTTGAGATGCCGTCAGGCATGGTGAGCAACTTCCTAGAAAAGCTCAATTCCATGGCTGCTGGCTCAATAGAGAGCAAAATAATAGAAAAAAGGTGAAAGAATGATAGTAGTTCCAGGAGAGAAAATATCAGATAGAAGGATAGAATCTGATTATATATATGAAGAAGGCGGAAAATCTTACGCTGCAGTGCTAGGGATGCTTGAAGAGGATGGGAAGTTTATCCCGCTGGAAGGGGCTTATATGCCTCTAAGGGGGGATACAGTGATTGGCATAGTTGTAAATTCAAGGCATGCCGGCTACACAGTAGACATAAACTTGCCTTACCCAGGTTTCATTGTGGCAAGGGACCTGCGCAACATGCGCCTAAAATTAGGGGATGTGATATTGGCGTCAATAAGGGATGTTGAGGAGGAGGGCACGATAATGCTTGCAGAGCCGAAGCTCCTTCCAAAGGGCAAGGTTATAGATTTCCCGACTGTCAAAATCCCTAGGTTGTTAGGAAAAGGCATGAGCATGCTGAAGCAGATAAAAGAAGAAACAAAGACCAACATAATTGTAGCGAACAATGGTTATGTTTGGATATCCGAGACAGGCAACATACCCCTTGTGCTCCAAGTACTTAACCTGGTGAAGCAGAGGGCCCATAAGAAAGGCCTTACTGATTATGTTCTCCAATTCATAAGGTCAAAGGTGAGGCAATGAGCATGAAATCAGAAATCCCTCTCCTAAGGGAGGATGGGAAAAGGCTTAGCGGAAGGGGGATGGAGGACCTTAGGCCAATAAGGATTGTGCCTGGGGTGCTCTCAAGCGCTGATGGCTCTGCTTATGTTGAGTGGGGCAAAAACAAAGTCATATGCGGGGTATTCGGTCCAAGGGAGTGCCTCCCGAAGCACGAGGAAAACCCGTATAGGGCAATAATCCGTGCAAGGTACACAATGAGCCCGTTTGCCTCCTTAGAGGATCATGGACGCACAGGACCTAACAGGAGGAGCACAGAGCTCTCCAAGGTTATAAAGGAAGTTTTCGAGAATGTGGTTATGCTGGAGAAATTCCCACGCACGCAGATAGACATCTTTATGGATGTGCTTCAGGCAGATGGAGGCACAAGGGTATCTGCAATAACAGCTGCTTCAGTGGCTCTTGCAGACGCAGGAATACCTATGAAGGGGCTTGTTGGCGCAGTTGCAATGGGCAAGGCAGGAGGCAAGCTCATCGTTGACCTTGACAAGTTTGAAGACAACTACGGCCAGTCAGATGTTGCCCTTGCCATAAGAAGGGGCACTGATGAAGTGCTTCTTCTCCAGATGGATGGCATGCTCACTAAGGAGGAGTTCATTCAGCTTTTTGAGATGGGCCAGAAGGCTGCTAACAAGGTTGGCGAGCTTCAGAAAGAAGCCCTTATAAAGGGCTATGAAGAGGCAGAAGCAGAAGGCTTGGAGCTGTGATAATATGGCAGGATCAGAAAAGGTAATTTACCAGATGAAAAGGGAAACTATCATAAACATGCTTGAGAAGGGCATTAGGATTGACGGAAGGAAGTTTGACGAGTACAGGAAGATAGACATTAAGAAAGGGGTAATCCCGAATGCAGAGGGTTCAGCCCTTGTCAAGATTGGGCAAACCCAAGTGCTTTCAGGGGTTAAATTTGGAATCATGGAGCCCTTTCCCGACACCCCTAATGAGGGGGTGCTCATAGTCAATGCAGAGTTTCTGCCTCTTGCCTCTGAAACATTTGAGCCAGGCCCACCTGACCCAAACTCAATTGAGCTTGCGCGCGTAGTTGACAGAGGCATAAGGGAAAGCAAGTGCATCGATATGGAATCGCTTTTCATAGAGGAAGGGAAGGTGCTAAGCATTTTCGTTGACATCTATCTCATAGACCACTTTGGCAACTACTTTGATGCCTCTTCTTTGGCAGCTGTGTCTGCGCTTTTGGACACAAGGATGCCTAAGGTTGAGGATGGAAAGATAGTTCCTGGGGAATATGCCGGATCCCTAGACCTAAAGCAGGTGCCAGTTACAACCACATTCTTCAAGATAGGCAAATACATCGTTGTTGATGCTATTTTAGATGAGGAAAACGCTTCCAATGCACGCTACACAGTAGGGACTGTTGAAAACTACCTCTGCTCAATGCAGAAGGGCCTCAGCGGAACATTTAAAAAGGATGAAATACTATCCCTTGTTGACAAGGCCTTTGAGAAAGGCAAGGTCTTAAGGAGACTAGCGCTTCAAGAGTGATTTAGATGTTCAGGTACGGAGCCAAAATAATGAAAATGCACAAGGCAGTGCTCAGCAAGAAAAGGGCGCGCTACCAGTGCCCCAAGTGCTTTAAGAATTCCCTTAAGAGGAGCGGCAATGCGATATGGGTTTGCAGGTCTTGCAATGCTAAGATTGCAGGAGCGGCATACACTCCAACTACTGGCGCAGGAGAAACAATAAGGAAGGTGGCAAAATGAGCGAGCTTAGCACAAAAAAGATTGATTACGAGAAGGTCAACAAGAAGAATTTTTCATTCCCTGACACAGGGGAGCATGTGCTCTTTGTGAAAAGGCCCCCTGTAGGGATAGCTGTGAAAACAGATTAGATGATAACCACTGCCAAAAGCCCGGGCAAGCAGGAAATCTCGCTAGCAAAAAAGCTTTCCTCATTCTTGTGCCTGCCTTATGTGAGGAGAGGGAGGAAGGGCATGGTGCGCTTAAACGAGATTGCAAATTCAATTTTCCAAGAGTACATAGGAGTTGTTGAGAAGGGAGGAGTGCTTACCATATTCAGGGCAGGCCCAAAGGAACCACGCTATATAGCTTCCCTTAAGATCACCTCCATTTCCTCAAGCCAATGCCCTGCTCTTGACCCGCTTGCTTTAGAATCCCCTTCATTCAAAAAAGGCCGATTATCTATAATTATGCTTGTAGGGAAATCAAAGAAAGGTGAGCTTAAATATGAGCCACTCCATTGAGATTTTATACGAGTGCAAGGATGCCAGAAGCTGCTCTTCAGCGCTAAAAGCCCTAAAGGGGCAGGATTTAGGCAGGGCTGATGCTAAGGTTGAGGTTTCTGCGCATGGAAAGATTTTTAAACTACGAATAACCAGTTCTGACATAGGCCTGCTTAGAAGCGTTGCTGACAGCTACCTTCGCTATCTGCAGGCAATTGATGCTTGAGAGGTTTTGAGTATGGGAGTCGAAGAAGATATAGCCACATTCCAGGAAATGGAAAAGAGATTGCAGTCTACTATGATGCAGAAGTACCAGTTCCAGCTCCAGCTTAATGAGATAAACTTAGCAATGGATGAGCTTAAGGAGTACGAGGGCAAGAGCGTATTCAAGATGGTTGGGCCTGTTATGATTGAGAAGGACAAGGAAAAGGCATTGGAGGAGCTTGAGAGCACCAAGAAATTTGTAGAAGCGAAGCTAAAGGTGCTCCACGAGGACGAGGAGAAGATGAAAAGCACCCTGCAGAGGCTTTACAAGAAGATAGAAGAGGGGATGCATGGCGCTGAGCAAGGAAAGGGCGGCACTAACTAAAATCCTTTCCTATCTCTCTAAGCATAAGGTATCTCTTGTTTCACATTCAAGGGCTGATCTTGATTCTGCTGCCTCTCTCATAGCCCTGCATTCTCTTTTGCCCCATTCCAGGATTTACTTGGACAAGCCAAGGAGGGATGCCCATTTCCTTTTTGAATCCCTTAAAGTTCCGTACAGCGATGGCAATCCCCCAGATGGCCCTGCCATGGTAGTTGTTGACACCCACAGCAAGAACCTAGCAGGAGCAGAGAGTGCGTTCTTAGTAATTGACCACCACCAAAAAGACCTTTTTCCCATAAAAGCGAGGCACTCAATAATCCGCCCATCTTACTCCTCGTGCTCTGAGTTAATATACGACCTTCTTGGACCTTCCTTAAGCAAGAATGCCCTATTTGCTCTTTCAGTTGGGATTGCAAGCGACACAGTTCTTTTTAAAGTAGCTTCATCTGAAACACTCCTTAAGTTTGCGTCCATGCTCAGCAAGTCAGGGCGCACCATGAAAGATGTCCTGCGCTTCATTTCTTCAGATGTTTCCCCAGAAGAAAGGCCATTGATAATAGAAGCACTGCAATCAGCAAGCTGGGTATTCATAAGCGATAAAGTAATTGCTTTCTCAACAACCAAGGTTAGCCCTTCATCTGTTGCAGCTTTGCTTAGCAATGTATCGGACCTTGTATTTGTCGCTGAGGAATCAGAGGGAGGCACAAAGGTAAGCGCCCGCTCCTCTGGAATAAAAAGCATAGCCCTGAACTCGCTGATGGCCTCTCTTGCAAAGAGGTGCAACGGCTATGGAGGGGGGCATGCGAATGCAGCAGGCGCATTTGTCAGGGTTTCCCCAAAAGAGGCATTCTACCATATACTTCTTCTGCTTGAGCCCCTTATTTTCAAAAAGGAGAAGGGCACGAAGAAAAATAAGCAAAAATAAGAAGAATTATTGAGCAGAATTTTCCTTTGGCTTTTCTTCAGCTTTCCTTTTTGGCCCCTTCTTCCTGATAATCCCCAATTCCCTTTCCCTTAACTCAGTCTTTATCCTTGCAATGGCTTTCTTAAGCTCCCTTATTTTGCCCGGATTTGCTTCAGTAAGCATTAGCTCCCTTCCATATTCTTCCATCTTCTTCAGTAGCTCTTCCTTTCCCATCTGCCTCAATTCCCATGCTTTTACAACAGCCATCAAAGTTCACCCCCTTCCTTTTCGCTGTTCTCCTTGCTTTTCGCAATTGTTTTTGGGAGGTCAATCTTCTTCACTTCCTTGTCAGGGAATTTTGTGCCAGGCGGTACAACCCTTACCCTTATCCCAATTATGCCTGCTTTCGTGTGAGCCTCAACAAGCGCTTCCTTGACGCTTTCAGTAACCTGCCCTGCCTTTGGGAGATAGCCAGCGCTAACTTTTACAGCCCTTGATTTTGCCCCTTTGCCTCCTAGCTTTCCGCTTGCAACTATTTCCCCACCTAAAGCCCCTGCATCAAGCATTGACTTGAGGAGCCTCTGCATTACTGGCCTTAGCCTCTTCCCCATCTCAATGTACTTTGCTGCTTTCTTACCTACGAGGCGTGGCTCTATTGACGGATTCTGCACCTCAATTACTGATATCTGTGGATTTTCTATGTCAAATAGCTTCTTTATCTCATCAGTTAGCTCATTGCTTCTCCTTCCTTTTGCCCCTATAACATAGCCCGGGTTGAGGCACTCTATCATTATTTTTGTGAACAGCGGGGTTCTCTGTATCTCTATGTTTGATATACCTGCCCTTTCCAGCTTCTTGTCTAGGAATTCCCTCATCCTTGCCTTAAGCAATGGCTCTGCTATAAATTTGTTTTCAATATTCTTTATTGTCATTTTTTCTCCCTCACAACAATCTCAATCCTGGCTGTCTCATAGTTTGAGTATATTTGCCTCCCTTTTGGCTGTATCCTCCTGAATACGTTCTTTTTGTTTGCAGAAGCGTGCACAATCTCAAGCTCCCCAGTTATCCCTTTGCTCTCAGCATTTGCAATTGCGTCCTTCAGCACTTTAAGAACTATCCTTCCTGCTTTTCTTGGATACCTGCCTTTCTGCCCGCCCAGCTCTTTTCTGTGTGCCATCTTTTTGTTGTACTTTGTGTACTTTACCGCTTTTTTCATTTCCTTGACTGCCTCTAAGTATTCAATTGCTTTCTCGGTTTCCATACCCTTTATGCTCCTGCACACTGCAACTGCATCCTTGAAGGACACATCAACATCCTCAAGGCGGGCCTTCCCATGCGTTTTTGAGTCAAATGAGTTATACATTTCCATCACTTCAGCGGCACAAACTTGCTTCCCCTAGTTGCCCCTACTCCTGGGCCTGAATGGATGACCTTGCCTGTTGTATGGGAAAAATCGCCAAGCCTCCTGCCAAGCTTGTTCATTGTTATCTCTACTGGCTTCCAATCCTTGCCGTTGTGCACAAGGAACTTTATCCCAAGCCACTCCGGGATAATCACTGCATCCCTAAGGTGGGTCTTTATCGGCTTCTTTATCCCTCCTTTGCTCTTCAGCTTCCTTACCTTGTCAACGAGCTTCTTGTACCTAAAGTTTAGGTTCATCCTCTTCAGGTTCCTCCTTGCCCCTGCACTTACCATATTTAGAAATTCATCTATAGAAATGTTCTTTATTTCCTCCTCTGTTTTCCCCCTGAACTTCTCAACCTTCATTCTTCTTCACTCTCCTCCTGAATCCTTGCTTTTCTTCTGCCGGTCCTCCTTGCTGCAATATGGCCTACCTTTGACCCTGGGGGTGCATGCCTTGATACTGTAGTTGGCTTCCCAACATGGTGCTGCTTTCCTCCGTGCGGGTGGTTGTAGGCGCTCATCTTAACCCCTCTTACTTCTGGCCATCTCCTGTTGCCCTTTGCCTTGAACTTGAAGTATGAATTCCCTGCTTTCACAAGCGGAGCTTCTAGCACCCCCCCTCCTGCCACCACGCCTATGGCAGCCCTGCATTCTCCATCTATTTTCAGGATTTTCTTCGTAGGCATTTTGACATACACATAATTCCCTTCTTTAGAGAGTATTATTGCATAACTTCCTGCGCTCCTTACCATCTTACCCCCATCCCCTCTTACCTTCTCTATGTTATAAACATAAAAGCTGTCTGGTATGTCTTTTAGCTTTAGCACATTGCCTACTGCAGGCCTTGCATTGCCTCCTATCTCAAAAACATCCCCTACTGCAGCTCCTTCTGGGGCTATCATATAGCCTCTTGTGAAGTCCTCAAACATCACCTCAACCAACGGTGCGTTCCTACCCGGATCATCTATTATATCAATCACCTGCGCCTTTCCTTCTTTTTCCGGCAGCTTTATGTCTGCAACAAACCTGTATCCTGGGCTCCTGAACCTCTTGCTTCCGCGCCCCCTCCTTTGCGACCTTATTCTCTTTGTCATGCTATCACACTAATTTGAACTTTAGGGCAACATCCTCTGCCTTTGCAGGGTCTGCCAGCTTTATCACTGCCCTCTTTTTGCCCGCAGGTGTTATGTAGATGTTAATCTTTTTCACTTTCTCCCCGCTCACTTTCTCGAATTCTTCAATTATTTCTTTTTTTGTAGCCTTAAGGTCAACCTCAAGGGTTATCTTGCCCTCAAAATCAACCTTGCTTATGAATTTTTCTGTTTTTACTGCTTTCTTTATTATCATGCCCTCGCCTCCAGTTCAGATAGAGCCTTTGAGCTATACACCGCAAGGCGCCCTGCAACACCTCCGGGCGCAAAATCCTTTACCTTTGCTTTCCCTGCAACCACTACATCGCTTCCGCTCAGGTTTGCTCCTGCCTTCCAATCCCCTGAAACAACGAAAAGCACGCTTTTTGGCCTTTTAGTGCCACCTTTCCTGCCAACCCTCTTCTTAGCCCTTTCTTTGCTCCTTTCAACATCACTCATCAAACCAAGCTTTTCAAGGAGTGCTATAACTTCCTTTGCTTTCTTAAGGTCCTCAAGCCCATCAACCACTATTGGCACTTTTTCAAATATATGCCCCCTCTTCTTCACTGCCTCGCTGCTTGCTGTAGCCGCAACAGCGCTTCTTAGGGCCTTTATGTACTCCTTTTTATTGATATTCTCAACTATTATTTTTTGCGGCTTTGGCGGGTGGGCCCTTCTCCCCCCTACTGCAAAGGGAACCCTTCTAACCCTCCCATACCTTCCCCCTGGCCTTATTTCCCGTGGGAGCTTTGCTCCGCCTATGTTCTTCATGCTCCTGTAAACATCCTTTTCGCCCCTGTAGTAAGCGCTTGTCTGCATGCCTGCGTACCTGTAAGCTCCCTTTGGCTGGTACTCCTTGCTATAATCGCTTAGGGCAGCCCTCCTTATCAAGTCTTCCCTTATGTCCTCATCGAATATCCTGCTTTCTATTTCCCCTTTCTTTTTCCCATCAACAGAATAAACATCAACTTTCATAATTTCACCAGATAAGCTCCTTCACTTCTATTTGCGATTTGTCCTTCCTGAGCGCCCTCCTCATTTTCACTGCCCTCTTCACTGGCCCCATAACTGAGCCCAATACAACAATTACATCATTTTTTATCTTTCCGTAGTGCTTATACTCCTTCTTTCCCGGCTTTCCTATCTCGCACACTACCTTGTTGAGCTCTGTGCGCTTATGGTATCCCATTTGCCCTGCCCTTGGGATAGTGTAAAAAACATAAGCAGGGTGCCATTGGCCCAATGTGCCTACATGCCTTCTCTTGCCAGTTGCTTTCCTTCTCTGCACCGCAGTGCCGTGCCTCTTGACTGTTCCCTGCATTCCTTTGCCTTTCGTAACCCCAATTATGTCTATGTATTCCCCTTTCTTGAAAACATCTGAGGCATTGAACTGCTTCCCCAGCATGCTCCTTAAGAAATTTATCTTTTCCTTAAGGTCCTTTCCTCCAACGCCAAACTCAGCCCTTTCTATATGCTTTTTGCCTATCCCAGTCAGTGATGGCTCTGCATAGACAAGGGCCCTTACATTGTCGATCTTGCTCTCGTCAATCTTGGCTGCTTTCCTCTTTTTTATACCTATTTTTTTGAGTATTGCTTCATCTGTGCATAGCTCATCTCCTACTGCCTTGCCTCCTTTGTATCCCCTGATCCCATAAAGGACCATAGGCGGCACTTCAAGCACTGTTGCTGCGCTTACTATTTCCCTTCCTTTGTAGAGCCTTTCAGTAGTTGGATAAGCCACTTGGCACATGCCTGCCTTGTATCCTATGAAGCCTTCTATCCTTGCTTCCTCCCCTTCTTTCCAAGTGGTTGCCCTAGGAAGCTGCTTCTTTGCCCTGCTCCTTGGCCTGAATGCTAATCCCATCGCTGCTGGTTTCCTTATATCTGTCATATATAAGCACCAATTACAAGTTAAGTTTTTTATTTAGTTATATTTATAAACCTTCCTCCGCCTTGCCCTATCTCAGCCGAGCAGTAAGAGCGCAAATATGGCCTATTCCGCCTTTATCCCATTTTCCCCAATGTTTTTAAACCCCTTCCCTGTATTTTACCCATGGACAATGAGAGAAGCGAAACAGAGAAGGAGGAGATGCTGCACAGATTCCTCAGCAAGATAATGAACCGCTACAGGGATGTTATTGAGGAGAAGGAAAAGAAGAGCGTTGCTGAGCTGAGAAGCCTTGTTAGGCCTTTCCATCCTGTAATCGCCTCCATAAACTCCGAGCTTGAGGTTGGGGGAAGCTGCGAAAAGGCAATCTCCTTGGGCATACCTTATTTTTCAAAGTTCCGCACCATCCACCCCCCAGTTTCGTTCTGGCTTGATTTCCCTGACATAATTGAAGTCAAAGGCGCAGATGTTATGGATAAGGCAATATTCTTCCTTTCTTTCTTAAGGAGCAACGGATGCGAGGCGCGCATATATGTAACCAAAAAGAACTCAATCTTTGTTTACATAACCTCCCCTGAAGAGTTCCTTGTTAGCCCAGACACATGGAGCGTGCTCCGCTCAGAGGATGCAAGGCAGGTGCTAGTGCAGGAAGGGCCATTGTATTCCTTCAACGACCTCTCTTTTGAGGCCTACGAGTGAATTGTTTTTAAATAGTTCTGCACATGACTATTTATGAAAAGCAGTGAATTAGCCTCTCTTTCTAAGTTTGACATAGTAGGGAAAGGCAAAAAAAATATAGATGAGCCATTCCAAAAATACGACTACAAAAAGCTTATCGAGCTTATAAAATCCTCAAGGAGCTGGGAGGATTTCTTAGTTAAGGCAGGCTCATATTGGGCCTCTTATATGGAAAATGAAAGCTACAACTTAAAAGGCATAATCAAGGATTTTTATTTATTGATGCCTTATCTAAAGGTCGCTTTTGAAAAGGGCTTCAGGGAGCAGGCAAGGAAGCAGGGCGTAAGTGATAGCACCATTGATGAGGTTCTAAAAATAGCAGCATATGGCTTCAATGTGCTTGACCTTGTTTTCATATTCATACCTGAGTCAGATGGAAGGAAATTCTCAGTTTCCAGCAGAGGTGCTGCTGGCTTATTCCAATTCCTTCCTGAAACTTGGGATGATTTCGCAAGGGCAGGGTTCAAGGATCCAAAGTACAGGTTTGACCCTATAATTGGTGCAGAGGCAGCAGGCGCTTATTTCAGCTATCTGCTCTCAAGGTTTGGCACCGACCCGCTTCTTGCTACAGTTGTCTACAATGGTGGTGAAGGGAGGATTGAGGGTGCCAAAGTATACAAAGATTTTTTTGCTAATTACATACTGAAAAAAGCCAAGGGTGGCTGCAAAACTTCTTCTTTCATAGAGAACACTTATTACCCCCCAAAGTTTTTGGGCACTATAATGGCTCTTTCAGATGAAAATTTTTTCAAGAAAAATAGCATGCATGCTTACAGCGATTTTTTCTCGCGCCAGCCAGCTGATTTCTCTATTATTACCATAAAGAGGCAGCACAGGACATATAGGGTCAAGAAAGGTGATAATTTCTATTCCATAGCAAGGAAGCACAATGTTGACATGGATGATTTGATGGCCCTTAATGGCTTCTCAAAATATTCTTCAAGGAAACTTAAGGAAGGAGATGTGCTTATAATTCCACAGTATTTTGATTTCAAAAAGGATGCCTACAATGAGCTGGAAAAGGAGGCAAAGCGTAGGGGGCTTGACCTTGCCTATTTAATTTCTTTAAATAGCCATCAGATAGAAGCTGCCTCCAAAACAGGTGTTCTTAACCTGATAATCCCTTCTAAAAAGCTTACTGAACAAAAGATGCCTAAGCATAGCGTCAAGGATCCCATAATTCCTAAGAAAGATAAAGAAATAACGCCTCAGAGAGATAATACAGGAGTTATTGGAAAAGGATTTGTCCATTACGATGCTTCGCAGGACACAACTTACATAAGCCACCGTGTAAAAAGAGGCCATACTTTATACAGCATTGCTTTGAATTATGGGGTTAGTATCAATGATATATTGCGCTGGAACAACAAGAAGCTAACCCAGATAGAGGAGGGTGAAATGCTGATAATAAAATTAAAGGGCAGGTGGGAAGAGGCTGGTGTTGTAAGGCCTGGCGACTCTTTCTATGAGCTCAAGGGCAAGATAGATGGAGATATCTTTATCTTTGGCTCAAGCGCAAACGCGATAAAGCCCGGAGAGAAAATATACAAGAGGGTGAGTTAGTCAAAGGAAAACTGCTGCTGATACAACACTTGTCCAAAGCCCGTCCTTGTTGCCCTCACTTGATTGGCAGACATGCGTTGTCTTGAATATATGGCCGCTAGCCTTGTACTCCTGCTTCCTTTCGTCCCAAGCCTTGTTTGGGTCAAATGGAATTCCCAATGTAGAGGCAAGCATAGTTGCAGCCAAGTCCTCTGCATATTCCCCTGCGCTTTCCCCCTTTTGGCCGTATGCATGGTGTTCTGAAAGGTATCCGTAGAAGCTTTTGTTCTTTGGTATTGCAAGCCCTACTGCTGCTGATATGAGCCTGTTTGGCTCATTCGTTTCATTCCTTGCCATCACGCAGTATATTATCTGCCCTGGCCGCAGGTGCTTCAGCCCTTCTGACTTCGGTATTATCTTGCACTTAGGCGGGAATATGCTAGACACATACACTAGGTTGAATTTCTCTATTCCTGCATCCCTTAGGGCCAGCTCAAAAGAAGCGAGCCTGTCTTTGTGTACCCCTACTCCCTTGACAAAGAAGACCTTTTCAGGCACAAAGCTTTCCATATCTTTTTTTTAGAAAAGAAATGTTTAAATTATTGCTCCTTTCGCTATCACAAATGGACATTCCTGCAGGAGTCCTTTTTGGGGCTGCTTCAATGCTCAGCTGGGGCACTGCTGATTTCATAGCAGCAAGGGCTATCTGCTCTATTGGGCCTTTCCCTGTTCTCCTATGGAGCCAGCTATTGGGCGCAATCCTTTTCCTGCTTGGCTTTGCCCTCTTCTCCTCGCTACCAATGCTTTCTGCGCATGAATTCATTCTTTTCATTTTAAGCTAGGCTAAGTGAGCAAGGATTAAAAAGAAAGGGTAGAGAAGAATATTATGGCAATTGAAAAAGAGGATAAGAAAGGGAAGGAAAAGAAGGGCTCTTCTAAAGGAATTGAGAGGAGTGGTTTAAAGGAGGAAAGGATGGGGGAGGATGTTGTTATTAAGAGGGTTTTGGAGGCTGTTAGGAGTAGGAAAGAAGATGAAGAGGCTTTTGAGGAGCTTAGGAGGATTAACAAGGAGAAGAGGGAAGAGATTGGAGAGGGAAGGAGCAATATGATTGGAAAAGAGCTGATAAAAGAGTGTGAAAAAGAGAAAACAGTTTCAGTTGAAAGGGTTGTAAAGCTTATTTTGGAAGGTGCTAATTTGGATTTGCAGGGTAATGGTGGATGGACGGCGCTGATGAGGGCTGCTTGGAGGGGGCATGAGGAGTTTGTTAAGATGCTGATAAAGGCAGGTGCTAATTTGGATTTGCAGGGTAATGGTGGATGGACGGCGCTGGTGTGGGCTGCTTTTGAAGGGAATGAGGGTGTTGTTAAGATGCTGATAAAGGCAGGTGCTAATTTGGATTTGCAGAATAATTATGGAGAGACTGCGCTGATGAGGGCTGCTGACAATGGGAATGAGGGTGTTGTTAAGATGCTGATAAAGGCAGGTGCTAATTTGGATTTGCAGGATAATTATAATTATTTTAGATGGACGGCGCTGATGAGGGCTGCTGAGAATGGGCATAAGAAGGTTGTGGAGGTTCTGGCTAAAGCAGGGGCTGATCCTTTTATTGTAGATAATGATGGAAAGAGTGCTTATGATTTGGCAAGAAATGAAGAGATAAAAGAGATTATAAGGGTATATATGTTTAAGAAAATAGAAAAAGGAGAAGAAGTAAGCAATGAGAAAATGAGAAGGAGGGTTTTAGAGTATGCTTTAGAAGGTTGTGATAAGAGAGCTGCTGGGATAATTGCTAAGAAGATGCTAGGCTGAGTGAGCAAGGGTTAAAAAGGAAGGGTAGAGAAGAATATTGTGGCAATTGAAAAAGAGGATAAGAAAGGGAAGGAAAAGAAGGGCTCTTCTAAAGGAATTGAGAGGAGTGGTTTAAAGGAGGAAAGGATGGGGGAGGATGTTGTTATTAAGAGGGTTTTGGAGGCTGTTAGGAGCGGGAAGGAGGATAAGGAGGCTTTTGAGGAGCTTAAGAGGATTAACAGGGAAAGGAAAGGGGAAGATAATAGTAGGGCTGAAAGGCTTGGGAAGAAATTGATTAATGAATGCAAAAAGGAAAAGGAGAAGATTTCTTTAGAAAGGGTTGTAAAGCTGGTTTTAGAAGGGGCGGATGTGAATGTGAAGGATAATGATGGAGAGACTGCGCTGATGTATGCTGCTGAGAATAGGCATGAGGAGGTTGTTGAGATGCTTCTGAAGGCAGGGGCTGATCCTTTTATTGTAAATAATGATGGAGAGAGTGCTTATGATTTGGCAGGAAATGAAGAGATAAAGAAAATGTTAGATAATTATATGAAACGTATAAAAAGAGTATTAAGGAAAATGGAGAAAGAGGAAGGGCTGAATAAAAAGGAGGAAAAATTAATGAAAGTTGCTCTGAAGATGGCATTAAATAATTGCAATAAAATAGCTGGAGGGCTGGTTGAGAGGCTTTTGATTAAGTATTAAAAAACCATTAGATAAAGAAGAGCATGATTACACCAAGCAGAATGAGCAAAAAAGTAAAATATGAGATAAGAGATATAGTAGATGAATTGAGAAAAAGGCGCAAAGGAATGGTTGCTTGGTTAAACATAGGAGACCCTACAAAATTTGGCTTTTCCCCTCCGAAAGAGTTTATGGAAGGCATTGTTGAAGCAATTAAAGAAAACTACAAAGGATACGCCCCCTCAAAAGGGGATGAAGAGCTCGTAGAAGCAGTAGCAAGAAGGGAAAGGGCAGAAGCCGATGATGTCACTATAACCCAGGGTCTCAGTGAAGGGATTTCTATTGCTTATGACGCGATACTTAACCCAGGGGATGGCATAGCCCTGCCAAGGCCGACCTACCCTCTTTACATAACGAAAGCAGAAACCAAAGGGGCAAAGGTAAAATTTTACGAGGAGAATGAATATGGGGTAAACCTAAGAAGCTTTGAGAAGGCAGTGAAGGGTTCAAAGATGTGTGTGGTAATAAACCCAAACAACCCAAGCGGGAAAGTCTACCCTCAAAAGCAGCTTAAGGAAATGGCAAGGATTGCAGAAGAAAATAGGTGCGTGATATTCTACGATGGGGCATATGACAGGATATGCTTTGGGGAAAGGCCTGATTTTCATAAAGCAGGGGCTGAAAATTACATCTACGGCTCAAGCGTTTCAAAGAACTTGACTTACCCTGGCGCAAGAGTAGGATGGATAGTAGTGAAAGGCCCAGAGATGGATGGGATAAGGGATGCAATAAGGAGAATATCAAACAGCAGGTTGAGCATAAACTGGGAGATGCAAAAAGGGGCGGCAAAGGCATTAAAGGTTGAGAAAAAGCATGCTTATGAGTTTACAAAAGAAATAAGGAAAAGGGCAAAGGCAGTTGGCGAAAACCTTGGAAAGATTGGATGGACTAACCCACAAGGTGCTTTCTATACCTTGCTATTTGTGGACAATTGGAAGGACGACAAGAAAGAAACCCTTGACTTTGCAGTAAAGCACGGGATACTAGGGGTTCCAAACAGCGGCTTTGGTGAAAAGAAGCCAGGCATGAGGATAGTGTTGCTGGCACCAGAGGAAACACTTATTAAAACATTGGATTTGTTAAATAGTAAATAGAGGTTAATATGGGCAATGCAACAACCCAGGTTGAGATGCAGAGGCAGTTAGTAGGGAGTTATATAAAAACAGTTCAGAAAAGCGAATGGCTTGGCGTTTTCTTTATGTTTTTCCTTGCTGGTCTTTTCCTTTATTCTGCAGTGCCATATTACCACTTAATATTGGTTGTTGCCCTTGCGCTGGTAGTAGGTGCTTTGGCAGTCAAAAATGCTCTCATTGCAACACTTGCCTTGTACATACTGGCAGCTCCTTCATTCATCTACCAGAGCAGCGGATGGGGTTGGATTTACCTGCTTGCCCTCTCTTTGGTATTTTTCAAGTATTCTACACATTGGGACATAATAATTGTCCTGACAATGATAATTTGCTCAGCATTTGCCCAGTTTCCATTCTCACTCCTTGCACCGTTGACTTATCTGGTTATTGCAGGCAGTGCCCTTTACTTCGGCTCAAAGAAGGCAGCCTTGATTGCTGCCCCTTCTGTTTTTCTCATAATCCTGCTTTCAGGTATGTGGCAGCTTGAGAACAATCTTCTCATACCTTTTAACCCTAATGCTTATACGCACTCAGGGGCTTTGCAATTTGGAAAAGCGCCAGATATACAGAAAATGGGTGAAGTAACAGGAAGGATAGGGGCGCAGTTCTCACTGCAAGGGGCAATTGAACTGAACAATGCAATAGGGGTCATGGCAGGAAACATTGTCAATTTCTTCATAAAGGACATAGGCATTTTCCATCTAGCGCTATGGATAGCAGTGCTGTTTGCAATTGCGATAGTTCCGACTTATGTAAAAAAATTTGGCGAGGCAACTGCCAGCTTAGCGCTTTTGGCAATTCCTCTCCTTTATGCAGGGCTATGGGCGGCAAAGCTTATCCCTTCCTTCAATTTCCTTCTTTTCGGCTATGCTGTTGTTCCATTCTTAATACTCCTTGCTCTAAACTACTTTGGGGTAAGCATATCTAGGGAAAGAGAGCTAAGGGCAGAGGACAGGATGCGAAGTTTTGGCAAGTTAGGAATACAGAAGTATAGCATAAAGGAAAAGGGCCTTGATGACATAGGAGGTTATGAAGATGTAAAGGAAGAGCTTAGGAAGGCAATAATGACTCCTCTTGAATACAAGCAGAAGGCAGAGCTTTATGGGATAAAGCCTCCTACAGGGGTGCTCCTGTTTGGGCCTCCTGGGACAGGTAAGACAATGCTTATGAGGGCGCTTGCAGCAGAGCTAAAATACAATTTCATACAGGTAAACACAGCAGAGCTAATAAGCAAGTATGTTGGTGAAACAGAGAAAAACATAGCAGAGCTTTTTGAAGAGGCAAGGAAGAGCGCACCAACCATAATATTCTTTGATGAGATAGATACAATAGGAAGGAAGAGGGAGTCTGGTGGGGACAGCACAAGCGCATACATGGCAAATGTTCTTAATGCATTCCTGCAGGAGATGGATGGCTTTGTGAAGAGCGGAAAGCCAGTAGTGGTAGTTGCAGCCACAAACAGGCCTGACATATTAGACCCTGCATTGACAAGGCCAGGAAGGTTTGACAGGATAATCTACATGAGGTTGCCAAATGCAGAAGAAAGGGCAAAAATATTTGAGGTGCATTTAAGGGGGCTTTTGATTGGGGACATAAACTACGAGCTGCTTGGTAGCAAAACGCCGCGCTTTTCAGGAGCAGACATAAAGTTCGTTGTTGATGAAGCAAAAAAAGAGGTGGCTGAAAGAGCAATAAAGACAGGTAAAGACATGCCTATAACAACAGAGGACTTGCTCAAAATAATTGCCCTTGTAAAGCCGTCAGCAACACTTACAATGCTTGAAAAGTACGAGCAGTTTGGGAAGGAGTTTGAGAGGAGAATTGGAAAGGTTGAGGAGAAAAAGGTAAAGAAGGTTAGATGGGAGGATGTAGCTGGCATGGAAGAGGTCAAGAATAGCATAAGAGAGGCAATAGAGTTGCCTCTTCTGCACGAAGAGAAAATGAAAGAGTACGGAATTAAGCCCTACAAAGGAATATTGCTCTTTGGGCCTCCTGGATGCGGAAAAACACTTATAGTGAAAGCAGCAACAAGCGAGATGGATGTTGCTTTTTACTATACCAGCGGTGCAGAGCTTGTTGAGAGAGGCATGGTGAACGGGCTAGCACAAATAAAAGACATATTTGCAAGGGCAAGAGAGGCACACCCTGCAATAATATTCATAGATGAGATTGACACTATTGCTTCTGTGAGGAGCGGTGGTGGGCTTGATATGGTTAGCCAGTTGCTGGTTGAGATGGATGGCATAAGGGAGAGCAAAGGGGTTCTGGTAATGGGCGCAACAAACAGGCCAGAGATACTTGACCCTGCCTTGCTAAGGCCAGGAAGGTTTGACAAGGTGGTGTATGTCCCCCCGCCTGACAAAAAGACAAGGGAGCAGATATTCAGGATAAACCTGGAGAAAATAAAGGGAGAAATTGACTTTGATAGGCTGGCTGAAATCACAGATGGATTTAGCGGGGCTGACATAGCTGCTGTAGCGCAGGAGGCAAAGATGCTGGCCCTTAGATCTGAGCTGAGGGGGCAAAGGATGGAAGTAAGCACGCAGTTAATAGAGAATATAATAAAGAGCAGAAGGTCATCTATAAGTCCTAGAATGCTTGAAACCTATGAAGCATTCTTAAGGATATACGGAGAAAGAAAGTAGTGCCGAGGTGGCGGAACCAGGTCAACGCGCCAGACTCGAGGGTTTTGGGCAATCTGGTGCCTGAAAAGGCATGTGGGTTCGAATCCCACCCTCGGCGAATATCTTTTTGCATCTATACTCAAGGTTAAAAAGTCTTTGGAGGAAAATAAATTATGGAGGTAAAGGGGAAAGATAAGGAAAAAGAGGGTTCTACGAGCAAGGAAACGACCAAGGAAGGAAAGGAAGGGATTGGTGTGGAAGGGAAAGTGGAGGGGAGGAGGATAGGGGATGAAGAGGTATTTAGGAGGGTCTTGAGGAGTGTTAGGAGCGGGGCAGAGGATAAGGAGGCTTTTGAGGAGCTTAGGAGGATTAATAAGGAGAGGAGGGAAGAGATTGGAGAGATAAAAGCTAATTATTTAGGGGAGAATTTGATGCAGGAATGCAGAAGCTATCCTCATAGTGTTGAAAAGGTTTTAAGGCTGATTTTGGAAGGGGCTAATTTGGATGTGCAGGCTGAAGATGGAAGGACGGCTTTGATGGGTGCTGTTTACTGGAATAGTAAGGAGATTGTTAAGATACTTTTGAAGGTTGGGGTGAAGTTGGATGTGAAGGATAAATGGAAAAGTACGGCTTTGATGGATGCTGCTAAAAATAGGGCTAGTAGAGAAATTGTAGAAATGCTTTTGGAAGCAGGGGCTGATCCTTTTATTGTAGGCGGGGGAGGATGGACAGCTTATGGTTTGGCAAAAGATGAAGAAATAAAAGAGATTATAAGGATATATGAAGCAGAGGCATTGGTTAAAAAAACAGAAAAAGGTGAAAAATTAACAGAAGAAGAAATGGAAATAGTTTTAATGGGTTTAAAATATATGTTAAAAGATTGCAATAAAAGAGCTGCTGGGATAATTGTTAGGAAGATGCTAGTCTAAGTGAGCAAGGGTTAAAAAGAAAAGGGTAGGAAAGGATATTGTGGCAATTGAAAAAGAGGATAAGAAAGGGAAGGAAAAGAAGGGCTCTTCTAAAGGAATTGAGAGGAGTGGTTTAAAGGAGGAAAGGATCATGGATAGACGGCGTTGATGTAGGTTGGTGTATATAGGTATAAGGAGGCTGTGGAGGTGCTGGTTAAGGCAGGGGCTGATCCTTTTATTGTAGGCGGGGGAGGATGGACAGCTTATGGTTTGGCAAAAGATGAAGAAATAAAAGAGATTATATAAAGAGAGGGATAGTTTTTTCTCTTGCAGGTATTTGCATTCTGTCATTTTAGGTGTTTTCCTAACCTACTCAAAATCAATTTAAATCCTTTAGTTTTCATATTTGCATGAAAAACGCCTTGCTTTTGCTAATGCTTTTGAACCCTCTTTTCGCATGCGTAGCTCTTGACCACCAGTTCACTGTTTTTATATCTGTTGATTTTGACAGCACATTGCTTTCTTCCCTATGCACAAAAGATACATGCGCTTTCTCAGGAGATTACATAACCCTCCGCTCCCCTTCCAACCCAGAAGTGGCAATAATATTCGTTTCAAGCCAAGATAGGCACGGAATCCTTTTCCGCCTCCCCTACTCAATAGCCCAAGATGGGGCCATTCAGGCTTCTTCCATTGACCCAGCCAATTTTGATTGGCCTTCCCTTGTTTCAAGCGACCTTTTGGCAATGAAGGATGCAGGCATAATTTCCCTTTCTGATTCAGAGATCAGCTTGATCTCCTCGCTTTCCTCCTCTTCCAAGAACATATACTACTGCGCAGGCCAGTGGAAAGCGCTTGAGGCAAACTGCATCTGCTCAAATGGCCAAGAGTACTGCATGCGCTGTTTTGGTGATCCTGCAATACAGGCCCCCCTCCCTTCATCAGCCCCTTACTTCCTGACAAAGCCACAGCCAATAGCCCTATACATCCTCTCCTTTGTAATCCTGCTCCTAGTGCTTATTGGCGGCTATGTTCTGGCAACTAGAAAAAAATGAACATTTGCTCTTTTGGCCTGCATCAATGCCTCCTATTTTCCTCCAAAGCCCTTTTTAGCCTTAATCACTCAGAATTTTAAAAATTAACCACTCAGCACCTCCCTCATCAAACCTTTTGCTTTTTCCTTATTGCATTCTATAAGCGAAAACCTCAGTTCAGCCTCCCTTTCCATCCTTTCCTTAACCCTTTTATCCATTTTACTAATAAACTCTCTTAAAAGACCTTTAGTTTCTTCATCTCCAGCAAAATCAATTGCTTTTCTCCCTTTATTACTTTTCAAAAAAGGATTTGCTCCATTTTCAAGCATGACCTTAACAGCATCTTTCTTGCTATTCAACGCAGCCCTCATCAACGCCGTCCATCCATAATCATCCTTAAACTCCAAATCAGCCCCTTCCAGCACCAGCATTACCACCTTGTCCAAAGAATATTCTTTTTTACAAGACTCTTCATACAACTCCTTCCCCAGCTCCTTAGCCCTCTCCTTATGTTCTTCCCTCCTCTCCTTATTAATCCTCCTAAGCTCCTCAAATGCCTCCTTATCCTCTGCCCCGCTCCTAACACTCCTCAAGACCCTCCTAAATACCTCTTCCTCCCCTATCCTCCTCCCCTCCCCTTCCTGCGCCATCCCCTCCCCTATTCCTCCCCTTACCCCTGTGCCCCTTTTCTCCTTCTTCTCAATCTTCATAAATCTGTTCTTTGGCCCATATTTTTAAGCCTTCTACCCCTCCTATTGCTTTGCCCCCTCATAGAAAGTTTTTTAAATGGTGGCACCGCTATTCCCTAAACTTGTATTAGCCTAAATGGTGAATTAATGGCAAACGGAGAATTCGCAGGAAGAAACCTCCTAAGGAAGAGGAAGAAGCTAAAGTGGAAAAGCAAGAAGTGGAAAGCAAGAAAGCTCAAGCTCAAGGCAAAGTATGACCCGATGGGCAAGTCCCCTCAGAAAAGCGGCATAGTAATAAAAAAGGTGGTGCTTGAGCAGAAGCAGCCCCACTCGGGCCTTGTAAAGTGCGTTAGGGTGCAGCTCAAGGATGGAAGGGTGGTTACTGCCCATGCCCCGAGGAATAAGGCAATAAGCTTCATAGAAGAGCACGATGAAGTGGAGATAGCAGGGCTTGGAGGGTCGCAGAGAGGCCAGATGGGCTCAATCCCAGGGGTGCGCTACAAGGTTGTTTCAGTAAATGGAGTAGATTTGCAGATGCTCAGAAAAGGAAAGAAGGAGAAGGCAAAGAGGTAATAAGATGAAACTCTTTAACAGATGGGAAACAGAAGGGATAATTGTTGAGGACAAGTCATTGGCTCAGGTTATTTCTTTCACTCCTGTGAGGGTTCCGCACACGCACGGAAGGCACATAAAGGGCTCGCTTAAGAAGGGCTCTGTAAATGTCGTAGAGCGCCTTGTGAACAAGCTTATGAGGGGAGGGACTGGTGAGAAGACCTCAGGCAAGGTTATAAGGAGCGGAGGTCAGTTGCAGGGGAAGAAGCTAAGGCTGATCAAGGTTGTGGAAAATGCCTTTCTCAAGATTGAGGAAAAGACAAAGAAGAACCCCTTGCAGGTTTTCGTAAAAGCGCTTGAGAATGCAGCGCCAAACGAGGATATTACCAGGGTTGCATATGGAGGGGTTTCATACCAGTTGGCAGTTGACCTTTCAGCTACAAGGAGATTGGACATGGCTCTCCGCAACATAGCGCTTTCAACAATCTTATCCTCTTTCAATAAAAAGAAAAAGATTGACGATGCGCTGGCAGATGAGATAATATTTACTGCGCAAGGGGACCACCAGAACAGCTATTCCATAAAGAAAAAGGATGAAATTGAAAGGATAGCCAAGAGCGCCAGGTGATATTATGGCAAAGAAAGAGATGGTTGCAGAAGAAGTAGAAAAGATAATGAATAATATAGAGCTTGTCAGGAACATCGCTATAGTTGCCCATGTTGACCATGGTAAGACCACAATGACTGATTCGCTTGTAGCGCGTGCAGGGCTTATATCTAAGGAGCTTGCAGGCGAGCAGAGGATAATGGATTTTGATGAGCAGGAGCAGGCCCGCGGCATTACTATAAAGGCAGCCAACATATCCCTTGGCTTTACATTTGAAGGCAAGACCTATGTAATCAACCTAATTGACACGCCGGGCCATGTTGACTTTGGCGGCCATGTTACCAGGGCAATGCGCGCTGTTGACGGAGTCGTGCTTGTGGTTGACGCAGTTGAGGGCGTGATGCCTCAGACAGAAACAGTGCTGAGGCAGGCGCTCAAGGAGAAGGCAAAGCCAGTTGTTTTCATAAACAAGATAGACAGGCTCATCAACGAGCTTAAGATCAACCAAGAGCAGATGCAAGCAAGGATAATAAAGATACTTAACCACATAAACAAGATAATTTCAGCAAATGCTCCAAAAGAGCACAAGGATGATTGGCTCATAAGGGTGGACAAGGGGAACATTGCTTTTGGGAGCGCATTCCACAAATGGGCAGTAAGCGTTTCTTCAATGCAAAAGTTCAAGATAGGTTTTAAGGATATATATGAGAAGTGCTCATTAGGGGATCATGCATGGCTGGTTGAGAAAAGCCCGTTGGACGAAGTGCTTCTTGAGATGGTCATAAAGAATCTACCCAACCCAAAGGCCGCGCAGGCTTACAGAGTTCCGGTGCTTTGGAAAGGAGATCCTTCAAGCGAAGAAGGAAAAAGCATGATCTCCTGCAACCCAGATGGGCCAATAATAGGGGTATGCTTCGGCATAGTTTATGACAAACATGCAGGAGAAGTAGGAATCATAAGGCTTTTCTCAGGCAGCATTAAGAAAGGGGATGACCTGTATGTATACTCAAAGAAGACATACTCAAAGGTGCAGCAGGTTGCAATCTATATGGGGCCCGATAGGGTGCCTGTAAACAGGGTTGTAGCAGGGAACATAGTAGGGGTTGTTGGAGTCCGTGATCTTTTCATTGGTGAAACAGTGAGCTCAAAGCCAATTGAGCCATTTGAGCAGATAAAGCACTATTCTGAGCCGGTTGTAACCAAGTCAATAGAGGCAAAGAACCCCAAGGAGCTTGGAAAGCTTGTGGAGGTCCTTATGACCCTTTCAAAAGAAGACCCTACATTAAAGATAGAGCTTAACCAAGAAACAGGCGAGCACTTAATGTCAGGAATGGGTGAGCTCCACCTTGAAATCATTGAATATAAAATACGCGTAGAAAAAGGGGTTGAGATAATTACTTCACCCCCAATAGTTTCATATCGAGAAACAATAACATCAAAGAGCCCTGAAGTGGAAGGCAAATCGCCAAACAAGCACAACCGCTTCATAGTAACTGTAGAGCCCCTTGAGCCAGAGCTCCAGAAAGCAATAGAGGAAGGCCAGATCCCTGAAGGAAGGCCAAAGGGCAAGGAGGCAATAGAGGCATACATAAAGGCGGGGATGAGCAGGGACGAGGCGAAGAATGTCTGGGATGTTTATAACAAAAGCGTCTTCATAGATGCTACTAAGGGAATCCAATACTTGAATGAATGTGAAGAGCTTCTTGTGCAGGGGTTTGAGGAGGCCTTGGACAAGGGCGCGCTCGCAAAAGAGAAGACAATAGGAATAAAAGTCAAGCTTGTGGATGCATCTGTCCACGAAGATGCCATCCATAGGGGGCCTGCACAAGTGATTCCTGCAATAAAGAGGCCAATCTATGCAGCAATTCTTATGGCAAATCCCATCCTTTTGGAGCCAAAGCAAAAAGTGTTAATACAAGTCCCGCAGGATTTTGCAGGAGCTGTGCTAACATTCCTTGGTTCAAGGAGGGGCCAGCTTATAAACATGGAGCAGGAAGAAGAAACAGCAACTATCCACGCTATATTCCCTGTTGCTGAAATGTTTGGCTTCTCAAATGCCCTCAGGGGGGTAACGCAAGGAAGAGCAATATGGTATCAAGAATATGCTGGCTTTGACCCTCTTCCGAAGGAGCTTATGAAAGAGGTTGTTTCGAGCATAAGAAAGAGGAAGGGTGAGAGCCCTGAGCCTCCTACTCCAAAGGACTTTATGGACTGAGCAGAGTTTCAATAATCTTTTAAATAACCTCCCCTAATTACTAAACATGCTTTACTATCTCAAAGATGCACTCTACACATTCAAAAAGCACCTTCCGGCAATAATGCTTCTTTCAGTGCCAGGGCTTCTTTCCCTGTTTATAATCTACCTGCTTCCTGCGCCAACTTACATAGCTTTGGGTTCAGCATTCCTTCGCACAGGTAGCATAGGCAACTTAACCTCTGCTGATTCAGCGTTAATAATCTTATTTTACCTAGTTTCACTTTTCATAATAAGCGATGTAGTGGTCAATATAAACATAGTGATAAAAGAGGAGAAAACTCTTACAAAGATAAAGGAAAGCATAATAGAAGGGTTTGGAAGGTATGCAATCTGGGTTTTCCTAATCTATTCAGTGCTAATACTTTTCTCCCTGCTTGTCCAGCTGATTACAATAGACCTGCCCTACCACTCCTTCCTTTATCCGCTTTTTACCCTTTTTGCATCAGTGCTCCTGTTTTTCGTCCCACCTGCAATAGTGATTGATGACCTTAGCCCGATAAGAGCAATTTCAGAGTCAGTGAAAATGCTTAGCAGGAAGCTTCACTTGCTAGTGCTTTGGATTGGCACTGCCTTCATAGCATTAAGCGCAGTTGAGCTTATGCTATTTGCAATCCTTCCTTCATCAATCTCCCCTATTGTAATCCTCTTGGTGAATTCATTGCTCCTGTTTCCCTACCTTATAGTGCTTCAATCACACCTATATATGGCAAAATACCCTCTTTCGCCCTAACACAACATATGCGGGTAAACGAAGTTTTTCCTCGTGAGAATTTTCCCCATATGGCTGAAAAATCCGAACAGAGTTGAAAAAAATTTATGTTGTTGCCGCAGTTTTTTCTTATTTTTTTATCATTCAATTTCTCCATAAGGGCTGGGGCTTATAATTCTAATATCTTCCAACCACCTAAATTTTGATTATATTCATAAATATCTTTGTCATTTAAGTAAAGAGTTTCATCTCCTTTTCTTTTCTGTGCAATAATTCCGCCGACTAGTTTTTTACCTTTTTTGTTTTGTTCTTTTATGTATTTTTGCAGAGCTTCGGCTTTTTCCTTCGCATCTTTTGCTGTTATTCCGCTTTTTGCATCAAATAGGCCTATTGAGCCGTCTTTAAATTTTACAATAAAATCAACATAAAAGATCTTCAATATTTTCAAAATTATCAAACCAATATTTTTTATAACCTTCTGATAATTTATTTTTATCTTCTGTATACAGGAATAAGTAGACTTTTATCTTATTTCCTTCTACATCAAAAACAATTATTTCCCCTTCTTTCTCAAATATTCTTTTATAACCATCTACTTTGTATTCAAAGTCAGTGTACTTTATACTTTTGGGGTCTATAAAGATTATAAAATATTCATCTCCTTTTTTTAACCAAAAAATAAAATCTGGTTTAAACTTTTCAATTTTATTAATAGATTTATTATAGTAAGGAATGTAGATTTCATCAAGATTTTCATCAATTTTACTGAACATCCACCAATTGCAAGCTTTGAATATATTGCCATCTTTTTTTAGATATTCTTCAAGATTCTCAATAAATTTTCTTTCACTTTCAACTTTTA
Organism: Candidatus Anstonellales archaeon; assembly: GCA_038890615.1. GTDB lineage: Archaea > Micrarchaeota > Micrarchaeia > Anstonellales > J096 > JAWAFI01. The sequence continues at coordinate 694 of JAWAFI010000001.1, read as the reverse complement.
TTATATGATTTATGTAATCTATTTTATCATTTTCAGAGATTATTAAAGGAAGATAGTAATGATTTTTTATACTCTTAATTTTTAAGTCTTTGAATTTCTCTTCACTAGAGGTTTTACTAATCTCCTCTATTTTATTGGTGTATTCATTAATATCTATTTTTTTAGATTCTAGCAATTGTTTTAATTTTTCTTTGACAGAATCATCATATCCACTAACTCGTTTTATCTTATCCCCTAATTCCTGTAATTCTGTTAAACTCAAGATAACTTTGATTTTTTTGAAATGGATTATTTCATTTTCTAATTGTTTAAATTTCTCAAAATCTTTTAAAATAATATTAATATGATTGAAAAGCTGATTTGTTTTTACAAAAATATCTGAAGAGTCAGAGTCTTTAAAGTTACCCTTTTCTAGAAACTCTTTAATCTTTTTGATATCTTTTGGTTTTATATTATGGTTATAATCTGAAAAAGTAGAATAGATGATTCTATCATCTTCAAACCATTCTAAAAAAGCAGTTAATAATTTTTTATTACCTTCGAATTTAGGCAACTCCTCTATTTTAATAGCTTCTTTACGTTCTTTATATACAGGAATTAACAAAGTTCTTGATTTTGCAGATTTATTCTCCACTAATCCAATAATATCTCCGCTAGTTTTTCTTTCATATTTTATACTTTTAAGTATCTTTTC